>CACYWP010000007.1 GCA_902778135.1 uncultured Coriobacteriaceae bacterium
AACGGCCCCTCCCGGGGCCGTTTCAGTTCCAGATCGTTGTTTTCGCCCGCTGAGCTGGGCCTATGCCGGAATCTCTCCCACAGAAACCACCGAAGAGCCGGAAATATGCTTTGATAAGCATCTGGAATTGCGCTGAGACAAGATTGTTCCCAAGTGTCCGATGTGGGGCGCTCCTAGGTGTGTGTTTGTTACTTACTTTCGTATTTCGGCCTTGGTGTTGTCTTCATTACTGTTCTTAGGAGCTCGCCTAGAGTTGTATCCGTATTGTCTTGTGATGTGATGCCTCCGATCGCAACTGCGTCGCCTGTGAGCGGGTCGGTCTCTGTCTCAGTTGCGAAGACCGGGCGCTGCTCGTCATCGCCGTAGGGCGCTATCAGGTCGTCCACGCGTGCCCGCACGGCGGCGATAAGCGCAGCGTGTGCCGCCTCGAAGACGAAGTCGGGCGCGTCTCTCAAGTCGCGTGCCCAGGGTGCGAGGTCTTCCTCGTCAATCGCGTCGAAGTCAAGGTCTGCCCAGAACGCTCCTTCCAGTAGCCGCGACGCGTACATCTCGCGGTCCTCAAGGCCCATTGCCATGTGCTCCGGGCTCGGCAGAAGCTTCCAGGTAATTCCGACGTCGCTCACGAGCGAGCTCGCATCGTAGCGCTTGCCTCCCGGGTGGGCATAGAGTGTCACGTCCATCATCTGGCGCAGGATCGCCTGCACCTGGCTTATCTCTTTGATGCGCATGAGCGCCGCGGCCGGACTCTCGGTCTCGAGCATAGTTGCGAGAGGGGAGACGGCAGGCGAGGCGAGGTTCTGCACCCTCGACTCGAGTTTCGAGATGCGCTCTGTCAGGCGTGTCGAGGCGCGCGTGTACATCTCGTCGTCGATGTTTCCCGTGCCGTCGACGAGCCATTGCTCATAGCCGGCGCGCACGGACCTGAGACGGCTTCGGGCGTCGGAGATCTCTCTGCGCAGGGCTTCGACCTCGTCGTCGTTGGCATGGTCAGCGAGGTCGAACGTCTCCGGCAGCGACAGGCGCAGGGCGGCTGCGGCAAGCACGTACTGGTCTATGTGTTTACGCATGCGACTGACATGGTGGACGCACTCGTAGCGACCATCGCCAGCCCTCACGGGACGTCCGCACACGTGGCACAGGTAGAAACCGGAGCCGACGTGTCGGATCTTCGCGCCATTGTTGTCGATCCTGTGTCCGTCGCCAGCATACTTGTTCTTTTCGCGACGCGCTTGCACCTGCCACCACAGCTCTGGCTCGACGATCGCTGGCCATGCGGCCTTCACCGGCTCTCCAGTCTTGTCACGGACGATGAAGTCGGTCCAGTGCGCGTTGGTCGGCTGGCACTTGCCGTCCTTTGTCGGTACGTAGCACACATAGCCTGCGTAGCGTGGGTTCTTGAGTATCTGCTGCGTGACGGCCAAATCGAACTTTTTCTCTGGCTTGGCCTGTGCCTTGGCTATCGCTCGTCGGTCTTCCGCTTTGTACTTTTTGAGCTGCGACTCTGGAATCTGCGCGAAGAGCTCGCGTGGCAGCATCATCACCTGTCGTGGTGTAAGGTTAGCGCGCTCCTCGTCTGTCATGCGCTCCCATCGCTCGCGTGCGAAGATGACGGATGGCGCGTCGAAGTGGGGGAGGTCGAGCGTGTCGGCGTCACCTGCGATGTTGCGAGCGATGGCGCTCATGGATGCGCCCTGGGCATATACTTCGTACATGCGGCGAATGCAGTCTGCCTCATCCTCGACGATCTGAAGGTCAGGCCCGAATCCGAAGCAACGCGTGCCACGCTTTATATAACCGAGGTGCGCCCTTTGGAGGTTCGCACGTTTGGCACGCTCGCTCTTGCGACGACTCTCGAATTGGGCCACGTTGACCATCATATTTAGTATGAACTCGGAGCCCGCGTCTGCGAGGTCCACCTCGCCGAGGTCGGTGGTGCAAAGCCTGAATTTCTGGTGTTTGAGCTCGTCGAGCATGTCAGCGAAGCCCTTGACGGAGCGTGTCAGACGGTCCATCTTCCAGGCCACGATGATGTCGAAGTGATTGCGCTTGTAGTCTCTGAGCATCCTGTCGAACTGGGGCCTTGTCTTTCCCGAGTATGCTGAGATGGAGTTGTCGGAGTATACGCGCACGACCTCCCAGCCGTTGATCTGGCACATCAGTCGGCAGTCCTCTTCCTGGCGCTCCACTGCCCTGTGATTGCCTGAGAAGTCTCGCGACACGCGCGTGTAGATTGCCGCCCTCAGCGGGGGCTTTTCGGTCTGTGCGTCTTTGGGCATGGGACACTCCTCGTCGACCAGTCGACTAGATACGAGACTATCACAACCCTGCTCAAAACATAGTGTCGTACTGACGACGCTGCATGCCGGTACGGCGGAGGAGGCCATCCTGCGCCTGGTCCTCATGGCGCGCTTTGGGATGGACCTGCCGGCGGCAATCATCGAGGAGCAGGTTGCGACCGCGCTCGACCTGGTGGTCATGTCGGCGCGACGCAACGACGGCTCGCGGCGCATCACCTCGCTGTCGCAGGTCGGGCGCGCGACCGACGGCAGCGTCAGCCTGGTCCCCCTCGTGTCCTATGACCCCGCCCGGGACCGGTGGCGCTTGGAGCGCGAACCGGACTTCCTGGACCAGGCCATCCGTGCGGAACAGCTGTCAGAAAGCGAGGTGGAGCGATGGAGGGACTCTATGTCGTAGCCTGCGGGGCGAGCATGGCGGCGGTGGCTGCCGTGGCAACCGGTGGAGGCGCCAGCAGGCACGCCCAGGGATGGTCGGTGCGAGCCGCAGGGCGTGTAGTGAACGCGTGGTGCGCATGGGTTGGTTCGGCGCGGCTGCTCACCCTTCTGCAGGGCATTCCCTCCTGGCGGGCCGCGAGCGAGGGGCTTGCTCGCAGGTCTCGAAGGTGGGGCGGCTACCTGGCACGCGGCGAGGCCGGGGCACTGTTGCTTACGGGCCTTGTCTGCCTGTGGGTCCTGGCGGGGCTGCTCTCGCGCTCGGTGCTGGGATGCTGCGTGGGAGTCGTTCTCACCTGCATCGGGATCCCGCTCTGGCATTCCTCGCGGCAGCGTGCGCGCGAGCGCGCCCTCATCGACGAGATGCCCGAGGTCTTCCGTACGCTTGCGATGGCGCTTGGGGCAGGGGAGACGCTGATGCAGGCGATCGAATACGTGGGCATGCACGAGCGCGGGTATGCCGGCGAGGCGTTCGTCCAGGCGGCCTTGCGCCTGAGGTGCGGTGCCTCGGCGGAGGAGGCGATGGACGCCTTGGGACGCGAGCTCGATGCGCCGGGGGTCGGCATGCTCACGACGGCGCTCGTCATCGCCCAGCGGACGGGCAGTCCCCTGCGAGGGCTCTTCCAGAGCTCCGCCCAGATCGTCGAGCGGCAGGGGGAGTTCGAGCGTCTGCTGGCGGTCAAGACGGCGCAGGTGCGCCTCTCGGTGCGCATCGTCTGCCTGCTGCCACTGCTGCTCGTCTGCTTGCTGTCGCTGATCTCGGTGGACTACCAGCAGGGCCTCTCGACGCTGCCAGGCATGGTGTGCGTGCTCGTCGCGAGCGTCATGGATGGTCTTGCCCTGCTCATCATCCGTCGTCTGATGAGGGGGGTGCTGTAGGGATGGATGCCCTCATGGTGGGCAGCTGCGCGCTTGCGGGTGGGGCGACCTTCCTGGCGGCCTTCGTCGCCACCGGTGGGGAGCGACATGCGCCGAGGCCCATGACGTTGGCGACCGACCCGTTCGAGAGGCTGCTTGCCCGTGTCGTGCGCGCCCCGCCCCTTGCGCGCATCCTCGAGCGCGCCGGTGCGACGAGCAGACGGGCCGAATGCCTGCGTCAGATGCCCGTGATGCTTGACGTGGTGACGCTGGGCCTCTCGGCGGGCCTCTCGTTCGACTCGTCGCTCGAGCTGTACTGCCAGCGCTATGACAACGACCTGTCGAGGGCGATGGGGAGCGCCATGCTCTCGTGGCGACTGGGCACGGTCGGACGCGAGGAGGCCTTGGAGGGCGTGGCGCATCGGTTGGGGGTGGCATCGCTCGACCGGTTCGCCGCCGTGGTCTCCCAGGCGCTGGCCTTCGGGTCACCGCTTGCGGCAACGCTGGAGCAGCAGGCACAGACGATTCGGGACGAACAGCGTGCCCAGATGGAGGAGGAGATCGAGCGGGTGCCGGTGAAGATGCTGATTCCCTTGGGGACGCTCATCGTTCCGGCGATGTTGATGGCGATACTCGGACCGCTCTTCGGGGCGTCCCTGACGCTTGGGTAGCAGTCGTTCGCGGGCAATGCGTTGCCCGACGGGCGCTAGGCATCGGGTGGACGTGATGTCGCAGCCGATGGCAGATGGAAAGGAGCGATGGATGAAGATGCTTTCTACGTTTGGTGCGGAGGGATGTCGCAGGGCACGCGATCTCGTCCGCGACACGAAGGGTCAGGGCACGACCGAGTACGCCATCCTCGTGGGCGTGCTGGTCGTCATAGCCATCCTGGCGATCATCGCATTTCGCGGAAAGGTCCAGGAGCTGTGGGACGCGATCGTCAGCGGCATGAACTCCCTGTAGATGCGCAGGGGGACGCGCCAGGCGGCGAGGTTTCGCGTTGACGCGATGGTGCCGGCGGCTGCGCTTGTCGCCCTGGCCGTGCTGGTCGGCGTCGTAGTCCTGGCCTTCCACGGTCGCGGACGGGTTGGCCAAGGCCAGACGTCCGCAGTGGCCACGGGATCTGGGGATGCGGGTCCGCAGGCGGGGTCCGAGCCAGATGCGAACCCATCGGGAGGTGCCGATGCGACTGGTGACGAAGGCGCCATCGGCCTGTCGGCCGAAGGCCTGACGGAATCGTCGCAGGACGGCGTGTCCGTGCAGGTGGTGCCGGGGGAGGTCGAGCAGGTGGCGACTCGCCTGCTCTCCTCCTACCGGGACACCGGCGGCTGCGTCCTGGCCTATTCCGGCTACATCGACCTGACGGGGTCGGTATGGGCCTGCACGGTGCAGGGGGACGGTTGGGTCGACGTATGCGTCATCGGAAGCCTGGATGACGAGTCATGTGAGCTGAGCGTGCTGCGCATGGATCGCGACGAGATGTGGGAGCTGCTTGCCGACCAGGATGCCCAACCAGGCGTTGGTACGGGGGATGGCTCGGCAGAGGGCGATGAAGCAGGGCAAGGAGGGTGACATGTTCCGGAAGGGCGTCGCAGGCGCATCCGACGAGAGGGGGCAGTCGACGGTGGAGTATGCGCTGGTGCTGCTCGCGTTTCTCTCCATGCTGCTGGCCATGGGGGGACTGTGGCATGTCGCACGCGATGCCGTCCTGCTCGACCGTGCGGTGGAGGCTTCGTCCCACCAGCTGGGTGGCGACGTCTTGGGTGCCGCGAGGGACCTCGCGCTCTTCTAGCGCAACGAGAGGGGTGATTGGGAGGATGGTGCGATCGTCAAAGAAGGTCAGAGGGAGGCGGGCGGACGGCTCCGGACCGCGTCGCGGGAGGGGTGACGTCGCCTCGCGTGGAGAGCGCGGCCAGTCTACGGTGGAGGCGGCCGTGCTGCTGCCATCGGTGATGCTGGTCCTGGCAATGCTGGTGCAGCCCGCCTGTCTCTCGTATACCAGGACGATCATGCGCGCGACCGCAGCCGAGTGCGTGCGGGCGGCTGCGACGGCATATGGGGGAGATGTCTCTGCCGTGCGATCCTACGCGCTGCGGAGGTTGCGCGCGGTGCCCGAGGTCGCGCTCTTCCACGTGGGTGGGGATGCCGACTGGGACGTCAGCATCAGCCGCACCGACAGTCACGTAGACGTCAGGATTTCCGGGCACGCGCGACCCTTGCCCCTGTTCGGGGCCATCGCGTCCCTCGTGTCGGTCAGCGATGGGGTGGGCATCGTCATGAGCGTGTCCCTGTCCGAGGACACGCGTCCCGAGTGGGTTGGGGGTGACTATGGGACTTGGCAGAAGATATGGGGATGATTCCCGTCGACCGTGTCGCGTGCTGGGCGTCCGGGCGTTCGTGAAGGACGACGGCGGGTACACCACCATGGCGATGGCGCTCGCCCTCCTCCTCAGCCTGACGTTGGCGTTCGGTACGGCGGCGGCAGGTTGGTCGCTGTCCCGTGCGGCTGACGTCCAGGAGGTGGCGGACGCCTCGGCGATGGCGGGGGAGAACTGCGTCGCCGCATTCTCGACGGTTGCCCAGGTGCTGGATGCCTGCGTGCTGACCATGGGCCTGACGGGTGTCGTCGTATGCGGGGCCGGCTTGGTCGTGGCAGCCATTCCGCCGCTGCAGGCGCGTTCCGTCAGCATCATGCGTGCGGGCAAGTCCATCCTGCAGGCACGCAAGGAGTTCTCGCGCTCTGCGGCACGGGGCCTGAAGACCCTGGAGGACGCCCTGCCCGCGCTCATCATGGCAAACTCGGCCTCGTGCGTCGCGGCGAACGCGACGGCAACGACGAGCTACGTTGGCATGGCCATCCCCTTCCCCTCCGGATCGAAGTCGGACTACTCCTTTCTCGAGGACCACACGAACGTTGACGAGATGCAGCAGGAGGCAACCGACCTTGCCGAGGCCTCGGCGCGCAAGCAGGAGGCCCACGAGCGTGCCCAGGCGGCAAAGGAGCGAGCATGGCGCGCGGACAACGTGGACAGTCCCCTCTGCATGCAAAGCAGGGCACAGACCCTGGCTGGCCTGTCAGGGTGGCTGAACCCCACCTATGGCTCACCCGATCGCTGGGAGTTCGAATACGCACGCGTCCGCGCCCGCAACTACTACGGAAGGCGCTACGCACAGGAGTCACCGGCCAATGCCGGCCTCGAGGAGCTGCAGCGATCAGCGGCACGCAAGCAGTTCTATGGATACGCGTACGAGCTGGTGGGGCGTATGTCGTGCGTGGACACCGATGACGAGGTCTCGATGCGGCTCGAGGAGCTGCCCCACAACACCGGCATGGTCTATGACACGCGGCTCTATACCGACCAGGTCTGGCCCTGCACCTACGAGGAGTACGGCACGGTGCTGCATTGCTCGCTGCGCTGTCCCGGGGCAACAGGCCCCTTTGCGGGCAACAACTCCCTCGCAACGATAGACGCGGGGCCCATCCTGCGTTGCGACCTGTGTCGCATGGACGCGCGTGCGATGGGCAACGTTGCCAATGCCTCGACCAACATCGACAACGGCTTCGAGCACTATTGGCGCATCGTGGTCGAGGCGTCGCGGGAGTACGAGCTTGCCCGGCAGGATGAGATTGCCGCCGAGCGGGACATGCAGAAGGCCGCGGAAGATGGCAAGAGCGCCTTCGACCGTGCCATGGAGGAGCTCTCCGTCAGTAAGCCCAAGCTCTGCCCTCCCGGTGCGTGGGGATGCGTCAGCGTGGTGTGGCGCCCGTCGGGAACCGAGGTTCCCCCGACGTTGACGGGATCGTTCCTTGCGGGGGCACAGCTGCCTGCCGGTGCGGCCATCTCCGCATCGGCATTGGCCCCGGACGACACGACCGAGCGCAACACCGTCCTCGCGCGTGCGTTCGACGGGCTGCGAACGGGCAGGGACTCGCTTGGGCTCGACCTGGTCGGCAGCATCACCGGTCTGTGGAGCGACCTGCTGGTGGGATATGGGTCTGCATACGAGCAGGTGCAGGACGTGGGAGGCCGTTTCCTCAACGGGGTCGAGGGCGTCTTCGGCGAGCGTGTCGCCTCGTGGCTGCGTGGCCGTCTCTCGTCGCTGGTCTCGGGCTTCGGTTTCGAGCCGGCAGACCTGCGCCTGCGCAAGCCTGTCCTCGTCAACAGCCAGACGGTCCTCGACAAGGCGGGTCTCTCCAACGTCGGCCAGGCACGGGAGGTCATCCAAGCCCTTCCCACCTCGCCTGACCAGCTCGTCCAACTGATGCGGGACAAAGTCATCGAGTATCTCGGCACGTCCGGACCCTTCACGATCGCCGAGCTCCCCGTACCGGGTCTCGAGGGCGTGCGCATCCCCCTGACGGTCGACCTGTCACAGCTGGGGTCCACATGAGTGCCCTGAGGGGAGGCCCCCTTGGGTCGCAGCGGGGGCAGATGGCGGTCGAGTTGGCCGTTACGATCCCGGTGGCCATCGTGGTCGGTCTGATCGTGCTCAACCTTTGCAGGTTCGCCGAGGCTTGTGCGACCTTCGACAGGGTGGCCTTCGACGCGGTCGTTTCCCAAGGCGTGTCACCGCCAGGGGAGCAGAGTGCGCTCTCTGCTGCCGGGGCCGTCAGGTCCCGCATCGAGTCGGCCCTGTCAATGAGGTCATGCGAGGTCAGCGTCACGGTGTCGGGAGCGGGGCAGCCAGCGGGTGGGGATGGTCTGAGCTTTCCCGTGTCCCCGCTGCTGACGACCTTTACGTGCACGTTGCGCTATCGCCCCTGGCCCGGGTCCTTCGTCATCGCGGGGGTGCGTTTTGGCCCTCCGGTCTCGTTGACCCATGTCAGGACGCTGGTGGTGGATCGGTATCGGCCGGGGGTGGTGGTGTAGTGGGTGGCTCGTTGGTGGTTTGGCGCAGGGGCTCGGGCGAGCGACAGGTGTACCTGCGGCTGTCGACGGCATGGGAGAGGCTGCGTGGCCTGCTGGGCACGACGTGCGACGCGCGGCAGGTCGCCCTCGTCGGGTGCTCGAGCATCCACACGTGGGGCATGCGCTATCGCCTCGACGTGGCATGCGTCGCGCGTGACGGGACGGTGCTTGGGGTGTGGCGGGCGCTGCCGCCCCAACGGTTGGCGGGCTGTAGGGCAGCATGGGTCGTGTTGGAGCGGCCTCACAAGCGAGGTCCATGGCTCGTGCCGGGAGAGGTGGTTGAGATGACGATGGAGGAAGGAGCGGAGGATGGCGACGAGATACAAGGCGAATGACGCGACCCAGCCAGGAAGGGTGCGGTATGTGTTTGCCGGGACCGAGACCGAAGCGGAACGGGAGGACACCAAGGTCTGTCCTCGCTGTGGGCAGCTGCTGTTCGAGGACATGCCCATCTGCTATGGGTGTCTCTACGACTTCGAGAAGGACCGGCCCCGGCAGACCGCATCCGGCGCATTGCGCCAGGTGCCCTCGCCGACGAGCCGACCCAGTGACCCCCTCGCATCGATAGAGCTCGACGAGATAGACGAGGAGGAGCCGCTCGTGCCGCCACGCCATCGCAAGGCGACACAGGGTAAGGTGGGAAATGACGATACGATTGATCTGGGGAGCCCCATGTCGGAGGCCGTGTCGTCCCCTGACCCCGCGGCGTTCTTCCTGGACGTGTCGACGGATGGCATGAGCGTGCGTGTCCCCTTGGCGCGGGAGGGGATTGGCGTGGGGAGGGATGCGGCGAACGAGATCGTGCTGAAGGCGCGTTCGGTATCGCGCAGCCACGTGCGGGTGGTACCCGACGCAGATGGGGTGGTGGTGCAGGACTGTGGTGCCACCAACCCGGCATTTGTCGACGGAACGCCCCTTCAGGGTAGCCGGAGGGTAAAGGAGGGGTCCGAAATAGAGATCGGCGACGTCATCATGCGGGTGGGCATGGGGACCGTCCCAGAGTGATGGGGCTCATCGGGATTGCGGCGCGCGAACCCCGGGTGGGGGAATGAGCCGTGACGAGCGCGCACGGCGAACCAGAGGCCTTGGCGTTCGCGCTGCCGCATCCCCCAGCAGGCGGTCCTCGATGGATGGCCGTCGCCTCCGTGTCACACGGCGTCCGATGGCTGGGTGAGGGCGGCCAATGCGGCGTGGGGATGGCATGCTCCCTCTGCCACATGCCCCCACTCTGGTATCCTCATCTATGCCGTTCGTATGGGATGCTCGAGGTTCGAGGAGGCACCATGTTCTCTCAGAGGCGTTCCGGTCGCGTTCTGCGCATCGTCGCGATGCTGCTTGCCGTGGTGTCGCTCTGTCTGATGGCTCTGCCCCGTCAGGCGCTGGCGGATGACTATTCCATCGACCAGGTGGTCATCGACGCGACCATCGCGACTGATGGGTCGGTGTCGGTCACCGAGTCCCGCGAGTTCGACTTCGACGGGTCCTTCCATGGCGTGTACTGGAAGATACCCACGGGCTCGTACGAGGGACAGCAGATCGAGACGACCATCGATGCGGTGGGCGAGATCATCAACGGCAGCTTCGTGGCATTCGAGGAGGACTACTCCGGTGCCAACCACACCTACCAGATCTCCGACTATGGGAGCTACGTCCAGGTGAAGCTCTATTCGGCCCACGACTACGAGAGCGCCACGTTCGTCATCGGCTACACCGACACGAACCTCGCGGTGCGCTATGACGACATCTCCGTGCTGTACTGGAAGTTCGTGTCCGATGGCTGGGACGTCACCTCTCACAACGTCAGCTGCACGGTTCACCTGCCCGTTCCCGATGGAAAGCAGGTCACTCCCGAGGAGAACGTCCGTGCCTGGGGACATGGGCCGCTCGACGCGACCGTCTCCTTCGACGGGAACGACGTCGTCTACTGGGTGCCAGGCGTGGGAACCTCCGAGTTCGCCGAGGCACGCATCACCTTCCCCGACGACTGGCTGAGCGAGGCGACCTCGCGTGGAGGGGCACGGTTGCAGCAGATCCTCTCCGAGGAGCAGGCTTGGGCGGACGAGGCGAACGCGCGTCGCGAGCGCGCCCGCATCGCCACCTATGGCGGCTCGCTGCTGTCACTGCTGGGTACGCTTGTGACCTTCGTCGTCTCGACGATCTCCTTCGTCCGCTACCGCCGCTCGCACAAGCCGACCTTCGATGACAAGTACTTCCGTGACGTTCCCTCCGACGACCATCCCGCCGTCCTGGGCGCCTTGTGGCGCGGAGGCACTCCCGAAGGCGAGGACTTCACGGGCACCCTCATGCACCTGACCGACCTGGGGGCCGTCAGCCTCGAGCTGGTCACCATCGAGGACAAGGGCTTCCTGGGCCGTGCCAAGACGCGCAAGGACTATCGCCTGTCGGCGACCAACAAGGCAGCGGACATGAAGCTGAGCGCCATCGACCGCGGCGCCATGCTCGTGCTCTTTGACAAGATCGGCCGCTTCACGCCGGGCTACGACCATGACAACGCGTCCATCTGCTTCGGCGACCTCGAAAAGGTCGCCAAGAAGAAGCCCGAGCGCTACCATAATGCGTTCGAGGGATGGAACGCCAAGGTCGAAAGTGCCATCTCCAGCCGCAGGTTCTTCAAGAGCGACCGACCGACGGGGCGCGCCGCCGCCGTCGCCTGTGCGACGGGTGCCATCGCGCTCTGCATGGGGACGATCTTCCTGATGCTTTGGACCGAGGCGTGGACGCTCTGCATCCCCCTCATCCTGTTCCAGGTCGTCAGCATCGTCCTCTCGTTCGTCTTCGCCGCCAAGATGGAGCCGATTTCCGACGAGGCAATCGAGCTGCGCGCCAAGCTCGAGGCGCTGCGCAACTGGCTCCAGGACTTCACGCGTCTGGAGGAAGCCGTCCCACGCGACGTGGTGCTGTGGAATCGCCTGCTGGTGATGGCAGTGGTCCTGGGCGTTGCCGACGAGGTCATCAAACAGCTGAAGACCGTCATGCCCGACATCCTCGAGGACCCGCGCATCATGCCCACCTATGCCTGGTACTACGGCGTGCCCGACAATCGTCCCTATCGCAGCTTCAACACCAGCTACGACAGCGCCCATCACGTCAGCGAGTCCAAGCTGGCATCGTCCTCGTCCAGCTCGGGCGGAGGTGGCGGTGGCGGCTTCTCCGGCGGAGGCGGTGGCGGCTTCGGCGGAGGCGGTGGCGGTGGTGCGTTCTGATGCATCGCTTCCGTCGGCCGCCTCATTGGCCGGTATTGTCCCTGCCCATTGGTGGCGAAGGGCTGGCGTTGGGTAGAATACGATTTGTTGTACCTAACGTTTCGGGACGGCGGGCATGAAGAAGTACGCGCGGCTCCTTGCCTCATATGCGGCCATCGCCATTGCGGCCATGGTGCTCTATACGCCATGGCTGGTGGGCCTGACACCATCCGACCCCAGCATCCTGCGTGCGGGGCTCTCGGTCATCTGCGCCATCCTGCTGACGGGTGCGTTTGGCGGCTCCACCTATGCCTATCTGCGCGAGCCGGAGTACCGTCTGCTGGAGTCAGGCGAGGTGAACGAGCCGGACGACGTGCTGCCCCAGCTTCGCGACTTCTCGGAGGTCCCGACCGTTGGCACCTACGCCTCCGAGGCCGCGGCCCAGATCGAGACCATGGAGCGCAGGTGCGAACGGCTGCGTCGGGTCATCGGCGCGAAGTTCGGCGAGCAGAGCCTGTCCCACGACAAGTTCGCCGCCGTCGTCGACGCCGCCAGACGCACGCTGCTGCGCAACTGCGCCCTGCTGTCGAACCGCGTGCAGTCCTTTGATGTCGAGGGCTATCGCAAGTCGCGCCACCTGCTGCCCAAGTCCTCCCAAGATGGGCTTGAGGGGGAGCGAATCGCCGTATACGAACAGGCCTTGGCCGACATGCACGAGGTGATCGAGGCCAACGAGCGTCTGCTGCTGGAGATGGGCAAGCTCGAGATGGAGATCTCCGACCTCGAGGCGGACGACACGCGCGAGGACAACAACCGCATGCTCGAGGAGGTCAAGGACCTGCTGGAGCAGACGAGGTACTACCGGTAGGCACCTACGCCCAGGCTAAGGAGGGGCACATGAGCCGCAGGAACAGCAAGGCGATTGTCGCGATCGTGGTCGGCATCTTGGTGGTGAGCGCCGCCGTCTTCGGTGCGTTCATCCTCGCGCGTAACGTCTTCGTGCCATCCAACGTGAGGACGGTCGAGGATGCGACCACCAGCCTCGCGAGGATGGTCAACAGGATCGACCCCATGACGGCCACGCCCACCAAGTCTTCCATCGAGTACTCGGAGCAGCAGGACACGACCGCCGACGAGCTGCCCGAACTGGACAGCAACAAGGTGACGGCGGCGGCCACCACCGACACCTATGCCGAGATTTGGTGCTCGCCCGAGAAGGCGGGCTCGGGTACCGATGGCTGGATGCGCGAGCTTGCCGAGCAGTTCAACGCCGAGGGTTACGAGGTTGACGGCAAGCGCGTCTCGGTGCAGATTCGCAACGTGTCCAGCGGCCTGGGCAACGACTACATCACGACGGGCAAGGCGACGCCCGACGGCTACACCCCCTCCAGCCGCCTGTGGATCGACATGCTGGATGCCAAGGGCATCAAATGCGATTACGTGCGCGAGCGCACCGTGGGCAACGTAGCCGGATTCCTGCTTGACAAGAAGCATTACGACCAGCTCGTCGAGGAGTATGGTGCCGCCGACCTCAAGGCGGTGACCGAGGCCACGGGCGAGGGGGCCCTCACGATGGGCTACACCAACCCCTTCACCAGCAGCACGGGACTCAACTTCCTCGTGTCCACGCTGCAGCGCTACGACCGCTCGGACCCCCTCTCCGACACGGCCGTCGAGGGCTTCCGCCAGTTCCAGACCAACGTTCCCTTCGTCGCGCTGACCACGGTGCAGATGCGCGATGCCGCGGAGCGTGGCTCGCTCGATGGCTTCGTGCTGGAGTACCAGCTCTATGCGAACGACTCGACGCTGTCCAAGTCCTACAAGTTCGTCCCCTTCGGCTATCGTCACGACAACCCGCTCGTGGCATTGCCTGACATCGGCTCCACCAAGCGCGAGATCCTGGAGCAGTTCGCGACCTACTGCGACGAGAACGGCGCCCAGCTGGCCGAGCGCTACGGGTTTGGCGGCATGGACTCCTACAAGAGCGAGAACCCCGACATCGATGGTGCGACGCTGCTGGCGGCCCAGAGGCTCTACAAGGACAACAAGGACAACGGCAAGCCGGTGGTGGCGGTCTTCGTCGCGGACATCTCCGGCTCGATGGACGGTGCGCCGCTGCGCGCCCTGCAGGAGTCGCTGACCAACAGCATGCGCTACATCAATAGCTCCAACTACGTGGGCCTCGTCTCCTATTCCGACTATGTGACCATCGAGCTGCCCATCGGTCAGTTCGACCTCAACCAGCAGGCCTACTTCAAGGGTGCGGTCGAGTCGCTGCGTGCGGGGGGCGGCACGGCGACCTTCGACGGCATCTGCGTCGCCGTCGACATGGTGCAGAAGGCCATGGTCGACCATCCCGACGCCAAGCCACTGATCTTCGTTCTCTCCGACGGCGAGACGAACACGGGCTACGACCTGTCCGATGTCGATGGCGTCCTCAAGGCGTTGCGCATCCCGGTGTACACGATCGGCTACAACGCGAACATCGACGCCCTGCGCAAGATCAGCTCCATCAACGAGGCGGCGAGCATCGACGCGTCGACCGACGATGTGGTCTACCAGCTGAAGAACCTGTTCAACGCCAACATGTGATAGGAGGCCACCCGGTGGTGGCCAGCGACGGAAGGCACATGAGGCGGGTCTCGCCCGCCCCAGAGAAAGGACTCCAAACATGAGCTTCGACCTCGAGATTCCCGATCCCGATGAGGTTAAGAACCTTGTCAAGCAGCAGACGGCCATAACTCCCGCTTATGCCAGCGCGGTCGACTCGGCGGCCAACGAGAAGGGCGAGCAGATCGTCAACGTCAACCTTGACTCCGTCGCCAGCAGGCGCGAGATCACCAGCGCGGTCAACGAGCTGGGCAGCGACATCATGGAGCGCTCGGCCAACAAGAACGCGATCCTGGCCAAGCGCATGGGCGAGCTGTCTCGTGGTGGCAGCGAGAGCGGCGAGGTGGCCAAGAGCCTCGAGGAGCTGGCCATCAAGATGCGTGACCTCGACCCGTCCGGCATCGACTTCACCAAGTCCGGCCCGCTTGCGGGACTGTTCAACCCGGTCAGGCGCTATTTCGAGCGCTACAAGAGCGCCGATGCGGAGATTGCCGACATCGTCAAGTCGCTGGATCGTGGCCGCACGACGCTGAAGCAGGACAATGTCACGCTCGAGCTGGAGGAAGGCGCCATGCGCGACCTGACCAAGCAGCTCAACCAGAAGCTGGAGATGGCCATCGACCTTGATGCCTACCTAACGTCCAAGGTCGAGGAGATTCGTGCGGCAGGCAACGACGACGACCGTGTCTCCTTCCTGGAGGAGGAGGTCATCTTCCCCCTGCGCCAGAAGATCATGGATTTCCAGCAGCTGCTGGTCGTCAACCAGCAGGGCATCGTCGCCATGGACGTCGTGCGTCGCAACAACCTGGAGCTGGTGCGTGCCGTCGACCGCGCCGAGCACGTGACCGTCGCATCGCTGCGCACCGCCGTGACGGTTGCAGGCGCTCTCTACAACCAGCGCATCGTCCTTGACAAGATCGCGGCCCTCAATGCCACGACCAACGACATGATCACCGCCACGTCGCGCATGCTGAAGGAGCAGGGCGTTGCGGTGCAGCGCCAGGCGACCGAGGCCAGCGTGTCTCCCGAGACCCTGAAGCAGGCCTTCGCCGACGCGCTTTCCGCGCTCAACGACATCTCGAACTACAAGCAGCGCGCGCTGCCGCAGATGCAGCAAACCATCGCCGACTTCCGTGCCATCGCCGACGAGGGTGAGCGCAGGCTCCAGCAGATGGAGGATTCGGGCAGCTTCGAGTTGTAATCGACCCGAGACAACCACAAGCGAGACGGCGAGGGCCGCACGAGGATTGTCCCGTGCGGCCCTTGTCTGTTCAGGGCGGTCTACCAGGGCCTCCGGCTGGCCTGAAGGCCCATGGACCCAAAAGGGGACGCTCCCGACTCGCGACGCCAGCGCGTTACTCCGACGCGGACGCAACCTTGCCGCGCGACCTCCCGATGGCTTCGACGACTCGGTAGAGCAGCTGTTGAAGGGGCTTGATCACGACGATGTCAACAGTAGTCGCGATGACGAGCGCCAGTAGGAGCGTGGAGGCAATGACTAGGAGCCAACTGAGCTGCCAGGGGAGACCCTCGGGAATGCGTGGGACGACGTACGCCTTGACGCGCAGCAGGCAGAACATGTGCATGATGTACATGCCGTATTGGTGTTTGGCCATCAGGGTGATGAGCTTGTCGGACCCCACGAGTCCCCCGAGTCGCAGGAACAGCTCGTAGAGGCAGAAGACCTCGGTCACGTAGAGGGGGTTCATGTCGAAGAGATAGCTACCATAGCCGTAGGTGCACAGGTAGGCCAGGACGCCAAGCGGCACGACAACCCCGGCGAGGAGTGCCCTGGTGGGACATCGTTGCAGGTAGGGGTGACAGATGGGCTCGACAAGGAACATGAAGCACGCAAAGCCGAAGGGGTAGTCCCATCCGAGGTCGTACCTGGTGAAGCTGAGCAGGAACAGGCAGGCGAAATAGCCCATGCCCAGTCCGACGAACCAGCGCTTCTCCCCATCGTTCATGGCCTGGAGCATGCGTGCGAAGAACGGTGCGGCGAGCAGGATGCCGAACAGCGTGTAGACGAACCAGAGATGGGAGAGCGAGTTCGCATGGATGAAGTCTTCCGCGAAGCGCCCTAGGACCGCCTGCGGGTAGTTGGGAAGCAGGTGCTTCGTCTCCCAGACGACGATGATGCCGGTATAGACGAGGACGGGCAACATGATGGTGGCGACCTTGCGCAGGTAGTAGCGACCGAGAGTTCCCTCCTCGCGGACGTGGAGGTTGAAGTGGCCTGACAGCATGAAGAAGATTCCGTTGCATGCGTAGAAGAGTGGTTGGCCGACGGCCCATGCCCAATAGCTGTCGGGCAGGGAATGGACGCAGATGACCATGATCAGGGCAATGACGCGCACGAGGTCGTAGGGGAAGAGCCGAGTTTTACACATATACTCAAATTTCGATTGAAAGGTTATGGCAATAACATCATATTAGCCTACCCTTCGAGCGACTGAGACAGGGGCTTTCGCAGGCTTGGCCCCGAGGTGCACGAACGTGCAATTGCGTGTGGCGTCACCAAGGGCGCCTGGGGTTCGCGCTGGCGCGCTCGCCCCACGACAGGCCGCGGGCCTGTCGCGCCCTTTCGGGTTCGACTCCGCGCAGCTCCCCCTAACAAAAAAGACGTCCCGGCTGGGACGTCTCGTAATCAAATGGTGGCTGGGGAGGGAGTCGCCGTCTTGCCCTCCGGGCAAGACTCGTGGGCTTCGCTCGCGCTCAGCCCGCGAGTGCCCACGGGGCACTCGCGCCCTCGCGGGTTCGACTCCATGCACCCTCCCCACGCATGAAAAACGCCCCTTTGCGGGGCGTCGTGGTTTCAATGGTGGCTGGGGAGGGAGTCGCCGCGCCGCCTGCGGCGGCGCTCCAAGGGTTCGCGCTGGCGCGCTCACCCCGCGACAGGCCGCGGGCCTGTCGCGCCCTTTCGGGTTCGACTCCGCGCACCTCCCCACGCATGAAAAACGCCCCTTTGCGGGGCGTCGTGGTTTCAATGGTGGCTGGGGAGGGAGTCGAACCCCCGACACAGGGATTTTCAGTCCCCTGCTCTACCAACTGAGCTACCCAGCCGAGTGCCTGCTCGCTTGCAAGCCTGTTTAATATAGCAGACCCACGCCGCACGTCAATGCCCATCTTGCATCTTTTTGGCATCCACAAGAATCGGACACGCGGGCACGCGGGCATGCCGCGCATCCCCTAGAACCGCACGTGGAACAGCCCCTCTCCAGGCACCGGATCGATGTCGTCCTTCTCGTCGATGACGTAGCGGAGGGGATAGTTGGCATACTGGCGGTCGAAGAGGGTGAAGTAGGTGGCCAGGCGGTTGCTGGGCCCTTGCAGCTCCATGCTGACGCTGCCATCCGGCTCGTTGCGCACCCATCCGGTCAGGCCCAGTTCCTGGGCGACCCTGCGAGCCGTCCAGCGAAAGCCCACCCCCTGCACCTCTCCGACGAAGTGCATGCTCAGCCTCCGCATGGCCTGCGGGTCGGGTGCGGTTCCCTGCCTGCCGTCTGACGTCGCGCCCATACCGCCCCCTCCTGTCCGGAAGCCCGTGCCGATAGTCCGTTCGTTGCCCTCACTATGCGTCAAAACGTCGTTGGGCGGCAAGGGGCAGCCACATTCTGCTCGGTCGCCGTACAATTGGTTCCAACTATCCCAGAAGAGGGGAGCATCATGAGTCTGACCAGGAGGACCCTTCTCACGCTTGCTGGCATGGGTACCGCAGCAGGCCTCTCGGCATGCACGATCGACCTTTTCGGGCAGCCGGAGCCCGCCGTGGAGGAGACCCCTCCGTCCGAGGAGGTCGAGGAGGAGGTTCCCGAGGAGCCAACCATCGACTTTTCCGAGTTCGAGGACCTTGCGCTGGACATGGGCGCCTGGAGTTACGACGAGGCCAACGACTGCTACTACCAGCTGGCCCATCCCTACTGCCTGACACCCGGCAGCGAGCAGTACGAGTCGCTGAGCATCTTTGTGCCCGGACCCTATTTCGAGGGTACGAGGAAGGGGCAGACCTACAGCTGCACCGTCGCGCAGGATGCCGTCGTGGGAGGCTACACTCCCGCCACGGCACCGGTCGCCGTCCCCATCAACACGGTTGCATTCGCCTCGCAGGAGTGCCCGACCAGCTACTCGTACGACGGACTGTCCACCTATCTGAAGGCGGGCATGGTGTACGTCTACCCTGGCCTGCGTGGGCGCAGCGGTGGGTACGAGTCGACGACGCAGGAGTACTTCCCTGGTGGGGCCCCGTGGCCGGTCGTCGACCTGAAGGCTGCCATCCGGTGCCTGCGCTACAACGCATCGGTCCTGCCCTGCGACACCGAGCGCATCTTCGTCTTCGGGCAGGGCGGCGCAGGAGGCCTGGCGGCCCTTCTGGGCACGGCCGGCGATGCGGATGCCTATGAGCCCTATCTGCAGGCCATCGGCGCCGCTATGCACGACCTGGAGGGCGAGGGCCTGTCGGATGCCATCTGCGGTGTCGCCGCGTGGTGCCCACAGGGCGTCTTCGGGTCCGCAGACGCGGCCTACGAGTGGATGATGGGCCAGTATGACGGCGAGGGAACCAGGGCGGAGGGCACGTGGACCAAGATGCTCTCGGACGACCTTGCCGATGCCTATGGCCCCTACGTCAACGGGCTTGGCCTGGTGGACGCGGATGGGGTGATCCTGCAGCTGGACCGCATCGAGAACGGCAGCTATGCCGGCGGGACCTACTACGACCATCTGGTCGGCCTCGTTGCCGATGCGGCGGGCGACTTCTTCGGACGCACGGACTTTCCCTACACGGTGTTGCCTCCCTCGTCCGACCAACGGTGCTTTCCAGGCGATCCTGCGCTGATGGTGACAGGCACCCAGGCGGAGGCCGCACCCGCCGAGGAAGAGGAGGCTCCTGCCGTCAGGGGCGTGCGCCAGGTCCAGGCGACCGTCTACGACACCGTCGAAAGCTATGTCACATCGCTCAACGGGGACAGCCGTTGGCTGACCTACAACGCCAGCAGGGGCATGGCGTCGATAACGGGCCTGTGGGGCTTCGCGCGGGCCTGCCGTCCTGCGAGCAAGGACGTCAGTGCCTATGACCTCGTGGATCGCTCGGGCGTGGCCAACCAGCTCTTCGGGACCGACGACCAGCCGTCCATGCACTTCGACTCCATGGTCTCCCAGCTGCTCTCGTCCGAGCAGGAGCGCTATGGCGCCGGAGAGGGCTGGGACGAGAGCGTCGTGTCCGAGTGGCGCGGCGACCTGGTGGAGGTCGACTCCCTGGAGACGACCGTGACCGACCGCGTCATGATGATGGATCCCCTGCAGTTCGTCCAGGACGCGCGCAACGGAGGCGTGGACGCGACAGCCGCTCCCCACTGGCGCATCAACACGGGCCTCTTCCAGTCGGAGACCACCTTGGTCAGCGAGGTCAACCTGGCGACGGCGTTGGCGGACTGCGAGGGCGTCAGCGATGTCGCGTTCCAGGCCGTCTGGGGCACGGGATTCGGGTTGGCCGAGAGGCAGGGGGACGCGGAGGACAATCTGGTCGCGTGGATCGTGTCCTGCTGCCCCCAGCCCGAGGGGTCTGCCACGCCGAGCGACGACGCCGATGACGCGTCCCAGGACACCGAGTCGGAGGACACGGGGGAGGAGACCAAGGAAGAGGACCTTTCGAGCCAGCGAGAAAACAGCTAAACATACGCTATATGGATTTGCAATGCAATAGACAATCGACTAACAGACCGTTTTTATCTCCTTTCGTGATAGAATGAATTCTGGTCAATACGAAGGGAGCTTCGACATGTACCAAGTTGGCGAGTACATCGTCCATCCGGGACAGGGCGTCTGCAAGGTCGACGAGATCGTGACGGAGCCGCAGGAGACCTACATGCTGCTTCCCGTTGGCGGACGTCATCCCATGCGCATCAGCTTCCCCGTATCCGGCGAGGGACGACTGCGCCCCGTGCTCTCAAGGGGAGAGGCGGAAGCCCTGATCGTCGAGTATCCCCAGATGGACGTCGATACCTTCACCGAGCGCAGCGCCGCACTGGAGGAGGAGCACTTCAAGAACCAGATCCGTCGGGGCACCTGCCGCGACTCGGTGCGTGTCGTCAAGACCTTCCGCAAGCGCATCGCGGAGGTCCGCTCGCGCAACAAGAAGCCTCCCGTGGTCTACGAGCGCATCCTGAAGCAGGCCAGCGAGCGGTCGCTCGCGGAGCTGGCCGTTGCGCTGGAGGTCAGCGTCGACGATGTCCGCGAGCTGTTCGAGCGCCAGGGCGGGGAGGACTTCTCCCTCAACTGAGCCCCGATGCCCGTCCGTTGCCCTTCATGACATGCTGGCCGACAATCGAAGGCGCACCTTACCCCATGAGACCATGGCGAAGGCGCGTTCTCGCCCCTCCGTCCGCCCCTGTTACCAGATTGGCTCAATGGTGTGGTAGTTGGGGGGAGACGCCAGCCGTTCGGTACAATCACTTGCACCACAAGGACCCGAGTTTTGAGGAGCTGACATGGCAACCACCAACGACGTCTCATCCGGTCGCGCAATCATCTCGGTATTGGGCAGCGACCGTTCCGGGATCGTCGCTGCCGTGGCAGGCACCCTCGCCGATCACGACATCAACATCCTCGACATCTCCCAGACAATCCTACAGGGCATCTTCACGATGACGATGCTGGTGGACCTGGACTCCTCGGATGTCGACTTTGCCACCGTGCAGGACCAGCTTGCCACGCTCGCCGAGAGTCTGGGCGTGCAGATCACCCTGCAGCGGGAAGAGGTCTTCAAGTTCATGTATCGCCTCTAGGCCCAGCGTCCAGAGGCTTCTCCGCCAGGCGCAGCCCACGTCGCCTCGGACGGATGGACCCGTCGGAAACGGCGGAAACTCGTCGAACGCCGCACGAGGCACACCTTCGAAGGGAGTCTGATGGCAGACAACTTGCTCCCCAAGCTTCCCCAACGAGAGACGCGCTTCCTCACGAGGCAGGAAACCACGGCTCTCGACCGCATCGCCGACGCCTATCCCATGCCCTCGGAGGGCCTGGGCCTGACGTCCGTCTCCGAACAGCTCTATTACGGCATGAACCGGGTGGACAAGGTCCCACCCGAGCTCTACACCAAGTTCGACGTCAAGCGTGGCCTGCGCAACGCTGACGGATCGGGCGTCCTGGTGGGCCTGACGACCATTTCCAACGTCCATGGCTACAACAAGGTCGACGGACGCGTCGAACCCGACGAGGGCGACCTGAAGTACCGTGGCTACCATATCGCCGACCTCGTCGCTGCCGCGCAGGCGGAGAACCGCTTTGGCTACGAGGAGGTCGCCTACCTGCTCCTGTCCGGGTCGCTGCCCAACCGGGCCGAGTTGGACGACTTCCGCGCCCGCATCGGCTCGCGCCGCCAGCTGCCCGAGGGCTACCTTGCGCTGTTCCCGCGCACGACCTACAGCCACTCGATTATGAACGTGCTGCAGCGCGCCACGCTGCTGCTCTATGCATTCGACCGCAACCCGGACGACACCTCGCCCATCCACGAGATCGACGTCGCGCTGTCCCTGCTGGGCCGCTGGCCTCGCGTTGCGAGCCTGGCCCATGCGGCCTTTGTGGCCGACGAGGAGGGTGCGCGCCTGGTCGTCCCGCCCGCGCGCGAGGAATACTCCATGGCCGAGACGATCCTGGACGTCCTGCGTGGCGACGCGGGATTCACGCGCGACGAGGCGATGCTGCTGGACATCATGCTGATGCTGCATGCCGAGCATGGCGGTGGCAACAACTCGACCTTCACGACGCGCGTCCTCTCGTCGTCGGGCACCGACGCCTACTCGGCCTATGCGGGAGCCCTGGGCTCCCTGAAGGGCCCCAAGCACGGTGGCGCCAACTACAAGGCCGGCGAGATGATCGAGGACATCGCCGCCCACGTCCGCGACTGGAGCAGCGACGACGAGGTCGGAGCCTATCTCGAGCGCATCCTGAGGCGGCAGGCATACGACCGCACGGGCCTCATCTATGGTCTGGGGCATGCCGTCTACACCGTTACGGACCCCCGTGCCGAGATCGTCAAGCAGTACGCGCAGGGCCTTGCCGAGAAGAACGGGCAGGCCGACAAGCTCGACCTGATCAAGCGCGTCGAGCGTCTGGGACCCCAGCTGATGCGCGAGGTCCGTGGCATCAAGAAGCCCATCAGCACCAACATCGACATGTACACCGGCTTCGTCTACGAGATGCTGGGCATCAGCCAGGACATGTTCACGCCGATCTTTGCCATCGCGCGCATGGCGGGTTGGGGGGCCCATCGCATGGAGGAGCTCTACGGTCCGGCCCGCATCATCCGTCCCGCGTACAACTCCTTCCTGAAGGACCAGAGCTACGTGCCGCTCGCGAAACGACCCTAGCGGCCAAGCTTCGCCTCATACGCCCATCGTCGGAAAAGGGGAGGGACCCGATTCGGTTTCGGGTCCCTCCCTTGCCGTTGATGGTGGTATGGCAGTGCGTCGTCTGGCCTTTGTCGGGTGGCCTACGTGCGTGGCGTGCGCCTGACCAGATAGCAGCGATGGATGCGGCCGTTGCGCGCGAAGTCCTCGGGGATGGTCCTCTCGGTGATGTCCTCGATGGTGACGCCTGCCTTCGCGAGGGCTTCCTCGTCGATCGAGAAGGTCCGTAGGTTGCAGGAGAAGACGCAGGTGCCCTCTCTCGTCAGCAGGCGCGACACGCCTATGAGCAGCTCCGCGTGGTCGCGCTGCACGTCGAACGAGGCTGAACGCATGCGCCGCGAGTTGGAGAAGGTGGGGACGTCGCAGAAGACGAGGTCCCAGCGATTCTTGGTGTGGCGCTGCTCGGAGACCCAGGACAGCACGTCTGCCTGGACGTACTCGTGCTGGGGACCGGTGAAGCCATTGCGCTCCATGTTGCGGCGTGCCCAGTCGAGCGAGGGCCGCGACAGGTCGACGGTGGTGGTGTGACGTGCCCCGCCGTCTGCGGCGTAGCAGGTGCCCGTTCCGGTGTAGGCGAAGAGGTTGAGGAAGCGCTTCGACCCCTTGGTCTGCTTGGCCATCTCGCGCAGCATCGACCGCGTGTCGCGATGGTCGAGGAAGATGCCGCAGTCAAGGCGCGTCTGGAAGTTGACCTCGAAGGTCAGCCCTCCCTCGTCGATGAGGTGCGCGCCGACGGGCAGTGCGGGCTTGCCGGGACGACCGCGTCCTGGTCGTGCGGGGCGCAGCTCCTGCGCCTCGTCGGCATACTGCGAGCCGCCACGCGCCTTCGTGCGCACGCGGACGAAGCAGTTCTCGGGGGGCACGTCCAGCAGGCGCGGCGCGATGGCGACCACATCCAGCAGCCTGCGCTGGGCGACGGTCGGGTCGATGTCCTTAGGCGGGGCATACTCGAATACCTGCAGCCAGCGTCCGGGTGTCTGCGACCCCTCGAAGAGGTCGATTGAGACCGCATAGTCGGGCAGGTCGGCGTCGTAGATGCGGTAGCAGCTGACATCCTCGCGTCGGGCCCATTTGCGGCGCTGCCGGTAGACCTTGGCCAGTCGTGCGCAGAACTGGTCGCTCGTCGCGACCAGGACGCCGACGTGACCGCCGGCAGGCAGCGTGACCTGCAGGTGCGGTGCATCCTGCGCAGGGTGGTCGTAGGACCTCAGCGTCGCCTCGTCGCGCCCTACCATGATGGACAGGGCCTGCGACGGGGTGCCGAGAATGCTGTCGACGAGCGGGGTCGCCGACAGGGCTGTCGCCCGCGCCTGGTCGGGCAGCGCGGAGGCCATGCGACCGAGGTGCCCGACGGCTGCGGCCTCGGTGGCGACGGCTGCCGGGTCGACCCAGGAGAGGTCGCAGGCAAGGAGGCGCGTCCCATCCGGCACGTTCACGGTGTCAGACGTCGCGAACGTGGGCTGCACCCCAAGGCCTGCCGCTCGCAAGGCCTGGCGCGTCGCGCGATCGAAGCCCGGCCGTTGGTCGGCGAGCAGCAGCACGGGCTGGGCCTGCGCGCCCTCCGCGCGCTGGTGCGCCTCGGCAACCAGGTCGCCCCAGATGTCAGCGTCGTGTGCCGCCCAGCCCTCGAAGCCCCAGCGCTGACGCAGGAGTCCCGGTGCATGGTCGAGGGCCTGTGCGGCAGCCTCGACGGCAATCGCCCCGGCACCAACGAAGGGGACGACCAGCGTCGGCTGTCCCTCCTCGCACATGCCTGCCCATCCGCCCGCTGCAAGCAGCGCGGCAGCATAGTCCGGCCTCAGCGCCGTCGCCTCAAGGTGCGAGCGATGACCCGACTCGTAGCCGCGTCGGAAGAGCGGCCTGCCCGCCAGGTCGATGCCCGCAGTCGCACGGTCGCGGGAGATGCGCACCGCGACGGTCAGTCCCGGTCGCGCAGCGTCGACGACGGGCCTTGCTCCCGTGCGCGCCACCATGCGGTCGACGATGGCATCCTTGGAGCGCAGGGTCGTGAACTGGGTGGTGCGCAGCTGGGCGTTGGTGCCGTGCGCATCGATGGCGAAGGTGCCGGATCCGGTCAGGTGGTCTTCCCAGGCGACCTGCGACAGGCCCTCGTAGAGCTCGTCGGCGTTGCGGGCACCGATGCGTGCGAGCACCGCAACCACGCGCGACGCGAGGCGCGACCACAGACAGACGCGATAGGCGTCGCGCAACTCGCCCTCGAAGGACACTTGGCCCCTCAGGGGACGCACCTGCGGCGTTCCCATCGTGCGCAGCTCTCCGGCAAGGAGCTGCTCGAAGCCCATCGGACAGGTGGCAAAGAATTCCATGGGAGGATGACCTCGCAGACGAACGGCGGCTAGTGGCGTCCATGGTACCACCCGCTACTCGCCACCATCCCTCTCGCCGCCAATGCCATCCCTTCGGCCATTTAGCCTGCAGTGATGGGCGGCCATCTGGCTATCATCGAGACATGCATGTAAATGGCGGGCAACTTGCCCGCGAAACGAGACGAAGGGAAGCCATATGGACAGCAAGGTTCAGGCCACTATCGATCTTTGGGCCGAGAAGTGCACCATCGCCGACCTAAAGGAGGAGCTGGACGCCCTTATCGCCGCCAACGACGAGGACAAGCTCTTTGACGCCTTCTATCGCAGCCTTGAGTTTGGCACCGCTGGCCTGCGTGGCACGCTGGGCGTCGGCACCAACCGCATGAACGAGTACGTCGTCGGCCAGGCCACCAAGGGCGTTGCCGACTACCTGAACGCGCACTATGAGAACCCCACGCTGGCCCTCGCCCGCGACTCTCGCCTGAAGGGCGAGGAGTTCCAGAAGGTCGCCGCCGGCATCCTGGCCGCTAACGGCATCAAGGTCTTCCTGTTCCCGCGCATCGAGCCCGTCCCGACGCTGTCCTTCGCCGTGCGTCACCTGGGCACCTCCGCCGGCATCGTGCTGACCGCCTCCCACAACCCCGCAGCCTACAACGGCTACAAGGTCTACAACGACAACGGTGGCCAGATCACCGATGAGGCCGCTGCCGAGATCAGCGCCAACATCGCCGCCGCCGACTTCTTCGGCCTCGATTGCATGGACTTCGACGAGGGCCTGGCCAACGGCATGATCAACTGGATCGACGACGAGGTCATCGATGCCTTCATCGCCGCCGTCAAGAAGGTCTCCGTCCCCGGCTTCAAGGCCGACGAGTCCTACTCCGTCGTCTACACGCCACTCAACGGCACCGGCATGGAGTGCGTCACCAAGATCCTGAACGAGATCGGCGTCGACAAGGTCTCCGTCGTTCCCGAGCAGAAGGATCCCGACGGCAACTTCCCGACCTGCACCTATCCCAACCCCGAGTTCCGCGCCGCCCTCGAGCTCGCCCTGAAGCTCGCCGAGGAGGTCAAGCCGAACCTGGTCGTCGCCACCGACCCCGACGCCGACCGCATGGGCACCGCAATCCCGCATGACGGCGAGTACAAGCTGCTCTCCGGCAACGAGATGGGCGTCCTGCTGATGGACTGGCTCATCAAGATGGCCGAGGCCAACGGCGAGGATCCCAAGGAGAAGGTCGCTGTCACCTCCATCGTGTCCTCCACGATGCCGGACGCCCTGGCCAAGGACAAGGGCTTCGAGCTCCGTCGCGTCCTGACCGGCTTCAAGTACATTGGCGACCAGATCGACCAGCTCAAGGACGCTGGCGAGGAGGATCGCTACCTGATGGGCTTCGAGGAGTCCTATGGCTACCTGGTCGGCACCCACGCCCGCGACAAGGACGCCATCGTGGCCGTCGAGATGTGCGTCGAGATGGCTTCCGACTACGCCTCCAAGGGCATGGACCTCTATGAGGCCATGGACGCCCTGTACCAGAAGTACGGCTACTACATCAACGGCATCGTCAACGCCAGCTTCCCGGGTGCCGCCGGCGCCGACAAGATGGCTGCCCTGATGAAGAGCCTGCGCGAGGAGCCTCTGGCCGAGATCGCCGGCCTGAAGGTCGTCGGCATGACCGACTTCGCCACCGGCCCCGAGATGCCGCGCGTCTCCGGCCTGCAGAAGGAGGACCCGCAGTACCTGCCGCCCGCGAACGTGATCGAGTACCAGCTCGAGGACGACAACAAGATCATCTTCCGTCCGTCCGGCACCGAGCCCAAGATCAAGGCCTACCTGTTCGCCAAGGGTGCAACCCGCGCCGACGCCGAGGCCATCGAGGCCAAGCTGCGCGCTGCCGCCGAGGAGATCTTCGCGTAAGCCTCCGGCGACATACGGTGTGACCAAGGGACCCGTGCATTGCGCGGGTCCCTTTCCATGCTGGGCCTGGTTGTGTCGCAGGGCGGGAAGTGGTGGCCGACGTCGGGTTGCGTCGCAAGGCGGTTGCAGCTGCCTGTCCGCACAAGGAAACGGGGCAGGTCGTGTGAATGACCTGCCCCGTGCAAGGAAGCCCTTGATGGTTGCCGAGCGCCCTAGCCCTCGGTCTCGCTGCCGTCATATTCGCCGGAAGCCGTGTCGCCGCTCGTGCCGGTGGAGGTGCCGGCGGTCAGGGCATAGGCCGTGTCGGTCCTGCTGCTGATGGCGCCGAGCGACCACGAGTGCGTGGAGGCGTAGGACGACGTCGGGTCATAGACGGTGACGGAGTTGTCGGGATTGATGCCGATGATCAGGGCCCAGTGTGCCATCGCCGAGCCAACGCCCGAGTCGGACTTCAGCTTGATGATGACGAGCTGACCCTCCGAGATGGGGTTGTAGATGCCGTCCGAGGAGGCCTCGACACCCGTTGCGGCCAGGCCGACATCGCCGGCATGCCCGGTGAGGTAGGAGTCATCCATGCCAGTGGTGCCAGACGCGAGGTTGCTGGAGGTGATGGAGGCGGCGACGGAGGCGGGGTCGTAGGTGTTCTTGCCGGTGAGTCCCATGGCAGCCATGGACAGCGCGGTGGGACCGGAGCCGGTCACGCCGATGATGCCGTCTGCGTAGGCGACATAGCCCCAGCGTGGGTCATAGGTGTAGAACAGGGGAATCTCGCCCGTCGCCAGCGATTCGCCGTAGGCCTGCGAGGAGCCGTCTGCCGAGAGGGACCCGGCGACGAAGGAAATGGCATCCGGCTCGGCGATGGCCAGGTCGATCAGGCGCTCGTCGGTGATCTTGTCGGCATTCTTGGCAATCTTCTCGAACGCCTCGTTGCGGTCGAGGACCTCGGCGATCTTGGCGGTCTCCTCGGAGGAGACGCCGAAGGCGACGCGCTTGTCGGCGGGGTTGACCTTTACCTCCTCCTCGGTCTTCTGCGTCTGGCGCGTGTTCTTGCACCCGCGCACGCAGCTGGAGATGCCGAAGATGAGGGCGATGATCAGCAGTATGCCGATGATGCCGACGATGATGAGGCGCGGGTTGATGTCGCGTGACGACTTCTGGCGGCGGCTGCTGCCCACCCGATAGCCCGTGTCGCGCGTCTGCAGCGGCTTGCGCTCGCCGGACGAGGATGCCGAACGGGACTTCTTGCGGGAAGAGCTGGATGCCCTGCGCCGTTGGTCAGAACGAGAGGTTGCCATGACTACCCTCCATCATTCATGTGCCGCCTCGATTGTGCCCGTTTCCCATGGCCTTCACCCGAGTGGCGCATGATGCCTACAATCCCATACATACTACGTCAGGTTTTGTGGGGACGGAACACGGGATTACATCGAGTGGTACCGCTCTTTCGGCGTGAACGGTCAAATCACGCCAAGAAGCGCTTGCTGGGGACGCTCCGTCGTCTTCGGACGTCCGCCGTCGACCGTGGGATTGCGGCGTTCGTGGCGAGAGGGATCGTCTGACGTCATGGGTCGTCTTTGCCAAAGTGCATAAGGAAGGCCCTTACTTGCGTTGCAATGCATTCCGAAGTCCCGTCGACCTATCTTTCATGCACGTAAATACATGTCATAATCTTCTATTATCTTGGGCGAAATAAGAGATAATCCGTACATCCGCAGCGTTAGTATGCAAGAAGGGGAATCGGCGACGGTTTCTTCGATTGATGGATATTGGGGGAAGCATGGTCAAGCGACGCAATAGCAGGCAAGACGCGATACGTGACATCGTCCGTGCCAAGTCCATCCATACCCAGCGCTCCTTGGTCGAGGAGCTGCAATCGATCGGCTACAACTGCACCCAGGCAACCGTCTCGCGCGATATCGCCGACATGGGGCTGCGCAAGCTCTCCGAAGGCATCTACGTGCTGGCCGAGGACCTGCACCTGCAGCGCATGGTCTCGGAGTTCGTCACGAGCTGCGAGCGTGCGGGCAATCTCGTCGTCGTGAAGTCCCAGCCTGGTACGGCCCCCGGAGTTGCCGCTGCCGTCGATGCCGCGTCTCTGCCCGACGTCAAGGGATCGGTGGCTGGCAACGACACGGTACTGGTGGTCTGCGGTACCGAAGAGGGGGCGGACGAGCTGGTCAACCTCGTCAACAAGCTGCGCAACGCAAAGAAGTAGCATCGACGCGACACAAGGGCGCCGGCCTTGCCGGACCAGCATGAGCGTGCCCCGCATCCTTGTCTGGATGCGGGGCACGCTGTCAGTCGCATGGGTGATGCCGTCTGCCGGCTCCTAGGCGGATTCGTCGTAGTACTCCTCGCCGCCACCGCCATTGTCGTAGTACCCGTTGTCCTCGGTGTACCCGTTGTCGTAGGAGCCGCCATTGTCCTCGGTGTAGCCGTTGTCGTAGTTGTTGTTCTCCTCGTAGCCCTCGTAGCTCTCCTCGCCAGTGCCCTCCTCGCCGTTGGACTCGGAGTTCTGCTCCTCGGAGTTGTAGTCGTAGTAGTAGCTGCTCCAGTCGACGCTGCCGCCGGAGAAGGTCCAGCTGCTGTTGTCGCGATAAGTGGGCTGCGCGCTGGAGGTGGGGAACTCCTCGCGTGCCCAGCCGTCGAGGACCGAGTTGACGAAGTAGTTGAAGATCGGGCAGGCCGTGTTGTAGGGGTGTCCGCTGGAGCCCCACACGTAGACCTCGGCCTCCTCGCGATAGCCGCACCAGATGGAGACCGACAGCTGCGGGGTGATGCCGCAGAACCACAGGTCGCGGTAGTTCTCGGTGGTACCGGTCTTGCCGGCAACGGGCTGGTTGACCGTCAGGCCGGAACCGACGACCTCTGCGGTGCCGCCCCAAGTGGTGACGCCCTTCATGACCTCCAGCGCCGCCGAGGCGATGTCCTCGGAGAGGACGCGGACGGGGCTGTCCTCGTGCTCGTAGACCGTGTTGCCGTTGCGGTCCTCGATGCGGGTGATGGCGATGGCGTCGCGGTGGATGCCGCCGGTGGCGACGGTGCCATAGGCCTCGGCCATCTGGACGGGCGGGACGCCCACGGTGCCCAGGGTCAGCGACGAGTAGGCGGGCAGGTCGACGTCGATGCCCATGTCATGGGCGGCCTCGACGATCTTCTCCGCCCCGATGGCCTCGGCGATCTGGACGAAGCCGGTGTTGGAGGAGACCGCGAAGGCATAGGCCATCGTGATGGGGCCGTAGCTGGCGTTGCCGAAGTTCTGCACCGTCCAGGTGGGGGAGAAGGTCATCGGCGAGTTGCAGTTGATGTAGATGTTCGGGCTCATGCCATCGCGCAGCGCGGCGACCAGGGTGAACAGCTTGAACGACGAGCCGGGCTGGCGGCGTGCCTGGGTGGCCAGGTTGAACTGGCTCTCCTGGTAGTCGCGGCCGCCGACCATGGCCTTGATGTAGCCGGTGTCGGGATCGACGGCGACCAACGCGGCGTCAAGGCGCTCGTTGCCGATCTCGGTGAGGCGCTGGGAGACGGCACGCTCGGCGGCGTCCTGGTAGCTGGGATCGATGGTGGTGTAGACCTTCAGGCCACCCTGGAAGACGGTGTCCTGGTCGAAGTCCTCCAGCAACAGCTGCTTGACGTAGTCGGTGAAGTAGGGCTGCTGGGACTCGTTCTGCAGGAAGGAGCCGGCGTTGGTCTCGAGGGGCGTGTTGATCGCCTCGTCATACTGCTCTTGGGTGATGTCCCCGGCGTTGAGCATGCTGTCCAGGACCATGTCGCGACGCCACTGGGCACCTTCGGGATTCTGCAGGGGGTCGTAGTTGGAGGGGGACTGGGGCAGGCCGCAGAGCGTCGCCGCCTCGGCGAGCGACAGGTCGCTCGCGTTCTTGTCGAAGTAGGTGATGGCCGCCGCCTGGATGCCGTAGGCCTGGTGCCCGAAGTAGATGGTGTTGAGGTACATCATCAGGATCTGGTCCTTGGTGTACATCTTCTCCATCTGGATGGCCAAGTAGGCCTCGCGCACCTTTCGCCTGACCGTGTAGTCGAACTGCTCCTCGGACAGGACCGTGTTGCGCACCAGCTGCTGGGTGATGGTCGAGGCGCCCTGGGAGTTGCCGGTGAGCTGGGCGACCACCGCGCGCGCGATGCCTTGGGGGTCGACGCCGTTGTGACGGTAGAAGCGTGCGTCCTCGATGTCGACGATGCCCTTCAGGACATAGTCGCTGACCTGCTCCATCTCGACGCTGCGCCTGTTCTGCAGATAGTATTCGGCAATCGTGGTGCCGTTGGCGTCGACGATCTCGGTCGGCTCGCTGACGAGGTAGGCGTCGGCGGAGTTGTAGTCGGGCAGGTCTTGCAGCCAGCTGGTGACCAATGCGCCCAGCGACATGGCCAACGCCGCTATGAGCAGCGCGATGAACCCGAAGATTCCGGCGATGCCAAACCCGATGATGTGGGTGCGTGAGTTCCTTCGAGCCCTGCGCTTGCGGACACCCATGCGTTCCTCCTCCGTGAGAGACAGCTAACCCAACAGTATACGAGTAGTCCCCACGGCGTTAGGCGGAAGTGGGCAGAGTTCTCATAGAGCCCATCTGTGCGGGGCCAGGGGCAGGGCAAGGAGGGCTCCCAGACGGGTGGCACCGGCTGCGGCCGCCCACACGACATATGGATGCTGGCAGAGTTGGCGCAAGTGTGGTGCATGACACGGGTTTCGTGGCGGCAGGGGCGGGCTTGCGCTATTCTGGTGCGTACGCGACTCCGCAGGGAGCTCGTGAGGAACGCGAACCATATGGAGGACAGAGCATTGCTGCCAGTCGACGAGCAACTGAAGGTCATCACCTCGGGCACCCAACAGATCGTGCCGCTGGACGAGCTGAGGAAGAAGCTGGAGAAGGGCGAGCCCCTCAACATCAAGCTGGGCGTCGATCCCACCAGCCCTGACCTGCACCTGGGTCACGCCGTGCCCCTGCGCAAGATGCGCCAGTTCCAGGACCTGGGCCACCATGTGACCCTCATCATCGGCAACGGCACGGCGCTGATCGGTGACCCCTCCGGTCGCGACAGCACCCGCCCGCCCCTCACGGAGGAGCAGGTGGAGGCCAACGCGAAGACCTACGTCGAGCAGGCCGTGAAGGTGCTCGACCCAGAGAAGACGACGATCGTCCACAACGGCGACTGGCTGAAGCCCCTCGACCTGCAGAAGATGCTGCACCTGATGGCCCAGTTCAACGTCGCCCGCATCCTCGAGCGCGAGGACTTCCACAACCGCTACGAGAACCAGCAGTCGATCGCCCTGCACGAGTTCATCTACCCGGTGCTGCAGGCCTACGACTCGGTGGTCATCGATGCCGACGTGGAGATGGGTGGCAACGACCAGATCTTCAACCTGCTCGCCGGTCGCGACCTCATGCGCGCCGAGGGCATGGAGCCACAGGTCGCGCTGACGATGCCGCTGCTGGTGGGCCTCGACGGCCACAAGAAGATGTCCAAGAGCTACGGCAACTACGTCGGCCTCACCGACGAGCCCAACGACATGTTCGGCAAGCTCATGAGCATCGCCGACGAGATCGTCCCCATGTACTTCCGCCTGTGCTCCACCTGCACCATCGAGCAGATCGATGCCATCGACGCCGAGTTCAAGAACGGCACGGCAGACCCCTACGCCCGCAAGCGCGAGCTGGCGCGCAACATCGTCGACCTCTACCACGGGGAGGGCGCGGGCCAGAAGGCCCAGGATGCCTTCGACGCACAGTTCAAGCGCGCCGAGATTCCCGATGACATCCCCGAGTACCCGGTCGCCGATGTCGTGGTCAACGACGAGGGCCTGGTCTACCTGGCCAAGCTGCTCGCCGATGCCAAGCTGGCGGGGTCAGTCGGCGAGGCGCGTCGCTTCATCGACGGCGGCGGCGTGAAGATCGATGGCGTCGCCGTGGCCGCCAAGGCCTACAACATCGCGCCCGAGTCCCTGGTCGCGGGCACGGTCATCCAGCACGGCAAGCGCAAGTTCGTGCGCCTCGTCTAGCACGAACGGGGAAAGGGACGTGACGACGGCCCCCGCATCACGCGGGCATCTGGAGCTGTTGGCCCCGGCAGGGGGCCCCGAGCAGTTCGGTGCCGCGCTGGCTGCGGGGGCCGATGCCATCTATTGCGGCCTGGGGCACCACTTCAACGCGCGGCGCGGCGCCACGAGCTTCGATGACGAGGGCTTCGCCTCGGCCTGTCGCATGGCCCATCTGGCAGGCGCGCGCGTCTACGTGACGGTCAACGTCGTGATAAAGGACGAGGAGATGGGCCGTGCGCTCGCTCTGGTGCGCAGGGCATGGCTTCTGGGGGCCGACGCCTTCATCGTCCAGGACTGGGGCCTCATGGCCCAGCTGTCCCGACGCTGGCCCGAGATGGAGCTGCACGTCTCGACGCAGGCCAACGTCCACGACGCGCGCGGCGTCGCGTGGTGCCGCGATGCCTTCCATGTGGGACGCGTGACGCTCTCCCGCGAGCTGTCCGTGCCCGAGATCGCCCGCATCTCCCAGGAGGGCGTCGAGCTGGAGGGGTTCGGGCACGGGGCGCTGTGCTTCTGCTATTCGGGCGTGTGCCAGCTCAGCTCGCAGGGAGGGGCGCGTTCGGCCAACAGGGGCCTGTGCGCGCAGCCCTGCCGGCTGCCCTACGACCTGGTCGACGAGTCGGGCGACAGCCTGCTCGGCATCGACCGCGTCAGGCCGCTCTGCCCCAAGGACTATAGGACGATCGGACGTCTTGCCGAGCTCGAGGGGGCTGGGCTGGGGTCGCTCAAGGTCGAGGGCCGCCTGAAGGGGGCCGACTACGTCCATGCCGTCGTCCGTGCCTATCGTGCGGCGTTGGACGAGCTTGTCGGGGCACCGACGCAGCTTGGTCCCGCAGAGCGCGAACGCCTGTTGCGCAGGGCCTTCAACCGCGACTTCACCGACAGCTACCTGGACGGACGCTCGGGCAACGAGATGATGAGCTACGAGCGCTCGAACAACCGCGGCGAGCTTGTGGGGCGCGTTGTCGCCACCCGCGACCTGGGCAGCGCACGCGTCTGGCGAGGTGGTTCCAACGGCGGGCGCGAGAGGACGCGCAAGGTCACGCTTGCCGAGGTGGACGTGCTGCTCGATGCGCCCGTGGGCAAGGGGGACTTGCTTGAGGTGCGCCCCGAGGACGACCCGTCCCAGTTCCTGACGTCGTCGGCCGACCGCGATGCGCTGGTGGGGGAGACCATCACCTGCAGGACGGCTCGCCCGATGGTACCGGGATGCCCGGTGCGCGTCATCCGCTCGCAGCAGGCGCTGGACGATGCGGCACGCGCCGCGCGTGCGGACATCGCCCGGCCCCGTCCCGTGCGCGTGACCGTCGTCGCACGTCTGGGACAGCCGTTCACGGTGCAGCTGGCCTGCACCGATGGCAGTGCGACGGCAAAGGCCAGGGGGTTTGTGGTCGATGCGGCGCGGACGCGCAGCGTCAGCCGGCAGGACTTGGTCGAGCACGTCGGGCGCATGGGTGGCTCGGCGTTCGTGCCCGTGGACTTCGACGTCCAGCTGGACGAGGGCTGTGGGATGCGCTTCGCCGACGTTCACAAGGTGCGCACCGAGGCATGTCGCGCCCTGACGCGCGAGCTTCTGGCCCCCTACGAGCGGCGCGAGGCCACGAAGGTTCCCTCGCCAGCGCTCCTTGCACGCGACCTGCGGGATGCGGGCGTGTGCCCCCAGTCGGCAGCCGAAGGCGACGTCGAGGTCTGTGTGCTCGTCACAGGCGTGGAGGCGGCACGTGCCGCGCGTCGGGCAGGCGCCAGGAGGCTGTATGCGACGGCCGATACCCTGGCCCAGGAGCAGTGGCCGGAGGGTCTCGAGCCGCTGCCTTGGTTGGATGAGGTCTGCCGCGAGGTCGACCACGAGCGCCTGGACCCATGGGTGCGCGAGGGGCAGCCCCTTGCCGCAGGCAACGTGTCCCAACTGTCGCTTGCCGTGCAGCGCAAGGCATTGCCCGAGGTCAGACCCTGCATACCGGTCCATAACGCCCATGCGTTGGCCTCCTTGGTGCGGTCTGGCGCGACCGGCGTGTGGCTCTCGGGGGAGCTGAGCCTTCCCGAGGTGCTTGCGCTGGCATCGGTGTCACCCGTACCGGTTGGCCTGGTGGTCTACGGGCGCGCCCGCGCCATGACCAGCGAGCACTGCATCCTGCAGGTTGCGGGTCGCTGCGTGCATGACTGTGCGCGATGCCCGCTGCGCAGCCAGGACATCATGCTGGAGACCGACCGTGGCGAGCGCCTGCCTGTCCGCACCGACCTGCAGGGACGCAGCCGCGTCTTCGCAGCCCACCCGCTCGATGCGGTTCCCGAGGTCGGCCAGTTGGTGGCTGGAGGCGTACGGCGCCTGATGGTGGACGGGACGCTGTTGGATGTCGACGAGCTGGCCGCAGCGGTGCGCAGGGTCTGCGATGCCTTGGTGGCCTCCCGCGAGGGGCGTGACGCACCCCGCAGGCTCGAGGGGCATACCTCGGGCCATCTCCACGCCCCCATCGACTGACGCAAGGCATTCGGGTCAGGAGCTGGTACCTCCATCTCGCACCTGCTCTGCAGGCCGGCCGGTGCCGGGCAACCGTGCGAGCTCCTATGAGGGCGGCACGTCACGGACGGCGCGGCGGGAGCGAGGACCTAGCGAGCGAAGCGAGCGATTCCGCAGCTGCCGCGTCGTCCGGGACGGGCGTTCTTGCCCGAGGGGAGCTCGCACGGTTGCCCGGCACCGGCCGGCCTGCAGAGCAGAGAGCACGACAGAATCCCCACGTGCGCCATTGGTTTTCTCTCGTGTGGTGGATGTGATGGGGCGCAATGGGTATCATCTTCACGTTGCTGTCTGAAACGCGGCCACCTATGGGTGGCATGAATGGGGGAACCACCATGGCAGAAGGAAAGACGCCAGTAAACATGGAGCTGCTGGAGTCCACGATCAACGTCATCCGCCAGAGCCTGCAGGCCGATGGCGGCGACGTCGCGCTGATCAACTGCGACGAGGATGGCGTCGTGACGCTGGAGATGCAGGGTGCCTGCGCCGGCTGCCCACTGTCGAGCTATGACATGTCCGAGGGTATCGAGCGCATCCTGATGGAGCATGTCCCGGGTGTGACCAAGGTCCAGCCCGCCATGGCTTGGTAGCCTGCAGGCGCATCGCTGCACATCATGTGGCTTGACGAGCTCTATCATAGCCTCGACCCCGTCGCCCTGTCGTTGGGGCCGCTCACCGTCCGTTGGTATGGCCTGGCCTACCTCTTCGGTTTCATAGCCGCAGGCGTCGTCATGCATCGGGTGGCTCGTCGCTGGCGCCTCGACCTGTCAGCGGATGACATCGTCACCATCGTGACGGGCCTGGCCTGCGGAGCCATCATCGGTGGTCGCCTGGGCTACGTCATCTTCTATGGCAAGGGCTACTACCTGTCCCACCCGCTCTCCATCGTCATGCTCAACGAGGGCGGGATGAGCTTCCACGGGGGTCTCATCGGGGCGATCGTCGGCACGTACCTGGCCAACCGGTCGCTGGGGTATTCGTTCGCGACGGTCATGGACCTGCTGGCCTGTGGTGCGCCGATCGGGCTCTGCCTGGGGCGGTGCGCGAACTTCGTCAATGGGGAACTGTGGGGCAAGGAGACGTCACTGCCTTGGGGCGTCATGTTTGACGACACCGGCGGTGGGGCGGTCTTCCGTCATCCCTCCCAGCTCTATGAGGCCCTGTTGGAGGGCGTCGTGCTGTTCTGCGTGCTGTACGTCCTCAGCCTGCGCCGCCCGCCTCGGCCACAAGGCACCTTCACAGGCACCTTCCTCATGCTGTACGGATGCTTCCGCTTCCTCATCGAGTTCGTCCGGCTGCCCGACGCCCATATGGGATACCTCGCCTTCGGATGGCTGACGATGGGACAGGTGCTCAGCCTGCCGCTGGTCATCGGGGGCATCTGCATCCTGCTGCTGGCAAGACGGGGCAATTCCCCACAGAGGCTGGAGGCCCGGTAGCCCTTCCGTCCGTTGCCTCGCGACCGACACGTCGATAGGATGAAAAGCCCCGCCCCTCCTCCGGTTAGGGAAGAGGGGCGGGGCTGCCACGTCGGTGCTGCGTTTGGGCTGCGTGCGCGCTGCTATTCCTCGTCCTCGAAACGGGCCCGACGCATGTGGTGGTCGTCGGGACCCCCTTCGTGGCGCCAGGGACCACGAGGTCCGAAGCCCTCCTCGCCGCGGGGTCCGTGGTGATTCGGTCCCATCGGGGGCCTCCGCGGGCCACGCGGGCGCTGGTGCGGGTCGATGCCCATCTCCTCCAGCTTCTCTTCCAGCGAGGCGATGACCTTGTCGGTCAGTGCCCCCAGCTGAGCCTGCTCCTCCTCGTTGAGGCAGTCCAGCGCATCTGCGCGGGCCTGCATCTGCTCGGGGGAGGGGGCTGCCTGTGCGCCGGCGTCCGTCAGGCGCACGACGGTCACGCGGCCATCCTCCTGGGACTTCTCGCGGGTGACGAAGCCCTTCTCCTCCAGCTTGGCCAGCAGCTCGGAGAGGGACTGCTGACGCATGTCCAGCAGGAAGGACAGCTCGCGCTGGGTCGTCTCGGGCTTTGCCTTGAGCAGGGCCAGGACGCGTCCCTGACCGCGCAGGGGGTCGCCCGTTCCGCCATGGCGGCGCGCCTTCGCCTCGTAGTAGCGGTGGATCAATCGGCTCATGCGCCCGACCCTTCGAGCCAGGGAGACCTCCCCGCGGGGCATCGGCGCAGGACGTGTGCCGCAATCGTGTGTCATGTGTCCTCCAGGTGATGTGAACCAATCGTTGTCTGGCAAGAATAATAAACAGGTACCTGTGCAACTGCAAGTGGCATCGGGTCGCACCATGGCTCCTCCACAATATACAGGTACCTGTGCAATGTCACGGGAAGTGATACCCAGATGGCGAGTCGGTGCCACGCGACCTCTGGCAGCCCTTGTGCCAGTCGAAGCGCTATCATCGAAACGTTGTCCAACCGCCATGAGCGCCGCAGGCGCCAAACCAAGGAGATGTACGTGGATCGCATGCGAATCGCCCAGCTCTATGCCGATGCGCAGGAGCTTGGTGGCCAGACGGTCACCGTTGCCGGATGGGTCAAGTCCATCCGTGACATGAAGAACTTCGGCTTTGTCACGCTCAACGATGGCAGCTGCTTCAAGGACCTGCAGGTCGTCCTGAACCGTGAGACCCTGGAGAGCTACGACCACATCGCATCGCAGGGCGTGGGCACGGCACTGGTCATCACGGGAACCCTCGCGCTGACCCCCGACCGTCCGCAGCCCTTCGAGCTGCAGGCCAGCCAGATCGACGTCGAGGGTCCGGTCGCCGAGGGCTATCCCATGCAGAAGAAGCGCACGACCGTCGAGTTCCTGCGCACGGTCCAGCACCTGCGTCCGCGCACGAACCTCTTCCGTGCGGTCTATCGCATCCGCTCCGTCGCCGCGCACGCCATCCACTGCTTCTTCCAGGACCGCGGCTTCCTGTACGTGCATACGCCCATCATCACGACCTCGGACGCCGAGGGCGCGGGCGAGATGTTCCGCGTCACCACGCTGGATGTCGAGAACCCGCCGCGCACGGAGTCCGGCGCGGTCGACTGGAGTCAGGACTTCTTCGGCAAGCCGGCCAGCCTGACGGTCTCCGGTCAGCTGAATGGCGAGAACTTCGCGATGGCCTTTGGCGACATCTACACCTTCGGCCCCACCTTCCGTGCCGAGAACTCCAACACCAAGCGTCATGCCGCTGAGTTCTGGATGATCGAGCCCGAGATTGCCTTCGCCGACCTCGAGGACGACATGAACCTCGCCGAGGACATGCTGAAGTACGTCATCCGCACCGTGATGGAGAAGTGCCCCGACGAGCTGGCCATGCTCAACCGCTTCGTGGACAAGGGCCTGCTGGAGCGCCTGGAGCATGTCTCGACCGCCGAGTTCTCGCGCGTGACCTACACCGACGCGATCAAGATCCTCGAGGACGCCCAGGCGTCCGGCACGGAGTTCGACTATCCCGTCAGCTGGGGCTGCGACCTGCAGACCGAGCACGAGCGCTACCTCACGGAGAAGCACTTCGGCCAGCCGGTCTTCGTGACGGACTATCCCGCCGAGATCAAGGCCTTCTACATGCGCCTCAACGATGACGGCAAGACCGTTGCCGCCACGGACTGCCTGGTGCCGGGCATCGGCGAGATCATCGGTGGGTCCCAGCGCGAGGAGCGCCTCGACGTGCTGGAGCGTCGCATCGCCGAGCTGGGCATGGACAGCGAACAGTACCGCTACTATCTCGACCTGCGCCGCTTCGGCGGGTGCCGCCATGCGGGCTTTGGCCTGGGCTTCGAGCGCCTGGTGATGTACCTCACGGGCGTCTCCAACATCCGCGACGTGCTGCCGCATCCGCGTACCGTGGGCAACGCCGAGTTCTAGAGGCATCGTGCCGCAAGGCCGGACTGGGCCGACCGATTCCTCGGCCCGTGCCAGCGCCAACGAGGGCAGTCCCGAAGTGGACTGCCCTCTTTTTGGATTCCGCACACATGGGGCCAGCCTTGCGCGGGCTGGGCGAGCCGTCCTGCGGGCGGGGGACGCGTCCCTGTCGCGAGATGCGTCACGACAAGCAGCGGGTGGGTCGCATGTAACGACCCGCCCGCTGCGTCAATGATGACGGTCTGTGGTTACGCGGCCTCGTCGAGCTCCTCGTCGGCCTCGACCTCGGCGTCGTCGGTGGCCGTGTCGTCATCGGTGCTGGAGAGGTCCTTCAGCACGTCCGAGCCGCTGGCGTTGGCGCAGAACTTGCACGCACGCGTGCGGCCGGCCTCGAAGGCCGCCTGCACGTCGCCGGTGTAGATGTTACTGGAGTTGATGATGGCCTGGCAGTCGGGGTTCAGGTGGTACACGTGCCCGAACGGAGTCCAGTACACGGTGCCCGACCCCAGCTCGATGGCGGTCTCCTCCATCTCGGCCAGGTCCTCGGCGGATGCTGGATGGAAGTCGATGGAGGTGCCCATGCCGATGGCCAGCGCGATGGCGGCCGCGATGGTGCCGATCTTCTTGGTCTGCGGGTCGGCATCCTGGTCGGTGAGCATCAGGATGATGATGGGAACGAATGCGACGGCGGACAGGATCGCACCAAGCTGGCTCTTGAGGAAGAACGACGCCTTGTTCGCCTCGGAGGGCGGGTCGATGTGGTTGGCCTGCTTCCACAGCTGACCTGCCACGACCACGCAAATCAGGTCGAGCACGATGAAGGCGATGAGCCAGATCATCAGCTTGCCGGGCAGGTTGGCGAGGGTGCCGTTGAACACGAGCCAGGCGAGCACCTCGAAGACGATGGCCAGGACCCACAGCGCGATGGCGATGGGACGACGCTTGCCGGGGTCGCCCTTGGCGGTCACGTGGTGCACGGTCACCTCGCGCGCGACGTCATCCGCGTTGGTGACGACGGTGGAGGCGCCGATCTCCTCACCGGTCTTGGCGTCGATGAAGCGCCGCTCGACCTTGCGCTTCTTTCCGGTTTCTTCAGCCATGATGGGAAGCCTTTCTGCTTGGGGCCGATGCTAGCGGGAGCCGATGGCCGAGAGGACCTCGGCTTCGGGTTTGGTGGCGAAGTAGGAGGTGGGGTAGTCCTTGGCGAGGGAACGCCCCATGTACACGTCGGTGCCGCTGCGATAGATCTCGCCAATGCAATAGATCGGGCTGCCCAGCGGGACGACGTTCTCCACCAGGCGGTACCCGCGGAAGGTGTCGTTCGGTCCGGTTGCGGTCGTAACCTGCTGGGTGGTGGTCATGCTGTTGAGCAGGGCGCCCAGCCCCATGCCCAGTATGACGTCGGCAGAGGTGACGGTCTGGCGGGGAACGGTATATCCGCCACCCATGACCCATGGCCCTCCGCCACCCAGGAAGTCACCCATGTGGCCGGGCATGTGGTTGGGGCCGCCGTAGTGCACGGTGACGTGGCCGTTGCCGACGTGCACGTTGACGTTGCGTCCGGACTGGCCACTCGGACGATGTCCGTTGTGGCTGGAGAACATGACGTTGGATCCCAGCTCGCCCGCCTCGTCCATCGTCATGCTGCCGCCACCCGCGAGGGCGTAGGCGGGCTGCAGCCCGTGATGCGGGGTCAGGGCCTGGCGCAGGGCCTGGGCGGCCCCTGCCAGCAGGTTGCCCGCCCGTGTCACCTCGTGGGCGACCATCGCATAGGCGCCGCTCGTGCTGCTGGAGGCGGAGGTGGCGTTGCGCTTGAAGGCCTGGGCGAAGTCGGAGTTCGGTCCCTCGACGTGGTTGGTCGAGTTGACCAGGATGACGTTGTCACCGAACGACTCCAGGTCGACGTAGACAGGCGTGTCGCAAGAGGCGTCGGTGAAGAAGAACGGGTCGAAGGAGCGCTCGTGGGCGACGAGCGTCTCGGTCTGGCCGCCGCTGTAGGTGGCGTCAAGGCGATAGCACTTGATGTCGTAATAGGCCACCGAGCGCTTGCTGTAGGGTGCGACGAGGTTGCTCGAGGCCATCGAGGTGCCCACGAGCTCGCAGTAGTGACGATAGTTCGAGCTCGTGGAGCCCAGGTCGTCCAGGATGGAGACGGCATCCGCGACCTGCGAGGTCTTCGTCGCTTTGATGTCCTCGGCCATCTGGTTCTTGGGTACCGCCTGCGGCTTGGCGGCGGACGTCGAGGATGCGGACGTCGTGGTCTTGCTCATCCTGTTGCGAATGAACTGGACGAGCATCAGGGCAACGACGATCCAGAACATCATCATGTAGAAATCGCTGAGATACATAGTGCTCCATCGCTCCGGGACCTATAGGGCACGGGCCCGACGCGTGGCCGGGCCCGTTCGATGCTCAGGAGGGCGTGCCTACATGCCCAGCTCGGCCTTCAGGCGCTCCAGCTCGCTGTCGATGGCGGCATCATGGGCCATCTGGGCGAACTGCTTCTCCGCGTCGACCTCGGCACTGTTGATGTCGGTGAACGCCTCGGCGACGGACTCCTTCTCGACGATCTTGCGCTCGAGCTTGTCCAGCTTCGCGAAGGCGGAGTCGATGTTGGAGGTGTTGATGGAGGTGGCGACGTTGGTCGCGGCATCGGCCATCTTGGCGCGGGCGATCAGCACCTGCTGGCGGGCACGGGCCTCGTCCAGCTTCATCTTCAGCGTGGTGACCTGGTCCTTCATCTTGTTGACGTTGGCCGTGATCTCGTCATAGGACTTCTGCAGGGGCTCGATGGAGGCATCGACGCCGACCTTGCACTCCAGCGCCTTGCGGGCGAGGTCCTCGTTGCCAGCCTTCAGGGCCAGCTTGGCCTTGTCGTTCCAGTCGGCGGACTTGGCCATGGCGTCGGCCAGCTCCTTGGCGGCCATCTTCTGGGAGCCCATGGCCTGTCCGAGGGCCTGCGTGGCCTCCTCCACGTCCTGCTCGATCTCGATGATCAGCTGCTTGACCATCTTCTCGGGATCTTCGGCCTTGTCGATCATGTCATTGATGTTGGCCTTCAGGATGTCCGCGATGCGTGAAAAGATTGCCATGAGTTCCTCTTCTCCTCGTGCGCCCACCACAGCGGCAGGCGGCCACCTCCTTGTGCTGCGCGCACCTGCGCGGAAGCACAAATCCAATAGCGAAAACATAGCATACGGCGCGGACGGTTCCCCCTCCATGCGCGGCGATATCTGCAGCTTTTTACGGCAGCGGTAGAGCGCGCGTGGCAGGCCTGGGCAACAGGTGCGCTGGTACCGAACGAGCGGCGCTGCCAGTGCAACCGGTCGTCCCGGGGCCTGCCACGCCTCTCGTCACGCCACGTCGCCCAGGTTGCCGCAGCAGCTTCCATAGGGCATGCCGCTCCCGCAGGGACAGGGGTCTGCGTCGGAGGGGCACAGCGGGGTGCCATCCGCATGGAAGAAGCGCCGGCGTCCGGTTATGCGCTCGGTGTTCTCCTCCAGGGAGTAGCCTGCCAGCGGCCATTGGGGCAGGGCGTTGAAGGCGTTGGTGACCAGCCTGCCCAAGGTGTCGGAGACGTCGGTGCCCTCGCAGGTCCGCATGCGGTAGAGCCTGATGATGTCGAGCACCTCGTCGTAGTCATCGTGCATGAGGGTGGTGGACACGACGACCGAGCGGGCGAACAGGTCGGGGAACTCGTAGTCGTCCTGGTCGTCAGGCACGTGCAGGTCGACGAAGTCGCGCAGCTTGCGCAAGGCCTCCCGCTCCATCAGGCCGTCGATGGGCCGCGCCTCCAAAAGGCCTGGCTCCAGCGCATGGGGCGCGCATCCCCCCTGGGCATGCAGCAGCGAGACGCGCATCTCCTCGAGCAACGACTCCTTCTCGGACACCCGACGCGCGAACTCGTCCTCGTCCCGCTCGTCGATCCCCACGATGGTGGGCAGTCGCGGGTTGCCCCCACTCTCGAACAGCACGTGGTCCTGATAGCACTCCTGCACGACGCGCGCCATCGCGCTGGCGTCGGACAGCTCGACCGAGACGAGGTAGGTCATGCCCTGGTGTCGCCAGAGGGCGTAGTCGTCACGCAGGGCATTGTCCTCGAGCTCGGTGAGGACGAGCTCGAAGTGGCTGCGATCGAGCGGCTGGTCGACGACCTCCCGATAGCGTTCGTAGGCATCGGGGAGGCTGATGATGCCGCAGGTCGTTGCCAGGGCACGAGCGGCGGCTGCCGCCAGAGCCATCTGGTGGCGGGCACGCTCGATGGCGTCGAGGTCCGCGCTGGACATCAGGGCATGCACCTCGGGTGGCATCCATGCCACGAAGGCTGACCCCTCGTGGAGGACGAACACGAAGGGCACCATGGGGAAGAGGTGGCCTACCGTGGTCGGCGGCAGCGACGCCAGGGACAGGGGGTTGGAGTCCATCAGCCTGCGCACTAGGTCGAACTGCTCGTCCTCGCACCACATGAGGGCCATGTCCCGTTGCTCGGAGCTGTGCCTGAGCTCGGCGCATACCCAGCTGACGAGTTGGTCGCGCGGCAGGGCGGGGGCGATTGCCGTGTCGCTGAGCTGGGATGCGATGTCCGCGAGCCAGTCGTCGTCCAACAGGCGCAAGCCCTCTTCCAGCGTCGTCGGGAAGACGGGGGTGTCGATGCTGCGCACGGCCAGGGCGGTCTGGAAACCCTCCGTGTCCCATGCGCCTTGGTCATAATGGGCCTGCCGTGCCTGCAGGCGCTCCCTTCCGGCGAGGCCTGCCAGGCGTCCGCGATGGAATCCGGGGCCAGCCGGGGAGGGCTGGGGCAGCCGGTCGCCACCATGACAGGTCGGATGCGTCGCGTTCCAGGCGCGAGAGCGTTGCGCGAGCACCTCCGCGGAGCTTACGGGATCGGCGAGTCCCTGCCGCTCGAGCTGGTCGCGAAGGCGCTGGAGGTGCCTGTCACCGGCATGCCCCGTGACGATGGGCGTGGAGGTGAGCGCGATGGCCCCTTGGAAGGGCACGATCGCGCAGCGAACCGTCAGAGGCTTGTCGGATGGCAGGCCCTTCCTGTCGATGATGCCCAGGTCGATTCGGTATGCGCCGCTCTCGTTGTAGAGGACCGCCGTGCCATCCGGGTCGCCTACCAGGCAGAAGGTGTCGTACAGGGCATCGGCGATGCAGGCTGCCACGCGGAGCTGCTCCTGCGAGAGGCCATCGGGGTTCTCCCGGACGTAGCGACCCACCAGGTCGCGGTGATCCCAGAGATAGCGCTCCACCATCTGCGCCTTTGCCTGCAGGTTGCCGTCGCCATCCTCCCCGTAGTTGCGGACGACGTGGCAGAGTCCGTTGACGTAGCGGCGTACCAGGTCGAGTGTCGTGTCCAGCAGGATGTCGTTATGGCGAGTGGTGCTCATGGGTTCCCCCTTCTCTTGGATGTAGGGGAACCCTAGACGAGCCGACTTGCACCAAGCTTGTGCTCCAGTTGCCAGAAACTCGCACCAAACTCGCACGGGGCGACGTTATGCCTGTTGGGACGACGGTGCGTGATGCGCCCGTGACGTCGCAGCAGCGCGGGCGCATCGAGAATCATCACAAGACCTGCGCGTCGCGCGGTCCCTCTGTCACACGCGGCCAACCGCCTCCGGCGCTGGCCTGCCGTGGCAGTCCCTGTCGACTAGTAGCAGTCCCAGTTGAAGAGCACGCGCGAGAAGTCGCCCCGTCGCAGGGCCTCGCCATTGATGAAGAATCCCCCGATGCCCACATCGCCCCAAAGCACGCGGTCGCTGCCCCCCTTGCCATCAGAGTCCACCTGCAGGAGCAGCGTGTCGAGGTCGCGCAGCCCGGTGTTGTAGAGCCGAGGGTCGTACTGCGTGAAGAAGGGACGGCCAAAGACCTGGTGCAGTGGCCCGTCCTGGTTGAACAGCTCGAAGATGCGGTCGCTGTCAGGCCTTGCGAGGCAATCGTACCAGTCGTCGCGACCTGCCTGGAAGTCCTCGCCCAGCAGCTTCGCGCAGCAGGCGAAGAACACCTCGTCGAAGTCGTACGAGCTGGGGTTGGTGCAGCCCACGGCTTCGGTCACGTCGAGCGCGTAGCAGCCGCGCAACGGGTTTCCCAGATAGTCGTCCCAGGGGTCAAAGGAGGTGGGGATCTCCATGGCGCGCACCACCTCCTCGGTCACGCTCGCATCGACCTCGCGATGCCAGATGACGCGGAACCCATCCTGGTTGGTGCCATCGTCGAAGTCCATGCCCGAGCAGTCGTCCTCCGAGTCGACGTAGAACTGCAGCAGGCCACCCGTGGGCAGGCGGTCGCATCCCGCGAAGTCCCCGAGGTTGAGCTGGGCCAGGAGCATGAGCTTCCCGCCCTTGTGTGTGGTGGGGTAGGGCTGGTCGGTCGGCCAGTAGGGGATGCCTCCCAGCTTGGTGTCGGTGAGGGCGGGCACGCGTCCCTCGTCGATCGACAGCTTGTACAGGGTGGTTGCCGAGGCATCCTTCATCAGTTGCGCGAGTTCGTCGACGCGGTCGCTCGGGACGAGCGGTGCCTGTTGGGTCGAGCCTTGCTCTTGCATGGTCCCTCCTTGCGATGGACGGTCTTGCCTATCATTCTGCCGAATGAGGGGTGGTTGTGCCGCCTGCTTTTTGCCAATGGAGGCAGGGGGACCACGGGGCGAGCGATGACCGTCCGCCTCCGGTGGCACCGAGGCAGGGCGAGACCGACCGTGTTCCCGGTCGTTCCATGGCTGCCGCTCGATGCAGCCTGCGCCTTCGCTAGCCCTGCAGGCGCGGCGCGGTCCATTGCGCGATGCGCTCGAGCATCCCCTCGATGTCCAGCACGCCGTATGCAAAGCCCTTGCGCACGAGCTCGTCGGGCACGAACTCGTCGTACTTGTCGAAGTAGGGCGTCTCGCCAGAGTAGAGCAGGTCCATCGGGTCCAGGGGCAGTGCGGCCTGCTGGGCCAGGACGTGGAAGAAGGTCTCCGCATCGGCCTGCATGGTGAACTGCATGAAGAAGGGGCGTGCGGTGTCGAGCCCCTTCATGCCCAGGTCCTTCGAGCAGCGGATCTTGAGGAAGCGCTCCAGTGCGAGGAACGCGTAGGTGCCCAGCCACGGTAGCAGGCACCAGACCTTTCCGCCCAGGCAGATGAGCGGCTCGTCGGTCAGATGGGCGTTGGCGGCGGTACGGCGGGCCTGCCGCAGGCGGGCGATGGCGTTGTCACGCAGGTAGGGGTAGCAGCGCTCCTCGCGCAGCACCCCGCGCATCCGCTCCAGGATGTGGGTGTTGATGTCGCCGGCGCACTCGCCGAAGTAAGCGGGAACCTTGCCCTTCACCTGCGTGGCCTCGATGAGGTGGCGCTTGTGGTCTATCTCCTCGACCACCCATACGTGTCCGGCCAGCGCGATGCGCTCTCCCACGGGAGGCGGCTGGACGATGGTGCCCAACTCCTGCGACTCGCTGCGGACGGTGTACTCCTCGTTCTCCTGGAAGACCGCATAGAACTTGAAGTTGTTGGTGACGCGCTCGCCGGCCAGGCCGACGATGAGCCCGCCCGTCTCGGTGCGCTCGATCTGGTCGCGCTCCAGCAGGTGGCGCAGCAGCACGCGATAGTCATCGAGGCCGATGCGGTGGAAGGGGGTCAGGGTCAGCACGCGCTCGGCGAGCGCTCCGGGCGAGAGCTCGCCGCACGAGGCGAGCGTCGCCATCGTCTGGTGGTACAGCAGGCTGAAGGGGAGTCCGTCCAGGCTGGGGGGCTCGACCCAACGCTCCTCGAGGTAGAGCTGGACGAGCGCGATGCCCTGCAGCAGCTTCCAGGGGATGGTCTCGGGCAGGAGCGAACGCGCCTCGGGCTCCTCCTCGCGCATGACGAACCACATCTCCGGGGGCTGGCCGCGCCGTCCGGTGCGCCCCATGCGTTGGAGGAACGATGACACGGTGAACGGTGCGTCGACCTGGAAGGCGCGCTCCAGTCGACCGATGTCGATGCCCAGCTCGAGGGTGGCCGTGGTGATGGTGGTCATCGCGTTGTCCTCGTCCCGCATCAGCTCCTCCGCCGACATGCGGAAGCTCGAGGAGAGGTTGCCGTGGTGGATGAGGAAGCGGTCGGGCTCGTGGCGTGCCTCGCAGTACTGGCGCAGGGTGGTGGTGACGGCCTCGCACTCCTCGCGCGAGTTGACGAAGACCAGGCTCTTGTGGCCGCGCGTGTGCTCGAAGATGTATCCGACGCCGGGGTCCGCCCAGGTCGGGGCCTCGTCCGTGGGCGCCTCGTTGGTTGGGGTGCCGATGGCGGGCACGCCCGAGACCTCCTGTGCCCTCTCGGCGCGCGTGGGGATGGTCTGGTCGGTCGATGGGGGAGTGGGGACCTCGTACTCGACCTCGTCCGGCTCGAGCGCCAGCCCGCCGACCCCACCGTCATGGTCGTCCCAGCGCGACGAGGTGCGGTCGGGAGCCTGCGGACCGGTGATGTAGAAGTGCTCCATCGAGACGCGCCATCGCTGGCCCCTCGCCTCGATGCGGGGGATGATGCAGTTGCGACCGGTGCCGGCGGATAGGTAGCGACCGGTCAGCTCGGGATCCCCGATGGTTGCGGAGAGGCCGATGCGGCGTGGGTTGACCCCCGCCATACGCGAGAGGCGCTCGATGCCGCAGAGCGCCTGGCCGCCACGGTCGCCCCGCATCAGTGAATGGACCTCGTCGATGACGACGAAGCGCAGGTCGCCGAAGAGGCGCGCGATGGCACTGTGGCGATGGAGCAGCAGGGCCTCCAGGGACTCGGGCGTGATCTGCAGGATGCCGGAGGGATGCTTGAGCAGGCGGGCCTTGTGTGACTGGGCGACGTCGCCATGCCAGTGCCACACGGGGATGTGTGCCTGGTCGCAGAGGTCGTTCAGGCGCATGAACTGGTCGTTGATGAGGGCCTTGAGCGGCCCGATGTAGAGGGCGCCCACCGATGCGGGCGGATCCTCGTCGAAGAGTGACAGGATGGGAAAGAAGGCGGCTTCGGTCTTGCCCGAGGCGGTCGAGGCGGTCAGCAGGACGTTGTCATCGGTGTCGAATATCGCCTCGCCGGCGGCAACCTGAATCGCCCGTAGCGACTCCCACTCGTGCTCGTATATGAAATCCTGCACAAACGGCGCATAGCGATCGAATACGTCCATGTCCCACCTCCTGGAGGGGATTGTACCAGAACATGTGTACGAATAGAAGTCCCAGGGAAGATGGCACTATTCCTCGTCGTCGGGAATGTAGTCGATGAGGTCGCCGGGCTTGCACCGCAGCTCGCGGCAGAGCGCCTCCAGCGTCGAGAAGCGCACGCCGCGGACCTTGCCCGTCTTGATGTTTGACAGGTTGACGGTGGAGGTGCCGATGCGACTTGCCAGTTCGGTCGATGTCATCTTGCGCTGTTCCAGGACGCGGTCCAGCGTGATCACGATGGGCATCTCGCACCCCCCTCCCCAGGGCCTGTCATCTAGATGATGGAGTCGGAGTCGATCTTGAGCTCGTTGGCATAGCGCACGAGCTCGAACAGGACGAAACAGACGGCGGCATAGATGAGGTTTGGCACGGATATGCCGTACGAGGGAGCCAGCTCGATGGAGATTGGGTCCGAGACGACGGATACGAAGCCCACATCAGGCAGGAGGAAGGAGAAGAGGAAGGACGCAAGCCAAAAGGCGCCTGCAAGGGCTATCGACGTGGCCTGCCGAGGTGCGAAGGGGTTCTCGAGCCTGCCCATGTTGCGAAAGAAGCGAAACATGAGGAACAGTGCCAGAATCGATGACAGGATGCCGAGCAATTCCCTCGTCCACCAGATGGGTGTCAGGACCTCCGTGAACCCGATGAGGAACAGCCCGTACAGATACATGGCGTTCATGAAGGTCTTGAAGGCGCATAGGAGGAGGAAGAAGTACGAGATTGTGCCGGATGCGCGCTTGGCCTTGGCAAGCAGGCCATTCAGATGTTGGTTCATGGCGAATCAGAGCTCCATGCTGGTTTACGATGCGGCGACGGACGGCTAGGCTGGAGCGGGACCACGCGCCGCACCAGCGAAAACCCGTGTCGAGGGCATCATATATCAAACTCTGCGAACTCGCCTGACGTGGGACCTTCGACTGTCGGCGCAGGCAGCGGCTGGCTGCCCAGCACCTCCTCGATGCCCAGGCCGGGCGTCTGGTAGAGGATGTCCAGCATCTCGACGAAGTCGCGGATGACCTCGCGTGGCGTAAGGTGGGTGTCTGCCCCCACGCGCCCATACTCCAGCTGAAGGAAGGTGAGCAGGTCCTGCTCCCCGACGCGGCGCTCGTAGCCGAACAGGCCTGCGTGGATGTCGGCGAGCTTCTCGGTCAGGACCAGCAGCTCCTCGTAGGTGAGCGGCTGCAGGCGGATGACCGGCGCCAGCAGGTCGGCGAGGCCCTCGCTGGCGAAGCGTCCCTGGGACAGGCGCGAGCGCAGCGCCTCGTAGCTGTAGAGGCCGCGCCTGCGGTCCTCGATGCTCTGGGGCGTGCCGCTCATGATGATGCCCAGGTAGTGGGCCTTGCCCTGCAGCGTGTCGTTGTACATGGTCAGGATCTTCTCGTAGTTGTACTGCCGCGACACGGCGTTGGGGATCTTGTAGAGGTTGACCAGCTCGTCGACGAGGATGACCAGGCCCTCGTAGCCGGCGCCCTTGAAGAAGGTCGCGAAGAGCTTGAGGTAGTCGTACCAGTCGTCGTCGGAGATGACGATGTTGACGCCCAGGTCGGCGCGCGCCTCGCTCTTGGTGCGGTACTCGCCGCGGAACCAGCGGATGACGTTGGCCTTCGTCTCGTCGTCGCCCTCCAGGTGGGCGCGCCAGTACAGCGTGAGCAGCCGGGCGAAGTCGAATCCGTGCACCAGCTCCTGCAGCTGTTGGATCTGGGCCATGATGGCCCGTTCGACCTCGTCGGCGAAGGCGCCGTCGGTGGGCTGGAGGCCGCATGCCAGTGCCACCTGGGACTGGATGTTGGAGATCCAGCGCTCCAGTACCAGCGTCAGCGCGCCACCCTCCGGACGCGTCTTGGTGGAGAGGTTGCCTATCAGCTCGCGGTAGGTGGCCAGGCCCTGTCCCTTGGTGCCCTGCAGTCGTCGCTCGGGCGAGAGGTCTGCGTCTGCCACGACGAAGTTGCGTCCCATGGCGTGGTTGCGAATGGTCTGCAGCAGGAAGCTCTTGCCGCTGCCATAGCGCCCGACGAGGAAGCGGAACGAGGCGCCTCCGTCGGCCACGAGGTCGAGGTCGTGGAGCAGCGCGCCGATCTCCGCCTCGCGACCCACCGTGATGTAGGGCAGGCCGACACGGGGCACGACGCCACCCTTCAGCGAGTTGATGATGACCGAGGCGATGCGCTTGGGGACGCGCGGTGTGGGCTGGGTCTGGGTCATGGGTTCAAGACCTCCCTAACGTCTTCCAGATAGTCCTCGATGATGCGGGGCTCGTCGTCCGCGAACTCGATGACGGCGTCGCCAACGAGGTCGAAGAGGCTCTCGTTGATGGTATCGACGACCACCGACACAAACGGGTCGGCGGGGCCAAGCAGCTGGGAGGCGGGCGTGCCCTCCAGCAGGCCGGAGAGGAAGCGTGCCTCGAGCGCGGAGAGCCCGGCAGGTGCGGGGTCGTCGCGAGAGGGTGTGGCCTCGCTGGCAGGTGCCGCATCGACATGCGGCGGAAGGGATTCCCGCGCGTCTGGCGCATCCGCCTCGCACGTGTCCGTGGGCGGTTGCGTGACGGGGGCGGCCTGTCCCGCTGCCTGGGCGGGGGCGACATCCTCGCGCTCCTCGTCGGTCAGCAGGGCCTCCTGGGTCAGGGCGGCGGCCGCACGGATGCCGCCGAGCTTGCTGAGGTCGATGGTGATCTTGCGGCGCTCTGCCTCGGCACGCTCCGCCAGCCGCCTGGCGACCGCGTCGCGAACGATCTTGTCCAGGTACTTGGGGACGGGCCGCTCCTTGAGGGGATAGGGGTAGTCCAGCTGGCGTCGAAGCTCCTGGTCGACGGCATGCAGGGCCAGCCCGAGGTCCGCGCTGCGGTGACGGGCATCGATGGCCAGGAGGTGGGTCCACCGTCCGTCCTTGCAGGCATACGCCTCGCGTTCGCCCAGGCGCACGGTGCAGTCGGGGTGGGGTTCGGGGTCGTAGAAGACTGCGGCCGCGAACATCGTGTAGGGCATGCGGGAGGCATAGCCGAACAACCCTTCGACATAGTCGGTCTTGCGACGCTTGGAGCAGTGCGAGACCAGCGCGGCAAAGACGTCGCAAGCGACGTCGGACACCAGCTGGGGCTCGTCCTTCGCGAGGCGCGCCTCGCAGAGATGGTAGGTGGAGGCGGCCCCCAGGGCCGCGAACAGCTGCTCGGGGGTGGGGGAGGCGTCGGTGGCGGCTGGGTTCTCGATGCGTGGCGCGCGGCCCTCGCGTCTCAGCTGGGCATGCTCGGCACGCAGCAGCACGAGGGCGGCCTCGCCCAGCTCGTCGGGACCGGGATGTGCAAGGGCGCCCTCCACGTTGTGGTAGACCGCGTAGTCCGTCGCCCAGGTGCGCAGGTAGCCCATCAGCTTGTTGCCCTGTGCCTCGTCGACGTCACGGTAGGCATGGCCGAAGTCCCAGAGGTCGGACAGGGCCTGCTCGCCGGGTGTGGTGCCGACGCCGCACAGCAGCTCGTACACATGGACGAAGGCGAAGGAGAGCGGCGCGGGGTCCATCCGTCCCGCACGCACGCGCGTGCGCCAGGAGAAGTAGCCGCGCAGCTGGTGGTCGGACATCGAGGCATAGGTGGGGTAGTACTGCGAGAAGCCCCCGTGGAACTCGTAGTCGTCCTCGTAGTCAGCCATCAGCTGGGCCTGGCGCCAGAAGAGCGACGATGCCGCCCCGCTGCCATAGGCCAGGGTGGCGGGGATGCCCTGGCCCTCGAGCGCGCGCATCTGCCTGATGGCTTCGGGAAGCGGCGGGGTCTGGGCGATGCGCGGCTGGACGCGCTCGGGGGTGGCGCCCGCGTGCTCCTCCAGCTCGAAGTCGAGGGACATGACCCAGTCCGCAAGGCCCCGTGCCTGCTGGCGCAGGGTGCTGCGCGGCGCCTGCGGACGCTGCTGGCGCACCTGCCTCTGGCGTTGCTCGGCGTCCTGCTGGTGGCGCGCCCCTCGCTCCGCCCTGCGCTGATCCATGCGCCTCTTCAGGTCGCTGCCGCGTTCGATGATCGGCTGGTCGGAGTAGGAGCGCGACGAGAAAGCCGCGCCCTCGCTGATGCGACGGCTGCCCAGCAGCTTCTCTATGATCCGGTCGATGTCAGGCACGCATGCTCCCCTCCGCAGGAACCCTCATTGTACCGCGACCGGTTTGAGATGGGAACACATGTGCGATATCGCGATGCCGTCGCCACAGTCGCTCCCGTGGCGGAGGACATGGACGACGGCGCCCCTCCGCCCCTCGACCCGTGCTCCTTCCACATGGAACGCGCGAGGATGCTGCCGCCACGCAACATCAGGCGCCACGGCTCGCGTATCATGAGATGGTTAGGGCACGATCACCATCTCCAGGAAGGCAGGGCCATATGGTCTCTCGCGTCTATGTTGAGAAGAAGCCCGGGTTCGACGTCGAGGCGCGCGAGCTCAGCCACGAGCTGCGTCACACGCTGGGCATCGGCGGGCTCACCAACCTCCGCCTGTTCAACCGCTACGATGTCGAGGGCATCTCGGACGAGCTGTTCGCCCGCTGCGTCCCGACGGTCTTCTCCGAGCCCCAGTCCGACAACGTGTGCTTCGACCTGCCCGACTTCGGCGATGCGACGGTCTTTGCCGTCGAGTACCTGCCGGGACAGTTCGACCAGCGCGCCGACTCGGCCAGCGAGTGCGTCCAGCTGCTCTCCCAGGGCGAGCGTCCCGATGTCCTCTCGGCAAAGGTCTACGTGCTGGAGGGCGAGCTCTCCGAGGACGATGTCGCTGCCATCAAGCACTACGTGATCAACCCGGTCGAGGCGCGCGAGGCGTCGCTGGCGACGCGCGACACCCTGCAGATGGACTATCCCCAGCCCGACATGGTCGAGACCCTCGAGGGCTTCCTCGACCTGTCCCAGGACCAGCTGCAGGCCTTCATCGACGAGCGCGGCCTGGCCATGGACCTGGCAGACATTACCTTCTGCCAGGGCTACTTTGCCGAGGAGGGTCGCAACCCCACGATCACCGAGATCAAGATGATCGACACCTACTGGAGCGACCACTGCCGCCACACCACCTTCGGCACGGTGCTCGACGAGGTGACCATCGATGACGCGGTGGTTCGGGCGGCCTTCGAGCGCTATCTGCAGATGCGCCACGAGTTGGGGCGCGACGAGAAGCCCGTGTGCCTCATGGACATGGGCACCATCGGCGCCAAGTATCTCGTCCACACCGGCCAGCTGACCGGCCTCGACGAGTCGGAGGAGATCAACGCCTGCACCGTCAAGGTCACGGTCGACGTGAACGGCACCGACGAGGACTGGCTGTTCCTCTTCAAGAACGAGACGCACAACCACCCGACCGAGATCGAGCCCTTCGGTGGCGCGGCCACCTGCATCGGCGGGGCCATCCGCGATCCGCTGTCGGGGCGCAGCTACGTCTACCAGGCGATGCGCGTGACCGGTGCCGCCGACCCGACGGTGCCGGTCAGCGAGACCATTCCCGGCAAGCTGCCCCAGCGCAAGCTTGTGCGCACGGCGGCGGCCGGCTACTCCAGCTATGGCAACCAGATCGGTCTGGCGACCGGCCAGGTCAGCGAGCTCTATCATCCTGGCTACATGGCAAAGCGCATGGAGATCGGCGCGGTCGTTGGTGCCACGCCCGCGGCCAACGTGCGTCGCGAGTGCCCCGCGCCGGGCGACGTGATCGTGCTGCTGGGCGGCCGGACCGGCCGCGATGGCATCGGCGGTGCCACCGGCAGCTCCAAGGCCCACAAGCTGGAGAGCCTGGAGACCTGCGGTGCCGAGGTGCAGAAGGGCAACGCCCCCATCGAGCGCAAGCTGCAGCGCCTGTTCCGCCGAAATGACGCCTGCCGGCTCATCAAGCGCTGCAACGACTTTGGTGCAGGTGGCGTCAGCGTGGCCATCGGCGAGCTGGCGGACGGCCTGTTCATCGACCTGAACAAGGTGCCCAAGAAGTACGAGGGCCTTGATGGCACCGAGCTGGCCATCTCCGAGAGCCAGGAGCGCATGGCCGTCGCGCTGGCACCCGGGGACGTGGACGAGTTCATCGGGTATGCCCACGAGGAGAACCTCGAGGCGACGCCGGTGGCGACGGTCACCGAGGAGGCCCGCCTGAGGATGGTCTGGGAGGGGGAGACCATCGTCGACGTCAGCCGCGCCTTCCTCAACTCCAACGGTGCCCCCAAGCATCAGGTGGTGCACGTCCCCGAGCAGGGCGCCTACGCGCCTGTGTGGGAGGGCTCCACGGTGCCCGAGCGCATGCGCAGCCTGGTCAGCGACCTCAACGTCGCCTCCAACAAGGGCCTCTCCGAACGCTTCGACTCCACAATCGGTGCCGGCACCGTGCTGATGCCCTTCGGCGGCAGGACCCAGCTCACCCCGAGCATGGCCATGGTGGCGAAGCTGCCCGTGCTAGGCGAGACCACGACGGTCAGCGGCATGGCTTGGGGCTTCAACCCCTACCTGACCAGCGCGAACCAGTTCACCGGGGCCTACCTTGCCGTGGTGGAGAGCGTCTCGCGCCTGGTGGCGGCCGGCCTGCCGCATCGCGACGCCTACCTGACCTTCCAGGAGTACTTCGAGCGCCTGCGCACCGAGCCCGAGCGCTGGGGCAAGCCGACGGCTGCCGTCCTGGGCGCCCTCATGGCCCAGGTCGACCTAGGCATCGGCTCTATCGGTGGCAAGGACTCCATGAGCGGCAGCTTCGAGGACCTCGACGTGCCGCCGACCCTAGTCAGCTTCGCGACGGCCGTGGGCAAGATCGACCGCGTGACCTCGCCCGAGTTCAAGGGTGCGGGGCACCGCGTCATCGCGGTCATCCCGCGCTATCAGGCCGATGGCGTGACGCCCGACCCGCACGCGCTGCTCGGCGTGCTGGACTACGTCGAGGGCCTGATCGGCTCCGGTGCCGCGCTTGCGGTCTCCACCTGCGGTTACGGTGGACCGGCAGAGGCGCTCTTCAAGATGTGCGTCGGCAACCGCATCGGCCTCGAGGTCGACGGCCACTTCACCGACGAGGCACTGTTTGGCCTGGCCTATGGCAGCTTCATCGTCGAGCTTGCGGACGATGCCGTGGTGGGCGATGCCGCGGACGACGTGGCCGTCGGCCCCCTGGGCATCACCACGGACGAATACGTGCTGTATGCCTGTGGCGAGGAGATGGACCTGGCCGAGCTGCAGGAGCTGTGGGAGGAGGCCCTCGAGCAGGTCTTCCCGTATCGTGGCAAGGGTGCCGCCGTCGAGGCGGTCAGCTGGCGTCGAGTGGACCATGCCGACGCTCCGCGGGTGGCCCCGCTCGTCCATGTCCCGCGCCCGCGCGTGGTCATCCCAGTCTTCCCGGGCAACAACTGCGAGTACGACTCCGCACGCGCCTTCGAGCGCGCCGGTGCTGAGGCGAGCACCTTCATCGTCAACAACCTGACGCCCGAGCGTGTCGCAGAGAGCACGGCCGAGCTGGTGCGCCAGATCGATGCGTCCCAGATCATCATGATCCCGGGCGGCTTCTCGGGCGGCGACGAGCCGGACGGCTCCGCGAAGTTCATCACCGCCTTCTTCCGGGCACCCGAGGTCACCGAGGCCGTCCGTCGTCTGCTGAACGACCGCGACGGTCTCATCCTGGGCATCTGCAACGGCTTCCAGGCGCTGGTCAAGCTGGGGCTGGTGCCCTATGGCGACATCCGTCCGATGGACGACACCTGCCCCACGCTGACCTTCAACACGATTGGCCGTCACCAGAGCAGGCTCGTCCGCACGCGTGTGGCCAGCGACCTGTCCCCGTGGCTGTCGCAGTGCGCGGTGGGCGACGTCCACACCATCGCCATCAGCCATGGCGAGGGCCGCTTCGTCGCCAGCCCCGAGCTGGTGGCCCAGATGGCCGCCAACGGCCAGATTGCCACCCAGTACGTGGACGAGGCCGGCGTCCCCAGCATGGACCTGGCGCACAACCCCAACGGGTCGGTCCTGGCCATCGAGGGCATCACCAGCCCGGACGGGCGCGTGCTGGGTAAGATGGGACACACCGAGCGCTACTCCGCGGGCACCTTCCAGAACGTGCCCGGCAACCCCTACCAGCCGCTCTTTGACGGTGGCGTGGCCTACTTCAAGTAGGGCGCACCACACGACCCGCTGACACAAGGGCAGCCCCTCTGGTCTGGTGGCCAGAGGGGCTGCCTCGTTTCTGGCGATGCGGGACGACGCTAGCCGCGGACGTCTTGGATGATGGCGACGGCCTCGCGGCAGATGCGGGCGATCTCGTCCCAGCGCCTCTCGGCGATGAGGCCCTCGGCGACCATCCAGGTGCCACCACAAGCCAGAATGCTCGGGCAGGCCAGGTAGTCGGCGAGATTGGAGAGGTTGATGCCGCCCGTGGGCATGAACTTCACATCGGCGTAGGGGCCTGCCAGCGCCTTGATGTAGGGCAGGCCGCCCGCCGGCTCGGCGGGGAAGAACTTGACCGTGTCCAGCCCGCGGGCCAGCGCCGCCTCGACGCCGCTCGCGTTCGAGATGCCAGGCATCATCAGGGCGCCCGTTCCCAGCGCATAGTCGAGCGTGTCGGGGTTGAGGCCGGGCGAGACGAGGAAGGTCGAGCCCGCCTCGATGGCCGCGTCCACCTGGGCACGGGTGAGCACGGTGCCTGCTCCGACGATCATCTGCGGGAACTCCCGCGTGATGGCGGCGATGCTCTGTGCGGCGGCATCGGTGCGGAAGGTGATCTCCGCCACGGGCAGACCGCCCTCCATCAGCGCCTGTGCCAGGGGCAGGGCATCGCTTGCGTCATTGATCTTGACCACGGGGACGAGCCCGATGGAACCGATTGCCTCGATGACCTCGTTCATGAGGACCTCCCACAGCGTGTGATGCCTTCTTCTCTACCAGTCATGCGACGCGGCTGGGCGTCAGCCTAACGCTTTGCTTCGAGGGGGATGTCGTCCAGGCCGCGCAGGACCTCGACCCAGCATCCGTCGGGGTCGGCCACGAAGTACAGGCCCATGGCGGGGTTCTCCTTGACGATGCAGCCCATCTCCTCGTGCAGGGCGTGGTAGGCATCGTAGTCGTCGACGCGCACGGCGATGTGCGTGTCGCCGTTGCCGTTGTCATAGGTGCCGTCGAACCCGTTGTTCCAGGTCAGCTCGAGCTCGAAGTCGCTCTCGTCGTTGCCGATGAACACGATGAGCCAGCTGCCGTCATCGGGCCCCTTGCGCCTACGCTCCTTCAGGCCGAAGGCCTTCTCGTAGAACGCCAGCGTGGCGTCGAGGTCGTAGACGTGGGTGTTGCGATGGATGATCTTCGCGCGCATGGGATTTCCTCTCCAGGGGTGGTTGTCGCACGGCGTCTCGCCAGGCCGTTCCGGCGGGATGTCCCGTCCATGTTACCAGCGGTTGGCCCACGATTCGGGCTGCTCGCCCTACATCAGCCGTGCTCGTCCCATATGTGCTCGTATCGTTAGGCGTATAAACGAACTGCGCATCAAGAGGGAAGGGCGTAGCCATGGAGGAGAAGAGCATCCTGCTGGTGGGCGAGCCGATGGGTCTGTTCATCGCGAAGACGGAAGGCGCGTTCGAAGATGTCGACGAATATGCGGTCGCTACCTGCGGCGCCGAGTTCAACGTCGCCGTCGGCCTCACGCGCCTCGGCCATCGTGCGTCCTATCTCACCAAGCTGGGCCCGGATCCCTTCGGCAAGCGCATTGTAAAGTTCATGAACAAGGAGGGCATCGCCACCGACGACATCCTCTACGACGAGACGTTGCGCACCGGCTTCATGCTGAAGGGCAGCACCAGCGAGGGCGACCCGGCGATCTACTACTTCCGCGCGGGCAGCGCCGCCTCTACGCTGGCTCCCGCAGACGTCGCCGACCTGGACTACTCCAAGTTCTCGATGATCCACATGACCGGCATCACACCGGCGCTCTCCGACAGCACGCGCGAGGTGTGTCGCTATCTGGCCGCCAAGGCGCACGAGGAGGACATCTTCCTCTCCTTCGACCCCAACCTGCGACCCCAGCTGTGGCCCAGCCGCGAGGTCATGGCCGACTACCTCAACGAGTTCGCCGCCCAATGCGATCTGTTCCTGCCTGGTGTCGCCGAGGGCGAGCAGTTGGCGGGGCTGAGCGATCCCGTCGCAATTGCTCGCCATTACCGCGAGCTCGGCGCGCGCAACGTCGTGGTCAAGGTCGGCCGTGACGGTGCCTACTTCGACAGCGAGGACGAGGGGCGCGCCCTGGTGCCGGGGTTCCATGTCAGCTATGTCGTCGACACGGTCGGTGCCGGTGACGGCTTTGCGGCAGGAGTCCTGTCGGCGCGTGCGGAGGGTCTGTCCTGGTACGACAGCGTCCGGCGCGGCAATGCCATCGGCGCCATCCAGATCATGAGCGTCGGGGACAACGACGGCCTTCCGACGCGCGAGGAGCTGGCCATCTTCATGGAGACCGACGAGCACTAGCGGCTGGGGTGTGCCGGGGACGACTCCTCTCGAGCAGCGAGATGAGCCGGTGCTTGCCTTGCGACCGTCCTTGCATCCGTGCCAGACGGTCAGGAATGGTCACGCATGCCCTCCAACACCGAGGTCGTGACCGGCGTCAGCGAAGTTTTGAACGCCCGGGCGCTCGAAAGTTATTCACCTATCGCTAGAGACAAAGTGTATTAGCTCGTCTACCAGCGGAAATCACATTCCTCGCTCAATTCTGGCAATACTTCTGAGAACGTGAGCGTTCAAAAGTTTTTCCCGTTGCGTCTCTCACGCCATCAGCACGAGCGCTGCGACGTATGCCACGGTCAGCATCGCGGCGATGCCGTCACGTGCGTGGAAGCGCAGCGGATGCCACCTGCTGCGGGCCGCTCCGCCCTCGTAGCAGCGCGCGTCCAAGGCCCTCGACAGGCCGTTGGCATGGCGCAGGCTGCTGGCCAGCAGGGCGACGACCACCGGGACGATCGCGCGGATGCGGGCACCCAGCGTCCCCTCCGCCAGCGCGCCTCCGCGTGCTGTCTGGGCGTCGACGATGGCCGAGGCCTCGTCGGCGATGGTGGGGATGAACCGAAGCATGAGGGAGAAGACCATCGCGATCTCGTGGCTGGGCAACCCGATGCGCGACAGCGGAGCCAGCAGGTCGTCGAATGCGTCGGTCAGCTGGGTGGGCGTCGTGGTCAGCAGGATGACGTTGACCGCGACGACGGCTATCACGAGGCGCAGCGAGTAGTTGACGGCGGCCCAGAGCCCGTCGGTGGTGATGCGCACGGGCCCCACGGCAAGCAGCGTGTCGCCCGTCGTCACCAATAGCAGGTTGAACACCGAGAGGACCAGCAGGACCATGACGATGGGGCGGACCGACGCCGCAACCTTCGTGGCCGGCACCCGCGAGGCGAGCACCAGCGCCAGCGCGACGATCCACCCAAAGGCCAGCTGCAGAGGGGTGTGGATGAAGAAGACGCTGACCATCATGGCCAGACCGCAGACGATCTTCGTGCGCGGGTCCAGGCGATGGATGGGCGAGTCGGCGGGGTGATAGCTGCCCAACGTGATCCTAAAGGCCACGGTCCGTCACCTCCCCTGCGATGCGATGACGGCGTCTGCCAACGCGTCGAGCGACAGGGGGAGGCCCACCCCAAGGCCCCCTTCGGCGAGGCGCATCGCCCATGACAGCGGTTCGGGCAGTCCTAGTCCGCTTGATGCGAGCGAGTCGGCCGTGGAGGGCTGGTACACCTCGTCAGGCCTTCCGAGCATCAGCAGCCGTCCCTCGTCCAGCACGATGACCAGGTCGCAGCGCGCCGCGTCGTCCATCGAATGGGTGACCTGGATGGTGGTGGTGCCATGCGCGTTGACGTCCTCGAGGATCGTGCGCAGCTGTGAGCGGCCCCGCGGGTCCAGTCCGGCAGTCGGCTCGTCCAGCACGAGGATGGTGGGCTCCATGGCAAGGATGCCTGCCAGGGCACACAGGCGCTGCTGGCCTCCGGAGAGGTGGAACGGGGAAGCCTGCTCGCGACCCGAGAGGCCGACCAGGGCCAGAGCCTCCCTGCAACGCCGCTCGACCTCTGCCTTGGGGAGCCTCAAGTTGGTGGGGCCGTAGGCGACATCCTCCCAGACCGTCTCGGCAAACAGCTGCCGCTCGGGGTGCTGCATCACATAGCCGACGTGCCCGTGCAAGCCACGGCGGCGACGTCGGTCGGACGTGTCGATACCATCCACGACGAGCCGTCCCGCATCCGGCGCCTCGAGCGCACACAGGAGGCGCAGGAGCGTCGACTTCCCCGAGCCGGTCTGTCCCACGATGGCCGTCGACGTCCCCATCGGTATGTGGAACGTCACGTCGTCGAGTGCCGGATGGGTTGCCTCGCGCGCGTCGGTGCTGCCGTATGAGTAGCCGAGGTTGGTGGCTTGAATTGCCGTCGGGGAGGGGCTTGCGCCTGCGTCGGACCCTTGGTCGCGGGGCGTTGTGACGCGGCGAAGGGGAGATGGGCCCTGCGTCGTCCCTGACCTCCTCAGGATGGAGGAGAGCAGCTCCTGGTCATCGCAGGTCCAGGGCACCTCTGCGCCTCTGCTGCGGAGCCGCTCCGCCAGACGTGCGGTGAAGGGCTCCTCCAGGCCCAGGGCGGCCAGCTGGTCCGCATGGGAGAACACCTCGGTCGGCGTGCCCCGCAGCACGATGCGGCCGGCATGCATGACCACGACCTGGTCGGCCGCCAGCGCCTCCTCCATGAAGTGGGTGATGTGGACGATGGTGGTGCCTGCAGCGCCGAGACGCTCCATCACGCGCATGATGCCCCGGCGCCCGCGCACGTCCAGCAGGGCGCCTGGCTCGTCCAGCACCAGGACTCGTGGCTCCATCGCCAGCGCGCCCGCTATGGCGACACGCTGCTTCTGGCCCCCGGAGAGGTGGGTGGGATCCGCCTGGGCGTACTGGTCCAGCGCCACGCGATGCAGCTCGCGCGCGACGCGAGCACCTATCTGCTCGGAGGGGACGCCCAGGTTCTCCGGGCCGAAGGCGACGTCCTCCTCCACGACCGAGGTGACGATCTGGTCGTCGGGGTTCTGGAAGACGAGGCCGATCTGGCGACGGGCGCGGCGATAGGCGTCGAAGTCGATGCCCGACGCATCGCAGACCCGCTCGCCAACCAGGCTGACGGAACCCTCGTCGGGGGCCAGCAGGCCGCACAGCACCGATGCCAGGGTGGACTTGCCCGACCCGTTGGATCCCAGGACGCAGACCCTCTCGCCCTCTGCCACCTGCAGGGACACGTCGTCCAAGGCGGTGACGCCATGCTCGTAGCGCAGCGTCACGTTCGAAAGCGAGAGAAGGGGGTCTGCCATGGCGTCTTTGCGGCCCTAGTCCTGGAGGGCCTTGGAGAGGGGCTTGTAGACCAGTGCCGTCACGATGCAGTTGATGGCGATCTTGATGACGTTGAAGGGCAGCAGCGTGGGGACGATCATGGCGATGACCGCCTCGGTGGGGGCGCCCATGTACAGGGGCGTGACCACGATGTTCGCTGCGATGCAGCAGGCCAGGCACACGACGGCTCCCACCACCATGCCGACGATGGCACCGCGGAAGGACGTCATGCGCTGGTAGACGAGCGAGGCGGGCAGCACGAGCGAGAGCGTGGCGACGATGGCCATGAACGCCCCGTACAGGCCGCTCTGGGTGGCCAGGTGCACCAGGTAGGGCAGGATGGAGACGACGGCACCGGTTGCCGGGCCGAAGGCGAAGCCTGCGACCAGCGCGACGATGGCCGATGGGTCGTACTTCAGGAAGGTGACGCCAGGAAGGATCGGGAACTCGAGGAACAGCGTGGCGATGGCGGCGACGGCGCAGAAGAGCGCGGTGACCGCGATGCGCTTGGTGCTCCAGCCGGAACCCTGCGCGGTGGTGGCGTGCGTGTCGTGACGCGATGCGTTGGAAATGGTGGCCATGATGGCGCCTCCGTTTCTCCCATCCGGACTGTGGAGCTGCCCGCTCCTTCACCGTTGGCTCTGGACTCTCACCAGATCGGCCGCCTGTGCGGTTCGCGGGCTCGAGGCGCACTGCCTCACACCGCCAGTGGGGAATCTCACCCCGCCCTGAAACCGAATACGCAAAGAGCATATGCCAGGCAGGGCAGGCGTGCAAGTAGTTACCTTTGGGTAACCGCAAGTCTGCGCAAGGGTGCGGATGCCACCCGTGTCCCCTGCCACGCTGGCCCACGGAACCGCAAACGCCAGCCGTTCCGGCCACCGGGGAACCCTTGGCACGTCTGCGCTCCCATCGTGTTGGTCTCGCCCATACGGGGGCTCGTCCTACCGCGCCCGAGTGTGCTGCCCTATACTGGGGAGCCACACCCATCCGAGAAAGGGAGCGTGAACGCCATATGACAGGGGACGGTCGAGAACGCGAGGAGCTGATCTGGCGGCTGCGCCAGATCGTGGGCGAGGACAACGTCGAGCTGGACGAGCCCCTCTCCGACCACACCACCTTCGAGATCGGTGGTCCTGCCGACGTGTACGTGGTTCCCGAATCGACCGACGAGGTGCGGGAGGTCATCGCCGCCTGCCGCGATGCCCAGGTCGAATACTTCGTGCTGGGCAACGGGTCGGACCTGCTCGTGTCCGACGAGGGCTATCGCGGCGTGATCATCGGGCTGGCCGATGGGTTCACCAACGTGACCATCGACGGCGACGAGATCTGCTGCCAGGCGGGCGTGAGCCTGCGCGAGGCCTCCGAAATGGCCTGTGAGCTGGGCCTGACGGGCCTCGAGTTTGCCTGCGGCATCCCGGGCACCATCGGTGGCGCCTGCTTCATGAACGCTGGCGCCTATGACGGGTGCATCGCCGACGTCCTGAAATGCGTCCGGGCCATCATGCCCGACGGGTCGGTCGAGACCATCGGCGTCGAGGACCTTGCCCTAGGCTATCGCGCCAGCCGCATCCGCGATGATGGCCTGGTGGTGCTGACCGCGACGTTTGCCCTGCGCAAGGGCAATCCCGACACCATCCGTGCGCGCATGGACGACCTCACCCACAAGCGCGAGAGCAAGCAGCCGCTGGACATGCCCAGCGCCGGCTCGACCTTCAAGCGCCCCGAGGGCTACTTTGCCGGCAAGCTGATCATGGACGCCGGACTTCAGGGCTACCAGGTGGGTGGCGCCGCGGTCTCGAAGAAGCACGCAGGGTTTGTGGTCAACATGGGTGGTGCCACGGCTGCCGACGTGCATGCGGTGATCGAGCATGTCCAGGACGAGGTCGAGCGCCAGTTCGGCGTGCGCCTCGAGCCGGAGGTCCGCTTCCTCGGATAGCCTGACACAGGGCGGTGCAACTGGCTGCGAGGTCTCCTGAGGGGGCTACTGCAGGGTGTCACGTGCGGTGTAGATGGCGGGGACCAGCGCTGCCAGACGGTCCAGGTCGGCAGGCGCATCGGTCATGATGGCCACCACGTACCCATGGTCGCCCTCGAACACCAGCCCCGCATCGACGGTCGCCGGCTCGGCGTAACCGTCCTCCTCGGGATACCAGCCCGCCTTGGTGATGGTCAGGCTCGCATCCTCTATGCCCGCGCGGATGGGCGACTCCTCGCGCTGCTGGAAGAGCTCGGCCAGCTGGGTGGCGCCGTCGCTTCCTCCCTCGAAATAGAGGAACGCATGCTCCCACATCGTGGCCAGCTGGTTGGTGGTCACGGACGGGAAGTAGCGGTCGAGGACGAGCTCATAGCTCTCGCTGCCCGGCTCGACGGCACCGCAGTCGACGCACCAATCCGCAAACACCTGGCTGCCGCACAGGTCGCGCAAGGCACGGTATGCATCGTTGTCCGAATAGACGATCGTGGGCTCGACCAGGCCGTATATCTCGTCGACGGAGACGAGGCCCGTGTCGACCATGGTCTCGTAGACCGAGATGATGTAGGGACCCTTGACGCTGCTCGCCGCGTAGAAGACGTCGTCTGCGCCATAGCTCACCGAGGCACCGCTGCCCATGTCGACGATGACGACGCCTATGCTGTGGCCGGTGGCCTCCCATTGCGACACCACGCCCTGGAAGACGCGCAGTCTCTTCTTGAGGGACTTCCCCGTGAGCGTCGAGCCCTTGACCACGACGTCATGCCTCAGGCCCTTGTCGCTGATGGTCTGGGTCGCGGGCACGATGGCGGGAGGCTCCACCTCCAGCGGAGTCTCCTCCGGTTCCTCCTTCTCGCCGATGTCGGGGAGGGGAAACGTCCCAAACGGAATCGCCCTGGTGATGGTCGACACCATCGTCTGCCCGACGTCGGGCGTCTCGGCCGAACTCAGCATCGTCGCGCCGCAGGCGAGCGGCATGACCACCAACGCCCAGGTGAGGCTGACCTCCAGGAAGTATGCGGGGAAGAAGGGGCGGCGCACGTCAGTTCTTCAGCGAGTTGAGTGGGGCGGGGAAGCGACCCCCACGATGGGCGAGGACGGTTCCCGCAAAGGGACTGATGGGCATGACCGGCGCAGTGCCCAGCAGGCCGCCAAAGACCAGGGTGTCACCCACCTCGTGTCCGATGGCGGGAATGACGCGCACGGCGGTGGTCTTGGTGTTGATGACGCCGATGGCCATCTCGTCGGCGATGAGGCCGGCGATGGTCTCGGCCGTCGTGTCGCCCGGCACCGCGATCATGTCCAGGCCGACCGAGCAGACGCTGGTCATGGCCTCGAGCTTCTCGAGCGTCAGCGCGCCTTCCTCGGTGGCGCGGATCATGCCCGCGTCCTCGGAGACGGGGATGAAGGCGCCCGACAGGCCGCCCACGCTGGAGCTGGCCATGACGCCGCCCTTCTTGACGGCATCGTTGAGCAGGGCAAGCGCGCACGTGGTGCCGGGACCGCCCGTGCGGCCCACGCCGATGATCTCGAGGATCTCCGCCACCGAGTCGCCCGCAGCGGGGGTGGGGGCCAGCGACAGGTCGACGATGCCCTTCTCCACGCCGAGGCGTGCGCTGGCCTGTCGGCTCATCAGCTCGCCGGCACGGGTGATCTTGAAGGCGGTCTCCTTGATCTTCTCGGCGACGTCCATGAGGCTGGCGTTCCGGGGCAGCTGGCGCAGGGCGGCCGCCATGACGCCCGGCCCACTGACGCCGACGTTGATGACGGCATCCGCCTCGCCGCTGCCATGGATGGCGCCGGCCATGAAGGGCGAGTCCTCGACCATGTTGGCGAAGACCACCAGCTTGGCGGCACCGCAGCAGTCGCGTGCGGTAGTGGCACGCGCCGTCTCGACGATGGTGTCGGCCATCAGCATGACCGCGTCCATGTTGATGCCTGCGCGCGTGGAGGCGACGTTGACGCTGGAGCAGACGCGCTCCGTCGTGGCCAGTGCTTGGGGTATCGAGGCGATGAGGCGCCTGTCTGCGCTGCCCATGCCCTTCTGGACGAGCGCGGAGAAGCCACCGAGGAAGTCGATGCCCAACGTCTCGGCCGCTCGGTCAAGCGTCAGGGCCAGGGGTGTCAGGTCCTCGTCGGGACAGGCGGCGGCAATCTGCGCGATGGGGGTCACCGAGACGCGCTTGTTGGCAATGGGGATGCCGTACTCCCGCTGCAGGTCGTCGGCCACCTCGACGAGGTGCTCGGCTTTGGTGGTGATGCGGTCGTATACCTTGGTGCACATGCGACCCAGGTCCTCGTCCGCACAGGCGTACAGGGAGATGCCCATGGTGATGGTGCGCAGGTCGAGGTTCTGCTGCGAGACCATGCTGAGTGTCTCGGCGACCTCCTCAAGGGTGATGGCCATGATGCGTCCTCGTCTCGTGTCGGGATTGCCTACCCATTATGCACGAGGCACGGCATTTGTGCAGGGTTTACAGATGGTGTCGCAGCTGGGAGCGCACCAGCCGGGCGAGGGGAGGCCCGCCGCTCTGCGGGCACCCCTCGGGCAAGGACGCCCGCCCCTCGCGGCGCGGCAGCTGCGGAACCGCTCGCTTCGCTCGCTAAGTCCTCGCTCCCGCCGCACCGCTCCTGGCGTGCCGCCCTCATAGGTGCCCGCAGGGCGGCGGGCCTCCCCTCGCCCGGCTGGTGCGTGGGCCTCAGGTGTTCGAACTAGACCTCGCTCGTCCCGAACGAGAAGACGGTCGTGCTCTTGAACGGGCGGTTGGGCGTATAGACCGGCTGGGGGAAGTTCTTGTGGTGGATGGCGTCGGGGTAGTGCTGGGTCTCCAGCGCGATGCCGGCAAAGGCGCCATAGTGGATGCCGTCCTTGGCCCGTGGCACGTCGAAGTAGTCTGCGGTGTAGACCTGCATGCCGGGGGCGTCGGTCGAGACGCCCATCCATATGCCAGTCTGGTCGCCCACCAGCCGTGCGACCTCGCAGACCCTGCCACCGTTGTCCAGACAGAAGTTGTCGTCATAGCCAGAGGGCAACTGGTCGAGGCAGGCGTCGACGCGTCGTGCGGTCCGGAAGTCGTAGGGGGTTCCCTCGACGCGGGCAATCTCGCCGGTGGGGATCTGCCCGTCCATGGGGGTGTAGGATTGCGCCGCAATCCGCAGGGTGTGGCCGAGGACATCGCCTGCGGCGTGGCCGTTCAGGTTCCAGTAGGCATGGCAGGTGAGGTTGACGATGGTCGCCTCCGAGGGTAGGGCATGATAGGCGACGGTCAGGCGGTTGTCGGGGGAGAGGCGGTAGGTGACGTGCACCTGAACTTGCCCCGGATAGCCCTGGTCCCCCTTGCGGCTGGTCAGCACGAAGGTGACGGAGCGGTCGTCCGATCCGGCGACCTGCCAGAGTCGCTCGGACCACTTGTGGGGACCGCTGTGCAAATTGTTGGGGCCATTGTTGGCGGCCAGGCGGTAGGTCGACCCACCCACCTCGAAGGAGGCTCCCGCGATGCGGTTCGCGTTGCGTCCGACGATGGCGCCCAGGTAGCATCCGTCACCGATGTAGCCGGGAGCCCCAGAGTGCCCCAGCAGCACGTCGGGAAAGCTTCCGCGTCCGTCGGGCACGCGGCAGCAGACGATGTTGGCGCCAAGGTCGGTGACGCCCACCAGCATTCCCGCATCGTTTCCCAGCAGGTAGAGGGTGGCATCGGTGCCTTGGGGAGTGGGGCCGAAGGGAAGGGTCGTCAACATCGTTTGCTCCCTGTTCGCGAGGTGGCCATGTCACGTAGAGTGTACTCCCCGCCGTCGGCGGCGAGGGGACGCGGTCGATGGATGGGCATGCAGGCGAGGGGTCGGGGTACCTGGCGCATGGCCGACCATTGGTGTCCCATGCGGGGCATAAAACTCTTGGTACGTTCGAGGGCAAGAGGTGCGATACTAGCTATGACTCCTCGGGCATTCGACCGGCCGTGCCCTTGCAACCCCTGCGAAAGGATGCGCATGCTGTTCATAGGCGTCGACTTGGGCACCACGACAACGATCCTCATGCTGATGGACGAGCAGGGGGACGTGCGCCGCACCATCGCCAAGGCCTATCCGCTCTACTTCCCACAGCCCGGCTGGTGCGAGCAGGACCCGTCGGTGTGGTGGGCTGCCGTGCGCATGGGCATCGGCGAGCTGATCCGTGGCTATGACACCTCCCAGGTCAAGGGCATCGGCGTCGCCGGTCAGATGCACGCGCTGGTCGCGCTCGATGCCGAGGACAAGCCGGTCTGCCCCGCCATCCTCTGGAACGACAGCCGCGCCCAGTTCCAGAGCGACTACCTCAACAACGAGGTGGGACGCAGGTGGCTCTCGGCCAAGACGGGAAACGTGTCGTATGCGGGCTTCACCGCGCCGAAGCTGCTCTGGCTGCGCGAGGAGGAGCCCCAGACCTTCTCCCGCATCGACAAGGTCATGCTGCCCAAGGATTACATCAACTACCGCCTGACGGGCGTCCATTCCACCGACTGCTCCGACGCATCGGGCACGCTGCTGTTCGACGTCCGCATGCGCCGTTGGTCGCGGGAGATGCTCTCCATCTGCGGCCTGCGCGAGCTCCAGATGCCGGAGGTCTACGAGAGCTACCAGCCGGTGGGCACGCTGCTGCCGTCGGTGGCGCAGGAGCTGGGGCTGCCGGCCGAAGTCATCGTCTGCGCGGGTGCCAGCAACAATGCGGCCGCCGCCGTCGGCACCGACACGGTGGGCACCGGTCGCTGCAACATCCGCATCGGCACCTCGGGCACCATCCTGGTCAGCAACGACAACTTCGCCGTCGACGAGCACAACGCCCTGCACAGCTTCGCCCATGCGGATGGCAGCTACCACTTCCTCGGCTGCATGCTCTCGGCCTCGGCCAGCAACCGCTGGTGGATGAACGACGTGCTCAAGAGCCGCGACTATGCCGGCGAGCAGGCTCGCATCGACCCCAAGAGCTTCGGCCACAACAACGTGTTCTTCCTGCCGTACCTGATGGGCGAGCGCAGTCCTTACAACGACCCCAACGCACGCGGTGCATTCATCGGCATGCACCTGCACACCTCGCGCGAGGACATGACCCAGGCGGTGCTGGAGGGCGTCGCCTTTGCCATGCGCGACTGCCTGGACATCGCGCGCTCCGAGGACGTCCAGGTGAAGGGCTCGACCATCAGCGGCACGACCGTCACGCCCCTGTGGAAGCGGATCTTTGCCAACGTGCTGGGCATACCCCTGATCACGACCAAGGTGCCTGACGTCACGAGCTTTGGCGCGGCCATGCTGGCGGCCGTGTCCTGTGGGGCCTGGCCCGACGTTCGCAGTTGCTCGCACGCCCTGGTCAAGACCGCGGACCTCATCGAGCCCGACCGGTGGACCGTCTCGCTTTACCAGGAGCGCTACGACACCTGGCACTCTCTCTATCCGATCCTGCGCCCCAAGTTCGGACGCATGCGCTAGCAAGGAGCGCATCCATGACGACGAGCGGTATCGACCTCTCGCGCGAGCTCTGCTCGTTCATAGAGGCCAGCCCCAGCGTGTTCCACGTGGTGGCAAACCTGGCAAAGGCCCTCGACGAGGCGGGGCTCACCCGTCTGCGCGAGCGCGACGCCTGGCAGCTGAGGCGTGGTGGCAGCTACTATGTCACGCGCAACGACTCCAGCATCATCGCCTTCAAGGTGGGGCGGGACCTGCCGGAGGAGGGCTATCACCTGCAGATGGCCGCGTCCCATCCCGACTCGCCGACCTTCAAGGTCAAGCAGGTTCCCGAGCTCGAGGGGCCGGGCGAGATGCTGAGGCTGAACGTGGAGGGGTATGGCGGCATGCTGGACGCCAGCTGGCTGGACCGGCCGCTGGGTGTTGCCGGACGGGTGCTGGTGCGTCGCGGGGACGGTCGCATCGAGAGTCGCCTGGTGGCCAGCGACCGTGACGTCGCGCTGATTCCCAACGTCGCCATCCACCAGCGTCGCGATGCCAACAAGGGATTTCCCTACAACCATCAGGTGGACCTGTGCCCGATCTTCTCCGCAGGGTCCCTGAGGATGGGTGCGTTCGACGAGATGGTGGCCCACCTGGCGGGCGTCGAGGCAAGTCAGCTGCTGGGGAAGGACCTCTATCTCTGCAATCGGGCCGCGCCGCGCATCTGGGGCTGGGCCGACGAGTTCGTCTCCGCCCCCAAGCTGGACGACCTGCAATGCACCTTCCCGGCATCGCGGGCGTTCGTCCAGTCGGACAACCCGACGTGCATCACGGTGTTCGCCTGCTTCGACACCGAGGAGGTGGGCTCCGGCACCAGGCAGGGCGCGATGTCAACCTTCCTGCATGACGTGCTGGTGCGTGCCAATGCGGCCCTGGGCTATGCGCAGGAGGACTATCTGCGCGCGCTGGCAGCCTCGATGATGGTCAGCTGCGACAACGGACACGCCGTCCATCCCAACCACCCCGAGCTCTACGACGCGAGGAACTGCGGGCGACTGAACGGGGGCGTCCTGGTAAAGGAGGCGGCGAGCCAGAAGTACACCACCGACGCGCTGGGAAGGGCCATCTTCACGGCTGTCTGCAACGATGCGGGCGTACCGGTCCAGACCTTTGCCAACCGGAGCGACTCGGCAGGGGGATCGACGCTGGGCAACAAGTCGAGCTGCCAGGTCAGCGTGCTCTCGGTGGACATAGGGCTGGCCCAGCTGGCGATGCACTCGAGCTACGAGACCGCGGGATCCCAGGATGCCGAGTACCTGATGCGTGCCTTGGCGGCCTTCTTTGCGACGGACATCCGGATCGATGATGCCGAGCTGGTGGCGTTCGAGTAGCCGCGAAGTTGTCTGCGCTTTTTTCGCCCGCTCGTGCGATGAACGGGCAGTTGTCTGCGCTTTCGGGGGCTGTTTAATGCCAGCATCTGTAGTCTGCGCTTTACGTTGCGCAGACTAGGGTGTTCTCTGCGTAGCGGCGAAATCTGTGTCGAGCGAAACGCAGACAACGCCGTATCGCGATGGGGCCAGGCCGCTCGGCTGCTCACCGCATGAAGGCCGGTACGACCTCGATGCCGGTCAGGCGGGTCTGGCGAGCAGCCTCGGCAATCTGCTCGAGGGCGATGGCAACGCCATCCTCGGCGGCGGCGCCGACATGCCACCGCGCAGCGGCCGCGGCCTCGGGCGTCGCGTTGGCGACGGCACAGGAATGGTGCACGCGCGAGAACATCTCCAGGTCGTTCGACGCGTCCCCGAAGACGCAGATCTCATCGCTCCCAATGCCCATCTCGTGCTGCAGAATCTCGATGCCATCCGCCTTGCTCAGGCCATGGGGCACGACGTCGAACCAGGTGGGTACCGTGTTGGGGAAGTCGAGTTCGGGGAAGGCCTCGACCAGCTCCTGCCGCAGGGCCAGCTCCTCCTCGCGTGCGATGTTTGCGATGATGCCCACCTTGACGGCCGGGTGGTCCGCTGGCGCATCGACCCGCCGGTCGCCCTGGCGCGTCGCATTGTCGATGATGGGCTCGAGCTCCTTCCGACTGCCCCCGAACCATTCGGCGACTCCGTCGGCCCGATAGGTGAGCAGTGCGCAACCGCGTCTGCCGCGAAGCCTGTCCGCCAGTCGGGCCAGCAGCGCGGCGTCGATGGCGACCTCGCGCACCAGGCGACCCTCCAGGAAGACCTGCTGGCCGTTGACCATGATTCCCGTCTGGTAGCAGCGGGCGTCGTTGCACAGGAAGTCGGCGACCTCCAAGGGGTTGCGTCCCGTTGCGGGGCCAAACACCAGGCCCTCCGCCTGGCACGCATGGATGGCAGCGATGGTGCGGGGACTGATGCGAGACATCCCGTAGGATATCAGCGTCTCGTCCATGTCGGAGAGGATGAGCTTGATCATGCGGTTCCCATCAAGACGAGAAAGGCCAGCCAGAGTCTCGACGTGGGTTCCGGCTGGCCTGGGCGATGGCGATGGGGGCTACTCCTGTGCGGCCCTCAGTGCCTGCGTCTGCTCGATCTCGCCGATCATGTCCACGCGCGCCTGGTGGCGGCCGCCCTCGAACTCGGCGCCGAGCCACGCGTCGACGATGTCCTTGGCGGTCTCGATGCCGACGACGCGGGCGCCGAAGGCCACGCAGTTGGTGTCGTTGTGCTGGCGGGGCCCTGGACCTTGTTCGCGGAGAGGGAGATGCCCACGCCGGTGCCGCAGATGAGGATGCCGCCGTCGACCTCGCCGTCGGCAACCATGCGCGCCACCTTGTAGCCGGAGATGGGGTAGTTGAAGCTGTCGGGGCTGTCGGTGCCGACGTTGACGACCTCGTAGCCCTTCTCCTGCAGATAGGCGAGAATCTCGTTCTTCATGTCGACGGCGGTGTGGTCGTTGCCGATGGCAAGCCTCTTCATGGCCATGCTGGGGTTCCTTTCCCGTGGGTGCGGCATCTCACAAAAATGATAGGCGAGGTCCCGGGCACGCGAGGGGGCTGCATGGAGTCTGCATACGGACGACGCCCGGTGACGGTGCCGCACATCGCACATGCTCGAGTCTCGCCCACGGTTAACGAATGGGGAAGGATGAGGGAGGGGTTTTCCCGTCAGGCATAATGGAAGGTGACTGACAGGGATGGGTTCCGGCGGGCATCGGGCGACGGGGGTGCGGGTCGGGAGAGGCGGCGGAAGGGCAAGGCGTATGGCAATCAGCATAGGACAGGCGACGGTCGCCGACATCGGAGAGCTGGTGCGGCTGCGACTGGAGTACCTCTCGGAGGACTTTGGCGAGCTGACCAGCGAGCAGGAGGAGAAGCTGGTGCACGAGATCGCCCCCTACCTGCGCTGGCATCTGGGGACCGGCCTGATGGTCTTCGTCGCGCGCGACGACGAGGCGGGCATCGTCAGCTGCGCCTGGCTCCTGCTGATAGAGAAGCCGCCCAGCCCCCGCTTCCTGCACGGGCGCACGGGCACGCTCTTCAACGTCTACACTCACCCCGACTGGCGGCGCCGCGGCTTGGCGAGCAGGGTGATGGAGGCCCTGATAGAGGATGCGCGCCTGCGCCATCTGGACCTGCTGGAGCTGAACGCCACCGAGGATGGATACCCGCTCTACCGCACGCTGGGCTTCCGCAACGCCCATGAGAAGCACCGCGCCATGCGCCTGTGGCTGTGAGATGCGTCGCACGGGGAGGTCCGGGGGTTTCCCCTGGTGCCAATCGAATCCGAGCGTGGACAGGGGAACGCGTGAAAGGAGATTGACATGACGCTGTTGTTCGTGAATGCCTGCCTGAGGGATGGATCGCGCACCGACCGTCTGGCGCGCATGTGGTTGGAACGCCGTGCCTACCCCGGCGATGTCGTGGAGCTGTCCCTGGCGCGACAGGACGTACGCCCCCTGGGGGCTGCCGGGCCCAACCGCATCGACGACTACAACAGGGGTGTCGCTGCGCATGACTTCGAGCACCCCATGTTCGACTACGCGAAGCAGTTTGCGCAGGCGGACGAGGTGCTGATCGCGGCGCCGATGTGGAACTACGGCATCCCGGCGCTGCTGCACGACTATCTCGAGCTGGTCTGTTCGCAGGGGGTCACCTTCGACATCGATGCGACGGGAGCCTACGTCAGCCTCTGCCACGCCCAGCGCCTGACCTTCGTGAGCACTGCCGGAGGGCCGCAGGTCGACCCGCTCGACGACCATGCATGGGGCTATGTGCGCACGCTGGCGACGAGGTTCTGGGGCGTCGCGCAACCCGATTCGGTCATCGCGTGGAGTGTCGACATGATTGGTGCCGACGTGGATGCCCTGCTTGCCGCGGCGCTGGATTAGAGCCTGCGGACATCGGGACCCATGCCTGCGGACGGGTGCGACGCGCCTGCGAACCGTCCATGAAAACGAGTGCCGTTCCTGAGGGGAAATCACGGCTCCAGATGGAAAGCGAGTTTCACGGAGCCATGGCGAGGCATGCTAGGATGGGAACATAAACGGTTAACTAACCATCCGAGGAGAGGGCCATGGCATTTCCGAGCAAGTTCCTGTGGGGCGGATCCATCAGTGCCGAGCAGATTGAGGGAGGCTGGGACGAGGGTGGCAAGAGCCCGGTCCAGATCGACTACGCCGGCCCCGACACGGGCATTGGGCTGAGGCCGGTCTACTACCGCAACGCCGATGGCACGCGCGGGCAGATGCACCAGTTCGACCGACTGCCCGAAGGTGCCGAGTACGTGTTGTTCGACGACATCGACTACACCAACCACGAGGCCAGCGACTTCTACCACCGTTGGCGCGAGGACCTCGACCTCTTCGCGGAGATGGGCTTCACCACCTTCAACACGACGGTGGCGTGGAGTCGCATCTACGCGCACGGTGTCGCGGGTGGCGTCAACGCTGAGGGCGTGGAGTTCTACCGGCAGGTGTTCGCCTATGCCCGCGAGCTGGGCATGGACCCGGTCATCACCCTCTACAAGTACGACGAGCCCACCTACTTCGAGCTGACCTACGGTGGGTGGGACAATCCTGCGATGATCGACGAGTTTGTGGCCTTCGCGCGCACGTGCTTCACCGAGTACAAGGGTCTCGTGGATAAGTGGCTGACCTTCAACGAGATCAACGTCATCCTGCTCTTCGACCCAGAGAACCCGCGCCGTGTGGCCGAGGTCCACAACCAGATGGTCGCCAGCGCCAAGAGCGTGGTCGCAGCCCACGAGGTCGACCCCGACATCAAGGTCGGTGCGATGGTGGCCGGCCAGCAGTCCTACGCCTACACCTGCGACCCGGCCGACGAGCTGGCCAACCAGCGTGCCATCCAGGACCGCTTCCTCTACTGCGCCGACACCATGGTCAAGGGGCGCTATCCCGGCTGGGCGGCGCGCACCCGTGCCGCGCACCACGTGACGGACCTGGTGGTCTCCGACGAGGACGCTGCCACGCTCGCGGCGGGCAAGGTGGACTTCCTCGCCTTCAGCTACTACAGCTCGGGTATCGTGACGACCCACGAGATCACCGGCGAGGAGGCGGGTGGCAACCTGTCCACCTCCGTGAGGAACCCCTACCTACGACAGGAACCATCCCAGCCGTCCGTCCGATCGAGAGGAAGCAGGCCATGGCCGTCACACGTCTCATCAACGCGACAGGATCCGAGATCCTTGGGATGGGCCCCATGGACCTCAAGGAGTCCATCAGAAAGTCCGAAGGCCGTGTCATCTGCGGCCAGCACCTGCTGTTTGCCAGCCCGGGCCTGGTGCGTGGGGTGACCAACAGCGAGCTCATGTTCGCCTTCGGTGCCGACATGGTGATGCTCAACACCATCAACCTGGACGACGTGACGGACAACCCCGGTCTCTGTGGCATGTCCTACCAGGAGCTCAAGGCACTGTGCCGCCGTCCCATCGGCGTGTACCTGGGGTGCCCGGGAGCGGGGACCCAGGCGGAGAAGACCTACTCGCTCGACGGGATGCTGGCGACGCCGGAGCATGTGGCGACCTGCATCGAGTGGGGCGTCGACTTCATCGTGCTGGGAGGAAATCCCGGATGCGGCACCCGCATCGCCGACACGATCGCCGCCACCAGGCGCATCAAGGACGAGTTCGGCGACCGCGTGTTCCTCTGGGCCGGCAAGTGGGAGGACGGCATCACCGAGCCTGTGCTGGGTGACCCGCTGGCGGCGGCCCAGGGACGCGACGACCGGGCCCTCATCGCCGAGTTCATCGATGCTGGGGCCGACTGCATCGACCTGCCCGCGCCGGGCACGCGCAGTGGCATCACGGTGGAGGGCATCCGCAACCTGGTGACCTTCGCGCACTCCTATAAGCCGGGGACGCTGGCGATGTGCTTCCTCGACAGCTCGGTGGAGTGCGCCGACGAGGCGACGGTCCGCGAGGTGACCCTGATGATGAAGCAGACCGGAGCGGACATCCTCTGCATCGGCGACGGCGGGTTCTCGGGAGGGTCGCGCCCCGAGAACGTCCATGCGATGAGCGTGGCGGCCAAGGACATGCATTACACCTATTTCCGCATGGCCAGCGTCAACCGCTAGGGCGTGCGTCCCAGTGCCAAATGGACCAACCTGTCGCAGCGTCGGTGAGGGCCAGTCGTATATGCTGGATCGGACGTGCGATGACGTGTCCGGTTTTTGTTGCAGGGAGGGCACGATGGATACGCGTGATATCGAACGGGCGGCGCACGATGCCAATGAGCTGGCGGCTTGGCTGGGCAAGCGTGACGTGAGTGCGCTCACGCGTGACGCCCTGCGTGCGGAGGCCGGCCTTGCCGACGGCCAAGCGGACTGGTTCGTGCTCTTTGGTGGGGGCGTGGTCGGGCTGGTGGACGCCCTTGCCAACGCGATGCGCGCGGGTGTGGCCCGGCGCTACGCCATCGTGGGCGGACGTGGGCGCGCCACCTATTGGCTGGACGAGGCCATGGGGCGGGAGCTCGGGCAGTGGGACGATGCGATCTGCGCACCTCCGGCACCGGGATCGGCAAGCGAGGCGGAGATGCTGGCCGCACTCCTGCGCCAGCGCCATGGTCTGGTGCCCGACCTGCTGGAGACCCATTCGACCAACTGTGGCAACAACATCACCTACCTGCTCGACCTGCTGGACTCTCAGGAGCCACCGCACAGCGTCATCCTCAGCCAGGACGAGGCCATGCAGCGGCGCATGGGTGCAACGTGGGCTCGGCAGGTCGCCGATCGGCCACGCTATGGGGGCACGCAGGTCGTCGAGTGGGCCTTCTACCATGCCGAGCTGGGATGCGTCGATGGCCGGCTGGAGTATGTGCGCGCCCCACGGGGGATCTGGGACCTGGAGACGTACCTCTTCCTGCTGCTCGGTGACGTCGATCGCCTGAATGACGATGCGCTGGGATACGGCCCAAAGGGCCGGGACTTCCTCGTGCACGTGGACGTGCCAGTCGAGGTTCGTGCCGCTCGCGAGGAGCTGGGAGACCTCTGCGCCCGCATCGGCCTCGTCCCGCACCTGTAGGTCCGCGACGGCAATCCAAAGAAAAGGCCCGGCGCCCGCCCGACAATTCGGGGCGTGCGCCGGGTGACGGTTGCCTCTCGCTGCCGCGCGGCTGACGCTACTTCAGGCTCTCGGTCGCCTCCTCGAGGATGCGCAGCTGTGCGATGGTCTCCTCGGGCTTCACGAGCTGCGGGGCGCCGTTCGCGACGGTCTCGTAGAGCGCCTCGTAGAAGCCGCTGTAGGTGCTGCGCACGGTCTCGACGCGCTCCTCGTGCATGGCGCCCGCCTCGTCGTAGTAGCGGAGGGTGCCCCACTGCTCGGGCGTGTCCAGGCCGAAGTCGGGGTGGCCGGCGGGCAGGTAGAACTTCTTCAGGTCGCGCTCCTGCTGGTCCTTCTCCACCTTGATGAAGGTGCCGCGGGTGCCATAGACCTCGAAGCTCGGGCGCTGGATGGCGGCATGGTAGTTGGATGCCGCCGTGGCCTTGATGCCCAGCTCGTCGTAGTAGAGGTCGAAGTCGTAGAAGGTCTCGGGATGGCCCTCGCCATAGAGCTGGCGCGTCTCGACGTGCCAGCGGTCGGGAACGCCCAGCCAGCTGATCAGCTGGTCGACGCTGTGGCACGCATGACCGTAGCAGATGCCCATCAGGCGGTCGTAGGCGCCCTCCTTGGCGTAGCGCAGGTACTCCTCGCGCCAGTAGTCGTAGTGGGTCACGATCTCGAAGACGTCGCCGAGCTTGCCGGACTCCATGACCTTCCTTGCGGTGAGGAGGTCGGAGTCGAAGCGGCGGTTCTGGTAGCACTGGACGGTCACGCCCTTGGCCTCGGCCAGTGCGTAGAGCTCCTCCGCCTCGGCGACGGTGCCGACGAAGGCCTTGTCGCAGACGACGTGCTTGCCGGCCTCGAGCGCCTGCTTGGTCAGGGAGTAGTGGGTGCTGTGCGGGGTGCTGACCTCGATGACGTCGATCTCGGGGTCGGAGAGCATGGACTCGAGGTCGGTGGTGTACTCGACGCCCGGCACCTCGGGCCACGGACCGCCCAGATGGCGGGCATACACGGTCTTGATGCGGAACTTCTCGGGCAGGGCCAGCGAGAAGGGCATGTGGTAGCGGTTGGAACCCTTGCCATTGCCGATGAATCCGATGGTGATGATGCGGTCTGCCATTGACGTTCCCTTTCATGTCGTCCCCTCTGTTGGCTACAGCATACGCCTGCTCTTCGCGCCTCATGGGGCATGCCGGGCAGATTGGACGGAAAGTGCGGCCTCGGGCTCGTTTCGCGCCCTGTTCCTGCAAGGCAGTTTCACGCGTTGACGCACGTTGCGCTGGTGGTCGGTGCGCCGACGAATGGTTGATGGACGATTGCACAAGGCGCCGCTTTCGAGTGCCGGGTTGCTTTGAATCCCCATCCATTGTTCGCGGACACCCGAGACGGGAAACTGGATACATGGTTAGCAGGGTGGGGGCTACGCCCTCCAGACGAGAGGAGAGCAAGATGGATGAGGATCGCCAGGAAGTATTTGACGCTTTGTGCGAGCGCGCAAGCCAGCTCTTTGGCAAGGATGCCGACGAGTTCAGCCTGGATACCAAGTTCGAGGACCTGGGCATCAAGTCCGTGCAGGTGTCCCAGATCACCACGTACCTCGAGGACGAGCTGGACATCGAGGTTCCCTACATGAAGTTCCGTCGCTGCGCCACCTTCGGCGAGGCAGTCGACTTCGTTGCGGACCTGCTTGACGAGTAGCTCCCGCATGAGTCCCTTGGCAGGCGTGCGAGGCACCCGGGCGTCTCGGTGCTATCGCACAGACGAGAGGATGTGATCAGATGCTCGAACCTCGCATTCCCGAGGATTGGATTCCCGTAACCGACAAGAAGCTCTCCGACCTGGTGCAGATGACCGGCGAGCTGGCAACCTTCGACGAGGATGAGGTCCCCATCTATTGGGACCCCGACACCGAGGGCTACATCTTCCTGCACAAGGAGGAGTTCGGTGGCGTCGAGATGATGGCCGCCTATCGCGTTGCGCGTCAGCCCAACGACAACCAGGCCGACGTCGACCTGGCCAAGTCCGACGACCCCATGGCTCGCATGGGCCAGGGCTTCTGCCCGCCGTTCAACCCGCACACCTATGAGGTCGAGCCGGGCATCGTCTGCATGCAGGACCAGGAGGTCGTCATGCGTGACGGCACCAAGATCTATGCGGACATCTATCGCCCCGCTGGCGACGACGTCAAGTGCCCGACCATCGTCAGCTGGTCGTGGTTTGGCAAGCGTCCCGGTGACGGCATGAGCGAGTGGCAGATCATGGGCGTGCCGCCCCAGACGGTCTCCAAGTGCGCCAAGTTCGAGTCGCCCGACCCGCTGTACTGGTGCCACTACGGCTATGCCGTCGCCAACGTCGACGTCCGCGGCGCCGGCCACTCCGAGGGCTCGGTCCACATGTTCACGCACCAGGACCGCGAGGACGGCTACGACTTCGTCGAGTGGGTCGCCCAGCAGCCGTGGTCCAATGGCAAGGTCGGCATGGCCGGCAACTCCGGCGTCGCCATGCACCAGTGGGGCATCGCCTCGCTGCAGCCGCCTCACCTCGCCTGCATCGCACCGTGGGAGTCCACGACCGACCTGTACCGCGAGAGCTTCTTCGAGGGCGGCGTGCCGGCGCTGTCGTTCAACAAGTTCATCGCCGCCCAGGTGACGGGTCCCAACGGCGTGGACGACCAGGTCGCCATGGCCAAGATGTATCCCGACATGAACCCCTATTGGGAGGACAAGCGTCCCGACTTCAAGAAGGTCAAGCTGCCCGTCTACCAGACGGCCGGTTGGTCGCACTTCCATCTGCCGGGCTCCATCAACGCGTACAACCGCTGCCGCTCGCACTTCAAGTGGCTGCGTGCCCACCGCGACTTCGAGTGGCCCGACACCTACAACCCCTACAACCTCGACGAGCTGCGCAAGTTCTACGACCGCTACCTCAAGGGCATCCACAACGGCTGGGAGATGATGCCGAAGGTGCGCATCGACGTCATGGACGGCTATGACGTGGACTACCAGGAGCAGCGTGCCGAGAAGGCCTGGCCCATCAAGCGCACCGAGTACAAGAAGCTCTATCTCGATGCCTCGCAGACGCTCGAGAGCGTCGAGACCGACCATGTCCAGACCTTCGTGGCGGGCTTCGAGCCCACCGAGACCGAGGCTGTCGCCAAGTACGACCCCGTCGACGAGGAGGTCCGCTTCGAGTGGGTCCTGCCCGAGGACACCGAGATTACCGGCCACATGACGCTGCACCTGTGGCTGTCCTGCGAGGGCTGGGACGACATGGACCTCTTCATCAACATCCAGAAGGCCGCCGCGGACGGCACCTGGGTGCCGTGGCTGACCCTCGATGAGCCGCATCCCGGCGCATGGGGCAAGTGCCGCGTGTCGCGCCGCGAGCTCGACAGGAAGCTCAGCCGCGCCCATCGTCCGGTGCTGAAGAACACCAGCAGCCAGAAGCTGTCCGAGGGCGAGGTCGTGCCGGTCGACATCGCCATCGTCCCGACGGCTCGCGTGTACCACAAGGGCGAGCGCTTCCGCATCCAGATCGCCGGTCGCTACATCCGCGAGGGTTGGTTCGAGCCGCTGTCCTGGGACGAGGAGGCCAAGGGTACCCACGTCATCCACACTGGTGGCCAGTACGACTCCTGGATCGAGATCCCGGTCATTCCGCCGCGCTATCAGGCGGGAGAGTACATCCACCGCTAGGTAGTTGACCGTTCGTACGCAAAGCGGGACATGAGGGCAGGGGCACTTCGGCAGAGGTGCCCCTGCCCCTATAATGGGCCTGCATGAGTGCTGGCCGTCTGAAGGGAACGACATGGGTGACGCCTGGGACTTTCGCCGCATACGCAAGACCGCGTGGGACACCACGTTCCGTCGCGGATGGCGCGCATGGCTCTCGCTGGTGTCGGTCTGCTTCATCTTCTCGTTCGTCGGTGCGAGCAACTCCTCCCAGTCCTACTTACTCGACGTGGCCGACGCGGCCATAGGCACGACCGATGTCATGCTGCCCCACAACGTGGAGATCCTCGACGAGTACCTCCAGAACGTGCCCTTCGCGCGAGATGTGATGGCCTACGACTCCCGTCTGGTGCAAGGGCTGCTCGACAGCGCCTCGAAGAGCGCCACCTGGGTCATACGGCTCTTGGCGCTCAACCCCGCCTACATGCGGCGCAATCCCGACGAGGTGTGGGCGAACGTGATCATCGCGGCGGTCATCTCGCTCGTCCTGCACTTCTGCGTGCAGAACGTCGCCGTGGTGGGACAGCATCGCTATGTGATGGAGAGCAGGTTCTCCCGCAAGGTTGCCTGGAGGCGCATGCTGGCGCCGTTCCACCTCTCCATGCTCGCCAATGTGGTGTGGGTGACGGTCTGCTACCACATGACGCTGCTCCTGTGGTGGCTGACCATCGTGGGCGGCGCCTACAAGTCGTACCAGTATGCGATGGTGCCCTACCTGCTTGCCGAGAACCCGCACATCACCTGGCGTGAGGCGCGAAGCCTCTCGAAAAGGATGACCGAGGGGTACAAGCTGAGGATGTTCTGGACGCAGCTCTCGTACCTGCACGTCTTCCTTCTGCAGGCGTTGCCGCTGGCAGGGCTCCTGATGGCGCTGCCCCTGCGGGCCGCGCTGGGTGCCGAGTTCTACTTCACGCTCCGGGGCATCCTCGACGAGGACCGGGACCTGCTGGTGGAGCGCGCCTTCGACGGGCCGGCCGTCGTGTGGCTGCAGGACGGCGGGCAGCCGGCCGGCGAGCCCACGTACGTGCTGCGCGACCTCAACCTCGACCGCGTGCACGCCATGCGGGGGCCGCTGCCCTATCCGGTGATCGACCTCGTCTACATCTTCTTCGCCTTCTGCTTTGCGGGCTGGCTTTGGGAGGTGGGCCTGCACTTCGTCCAGGAGCACGAGTGGGTCAACCGTGGGACGCTGTATGGGCCATGGATTCCCATCTATGGCGTGGGGGGCGTGGGCATCATCGTGCTGCTCGACCGCTTCCGCGAGTATCCCGAGCGGCTGTTCGCCCTGACGATCGCCCTGTGTGCCGTGCTCGAGTACGCGACGAGCTTCCTTCTGGACTTCATGTTCAACTCGTCGTACTGGGACTACACCGACATGCTCTTCAACGTCAACGGCCGCATCTGCCTGGCAGGCCTGATGGCCTTTGGCATCGGTGGACTCTTTGGGGTGTACGTGGCAGCCCCCGCCGTCAGCCGCCTCGTGGCGAATCTCCCGACGCGCTGGCGCACCACGCTTGCCGTGCTGTTCGCCATGGCATTCTGCGGGGATGTCGGCTACTGCCTGCTCAACGGTTTCAACGGGGGCTCAGGCGTGGGCGAGAAGCTGTAGCACTCGCCTGCTGGGTGCCACGCCCTGCAGGTGCTTGTGAGAACAACCAAAGCATTTGCGTCCTTCGCGATAGCGTTTCGGGCAGCCGAACGGTGTCGAGCGCCTCTCTCGTCCATACGATAGAGACACTGACATCCGTGTCTCCACTGGCACGGCACGCGGAGAGGAGCCCACATGAAGGTTATGGCCATTTGCGCAGGTCGCAAGAACGGCAACGGCGAGATCCTGGCCAAGGAGGCCCTGAGTGCGGCCCAGGCGGCAGGCGCCGAGGTCGAGATGATCAACCTCTTTGACTACAACATCCTGCCCTGCACGGGCTGCGAGGGCTGCACCATGCAGATGGGCGAGGTCGCCATGGACCCGACCAAGCAGTACCGCGGCTGCGTCCTCAAGAACAAGGACGATGTGGACGCGCTCATCGCCGAGATGCACACCTGCGAGGGCGTCATCTTCTCCGTTCCCACCTATGACCTGACACCCAGCTCGCTGTACACCCGCTTCGCGCAGCGCTTCCTGGCCTACGAGCTCTCCTTCCTGCTGGAGATCGGCGTCGTGGACCACAACCCGCACACCGTTGCCGGCCTCATCGCAGTCGGCGGGTCCATGCACGACTGGCAGACGCTCGCGCTCGAGAGCCTGCAGGCGACCATGTTCACCATGTCGCTCACCGTCGTCGATCGCTTCATGAGCCAGCGCGTCGGCCGTCCCGGCAACGTCCTGCTGCATCAGGAGCAGCTCGACCGTGCCCACCAGATGGGCGAGAACATCGTCAAGGCCATCCAGACCCCGGTCGAGGAGCGCACCTGGCTGGGCGACCCGAACGATGGCGTGTGCCCCGTCTGCCACTCCAGCCTGGTCTATCCCGGCGACCCGCACTGGGACGGCATCGAGTTCCCGTACGAGTGCGCCGTGTGCGGCTGTGGCGGCGACCTGGGGACCAACCCCGAGACCGGCAAGCCCATGCTCGTCATCGATCCCGAGAACGGGCGCATTCGTGACCGCAACAACGACAAGGCGCGCGCCGAGCACCTCAACGAGATCATCCAGACCCGCATCGGCTTCTTCCAGAAGGCCGACGAGGTCAAGCCGCTGATGGCCAAGTATCGTGACATGAAGTTCCCGACCTTCACCATCGAGCGCTAGCGTCCGACACGAACGTGTGACAGGGGCTGCCCCCGCAGGCGCAGCGTGCACCTGTGGGGGCAGCCCCTGTCTGCGCAAGTCCATCTCTATTCACTCAGATCACGGCGGTTCAGGTGAAGCCGTGGGGAGAAGAGTCCGGTATTCATGAGGATCCTGAAGCCCAATTGGAGCATGAACAGCTCCTCGCCACTGGTGAGGTCCATACCCAGTTGCTTCCGGATGCGCCCAAGCCGATAGAGCATCGTGTTCTTGTGCAGGTTGAGCAGCTCTGCCGCGCGCGCCGTCGAGCCGGCCACCTGCAGGTAGCAGAAGAGCGTCTCGAGCAGCTCGCTGTTGTGCTCCTCGTCGTATTCCAGCAGCGAGAGCAGTGCCGGATGGCAGAGCGACAGCAGGTCGGTGCGACGTCCGGTGATGTCGAGCATGTGCATGTAGGCATAGTCGCAATACCGGTACAGCCCATCGTCGGCTATGGCATGCGATGCCATGTTGCCATAGCGAATGGCGGCACGGGCCTGCTCGTATGCCTTGCGTGTGTCGACGATGGACGTGAAGATGTTCGACACGCCGACCGTGAGGCCGTTCAGGGCGGCAACCTCGCGCAGCTTGCGCTCGGCAGAGGGCGAGAACCCAACGTCGGCATCACGGGAGAGCAATGCCACCAAGTGCTGGTGGTGGCGCGTGTACAGCGCATGGTGGAGCACCGGACGCAGCTGTCCCGCAACGTGTTCCGCCTGGACCTGCGACAGCCCCTCTCCCGGTGCGTGCAGGCACACCACATACTTCAGCTCCTTGGGATGGAAGTTGAGCGCCTTCATGCGACGGTTGGTGACGGCGACGCTGGGGGAGCGGTCGTTCAGCAGGTTCTCGAGGAAGTACGATCCCATTTCGCCGCTCGTCGGACCCCACACCTCCGACTTCTGCATCTCCTGCGCCACAAAGCGGGAGAGACGCACGAATGCCTCGCGGTCGAGGTCGCCAAAGGGGTGCGCGCCCTCCATCATCATGACATGGGCGATGCAGACGCCGCGGACCATGACGGCAATCGTCATGGTGTTGCAGTCGAGGATCTCGTTGTGATGCTCGTATGGCCCCTTGTTGCGGGCTATCTCGGAGTCGATGTGGTTGTCGCGGATGTAGGCGACCGCCTCGTCGAGCACGGTCTCGTTGGCGATCTCCTTGCGCATGACCTGGGCGAGCTGCGAGTCGTCCTCGGGAAGGTCGCCCAAGTGGTATGCGACGTAGCGATAGGTCGGGTCGACCACGACGATGGGGTTGCCGAGTGCCGTCGCAGCCTCCTCGATGAGGTATTGCAGGCCCTGGTTGGAGAAGTGCGCGGCCAGGAGCCTGCGAATGATGCCCATCAGGCGCTGGTCCTCAAGGAAGGCGGACTGCAGGGCGTTGTAGCAGGCGAAGAGGTTCGCCCCCTGCTCCAGCCAGCAGAGGTTGACGTTGGGTTGGCCAGCCAGGGTGTCCGGGGCAGGCGCCCCGTCGACGATGACGCAGCTGAAGTGCCGGGAGCTGGGGATTTGCTTGGGCAGCAGCTCGCTGTCGGTGAAGTACAGCACGTCACCGCGCGGCAGCTGGCATGCCTCGTTCGTGAGGAACGAGAGGTTGTAGACGTCGCAGGCGGGGTCGGCTAGGGAGAGCGAGGCGACCGACTCCTCGGGTAGGCGTGATAGCAGTTCGTCAAGCCTCATGGAATGCCTCCTTGAGCATTGTGCAAACACACAAGAGGATACGTCGTTTTCGCCTGAAACGTCGGGTGAACAGACCTCTTTTCTTTGATTGGAAGATAAGAAGATATATCCAACGCAAATCGTCTCCACTGACGGAAGGAGCATGAGCAATGAAGGTAGGCAAGTACGCACGCAGCGTGTCCATCGTGGGCGTCGGCTGCACCCCGTTCACCAACTTCGAGGATCATCCCGAGACCAAGGGCATGTCCGAGGGTGACGCCTTTGGCTACGCGGCCCTCGAGGCCATCACGGATGCCGGACTCGAGCCGCGCGACATCCAGTACTTCTATCATGGCTCTGCCAACCCCTTCATGATCGGCGACTCCCTGACCCCCAACATGCAGGTTGCCGACTGGTTTGGCGTTCGCGGCATCGGCTCGGTCCATCACTCCGAGGCCTGCTGCACCGGTTACGTCGCCATGCAGGAGGCCGCCATGGCCATCGCCTCCGGCGAGTTTGACATCGTGCTCTCTGGCGCCGTCGACCTGGCCGCGAGCCTGCCCGTGGTTGGTGCCCCCGGTCACATGCGTCGCGACTTCCCGCTCGAGGAGATGCTCCCCTCGATCCCGATGGTCTACGATCGCGCCTACGGCCGTCCGCTTGACTCCGCCTTCGGCATCTCGTTCGACAACTGGATCAACGAGTATCGCTGGACCTATGGCCTCTCCGCAGACGACATCGACCGCGCCCTGAACGCCGTCGCCAAAAGCCTGCGTCGCGCCGCCGTGCTCAACCCGCGCGGCTTCTACGATGTCGACTTCGACCAGATCGCCGCTGCCAATGGCATGCCCGACGCCGACGCCTTCCTGACCTCCATGATGAACCCCAAGGTCACCCAGTACCTGCGCGTCACCGGCTTCGAGACCAAGTGCGACGGCGCCGCCGCCATGGTCCTCATGCCCACCGAGATGGCCGTCGCCCGAGGCCTCGACCACAAGATCATCGACATCCTCGGCACCGGCTCCGCCGCCTACGAGGGCGCCACGCTCGCCAACGAGAAGACCGGCACCATCCGTGGCACCAAGCAGTGCTACGAGCTCACGGGCGTCTCCCCGGACGAGGTCGACCTCCTGTTCATCAATGACTTCTTCATGGCCGGCGACATCGTGGTTCCCGAAGAGGTCGGCTACGTCCCGCGTGGCGAGGCCTGGCAGTACGCCATCGACGGCCGCTTCGCCTTTGACGGCGACAAGCCCATCAACACCCACGGCGGCCGCTGCAACTTTGGCCATGCCCACGGCGCCTCCGGCATCGCCGACATCGTCGAGGCCGTCTGGCAGATGCGCGGCGAGGCTGGCGCAACCCAGATGAAGAAGCTCCCGAAGACCACGATGTTCCGCGGCTTCGGCGGCGGCCAGAACATCCGCGTCCAGCTCATCCGCACCCACGAGTAGCGTATACGCGCAGAACAGGAGATAACCATGCCTCTGCTCAAGGATATGGAGCCCATCGTCAAGAAGTTCTATGACGGTGTTGCCGAGGGTAAGTACTACGGTCGCAAGTGCAAGGAGTGCGGCGCCATCGAGTTCCCGCCGCACCTGGGCTGCAACACCTGCGGCTACCACGAGACCGAGTGGGTCGAGCTCTCCGGCCACGGCACCCTAAAGAGCTTCGTGGTTCCCGGCATCCAGAACGACAAGCCCTACCTCAAGGCCGTCGCCCCGTATGGCTACGGCGCCGTCCAGCTCGACGAGGGCCCCATCTACAGCTTCGTCGTGTTCGCTGGCAAGAAGAAGATCGTCAAGGGCCTGCAGCAGCGTCTGGCCGACGGCGAGGTCATCGGCGTCCACGCCAAGCCCATCGACCGTGAGGTTCCCCTCAAGCCGGGCGAGCCCGAGATGGTTCACTTTGCCGAGCTCTGCTTCGAGCTCGACGAGGTTGCCGAGTAGCTAACCACCATCGGGGACGGCTCCCTCCGTTCAATTGCGGACGAGAGACGCATTCGACCAAGGAGAACCGTCCCCGACGGACGAAACCCGAGTATGCAAGCGTCACAGGTCACCAATAGGCAACACCACACGAAAGGAAACCACCATGGATCAGGAGCTTCTTGAGCAGCTTGCCGAGTTCGCAAAGACCGCCTACGGCTATGACGGCGAGATCACCGCTGACACCACCTTCGACGAGCTGGGCAAGGGTTCGATGAAGATGATCGCCCTCACCTCCACCATCGAGAACGAGCTCGACGCCGAGGTGACCATCCACGAGGTCATGAAGATGAAGACCTTCGGCGAGCTCGTCGAGCGCGTTGCCGAGGAGATGGAGGACTAGTCTCCGCCCTCTGTCCAACAGTCGATTGGACGATAGTCCAAGACGCACTTTCCAAGAAGGAAGTCACTTCGTGCAGACGCACGAAGTGACTTCCTTTGTGGCTCTTTTGATATTGTGCAATAGCACAATAGCTTGTATCTTGCAGCATATCCTAGCCGGGCGAAAGGCCTCGCGCAGGCGCTCGCTCAGCGGACGAGGGCGAGGACCAGCAACATCAAGGCCCCAAGCACGAGTCCCACCACGACGACGATCCTGCCCACGCGCTTGACTTCATCTCGGTTCGAGATGGAGTGTCGCGCGCGGTAGGGCATGAGCTCCAGGCTGCCCGTCTTTGCCATCAGCGCCCCGTACAGCACGAGTGACACGGCAAAGATGAGCAGGAACAGGCTCGCGTTTGCAAGGTCGTTCATTGTGGTTCCGTCCTCTTCGGGTTTCCCATTCAGACAAGGATACGACGGCTGCCCTGCGCCTGCCGCGTGATGACTTGGATAGGCAGCGGGACGCCGGTTCCGAAATGAGTTGGCATGGCCTTACAAACCTAGGCTGGCCAGGTCGATCTACGCCGACGAGGACAGCGACGAGATGCGCGCCTTCCTCGACGGCTTCTCGCGGGGACACGCACGACGGCCGACGCGAGGGGGCGACCTCGCCTGTCCACCGCCCTACCCAGAGGCATACGCCGGTCATGGCCGTGTGCGCTATTGGCCCTTTCGCACGACCCATTTGACGGCATGGGCATTCTGGCGAGTTCGTGCCACGTTACGATGGAGTCACGTGCACTTGTGAGGGAAAGGACTCGTCATGGCAAAGGTCGTCTGCAACTTCCTGTCGTACTCGCTCAATCGTGCGGTGGACATCACCGTGGTGCTGCCGTCCGTGACCTGTCCGGAGGCGATGGGCCTCCCCGGTCAGGCGGAGGCCACCCACCAGCTGCCTGCCAAGTTCCCCGTGGTCTACCTGCTGCACGGATTTGCCAACAACCACGCACAGTGGACGGGCTACACCAACGTGGAGCTCTACGCCGAGGAGCGCCGCATCGCCATCGTGAACATCTCTGCCGAGAACAAGGCCTATGCAAAGGTGGGCGCGGACGACTTCAAGCGCTTTGTCTCGGAGGAGCTCCCCGAGTTCGTGACCAACTATTTCCCCATCTCGACCGTGCCCGAGGACACCTACATCGCAGGTCTTTCTATGGGCGGCTACGGCGCCCTCATGCACGGGTTGACGCATCCCGAGCGCTATCACGCCATCGGTGCGTTCTCGGCGGGCCTGAACATCAACCCTGCGGTCTTTGCGGCCGACCCGCTTGGCCAAGAGCAGGAGAAGGTCGACCCGCAGTATGACCTGCATGTGCTTGCCCAGGCCATCGCTGATGGGGACAATGCGTTTCCCGTCATCTACAGCGCCTGTGGCATGGACGACTTCCTCTTTGCCGCCAACCAGGCCTTCGCAGCCGAGCTCGCGGAGCTTGGCGCGGATGTCACCTGGAAGGAGGTCCCAGGCTACGGCCACGAGTGGCGTTTCTGGGACCAGCAGGTGGAGCAGTTCCTTGACTGGCTGCCGCGCGATGACGCCTACGCCAGAATGGGGAAGCGCTCCTGCTGACGTGGCCGGGGTTTGGCCAGCTGGTCGGACGAGGGGGCCGTGTTGGCCCCTCCACCCAAGTCGTTCCCATCCGTCGTGGCACTCGTCATGGGGAGGTCGTCCTGCAATCCATGGACAGAAGAAGCTTCCTTTCCGGCGCAGGGTCTGCGGCGCTTGCCTCGCTTCTGGCAGGGTGTTCCCAGCCTGACCAGGGGGCTCCCGTACGGGCGGGTGCGGTCGATGCCGTCGAGGCGGAAGGGCTGCACGCATCCATCCAGCATGAGTCTCCCTCACCGAAATGGGTCACCAATCTTCCCGAGGCCAAGGATGAGACAACGACGCAGCTCTTCGTCGTGGCCTGCATGGGCGCAAAGCTCACCACGGCTACCGTCTCGATGCACGAGCGCGACGAGGGTGGCAACTGGGTTCGGGTGCTCTCCACGCCAAGCTACGTGGGGAAGCTCGGCGTCTGTGCAGACGCCGAGCACAGGGAGGGGCGTTCCCAGACTCCCCTGGGAACGTATCGCTTCAACTGCGCCTTTGGCATCGCGGACGATCCGGGCTGCGCGCTGCCCTATGTGAGGGTGACGGACGACACGTACTGGTCTGGTGACGAGCGCGAGGGCATGCACTACAACGAGATGGTGAGCCTTTCGGACTACCCCGACCTGGCCATGGAGAACAGCGAGCACATCGTCGACTACGAGTACCAGTATCAGTACTGCCTCAACATCAGCTTCAACGAGGAAGGCACCCCGGGGCGGGGATCGGCCATCTTCCTGCACTGCCTGGGACCGGAAAAGCCCTATACCGGCGGATGCGTGGCCATTCCCGAGTACCTGATGGTGCAGGTCATGCAGCGCGTGCGCGAGGATTGCGTCGTGGTCATTGGGCTCTTCGATGAGATGGGTGGCAGCTTCTAGCCAGTGCGCGACTTTCCCTCGGAGCGGGCCTGCATGGCAGACGATCTCAGCCTGCTCCGAGGGGGATGACGGACATGCAGTTTGCCGAGATGGGACGCAAAGACGGCATGGCGCCGGCGCTGCCCTCCGGCACGGCACGCACCTGGCAGGTGGACTCTGCGCGGGCGACTGACGCGCTGGCCGAATGCCCCACCACTCCTGTCTGCGGATGGAGGCACTGCTCCTGCCGATATCGACAGGAGACGCTCGAGGCTTTGGGTAACCTTGTGGGAAGGGGACTCGACGAGGCGATGCTCGGAAGGGCACGGGAGGGGACGAACGACCATGAAGCTGTTCGAACGCATCAACATCGGCAGCCTGCAGCTCAAGAACCGTGTGGTGCTGGCGCCCATGGGGACGACGACCGACCACACCTACGGCTTCAACGAGCGCGACGTCGCCTACTATGGCGAGCGCGCCAAAGGTGGTGTGGGCCTTGTGCTGACCGGCGCGGTGGTCTGCTCGGAGGAGTTCGAGCCGGCACCGTGTCAGAAGCTCATCACCGTCAAGGATGTCTATCGGTTGCGGCGCGTGGTGGAGCGCGTGCACGACTATGGCGCCAAGTTCGGCATCCAGCTTTCGCCCGGCATCGGGCGCATGAACTGGATCGACCCTTCGACCGCCCCGTACTCGGCCAGCCCCTGTCCTAACTACTACACGCCTGAGCTCACCTGTCGCGAGCTGCCTACCGATGGGGTGAAGCGCCTGGTCAAGGCCATGGGGCGTTCGGCGAAGCTTGCGCAGGGAGCAGGCGTGGACATCATCGAGATCCATGCGTACGGAGGCTACCTCATCGACCAGTTCAACTCGTCGTGCTGGAACTACCGTACCGACGAGTACGGTGGCAGCCTCGAGAACCGCATGCGCTTCATGATGGAGATCATCCAGGAGGTGCGTGATGCCTGCGGGCGGGACTATCCCATCGCCGTCAAGATGACGCTCGATTCCGTCGATGACCCCGAGCGCCCGCTCGACGAGGGCCTGGCCATCGCCAAGACGCTGGCCGACTCGGGCCTGGTGGACCTCATCCACTTCGGTCGCGGAGCGTACTCCTGCCGCTGGCGCATGGTGAGCAGCGTGTATCAGCCCGAGGGCTTCGACCTCGAGGCGGCACGCACGATTCGCGAGGTCACTGGTGACATTCCGCTGATGGCGCACGGCAAGCTCAACCATGCGGCCGTCGCCGAGGAGGCGCTGCAGGAAGGGCTCGTCGACCTCGTGGCCATCGGCCATGGCCTCATCGCCGACCCGCACTGGGCCAACAAGGTGCGTGCCGGCAGGGAGGACGAGGTCTGCCAGTGCATCGGCTGCGGCGAGTGCCACTTCAACTCGATGAAGGGCTGGCCGCGCCCCTGTGCGGTGAACCCGACTTCCATGCACGAGGGCGAGTACGTGCTCACGCCCGCCAAGGAGCCCAAGCGCGTGCTGGTCATCGGTGGTGGCCCCGGTGGCATGAAGGCTGCGGCCACTGCGGCAGAGCGCGGCTTAGACGTGACCCTCTGGGAGAGGACCCAGCGCCTTGGCGGGGCCATGGCCGCCGCCGGCGCGATGGACTTCAAGCGCGACGTGCGCAGCCAAGTCGAGTACCTCGAGCGTCAGATGGCCAAGTACGACGTCGCGGTCGAGATGGGCAGGGAGGCCACCATCGAGGACGTGCGCGCCTTCGACCCGGACTTCGTGGTGGTGGCGACGGGAGCCGACCCCATCGTGATTCCCGTGCCCGGCTCCAAGGGGGACAACGTCAAGCTGGCCATTCCGGTGCTGCTGGGCGACCAGGCGACCGGCAAGCGCGTGGCGGTCATCGGTGGCGGCGACGTGGGTTGCGAGCTGGCCGTGGAGCTGTGCCGTCAGGGCAGGGAGGTCACCATCATCGAGATGCTCGACAGGCTCATGAGCCGCGGCGGATCCTTTGTGGCCAACGAGCAGAACCTGCGCTACCTGGTCGAGCACTCCGGCGCCAAGGTCATGTGTGGTGCACGCATGATGGAGATCCGTGTGGACGGCGTGATCGTGCAGAAGGACGGCGAGGAGCGGAAGGTGCCCTGCGACACCGTGGTCTTCGCGGCGGGCTATCGTGCCAATCACAGTCTGTACGAGGCCATCATCGACGCGGGCTATGACTGCGTGCAGGTGGGCGACAACGTGCGCCCCGGCAAGATCATCGATGCCATAAGCCAGGGATACAACTACATCCGCGTGTTGGAGTAAGGGGGCGGCGGTGCCGTTGGGGGGACTGCAGATGAAGAGGTGGGTGTTCTCCATGCTTGCAATCGTGCACGCGTTGTCGTTGGCGCTGTTTGGTTGCAGCGAACCGCCCGCGGCCGCCTCGGCGCCGAGAAATGCTCCCACGACGGTGCAGGGTACGCGTGTCACCTGTATCGACGTGGGCAAGGGCGACTGCATCCTCGTGCAGGCGGGCGCGTCTGCGGCCCTGATCGACACGGGCTTTCAGGATACGGCCGACGACGTGCTCGCAGTCATGCAGGAGCGCGGCGCGAGCCATCTGGATGCGCTGATCATCACCCACTACGATCGGGACCACGTGGGAGGGCTCTCCGCGATTGTTGGTGACGCTGATATCGACATGGTCTACCTCCCCGGATACGTCGGGGCTGACAAGAACTACAAGACGGTTTCGAAGGCGCTTGAAGGCTCGGGCCTTGCGACGCAACCCGTCACGGAGGAGGTGCGAATCGCGCTGGGGGAGGGGCAGCTGGCCATCCATCCTTCGGACGTGGACTACGTTCCAAATGCCAATGGCGACGAGGGCAACGACAATGACGTCTCGCTCGTGGTGACGCTGACGCATGGTGGCGACTCGTACCTGTTCGCGGGAGACCTGGAGAGGGAAGGCATCGAGGCATATCTGCGTGCGGGGCACGGGCACTTCGATGTGCTCAAGATGCCGCATCACGGTGAGGGGGACGGCAACACCGACGAGTTGCTCGATGACGTGCGGCCGACGATAGCCCTCATCACCGACAGCGCTGACGACCCGGCTGACAAGAAGGTCCTCAAGCTGCTCAGGAAGCGGGATGTGGACACTTACCGCACGAGCGAGTGCGGCACCATCGTCGTCGAGGGCGATGGCGCCGGCACCTACGAGGTGACGGTGGGCAACACCTGATACGCAACATATGTTATCCTTTCTGGGAGAAACCGCCTCCCAGAAAGGACGGCACGCACATGCCCCCCAGCGTCAAGTTCACAAGAGACGAGATAATTGATGCCGCGCTTGCCATAACGCGCAAGAAGGGCGCCGACGCGGTGACGGCACGGGAGGTGGCAAAGGAGCTGGGCGTCTCCACACGGCCCATCTTCACCCACTACGAGTCGATGGAGGAGCTCAGGCGAGACGTGCGCGAGCGCGCCAAGGGTTGCTACCGGGCCTACATCGAGCACGGTCTTGACGAGCCCATCCCCTTCCTGGGTGTCGGGCAGAGCTACATTCGCTTTGCGCGGGAGGAGCCGCAGCTGTATCGGCTGATCTTCCTGACCAAGCCCAGCGCGGGCGGTGGCGGTGCCATGGAGGCGCTCGGCCTCTCGCAAGACCTTGCACGCGCGTCCATCATGCGCATCTATCACATGAGTGCGTTCGAGGCGGACTGCTACTTCCGCGACCTGTGGCTGGTGGTGTTCAGCTTTGCCACCATGATCGTGGCGGACGAGTGCACGCTCACGGACGAGCAGATGAGTGCGGTCCTCACCGAGGTCAGCCTCGCCGTCTGCAAGGCATACAAGGAGATTCCCGGCCTGCCCGAAGGCGCCTACGACCGGGATGCCATCTTCTCCCAGCTGGTCGGGGAATAGCTGCTGTCCAAGGGGGTCTTCATGGAATATCGCGAGACGACGACGCTCAAAGACGGCAGGGCCTGTCTTCTGCGCAACGGCACCGAGACGGATGGCAAGGCCCTGCACGACATCTTCGTGCTCACGCATGGACAGACGAACTTCCTGCTGACCTATGCGGACGAATGCACCCTGACGGAGGAGGACGAGGCCCGCTACCTCAGGGAGAAGACGGAGAACCCGCGTGAGATAGAGATCCTCGCGTTCGTTGACGGGGTCGTCGTCGGCTCCGCAGGCATCGAGGCCATCGATGCGGCAAAGGAGAAGGTCCGGCACCGGGCGGAGTTTGGCATCAGTGTCGACCTTGCGTACGGGAGGCTCGGCATCGGGAGGGCGCTCACGCGGGCATGCATCGCGTGTGCGCGAAAGGCGGGCTACAGGCAGCTTGAGCTTGACGTGGTTGCGGAGAACGTGGCCGCTATCGCCCTCTACCAGAGTGAGGGCTTCGTCGAGTGGGGCCGCAATCCGAGGGGCTTCTTGACGCGCAAGGGATGCTGGCAGGAGCTCGTGCTCATGCGGCTGGAGCTCGACTGAGGCAAACTCCACGCTCCGTAGGTAGCCATGCGCCGCGCACGAGCCTACCGTAGTTGGTGACGACGACGGAAGGACGGACGATGGACAGGTATCTGACCGGTGCGACGATTCGAGACCTACGCGAGCGCCATGGGATGACCCAGGCACAGCTCGCCCAGCAGCTGAGCGTGAGCGACAAGGCGGTGTCAAAGTGGGAGACGGGGGCAGGCTATCCCGACATCACGCTGATCGAGCCGATCGCACATGCCCTGCACACCTCCGCTGCCGAGCTCTTGAGCGGGGCAGCCGTGCATAACGACAACGTGAGCGCCAACATGCTTCGGTCGCACTTCTACGTGTGCCCCGTGTGCGGCAACACCGTGCATGCCATGGGCGAGGCCCACCTGAGCTGCCATGGGATCACCCTGCCCCCGCAAAGCGCCGAGCCGGTTGAGGCAGGCCATGAGCTCCACGCCTCCTGCACGGGCGACGAGCTCTATGTCTGGTCGGACCATGCGATGGACAAGCGCCACTACCTCATGTTTCTGGCCGCTGTGTCCCCCGCCTGCGTGCAGATCGTGCGGCTCTATCCCGAGGGACCCGCAGCGGCACACTTCAGGCGTTCGGGAGTCCGTGACCTCTACCTCTATTGCAACCGTGACGGACTGTTTGCGACGCGCCTGAGGAGCATCCTGAAGTGACGCGTGGGCTTGCGCTGCGCCTGTGAACAGCCCGTGACGGCGTGTGGCAGGAGCGAAATGTGCCCAAGTGGTGTTGACACCCTGCGGCGCAAAGCATAACATATGTTGCGTAACAAGTGTTGTCTAGACGAAGGGAAGACTGTCGTGTCGGAGAGCCTGAAGTCCTCAAAGTGGTTGATGCTGGCGGCGCTGTTCATGTTTGTTGGCGCGACGTTCCAGATAGCGGATGGGCACTGGGCCTGTGCCGCGTTGTGCTTTGGCGCGGCCGCAAGCTTCATGGCGCTTGCGGGCCGTCGTCGCAAGTTGGAGAACGTGACGAATAGAGGGAAGCGATGACACGCGGGCAGCGGATTGTCATGGTCACGTTTCTCACCCTGCTGTCGTGTGGCGCCTTCGGGGCTGCTCTGAACAGTTGGGCGGGTATCTTCATGGGCGTGTGCATGGGCGTGGCGTTTGGCCTCTTTGGCTCGGGGGAGGACGATGATGGGCAGGCAGGGGAAGGGCGCTAGGGGTTGCAGACGCGGATGCCTCGTGATGGCGGCATTCGTCGCGGTGACGCTTGTGGCGGGTGCCGTCTTCTCGCGCTTTGGCGGCTTTGGGACGGGGCCGTCGGCTGACGCGCATGAGTTCGCGCGGTATGCGGTGCCCGTTTCCGACCTACGGATTCCCGAGGGCACGCGTGTCGTGGCGCTCGGGGAGGCCACGCATGGCAACCGTGAATTCCAAGAGCTCAAGCTCAGCGTGTTCCAGGTCTTGGTGGAGCAGCAGGGGGTGCGCGCCTTCGCGCTGGAGGCGGACTTCGGCGGCTGCGAGAAGGTGAACCGCTACATCCATGGGGGCGAAGGCACGCTGCAGGAGGCTGTTGGGGACCTCGTCTTCACGATCTATCGCACGGACCAGATGGCCCAGCTCATCTCGTGGATGCGCACGTACAACAAGGCTGCGGCCCCCGGCGAGGACCTGCGCTTCTATGGCTTTGACATGCAGAACTATGGGCACGGCTTTGGCCTTCTTCTGGAGGAGCTGCGTCGGCTGGGGCTCGATGCTGCGGACCTCGAGAACCTCTGGGCGGGCGATGACTTTGCAGAGGGCGTTGGCCCCGAGCAGCTCGAGGCCGCGTACGAGAAGGTCGCCGAGGCGCTCGAGTCGATGGGCGACGGGGCGGATGCAGGCCTGGCGCTCCAGCTGATCACCTGCCTGAGGCAGAACATCGAGCTCGGAAGGCTGGTCGATTCTCCCGAGGGCTATGGAGCGCGGGACCGCCTCATGGCGCAGAACGTGTCGTGGATTCTCTCCCAGGAGGAGGCGCGCGGCAACCGCTGCATCTTCGTCTCGGCGCACAGCGGCCACATCGAGCAGCAGGGCTCCTATGGCCCCGACGACAAGGTGATGGGCAACCTCATTGCCGATGAGCTAGGGGAGGCGTACTACGCCATTGGCACCGACTTTCACAGGGCGACCGTCAACCTGCCCAAGAATGATGGTCGGCGCATGACGCACACCTTCTACTCGTACGATCCGCTGGCCAAGGCCGCGGCGGCGTGCGGCTACGAGACCTGCTGGCTCGACTTCGCGCAGGTGCCCAAGGACTCCACGCTGGCTGAGTGCATCGACGGGCCCGTCATGATGGGAAGAGTCGGCGAGGGCTTCAGCCCGCTCATGTACGTGCTGCCCCAGGCCTACCGCGTGAAGCGCGAACCGTCGGCGCCCTACGACAGCATGATCTTCGTGCCCTACGCCCATCCGACGGAAATCCATGTGGTGCAACCGTAAAAAAGCGAGACGTGAGGCAAGAGAGAGGATGCGACGAGACGATGACGGATGCGACACTCGACACGGTGCATGCGCTGGGCCCCCTGCTTGCCGGCGTTTGGCTGCTGGCGATTGGCTCGACAATCCTGTGGCCGCAGAGGTTTCGCAACAGCTTCCTGCTGATGCTCGCCCTGTTGGTGACGATGGTCTTTGCCACGGGCTGCCTTGGTGACGCAGGGCCGACGTTCATGCTCGTAGCCTTCATGTTGATGATGCTTGCCCTGCTTCTGGTCCCGGTGCTGCTCGTCGTCAACGGCATGCAGATGATTCGCCGGGAGTCGCTTTGCCTTGCGCATTGCCTTTCGTTGGCACTTGGCTTGTTCGTGGGTGCAGGGGAGATTGCGGCGATCGTGTACGTGTTCGGCCTTGACGGAAGCGCTGCCTATGGGACGGTGGGCCCTTGGGTCATGCTCCTTTCGATGACCGTGTTCTACTTCAGTTGCCTGGTCCTGTGCTTTGTCGTGTATACGGTGTTCATCCAGGTCCTGCCGCGCAGGACGAACTTTGATTTCGTGATTATCCACGGCTGTGGCCTCATGGGCGGAGAGAGGCTCACCAAGCTCCTCTCCAATAGGGTGGACAGGGCGATTGAGATCTACCGGCAATGCAAGAAGAAGCCGATCATCATTCCCAGTGGTGGCCAAGGCGCCGACGAGAAGGTGAGCGAGGCCGAGGCGATGGGACGATACCTCGTTGAGCATGGCGTGCCGGAGGAGAGCATCGTCTTGGAGGACCGCTCGGTCACGACGAGGGAGAACCTGCTCAACTCGAAGGCGATCGTCGATGCGCGGGGTGGGGGCAAGACGGCGCTGGTGTCGAGCAACTACCACGTGTACCGTTGCCTGAGAATTGCGCGCGAGGTGGGGCTTTCCTGCACGGGCGTGGGGGCTAAGACGGCGCTCTACTACTGGCCGTCAGCGCTGATTCGCGAGTTCATTGCGGTCTTTCTCACGAGGGGCTTCCTCGTGAGGGCACTCGTGGGATATGCGCTGTTCATGAGTCCGATGCTGCTCGCGTTGTTTGGGTAGCGGTGGGGCGAGCCATGGGAAGCGGTCCCGGTCCGAGGATTCTTCGGTCCGGGACCGCCTTGCCTTCTGGCACGCGAACCCGCCTATCAGAAGTAGCTCACCCTGATGCGCTTGCCCATGCGCTCGAGACAACTGGCCAGCTCCTTCACGATGTTCATCTTGATGTTGAAGTTGATGGGCAGGTCCGGGTTCTGATGCGCGGGGTTCATCGCGCGACCCACATAGAAGTTGATGTCCGTTGCCTCCTCGAACAGCAGCTGGCAGATGCGCGAGGCGCCGTCGTGGCCGTAGTTCCACTCCTCGTAGGTCTCGTTGGCCTGCAGGTAGTCCTGGGCATACTCCAGCACCCTGCTCATGGTGACGACGCCCTCCGTCACGAGGTCGACCCCCTCGAGCTCGGAGATGGGCGGAATGCCACCCGTCGCCCCCTGCGGAGCCTTGGCCTTCAGCGGCTTGCGAAGGTACTTGGCCGCGATGGAGGCAGTGGTACCTCCGCAGACGATGCGCTTGCCTTCCTTCGAGAAGAACAGGCTCATCATCTTGTTGCAGTCGTCGGGGTCGGCGGGAGGCCCGAACAGGATGTTCATGGGCACGCGCTTCCTGATGCGCACGACGGCTGCGGTGGCATCGTCGAGCGGGTGGTAGCCGTAGAGCTTGTCGCACTCGTCCACGAGCATCGTGCAGAGCACCTTCGCCGTGTAGCCCGTCAGCGACATGTCTGCGACAAACTGGGCGATGTCCTCGCGCTTCCAGTCGTTGTTGTACATGATGTCCGCGCTTGCATGCGGGCATCCGTCGCTCATGGCAACGAAGATGTCGCCCTCCTGCAGGCGAATCGTGGAGCGATAGATCTTCTTGCCCTCGATGTTCATCTCCGTCATGGGATAGTCTGTGACGTCTCCGTCCCTGATGAAGATGACCTCGGGGTTGTCGTACTGGATGAGTTCCGCCGTGTGGTTGCGCACCAGGTTGATGATCGTGAAGGTGGAGTAGGCCACGCCGTGCTTGCCCGTGACAGGCAACGTCGCGGCAATGGTGGAGACGCAGTCCTCGATGGAGAGGTCGGCGGCCATCATGGTGGAGATGATCTTGGATGTCAGCGTCGAGAGGATGCTCGCCTGCACGCCACTGCCAAGTCCGTCAGCGAGCACGATGATGGTGGAGCCATCCTCCTTGCTCGCCACGTCCACATGGTCGCCGCAGAGCTCCTCACCTGCATGATTGATGCTCTTGAAGCCGATGTCGGCGCACAGGTCATTCATTGACGATCGACTCCTTCAGCTTGGACAGGGCAATCTTGGTCTCTGCCGTCGTCTCTCCCAGAAGCGAGGCGATCTCCTGCACGATGAGCATCTGCCTCTCGACGACCTTGTCGGCGACCTCCACCGTCTGGTGGCTGATCTCCTCCTTGCGCTGACGCGCCTCCTCCTCGGCGGTCACGTCGTGCATGATGCAGATGATCATGCGTCCGTCCTCGGCGGGAACGATCGTCTCGTCCACGTAGCGCTGGTACTCGGCCAGGTACGTCCGCTTGTTGTACACGCCTCGCCCCGAGCGCTTCACGTCCATGAACACCTTCGGGTCGAGGATACGCACCACCTGGTCGCCAAGGACGTCCGACGCGAAGCGGATGTTGAGCAGGCGAAGGGCCGCGTCGTTGAGCTGCTGCACCTCGAGGGTGTCGTTGACGACGATCAGGGCGTTGGGGCTGTTCTTGACGATGGCGTCGGAGAAGCCCTCCGCCTTCTCCATCAGGAACGGCAGGCACATGGATATCTCCGCCTTGCCCTGGTAGATTGCGACTGCCTTCTCCCGGCAGGTGTTGTAGCCGCAGGAGCCGCAGTTCAGCTCGTCGCTGGGCTTGAACTTGCCCATCTCGCGGAGGATCTCGACGAGCTCGTAGTTGGAGGGGGTCCTCTCCGTGCGTCCGATCGGCGTCTGGTACTGCTTCATCAGGGACATGTCCGGTTGGGCCACGTCGAAGTCACGGCTGCCGGCAAATGTCGACACGGCCATGTAGTCCGAGACGGGGCTGCGGCGGTACTTTTCCATCACGGGGCCGCCGATGCAGCTTCCGGCGCATGTGGACATCTCGATGAAGCACTTGTGTATCTTGCCCTCGGCGATGTCGTCCAATGCCGCGAGGCAGGCGTCGATGCCATCGAGCGCCATGTAGGTGTAGTCGGGCGCGTCCTGTTCCATGGTCTTGAGGATTCCGCCCGGCGTGGGGAAGAAGCGCGCAAGGCTCTGGTCATCCGGGATGACCTCACGCCTGAGCTCGACCTTCTCCTCCTCGAGCCACCTCGTCAGCTCCTCGAAGGTCAGGGCGACGTCGACGACGTCGCTGTGCTCCGCGGCCTCGTCCTTCTTGGCGACGCAGGGGCCGACGAACACCGTCTTGGCGCCTGGGATGCGTCGCTTGATGTCCGCGCAGTGCGCCACCATGGGCGACACGACGTCTGCGAGATAGGGGAGCTGCTCGGGGAAATACTTGCGTATCAGCAGGTTGATGGAATGGCAGCAGGACGAGATGACGATGTCCCGGTTCTCCTCGCGCAGCATGCGATCGTACTCCCGCTTGACCATCGTCGCGCCGATGGCGGTCTCCTCGACGTCGTGGAATCCAAGTCTCTTGAGCGCCTCGCGCATCGACTCGATGCCGACGCCCTCGTAGTTGGCGATGAACGACGGCGCGAGGCTGACCACGACGGGGTCGCCGCTACCGATGAGGACGCGAACCTTTTCGGTGTCGTCCACGATCTGCTTTGCATCTTGCGGGCAGACGACGAAGCACTGGCCGCAGAGGATGCACTCGTCATCGATGATGTGCGCCTGGCCCGCCGAGAAGCGGATGGATTTGACCGGGCAGTGACGGATGCACTTGTAGCAGTTCTTGCAGTTAGACTTCTTCAGCCTCAGACAGCTTGCCATAGATTCCCCCAGTGCTTCGATTCAAGGGCTCATGGTCTCTGGGACCATCATGTCTCTAGCATAGTGTATCGCCGTTAATGCCTGTGACTGGCTAGCAAACTCTCCCCGCCAATCCTCCCAGAGGGGTCGCGCCGACCGTTGGCAGCCGCTTTCTGCCTTGGTTTGCATCAAGGCACGGAAGGATGCTACGCTGGGGCTGCCGTTCAGGGCGGAGGGCCTTGTCGGGGCGACTATCCAAGGGGATGTCTTTTTGGTCATTGTTCTGTAGGGAACGCACAACCGCAGATTGATTCTGGGAGGGGCATGGAAGATGTCCCCTGGCCAGTTGCGTTCCAAGCCAATGCCTCGTATGAACACTCACAGAACAGGATATGACCATGGACTTCCCCAAGTCTTCCACCTTTCCCCCATCAATCGTGCTCGAGAAGAGCATGGGACCCAACCCGCTGAAGCTCTGCGAGGAGCTGCTTGACGGTGTCGGACTGCCCGCAGGCTCGGTCGTGCTTGACCTTGGCAGCGGCACGGGACTCACCAGCGTGCTCATGGCGCGTGAGTATGGCCTGATGGTGTATGCCGCCGACCTCTGGAGCGAGCCGGGCGAGAACATGCGCTTCTTCGAGGGCATGGGGCTCACCAACCGACAGATCGTCCCCCTCAAGGTCGATGCCACCGCGCTGCCCTTTGCGACCGAGTTCTTCGATGCCGTGGTGAGCGTCGACTCCTACAACTACTTCGGTCGTGACCCGGCGTACCTGGGCACGTGCCTTTTGCCTCTGGTCAGGCGGGGAGGCATGCTGCTCTTCTCCATCCCCGGCATGGTGCGCGACTGTCATGACGACCTGCCGGCGTGCCTGCTCGCGTCGTGGACGCCCGAGCAGCTCGACTACATGCACGACATGGTCTGGTGGCGCCGCAACCTCGAGCAGACCGAGGGCGTGCAGGTCGTCGACATGCACGAGATGGCCTGCACCGCCGAGGCGTGGGCCGACTGGATCGCATGCGACAACGACTATGCGCGTGGTGACCGTGCCGCCGTCGAGGCGGGTGCGCTCGACTACCTCAACACGATCGCCGTCGTGATGAGACGCCGATAGGCTTGTTGGCGCGCAGCCTCTCGCCACCCGGAGGCTGCGCGCCGTCCGATGGATTATGCTGGTGGCTGCATGCACCATGGTTCGGCAGAACAGCGATAGTGGCGATCGTCCGAGAGGGAGGCGCGGTCGATGAGCAGGCATATGGGCGGAACCAAACGACGCGGGCATGGTTGCCTACGCGTGGCGCTGGGGCTGCTGGTGGTGCTCGGGGTGGCGGGAGGCGTCTTCTCCCGCTTCGGCGGCTTCGGGACGGGGCCCTCCGCGGATGCGGAGGAGTTCGCGCGCCATGCGCAGCCGGTGGACGACCTCGAGATTCCCGAGGGGACGCGTGTCGTGGCCCTCGGCGAGGCGACGCACGGAAATCGCGAGTTCCAGCGGCTCAAGCTGGATGTGTTCAAGATCCTGGTCGAGCGCTTTGGCGTGCGTGCCTTCGCGTTGGAGGGCGACTTTGGCGGATGCGAGGCAGTCAACCGCTACATCCACGGTGGAGAGGGCACGGCCGAGGAGGCCGCGGCTGCCATCGGGTTTGCCATCTATCGCACCGACGAGATGGCCGATCTCGTCTCGTGGATGCGCGCATACAATGAGACGGCGGCTCCGGGAGATGACCTGCGCTTCTATGGCTTTGACATGCAGCGCTACCAGCGCAGCTACCTGTTCCTCGTCGAGGAGGTGCGTCGGCTGGGGCTTGATGCCCAACCCCTCGAGGACCTCTGGGCAGGCGATGACTTCGCGGAGGGCGTCGGCCCGGACCAGAGGGAGGCTGCGTATGACGAGGTCGAGGGGGAGCTTGCGACGTTGGACGACGCGTCCGACGCAAGCCTAGCGCTTCACCTGATCGACTGCCTCCGACAGAACATCGAGCTGGGAAGGCTCGTCGACTCTCCTGACGGCTATGGCGTACGCGACCGCCTCATGGCCCAGAACGTGCAGTGGATCCTTGGCCAGGAGGAGGTGCGAGGGAACTCGTGCGTCTTCGTCTCGGCGCACAACGGCCACATCGAGCAGAACGGGTCGTACGGTCCCGACGACAAGGTGATGGGCCACCTCCTTGCCGACGAGCTGGGGGATGCCTACTACGCCATCGGCACCGACTTCTTCAGGGCCGAGGTCAACCTGCCACGCGGTGACGGGCGCATGACGCACACGTTCTACTCCTATGACCCCCTTGCCAAGGCAGCCAAGGAGGATGGGTACGAGACATGCTGGCTCGACTTCGCGCGCGTGCCCGAGGACTCGAGCCTGCGAGCCAGCATCGATGGGCCTATCATGATGGGCAGCATCGGCGAGGGGTTCAGCCCGCTCATGTACCTCCTGCCCCAGACCTATCGCGTGAGACGCGAGCCGACGGGCCCCTATGACAGCATGGTCTTCGTGCCGAACGCGACCCCGACCGTGATAGTCGACGCCGATGCCTGACGGAGGGTGACCACGATGGATTCGACGCTCGACGCCTTGCGGACGGTGGGTCCGTTCTTTGCCGTTGTCTGGCTGCTGACGATCGGGTCGGCGCTGCTGTGGCCCCAGAGGTACCGCAACAGCCTGCTTCTGATGTTCGCCCTGATAGTTACGATGGTGTTCGCCGCCGGTTGCCTTGGCAGCTTGGGGCCGACCTTCCTGCTGGTCAGCTTCCTGCTTGTGATGCTTGCGCTGCTGCTGGTGCCCCTGCTGCTCGTCATCAACGGCATCGTGATGATTCGACGGGAATCGCTCTGCCTTGCGCACTGCCTGTCACTGGGGCTGGGTCTGGTTGTCGGGGCGGGCGAGCTCTCTGCCGTCGCGTACGTGCTGGAGCTCGACGGAACCTCCCCCGGCGAGCCCTTGAATCCCTGGCTCATGCTCCTCTCGCTCACCGTCTTCTACTTCAGCTTCCTCGTGCTGAGCTTCGTCGCGTATACAGTGTTCATCCAGGTTCTGCCCCGCAGGATGAACTTCGACTACGTGATCATCCACGGCTGTGGCCTGGCAGGTGGGGAGCGCCTCACCAAGCTGCTCTCCAATCGGGTGGACAAGGCGATGGAGATCTATGGCAAGTGTCGGGTGAAGCCGCTCATCATCCCCAGTGGTGGGCAGGGTCCGGACGAGAGGGTCTCCGAGGCAGAGGCGATGGGCAGGTATCTGCTTGCCCACGGGGTGCCCCAGGAGAGCATCGCCCTGGAGGACCAGTCGGCTACGACCAGGGAGAACCTGCTCAACTCCAAGGCGATCATCGACGCGCGCGGTGGCGGGAGGACGGCCCTCGTCTCGAGCAACTATCACGTATACCGCTGCCTGCGATATGCACGCGAGGTGGGACTCGCCTGCACGGGAATCGGGGCATGGACCGCGCTCTACTACTGGCCGTCTGCCCTCATCCGAGAGTTCATCGCGGTGTTTCTGACGAGGAGGTTCCTCGTCTGGGCACTCGGCGGGTACGTGCTGCTCGTCGGGCCAATCGCCTTTGTGCTCTTCGGGTAGCGAGTCATGCGAGCGTATGCGGGTGGGGCAACAAGGCGTTGCTCGACGCGATGACGTGACGCCCGTACACTCGATGGCAGATGGTTCACGCAAGGAGGAGGTGCCACCATGGCAATCAAGGACGTGCTCGCCCAGGTGCGCAAGGAGAAGGGCGTCACGCAGGAGCAACTGGCCCGCAGGGTCTATGTCACCCGCCAGGCGGTGAGTCGCTGGGAGACGGGCGAGACCACGCCGAGCATCGACATGACCAAGCTCATCGCCGCGGCGCTCGACGTGCCGGTCGTGCGTCTGCTCGACCTGCCCCAGGAGCCCTCGTGCCAGTGCTGCGGCACGCCATTCTCGGTGCCCAACATGCCTGCGGGCACCAATGCGGATGGTACCGAGAACCCCGCGTACTGCAAGTGGTGCTATGACGAGGGGGCCTTTGCCTATGCGACCATGGACGACGTCATCGAGACGTCGGCTCCCTACCTTGCCCAGGCGACGGGGGTGAGCCTCGACGAGGCGGTCTCGTTCATGGGCGTGCTGCTTCCCACGCTCGACCACTGGAAGGGCGAGTCGGACTAAGGCCTGCGGGGATGCCGTGCGTATGCCACTGGTCAGGCACGGCATCCTGACCTCATGGTCAACCTTGCGTCGATGGCGCTACTAGGCTCATGTCGAGATTGAGGTCGGCGGGCGTCGCTATACCGGCGACCGTGCCGCTGCCGGTGTACTGCCAAATGGCAAAGGGCGCCCCATACGAGGGCGCCGTCGCATACCCCGCATACCAGATGGGGACGTCGGGCAGCTGCGTGGTGTCGACGTACTGCAGGTCATACCCGTTGCCGTAGACCATGGGATCGTATCCGGCCTCTCGGATGGCGTCGCAGAAGGCACGGGCACAGCGGGTGGCGGTGTCGCCATCGATTCCGGCAAGCCTGTTACCATCGTTTGGCTCGTAGTCGAACACAACCGGATAGTCGAGCTCCCGGCCGGAGAGCAGATCGAGTGCGAACAGGGCCTCGTCGCGCGCCTCGTCTTCCGTGATGGCCTGGGAGTAGAAGTAGGCGCCGCAGGCGACCCCCGCCTCCCGAGCCCCTGCCCAGTTCCGTTCGAACTGCTCGTCGGCGTGCAGGTAGCCCTCGGTATTGCCCCGCCAACCGACCCGAATCATCGCGAAGCCGACACCGTCGGCCGCCACGGCCTGCCAGTCGATGGCCCCCTGATGGTCGGACACATCGACGCCCGTCACATGCGCGGTAGCATCCTCGTCCTCATAGGTGACGCGGCCCCCCTCCCACACGAAGCGCTCGCTGTCGAAGTAGGCAGTCCGATATGGGGGCATCATCCCTCGTCCCTCGTCGGCACCCGTGCATCCCGTCAGGGCGATGCTCGCAAACGCCACCAGCAGGATGTGACGGGCGATGCTTCCGCCGGGCGTTCTGTGTCTGTTGGTGCTGTGGCGCATGATCGGCTTCGTTTCCCAAGTTCGTGGCGTGTGCGGCGACGGGCACCGCATACGATGGTAGCCCAAGGGGGAGTGAGGCGGTTGTCGCGGCCGTTGTCCTCCGTCGTTCGCACGTGACGTCCGTCGCCTTTTGCATCTTGTGCGACCACACAAGCAAAGGGGAATTGAATCAAACAATGATTGGCGGGGCACCCATAGTGCGTTCGTCTCGTAGCTGAAAGAATGGGTATCAGCTGGAATCACGTCTTTTCAAGTGAGAGGAGCATCACATGGACCTTATGGAGCAGCTGCGCGACAAGGCGCGTGCCAACGTGCAGAAGGTGGCCTTCTTCGAGGCCGATGACCCCAAGATGATGGAGGTCGTGGGCGAGCTCACCAAAGAGGGGCTGGCCGACTGCTACATCGTGGGTGACGGCGAGACCCTGCGCGCCACGGCCGAGCAGGTTGGTGTCGACCTCACGAACGTCAACGTCGTTGACCTGGCCGATGACGAGGCCAACGAGGCCTTCGCCGCTCGCTTCGAGGCTGCACCCGACTGCCCGTTCAAGTCCAAGGCCATCCGTCGTCGCGCCAAGCGTCCGATGGACCGCTGCCTCATGATGCAGCGCATAGACGATGTCGACATCACCTTTGGCGGCCTGTGCTGCTCCACCGGAGAGGTCATCATCGGTGGCCAGACCATCATCGGCCTTGCCGACGGCATCGAGACCATCTCCAGTCTGGGCATCTTCAACATCCCCGGCTGGGAGGGCAGCGAGGGCCATCTCATGGGCTTCGGCGACGCCGCCGTGTGCGTGAACCCCGACCCCGAGCAGCTTGCCTCCATCGCCATCACCTCCGCCGAGACGGTCCATGCCCTTATGGGCTGGGAGCCGCGTGTTGCCATGCTCAGCTACTCCACCGACGGCTCTGCCGAGTCCGAGATGGTCGACAAGGTCCGCGAGGCCGTGCGCATCGCCAACGAGCAGCGTCCCGACCTGGCCATCGACGGCGAGTTCCAGCTCGACTCCGCCATCGTCCCGGCCGTCGCTGCCAAGAAGGTCCGTCGTGAGAGCGCCGTCGCCGGCAAGGCCAACGTCCTCATCTGCCCCGACATCAACGTTGGCAACATCGGCGTCAAGCTCGTGCAGAACTTTGCCCATGCCGATGCCTACGGCCCGATGCTCCAGGGCTTCAAGAAGATCGTCTGCGACTGCAGCCGCTCCGCGCCGGTCTCCGAGCTCGTCGGCAACGTCGTGATGAGCTGCGTGCGCGCCCAGGCGCTGAAGGAGGCCTAAGAACATGGCAGACAAGACCTACCGCATCCTGGTCATCAACCCCGGTTCCACCTCCACCAAGGTCGGCGTCTTTGACGGCGAGACCGAGGTCTTCACCAAGAACGTCGCCCATGAGGCCGAGAAGCTTGCCGAGTTCAAGAGCGTGTCCGACCAGATGCCCTATCGTCGCGACCTCATCCTCGAGGCGCTCGCCGAGAACGACGTCGACCTCTCCACCATCGACGCCTTCGTCGGCCGCGGCGGTGGCCTGCTGGCCCTCGAGGGTGGCACCTATACGGTCAACGACGTCATCCTCGACCATGCGTACCGCGGCGCCAACGGCGTGCAGCACCCCGCCCAGCTGGGCAGCCAGCTCGCCAACGCCTTCGCGTCGCAGGTCGGCAAGCCTGCCTTCGTGGTCAACCCGCCCGACACAGACGAGCTCTGCGACCTTGCCCGCATGACCGGCATCAAGGGCGTCTACCGCAACGTCCACCTGCACGCGCTCAACCTCAAGGAGACCGCCATCCGTCACGCCCACGGCATGGGCAGGCGCTATGACGAGTGCAACTTCATCGTCTGCCACATCGGCGGCGGCATCTCCATCAGCGCCCACAGGGCTGGCAAGATGATCGACGGCTACGACATCGTGGGCGGCGAGGGCATGATGGCCCCCACGCGCTGCGGCGCCGTTCCCGTGGCCGAGGTCCTCAACTACCTCGAGGCCGGGCACTCCATCAAGGAGGTCCGCGGCATGTGCATGAAGACCGGCGGATTCGTCGACCTGCTGGGCACCTCCGACGCCATCGAGGTGTGCGACCGCGCCGCAGCCGGCGACAAGGCCGCAGCACGCGCCTGGGACGCCATGCTCTACCAGATCAACAAGTACATCGGCTCGATGGCCACCGTGCTTGGCGGCAAGGTCGACGGCATCCTGCTCGGCGGCGGCATGGTCCACAACAAGGGCCTCGTCAAGAGCATCGAGGACAACTGCGGCTGGATCGCGCCCGTCTCCGCCTATCCCGGCGAGTTCGAGCTCGAGGCCATGGCCGCCGGCGCCATCCGCGTCCTCGACGGCGAGGAGGAGCCCAAGACCTACACGGGCGTTCCCGTGTTCACCGGTTTCGACGATTAGTTCCATTGCACCAACGAAAGGAAGATCGAATGCAAGAGAAGAGTCTTGGCGCAAAGCTCGGTGGCGCCTTTGTCGTCGGCGGCCTGATCGCCGTCGTCGCGCAGGTCATCATGATGGTCATGGGAATGATACTTCCCGTCAAGGACCTCACGGCTCCCGCCATGCTGGTGATCCTTGGCTTCATCGGCGTGGTGCTCGTGCTCAATGGCAGCTACGCGAAGCTCAACGAGGTCGGTGGCTTTGGTGCCGGCATCATGTTCTGCGGCCTGGTCGACGCGGTCGCGGGCGTGTACATGGGCGGCGCCATGGAGGAGGGCGGCAATCCCTCTGCCGGCATGAAGGCAGCCATCAAGTTCGCCGTCGCCATCCTTGGCTCGCTGGTGGTCGTCGGCACGGTGCTTGGTGTGGTGCTTGCCCACAGCGCCGGCGTCCTCGCCGCGATGGAGCCTCCCACGGCCGACCCCGGCATGATGATCTTCCTGTATGCCTTCCTGATGGGTGGCCTCATCTCCATCATCGGTGAGGCGCTGCTCGACCTCACGCCGCTGCCGCTGCCGGTGGTCATCCTGGGCAACGCGGCCGCAGGCATGGTCATGGCGCTCACGGGCGTCTCCACCCAGCTCGAGGCCCTCACGGGCGGCGGACTCTGCGCGACCGTCGTCGACGCAGGAGCGGGTGCCGTGCTTGGTGGCTCGACGCTGGTGCTTGCGGGCACTCCCATCCGCCTGGTCATCCTCGTGCTGGTGATGGTCTTCGTCGTGCTGCTGGGCATCATGACGGGAAGCATCCTGCTCAAGCGTGCCAAGGCTGGCAAGTAGCATTGAGTCACTGATCGAGATTCGGAAGGGCGGGCTTGGCTGGTAGGGCCAGGCTCGTCCTTCCGTCATGGAGAGAGGGGTGCCGATGGGGGAGTCTCCCGCCATGGGCTTTGAGGTGGGCGAGATCGGCGACGGCCTGACCCGCATCGTCGATGTTCTGGGCAACCATGCCTACCTGGTGGAGGGAATCGAGCGGGCGCTGCTGGTGGACGCATGCGGGGGCTTTGGCGACCTGCGCTCCTGCATCGACCAGCTCACCGACCTGCCGGTGACGGTGGTCCTGACCCATGGGCACGAGGACCACATGATGGGCTCGTACTGGTTTGGCGAGGCTCGCCTTTCGCCGCTGGATGGCGGGCTGCCGTGCTGGAAAGGCGCGGAGGAGCGCACCCGGCGCATCTATGAGCAGGTCGTTGCCGAGGGCATCGTCGACGGGGATGCACCGTTTGCCCTGCGCGAGGGCTCGCGCCCGGTGGAGCTGCCCGTCACGGACGGCGACGTCTTCGACTTGGGTGGACGCAGGGTCCGCGCGGTCGGGCTGCCGGGCCACACGGCAGGTTCCATGGGCTATCTGGTGGAGGACTGCGGGGTGCTTCTTTCCGGCGATGCCGTGACGCCCATCATGTGCCTCTTCTTCGAGGAGTCGCTCTCCATCCAGGGCTGGCGCGACCAGACGCTCGCCCGCATGGCCGAGCTTCCCTTCTCGCACTTCTACACCGGGCACCACGACCATGCCTTCGAGAAGGCCTGCCTGGCAAGCTTCGATGCGGCGGGCGCCCATGCCTTGGAGGATCGGGGCATGCCCTGGGAGCACAACCGTCTGACCGAGTTCCGTGGCATCATCCACCTGTGTCCGAGCGACACCCTCGATGCGGACAGCGTCGACTTCCGCGCGGTCATCGACCGCTGGCACGAGCTGCCACCACGCGTGCGGAAGGGACGCCGCCGTCGCTAGCCTAATACGGGACGAATGGCTGGCAACTCCCCGTTCGCGGCCCCCAATACCCTATGATGGTTGCTCAAAGAGACGCCTCATCTCGTCGGCCGCCCAAGGGCGGTCGTGTGATGAGGCGCCCATGACGACAGACGGGGGGTTCGTTGAACGGGATGAGACCAAGACGATGGGCGATGGTCGTGCTCGTCGCGCTGGCACTGCTGGTGGCCACTGCGCCTCCGGCGTGGGCTGCCGCGGGCGCCACGCCCGAGATGGCCACCATAGAGGAGCTCGACGGCAAGCGGATCGGCATGCTCAACGGTGCCGCATTCGACCAGCTCATGGAGCAGAACCTCGACGGAACGTACGAGATCTCGTACTACAACAGCGTTGCAGACGCGGTCGCCGCGCTCAAGAGCGGTCGCATCGATGCCTACGTGGATGACGATCCCGTCATCCATCTGGCCGTGTCGCGCAACGACGGCATTGCGGTGATGCCCGAGTCCTTCATGGAGGATGACTACGGCTTCGTCTTCGCCAAGGGCAACCCGATCGTGAGCGACGTCGACCGAGTGATCGAGCAGTTCCGCGCCGACGGCACGCTCGACGATCTCAAGAGCCGCTGGACTGGCTCGGACGAGGCTGCCAAGGTCCTCCCCGAACAGGACTGGGATGCGCCAAACGGCGTCCTGACGATGGTCGTGGACGATGCCTCGGAGCCCATGAGCTACGTGGGCGAGGGCGGCAAGGTGATGGGCTACAGCTGCGAGTTGGGCATGCTCATCGCCAAGGAGCTGGGGTATCGCCTCGATATCAAGTCCATGGCCTTCGCCTCGGTCCTTGCCTCGATCCAGAGCGGCAAGGCGGACTTTGGCGGAGGCAACGTCTCCATCACCGACGAGCGCAAGCAGACGCTGGACTTCTCGGTGCCCGACTACTATGGGGCCGCGAGGTTCGCTGTACGGGCGGCAGGCGGCGCCGCGCCGGAGCCCGAGCTCACGACGGTGGACGAGGTGCTCGACGCACGCGTCGGCATGGTTTCGGGTGCCGCCTTCGACCTCTTGATCACGGAGGCCCACGATACGGTTTCGGCGGACAAGTTCTCCTATTACAACTCCGTCGCCGAGCTGGTGGGTGCGCTCCAGTCGAACAAGATTGACGCCTTCGTCGTCGACCTGCCGGTCGCAAGCCTGGCCGTGAGCAGGAACGAGGGAATCGCTCTCGTTTCCGAGCCGATCGTGGAGGACCACTACGGCTATGTCCTGAAGAAGGACAGTCCGCTCACGCCCCTCGTCAACGAGCGCATCGAGGCATATCGCGCCGACGGCACCATCGAGGCGCTGTACCAGAAGTGGACCGGCTCCGACGAGGCGGCCAAGACCATGCCGTCCTTTGACGGGGATGCCCCCAATGGGACGCTGAGGGTGGTCGCCGATGGGGGGACCGAGCCGATGACCTATGTGGTGGGCGACGAGGTCGTGGGAATGTGTCCCGAGCTGATGGGCATGATTGCGCAGGACTTGGGCTACAAGCTCGAGTACCACCTGGCCAACCTCTCTGCGTTGATTCCGGAAGTCGAGTCGGGCAAGTCGGACATTGCCATGAGCTGCTTCTCCATCACCGACGAGCGCAAGCAGGTGGTGGACATGACCGAACCGTTCTATGACGGCGGCATCATGGCGGTCGTGCGATTGAAGGGGGGTACCGCCTCCGAATCGCAGGGCTTCCTCGAGGGCTTGAAGGCGAGCTTCGAGCGCACCTTCATCACGGAGAGCCGCTGGAAGCTCGTTACCGACGGCCTGACGGTGACGATGCTCATCGCCGTCGTGTCCGGTGTGCTGGGATGCGTCCTGGGCTTCTGTCTGGTGCTGTTGCGACGCAGCGGCATGGGCATCGCCGGGACGCTCATCGACGGCTACGAGTCGCTGATGGGGGGCCTGCCCATCGTCGCGGTGCTGATGGTCCTCTACTACGTGGTCTTTGGCGCCTTCGACGTGTCGGGGACGCTCGTCGCGATACTCGCCTTCACGCTGGTGTTTGGCGCGTCGGCGGGCTCCATCATGTGGAATGCCGTGCGGGCCGTTGACGTGGGCCAGAGCGAGGCAGGTCGCGCCCTGGGATTCTCCGACCGCAGCACCTTCTTCCTGGTGGTGCTGCCCCAGGCTGCCCGGCAGTTCCTGCCCCTGTTGCGAGGGCAGTTCGTGAGCCTGGTCAAGGACACCTCCGTCGTGGGCTACATTGCCGTTCAGGACCTTACGCGCGCGAGCGACCTCATCCGCAGCCGCACGATGGAGGCCTTCTTCCCGCTCATCGCGATGGCGGTCATCTACTTCGTGCTCTGCCAGCTGCTGGCCTTCGTGCTCGACCGCTTCATCAGGCGGTTCGAGCCGGACAACGGGCCTCGAACCATCAAGGGGGTGGAGCTGTGAGCCTCATCGAAGTCAAGCACCTGCGCAAGGAGTACTCCAACGTCACGCCGCTCAAGGACGTGAACGCCACGGTCGACCGTGGCGAGGTCATCTCGATCATCGGTCCCTCGGGTACGGGCAAGTCGACGTTCCTGCGTTGCCTCAACCGCCTGGAGACGCCCACCTCGGGAGAGATCTGGGTGGATGGCACCAACATGTGCGATCCCAAGACCGACCTCGACATGATGCGGCGCAAGATGGGCATGGTGTTCCAGAGCTTCAACCTCTTCGACCACCTGCTGATCGCCGAGAACATCATGCTGGGGCCCACGCGCCTGCTGGGCATGGGACGGCAGGAGGCCTACGACCGCGCCCTCGAGCTGCTTGCCCAGGTGGGTCTCAAGGACAAGGCGCTCAACTACCCGCACGAGCTCTCCGGCGGGCAGAAGCAGCGCGTGGCCATTGCGCGCGGCCTGGCGATGAACCCCGACATCCTGCTCTTCGACGAGCCGACGAGCGCCCTTGACCCGACGATGGTCTCCGAGGTGCTCTCGGTCATGAAGGACCTCGCCTCGCGCGGCCTCACGATGCTGGTGGTGACCCACGAGATGCGTTTCGCGCGCGACGCGAGCACCCGCGTCTTCTATATGGACCGCGGCGAGTGCTGGGAGGCCGGGCCGCCCGAGCAGATCTTCGAGCATCCGCTGCGCCAGGAGACCTACGACTTCATCTTCCGGGTGCGCTCGTGGAACCAGGTCATTGACGACGTCGACTACGACGAGCCCGCCCTCGAGGGCTCGCTCGAGGGGTTCTGCATCCGCCAGTTCATGGGCCGTCGTGCCGCCAACGCCTGCCAGATGGTGGTCGAGGAACTGGTCGCACAACGGCTGGTGCCCGCCGCCCGCAGGGTGGGGCTGGCCCACCCGCACCTCTCCCTGACGCTCTCGGTTGCCGAAGGAGGCGAGAATGGCCAGCTCGATGTGGACTATCGCGAGCTGCAAGAGGCGTGTGGTGGCATCGATCCCCTCGAGCCGACCGCATCAGACGACCTGTCGGCCCGCATCGTCAGCCGTCTGGCCGTCCGCCAGTCGGGCACGACGCGCGGCATGGCACGCTTTCACATCGGATGGGACGAGGCCGTCCGCTCGTAATGAGACTTGGTAAGATGCATATGTCTGATGGCCTGCATGGGAAGAGGGGTGCGTGACGATGCAGATGGACGAGCGGCAGCGCGAGAGGTTGGCACAGCTGCCTACGGGTAACGTGGCGGACAACAATGGGCTGGCGCCTCGCCAAGGCGTCATGGACAGTGCCATCAAGCCACTCGACCCGACCTGCCACATGGTTGGTCGTGCCGTGACGGTGAAGGGCTACCCGGGCGACAACCTTGCCGTGCACCAGGGCATCAATGCCGCCGGCGAAGGCGACGTCCTGGTCATAGACCTCGGTGGCCACACCGAGGGAGGCCACTTCGGTGACATCTGCGCGCTGGCCTGCCAGATGCGCGGCATCGTGGGCGTGGTCATCGACGGTGCCGTGCGCGACGCGCAGGACATCGTCGAGCTCGGGCTGCCGGTGTTCTCCCGCGGGCTCTGCCCGGCCGGTACCACCAAGGACAGCCTGGGCAAGGTGAACGTGCCCATCGTGTGCGGGGGCATCACGGTGCGCCCGGGCGACGTCGTGCTTGGTGACTGCGACGGCGTGGTGGTCGTGCCCCGGGAGCGCGAGGACGAGGTCTTCGCCGCGGCCCAGGCCAAGTTCGAGCATGAGGTCGAGTATGTCGAGCAGCTGCGGGCTGGCGCCAACACGCTGGAGATGTACGGATTCGACAAGGTGATAGAGCGCCTGCAGGGATAGCGGGCTGTCGAAAGGCGATGCCAGCCTGCAAAATCGAGCATGGGGAGGGGGTGGACCCAGCGGGCCCACCCCCTCCGTCATGAACGAATCCCCTCGTGCATCCAGATGCCTACCGGATCGCCTTCTGTCCTAGGGCGAAGAGGCTTGTGACGAGGCAGGCGGCCATGCATGCGAGACCACCCACGAACATGCCCGGGAAGCCGAGGGGGGAGTCGATCACGAAGCTCCAGAAGACCGCCGCGACGGCGCTCATCAGCGAGCCCACCATGGAGATGCGGGAGTAGATGTTGGTGTAGTCGGCCGAACCGAAGACGGAACGCACGAGCAGCGGCGTCTGGACGGTGGTCATGGCGTACACGACGCCAAAGAGGAACGCGCCACACAGCAGCATGGCGAGCGGGGAGGGGAAGACCCACATGAGCAGCACGCCCGCGACGCCACAGCCAAGGCCAAAGAAGATGCCCAAGCGCACGGAGCGGTCGTTGATGATGCCGAGCACCACCTTGCCGATGGCCTGGCCGGCCATCGCGGCGCTGGCGACGACGCCGGAGGCCGCGGCGATGGAGGGCAACGTCGCCTCGAACGAGGCCGCATAGCTCGCCAGGAACTGGTAGATGGTCTGGTTGAGCGTGATGATCCCGCAGAAGGCGGCCAGTGCGAAGAAGGCGGGCGTCCTCATGGCCTTGGCCGCGGGCATCCCCGTGACGTCGACCGACGGACCGGCATTCTCGCCGGCCTCCTCGGCACCGTAGGGCGCGAGTCCCTTGTCCTGGGGCCTGCTGCGAACCACCAGCAGGGTGAAGGGCAGCGTGCCCACCAGCACGATGAGGCCGAACACGAAGTAGGCGGTGCGCCAGCCCTCGGGCCCGCTTTGGATGAGCGAGGTGCCGATGGGGTTGAAGATGACGCCGCCTATGCCCGTGAAGGCCATGCACAGGCCGACGAAGAAGCCCGCCTGCCTGACGCACCAGGCGTTGATGAGCGCGGGGACCGACAGGTAGATGAGCGGGGCCACACCGATGCCCAGGATGACGCCCATGGCATAGAACCAGGGCATCGAGTTGCCGCGACTCATGCCGATGAGGCCCAGACCACAGATGACCACGCAGGCGGAGAGCACGATGCGCAGGTCGACCTTGCTCATGAGGCGCCCCGCGACGGGCAGCGTCAGCATCATGGCGACGTTGAGCAGCGAGAAGTACAGCGTGAACTGCGCACGCGCCACGCCGAAGAACTCGGCGACGGGCGTGAAGAAGATGCCCGCGCAGCTGAGCACCAAGGCGCAGGGGAGGCACGTGATGGCTATGCAGCTGGCCACGATGGCGAAGGCGTAGTGGAAGCCGCCCTTTTGGCTGGTGGGCATGGGGGATCCTTTCGAGGCTCGATGACCCGTTGCGCGCGGACGGAAGCTTCCGTCCCGGACGTCCGGCACTGCTTGCCTACGCCTCGACGTCGGCGAAGGCCCCGGGCATGTCGAAGCCGTCCCACGAGGGCTCGCCGGTATAGGTCATGACCTCCTCGGTGCCCTCGAGCGCACGGATGGCGCCGGAGGCCGAGCCCTCCATCTCGAAGTCGCCACCATAGGCGACGACGGGGGCGATCCAGCCCACACGCTCCTCGATGTAGGCGACGAAGCCCTTGTCGTTGGAGACGCCGCCGGTCAGGATGATGCCATCCACCTTGCCCTTGAGCGTCGCGGCGAAGGCTCCGATGGCCTTGGCGGTCTGATAGGCCATTGCCTCGTAGACGACCTTTGCCCACCCGTCCCCCGCGGCGATGCGCTCGTTGATGGCGATCGCGTCATCGGTGCCCACCAGGCCCAGCAGGCCACCGGTCTTGCCGATGACGTTCATGATCTCGCGCTTGTCGTGGTCGCCGGAGAAGGCCAGTGCCACGACGGGCTTCAGCGGCACGTCGCCGGAGCGGTTGGGGGCAAAGGGGCCGGAGCCCTCGAGCACGTCGTTGGTGTCCACCATGCGACCGTGGCGATGCGCCGCGACCGAAAGTCCGCCACCCACGTGCGCCACGATGACGTTGACCTCGTCGTACGCCTTGCCGAGCGTGGTGGCGTAGCGGATCGCGCATTCCTTCTGGTTGAGGCAGTGCACGTGGCTCTTGCGGTAGACGCCTGGGTAGCCGGTGATGCGTGCGACGTCGTCCAGCTCGTCCGTGTCGGGCTGGTTGACGGCAAAGGCGGGCTTGCCGGTCTTCTGGGCGAACGAGTGCAGGATGGGTGCGCCCAGGATCGCGGGGTGGTTCATGCCGCAGTTCAGCACGTGGTCGCAGACCGTCTCGTCAATGGCGAAGATGCCACCGACGGTGGGGCCCATGCCGCCGCAGTAGCCCGAGAAGGCGTCGATGGACTCCAGCGTCACGTTGGCCGCCGCCAGCTCGCGCTCGATGGTGGCTATGCGGTACTCCAGCTGGTCGGCAGCCAGGTCGAAAGAGGCGAGCTCGGCCGGGTCATGGCGGACGTTGGCCTTGAACACGGGCTGGTTGCCCTCGAACACGGCCACCTTGGTGGAGGTCGAACCAGGGGAGAGCGTGAGGATGCGGTAGGCCATGTCGGCTCCTATCTTCGTTTGGCGGTCGCGGGACGTGGTCGCATGAGGCGACACCTCTAGCCTACGGATACTCGTTCGTTGCTCACATGGTCACTGCCCCAAATTGACAAGGGCCCAGTCTTTGAACTTTGTGCTGGAGTACAACGCATTTATCACTCGCGGAAATGAGAATTACATCAGGTTGTTTTGTCGTGCGAATGGGTGGCTCATGAAGCTTCGGACAGTGCTGGGAGAGCTTTCGGTGACGGACTTTGTGACGGGGTCGGATGTGGCCCTCGACAGGGACGTCATCGTATATCCCGGTAAGGAGCCTGTATCACCCATCCCCGAGATGGTGGTGCTGGCTCCCGAAGGTGCGGGTGTCGGTATCGAGGGCTTCGCTGGCATAACGTTGGCCTACCGGGGGTCCGGGCCCCTTGACGAGGCGAACCGACCGCCTGCGCGCACGGTGTATGTCGTCTCGGAGCTCGACTACGACGGGCTCATGCAGGAGTTTGTGCGACTGCCCGAGCTGCACATCCGCCTCGACCTGCAGCGCAAGCGGATCTTTACGGCGTTCCAGAGCTCCTATGATATCCAGCGGTATGCGGACCGGGTGCACGAGATCCTGGACAACCCGCTCATAATCGTCAACTCCGACCGTCGCCTGCTGGCCAGCGCCGGCTCCTTTCCGGAGAACCGTGCCGACGTGATCGAGGAGATCGACCAGGGCTACGTGTCCGAGGAGGTGCACGGCGAGCTGGAGCGCGAGGGCATCCTCGACGACGTGCGCCATGCCGGTCACTCCATCATCTCCGAGAACAGCCGCTTCGGGCAGCGCTGGGTGACCTCCATCATCACCTATCACCACATGGAGATGGGTCGCTTCGACATGCTCGAGCAGGATCGGGTGATAGGCATCGCCGACCTCGAGCTGGTGGACTTCGCGGGCTCGCTGGCGGGTGTGATCATCGACCGCCTGGGCGTTGCCGGGGAGCGCGCCGGTTCGGGCTCAACGGTGCTGGACGACCTGTTGGGCGCGACCTTTGCCAACGAGAAGACCATGCGTGCCCAGCTGGCCCTCTCGTCCATGCCGCTCGACGAGACCTATGTCCTGGTCGAGCTCGTGGGCGACCGCGAGATACCACGCGCGCATCTGCAGCGCATCGCCACCCGCGTGACCCACGCCTTCCGCAACAGCCTGTGGACCATCCGCGACGGCAACCTGGTGGTGATGATCGCATTGGGCGTGCGCACCTGCGTGGGGTGGGATGCCTACGAGCTCGCCGAGCGCATGCTTGGCCAGCGCAAGGAGTTCGTCACGACCTGCGAGGTCAATGGCCTGCGTGCCTATGTGAGCGAGCCCTTCGAGCAGATCGACTTCGCTCCCGACCGCTACCAGCAGATATGCGACCTCCTGGCCGCCCATGTCCCCGGCCAAGGCAACATGGTCCTCTTCTGGCAGCACCGCTACCTGGTGCTGGCAAGCATGGCGCACACCTTTGGGCAGATGGACATGATGCTGGACAAGCGCGTGATAGCCATGAGCCTGTACGACCTCGACCACCATACCTCCTACCTGGAGACCGCGCGCATGACCGTTGAGTTCCCCGGCAGCCCGGCCGAGGCGGCAAAGGCGCTGAACGTCCATCGCAACACCTACTTCTATCGCGTGAACAAGATCTCCGAGCTGTTCTTCCTCGACCTGCGCTGCGGCGAGGACCGCCTGGCCGTCGCGTTCTTCACGCGCTTCCTGGAGGGGATGGACAACCACCTGCTCTTCGATGCCGACCACATGCCCATCAAATGGCAGCGCGCCGTGGGCCGCGCCTGACGGCGCGCCAGATGCCGTCGCACGACCGTCGCAGCGGGGCGCATTAGTCTCTTGCCCTATGCGCAGCGCTGTAAGGCCACGTTCCATTGGTCGCTTTCAAACGATTGCACAGCGCTTTTGACCATAAGCTTTTGCTGTTAGTTCGACAGTGGGAATCGGCTTGGAGAGGGGAAAGCAATGACCAAGATTCTCGGCGTGTCGTTTGGTACCAGGAACGGCAACAACGACTCCATCTGCAAGGAGGTGCTGAAGGGCGCCCAGGAGGCTGGCTGCGAGGTGGAGTTCATCCGCGCCCAGGATCTCGACATCAAGCACTGCACGGGCTGCATCGCCTGCGTCAAGGCCCTCATGAGCGGTCGCGGGAACATGTGCATCCACAAGGACGACTTCGACTGGCTGGCCTACAAGATGTTCACCTCCGACGGCATCGTCATGGTCGACCCGATCTTCGAGACGGGTGCGTCCGGCCTGTTCCACACCATCATGGACCGCTTCGGGCCCCGCATGGACACCGGAAACAACTTCATCGGCATGCAGATCGCCAAGGACATCATCGAGCATGGCGGCAAGGGCACCGTCCCGCCCGAGTGCGTCTTCCACACCGGCATCCCCGTGTCCTACATCGGCATCGGCGGCTCCGACTGGGGCACCCACATCCAGTCCGACCACCAGATCCAGTCCATGACGCCCGCATGGAAGGTCATTGACAACGAGTGGATCGCCTGGTCCAAGACCGCGCTGATGAAGGACGAGGTCGTGGCGCGCGCCCACCAGATCGGCATCAACCTCGCCGAGGCCGCCAAGGATCCCGAGCATGCCGAGTACAAGGGCGAGAAGGGCGTCTGCCCGCACTGCAACTGCAACGACTTCTACCTGTACCCCGGCACCAACCGCGCCGTGTGTGCCGTGTGCGGCCTGCAGGGCAAGATCGTCATCGACGCCAAGGGCGCCGTCACGGTCGAGTACGCCGAGCACGACCTGTGCGACGAGGACGGCAACGTCATCTACGACGAGGACGGCGCCCCGGCCTTCCCCGGTATCTACGACGAGCAGGGTCGCGAGCGCGCCCACGACACCATGGGCGGCAAGCAGATCCATGGCGAGGACATCGGCAAGAACGAGGGCATCCTCGCCGAGATGCAGAAGACCCCCGAGTACAAGGCCCGCGTCGCCGCGTACAAGGAGTTCCTGTCGCCCGTCAAGCCCGACGAGGCCGACCGCTACGCCAGGTTCCAGGACCTGGGCGCCCGCCAATAAGCACAACCCGAGGGCCCTTGTCCATTTGCACAAGGGCCCTTACGCACTTTGTGTGGCAGCATCGGTTGCATACACATAGATTGGCCGTTCTCACTGTGAGAACGTTGTAGTCAGGGTAATTGGGTCGTCTGCACGAGCGGGCGACCGTACGGATAGAGATCGGACGATACAAGGAGGATTCGTATGGCAAAGCAGCTTGAGGCCGATGTCGTCGTCGTTGCCGCTGGCCTGTCGGGACTGGCAGCCGCAATCTCCGCCGCCGAGAACGGCGCGAGCGTCATCTGCCTGGAGAAGGCGTCCAACACCGGTGGCGCTGCCAACATGGGCATGGGTCCCTGCGCGGCCGGCTCGCCCGTCCAGAAGATGAGCGGCATCACCCTCACCCCTGGCGAGCTGTTCCGTCGCCACATGTTCTACACCCATTACCAGGTCGACGCCAAGCTGGTAAAGGCCTACTACGACAAGTCCGGTGACACCATCCAGTGGCTGATGGACATGGGCGTCGTCTTCAACTCCGTGCGTCCCGCCTTCCGCGCCGGCGAGCGCACCAAGGCCTATGCCGATGGCGAGTACACCTGGCACGTCGTCCAGCCCGAGGACGGCTCCGAGCCCGGCCCGCGCGCCGCGACCACGATGACCAAGCGCATGACCGAGAAGGCCCAGGACCTGGGCGTCGAGTTCATGCTCGAGACCCCCGGCACCGACCTGATCACCGACGAGGACGGCGCCATCTGCGGCGTCAAGGCCGTCGACAAGTCCGGCGAGGAGATCGAGATCTCCTGCAAGGCCGCCATCGTCGCCACCGGCGGCTTCGGCCACAACACCGAGATGATCAAGGACCTCATCGGCCTCGAGTGGGGCAAGAACCTCTTCTCCTTCGCCATCCCCGGCATGGACGGCGACGGCTTCAACATGTGCCACAAGGTTGGCGCGGGCCACACCCCCGTCACCATGGAGATGATGTACCAGCTGCCCGACAACATGAACCACTTCTACGTCGAGGGCGCCTTCCGCCAGCCCTGCTACTGGTGCGACCGTCTGGGCGAGCGCTTCATGCCCGAGGACGAGGTCTTCAACACCACCTTCGTCGGCAATGCCATCAACCACCTGCCCGGCAAGGTCGGCTATGCCATCTTCGACGCCAACATGCTCAAGCGCTGGAAGAAGTACGGTCCCGACATCGTCTCCCACGTGCATCCGCATGACCTCTACGAGGGCTTCGAGGCCCAGTGGAACGCCGATCTCGAGACCTACAAGGACGCTGACGGCAACCCCTACATCGCCCAGGCCGACACCCTCGAGGAGCTCGCCGAGAAGCTCGGCATCAACGTCGATGGCTTCGTCGCCGCGGTCGAGGAGTACAACGAGATGTGCGCCGAGGGCTATGACGCCCTGTTCGAGAAGGACCGCCAGTTCATGATCCCTCTGGAGGAGGGTCCCTTCTACGGCTGCAAGCAGTTCATGGGCGCCTACGGCACCCTGGGCGGCGTGCTGGTCAACCACAAGCTCGAGGTCATGACCGACGACTACGAGACCATCCCCGGCCTGTACTGCGTCGGCACCGACGCCTGCACCATCTATGGCGACTCCTACAACTTCTGCATCCCCGGCAACACCATGGGCTTCTGCCTGAACTCCGGCCGCATCGCCGGCGAGAACGCCGCGATGCTTGCCTTCGAGGGCGGGGACGACGAGGACTGGGACGACGGTGACGGCGATTGGGACTAGTCGCTTGCGGTAACTGACGTGCCTTGCGGGGCCCCTGTGCCAGGGGTCCCGCTTTCGGGGTTATTCGGGCGATGGGGGTCCCTCTCGTTCCGTTCGCTGGCAAGGGGAGCCTGTCCCATCACCTGACCCCACCAACCAAGAGTGAAGAGAGGAGAGGAGCGCATGAAGCTGACGATCGATGGCCAGCAGGTCGAGGCGCAAGAGGGCCAGTCAGTCCTCAACGCGGCCCTTGCCGCCGGCATCTTCGTTCCGCATCTGTGCGGCCATCCCGACCTGGAGCCCATCGGGGGATGCGGTCTCTGCATGGTCGAGGTGGAGGGGTGCGACGAGCCCGTTCGTGCCTGCATGACCAAGGCAGAGGATGGCATGGTCGTCAACACCAAGGGTGATGCCGCCGACAGGCTGCGTCGCCTGGCGATGGAGCTGATCCTGGCCACCCACCCCGCCGACTGCACCGGCTGCCCCAAGTACGGCGTCTGCGAGCTGCAGTCCATGTACCAGTACATGGGCGTCTCGCCGCAGCGCTGGCGTTGCAAGGGCCGCACGGTTCCCGCCGACACCTCCAACCCGCTGATCTCGCACGGGTTCACCCGCTGCATCCGCTGCGGACGCTGCGTGCGCGCCTGCGAGGAGCTGCGTGGCGTCGGTGCCATCGGCTTCCACCGCGCCGAGGACGGCTCGATGCGCGTCGCCATCAACGGCGCATCCCTGCAGGAGGCGGGCTGCCGCTTCTGCGGTGCCTGCATCGAGGTGTGCCCCACCGGTTCCATCGTGGACATGGTCGGTCTCGTCAAGGAGAACCGCAGCCGCGAGGACAATGTCGTCCCGTGCCGCTCGGGCTGCCCCGCGCACATCGACATCCCGCGCTACCTGCGCTACGTCAAGGCTGGCGAGTGGGAGAAGGCAACCGCCGTCGTGCGCGAGAAGGTGCCGTTCCCCGAGAGCCTCGGCAACATCTGCACCCACAACTGCCAGGGCGAGTGCAAGCGCAACTACCTGCAGGAGCCGCTCTCGATCTGCCGCCTGAAGCGCGCCGCTGCGGTGCGCGATACCGGCGAGTGGAAGAGTCGCGTGCGCCACGAGCCCCTCACGGGCAAGAGGGTCGCAGTGGTCGGCGCAGGCCCCGGTGGCCTCACCGCGGCGCTCTTCCTTGCCGAGAAGGGTCACAAGGTCGACGTCTTCGAGGCCAATGCCAAGGTGGGCGGCCAGATGCGCTATGGCATCCCGGCCTACCGCCTGCCCGACGAGATCGTCGACCGCGAGGTCGCGACCATCCTCGAGATCAGCCAGGGCGACGACGCCGAGCCGCGCATCCAGCTGAAGTGCAACGAGTGCGTGAAGGACGTCAAGGCGCTGCTTTCCCAGGGCTACGACGCCGTGCTCGTCACCGTGGGCACCTTCCAGGGCAACGTGCTGCCCATGAAGGGACACGACCTGCAGAACGTGTACGTCAACACCGAGTTCCTCAAGGCTGCCCGCGAGGGCGAGCCGCAACCGGTCGAGGGTGGCCGCGTCGTGGTGCTGGGTGGCGGCAACGTCGCCTACGACTGCGCACGCACCGCCGTGCGCCTTGGTGCGGCAAGCGTCGACGTGGCGTGCCTCGAGGCCGAGGCCGTCATGACCTCCACGCCCGAGGAGCGCGAGGAGGCTGCCGAGGAGGGCATCGTCCTGCACGACGCCTACGCCTTCACCTCCATCAACGACGATGGGACCGGCAAGGTCGGCTCCATGACCATCCACAAGATCGCGAAGTTCTACTTCGACGAGAACCGCCGCGCGGTGACCGAGCTGGTCGAGGGTGGCGAGCTGACGCTGCCGGCAGACTACGTTATCTTCGGCGTGGGCCAGAAGCCCGAGGACACCATGGGCTTCGATCTCGAGCTGACCCATGGTCCGTACGTGGTGGCCGACGACAACCACGCGACCAGCGCCGAGGGCATCTTTGCCGCAGGCGACGTGGTCACCGGCACCAAGAGCGTCATCGGTGCCATCGCAGAGGGCCGCGAGGCCGCAAGCGCCATCGACCGCTACCTGGGCGGCGACGGCGACATCTCGGCAGAGCTGCTCGACCCCGAGCCGGTGGAGAAGGAGCTGGGCAAGGCCCCGGCGGAATTCTACACGCCCGCCGTGCAGCCCAAGATGGCTCCCGCCGAGGAGCGCAAGGGCAACTTCGTGCAGTACGAGTGCCCGTTCACCGAGGACGAGGCAAGGTGCGAGGCGAGCCGCTGCCTGCAGTGCGACCTGCGCCTTACCATCACCAAGCCGCGCCTGTGGAACGAATACTAGGGGAGGGGGAACCATGGACTACGCAATCGACAAGGCTGGCACCACGACCGTCCAGGCATTGCTTGACGCAGCGGGCGCCTCTGCCGAGGACCTCAAGGCGGTCTGGCTCTCCTATCCGACGGCATCCTTCGTGCCGGCTGCCCAGTTTGCCAGCGAGCTCGAGGTCGCAGAGGGTACCGAGACCCTGCGCACCTATGGCGAGGGCGACTGCATGGCCGATGCCCTGTACAAGGTGATCGGCGAGCTGCGCATGGCCACCGAGTGCACCTGCACCTTCGGTCACGAGGGCGGCTACCAGCTGCACACCATCATGGGCGACGCCTGCACCAAGAAGGGCAGGCCGACCGACATCGCCCTGATGCGCGACCTTGCCCCCGTGATGGAGAAGCAGGCCATCTGCGGAGAGGGCAGGGCCATCGGCCGCGTGACGACCCAGGCGCTCGACCTCTTCGGCGCCGAGATCGAGCCGCACTTCGCCAAGCGCCAGTGCCCCACCGGTGGCTGCGAGGCCTTCAAGACCTATCACGTCCTGGTGAGCAAGTGCACCGGCTGCGGCAAGTGCCTCAAGGCCTGCGATGATGGCGCCATTCTCGGCAAGGCCAAGTTCGTGCACGTCGTCAACCAGAAGAAGTGCACCCAGTGCGGACAGTGCCTGGAGGCCTGCCCCGAAGGCGCCATCGTGCGCGCCGGCGCCAAGAAGCCCAAGACGCCGCCGAAGCCCATTCCGGTGCGTCGCAAGTAGACAGGGGAAAGGGAGAGGGGCCCTTGTAGGGGGCCGGCAGCCTCGGCTGTCGGCCCCCGTTCGACCGTCTGGGACGGTTCTCCACGGTCGAAAACCCGTTCGTTCGACCGTCTGGGACGGTTCTCCACGGTCGAAAACCCGTCCCGCCGGACGAAGGCCCCGCTCCGATCGTCCGTCCGTGGTGGTTCGTTGCTGCTAACTCTTGCACGGCATCGAGGGCATGACGGGTGGGTATACTTGCTGCTTGTCAACCGCATCGAAAGGAAGCGTCAGACATGTCCAACACCAACCCCGTGCGCATCGCGCTCATCACCGGCTACCTCGGGGCCGGCAAAACCACCCTGCTCAACAACATCCTGGCGAACGACAAGGGCATCCGCGCCGCCGTCATCGTCAACGACATCGGCGAGGTCAACATCGACGCCGACCTCATCGCCCAGCGCGGCGTGGTCAGCCAGGTCGACGACAACCTCGTCCCCCTGACCAACGGCTGCATCTGCTGCACCTTGGCCGACGACCTCGCCCGCCAGCTGACCGAGCTTGCGGAGTCCGGCAAGTTCGACCACATCATCATCGAGGCCTCCGGCATCTGCGAGCCCATCCCCATCGCCTTCACCATCGACAACTTCTGCAAGCAGGAGGCCATGCGCGGTGTCGAGATCGACCTGGACAACATCATTGCCGTGGTCGACAGCGCCCGCATGTTCGACCAGTTCAACGGTGGCCGCGACCTGCTGGCCGACGACATCGACGACGAGGACATCGAGGCCCTGCTCATCCAGCAGATCGAGTTCTGCACGACCCTGGTGCTGAACAAGGCCGACCTGGTGAGCCCCGAGCAGCTGGCGGAGCTGCGCGCGCTGGTGCGCGGCCTGCAGAAGGACGCCAAGATCATCTCCGCGGAGCAGGGGCAGGTCGACGTCTCCGAGGTCCTCTCCACCGACCGTTTCGACTTCGACCGCGCCTACGAGTCGGCCGCCTGGATGGATGCCATGGAGCATCCCGAGGAGCATGAGGATCCCGAGGTGCTCGAGTATGACATCGAGACCTTCGTCTACGAGCGCAGGAAGCCCTTCGACATGGACCAGCTGGAGTCCTTCGCCCAGAACTGGCCGGACGAGATCATCCGCTGCAAGGGCATTGCGTGGTTTGCCGACGATCCCAACATGGCCTACGTGTTCGAGCAGGCGGGCCACCAGATCCACCTGCAAGAGAACGGCCTGTTCGTCGACTCCGCTCCCGAGGCCGAGAAGCAGAAGATCATCGCCGCCAATCCCGAGATTCTCGAGCACTGGGATCCCGAGGTGGGCGATCGCATGACCAAGCTGGTCGTCATCGGCCGCCACATGAAGAAGGACGAGGTCATCACGGGCTTCGACTCGTGCCTGGTGGAATGGAAGCCAGACGAGCTGTACTAGGCACTTACAAGTAGACATGTGCTGTCGGCGGGACCGGGAAGAGCTCGGTCCCGCTATTTTGTTGCCGCGTGAAAGCCTCCGTCCGCCGTTCGGGCCAAGTTCGACCATCTGGGACGGTTCTCCACGGTCGAACTATATATGGCCGGACGAGAGCTTCCGTCCGCCATCCCGGCGCTGCAATTCTGGGGAGAGGATGGACGCCACGCGAGGCTGTGCCGTCGCTGCCGGCAAGCCTGTGGACCTGCTATCATGGGCGCAACATAACACAAGAGGGTACGGTTACCGAGCTGCCAGGCCTCGACAAAAGGATTCCGGTTCTACTCCGGATCAGCCGTCGCTGTACTTGAGGACGTCGTGTCATGACCTTTCCGCCCGACGGGCGCGGTGCATGACCATTTCTGTTAGGCGGAGCGCATCCGCCGGTTCTGCCTGCCCTCGCAATGGCCGTCTGGCCAGGAAGGGCAGGGTGTCGAACCATGCAAACACCCCAATCGCTGTTGCGTAGGACGCTTGCCGCACTGCTCTCGTTCGAGTTGGCAGTTGGCGGCGTGCCTGCGAGGGCATGGGCGGAGGGCCTGGAGGACCTGGCGTCCGCCGAAGAAACCGTTGTGGAGCAGGTCGTCGAGCAGGACGTCCCTGCCGAGGCAGACGAGCCCGCGGAGCTGGTAGAGCCCACGCCAGACGTCCTGCCCGCAGAGGCCGCGGACGAGGTCGCAGACCCTGATGACGCTGCGACAGGAGAGGCTGATTCACAGGCCCAGCAGATTCAGCAGGTCGTGGACCAGCAGGGTCAGGATGCGATTGGGGAGCAGCCTGTCGCAGACGTCGAGGCCGACCAGGCCACCAAGCCGGACAAGGCCCCCGAGGCGCTTGCCGCGCCGGAGGACGCGACCGTCTCGGTGAGCGCGGCGGTCGTCGGCGTCGACAGCGAGGGCACCCGCCAGGTGTGGGTTGCCCGCAAGGCCTACGAACTGCCCGAAGGCTCTACGGTGGAGGACCTGACCAAGCAGATGCTGGATGGCTCGGGTCTCTCCTACGAGGGCAGCACCAGCCAGTACGGCTGGTCGTTGGACAGCATCACCAGCGCCGATGGCAGGACGCTGGCCTTCGACCCGCAGACCTGGGACTACTGGCAGCTGTTCGTCGACGGTGCCTCGTCCGACCTAGGTGCCAGCAGCGTCACCCTCGCCGATGGGATGGCCGTCACCTGGTACTACTCCGGCTGGGGCCAGAGCCTGCCCGACGAACAGTCGGTCACGGCCACCTGCGAGGTCTTCGGGCCCGACGGCACCTGGTCGACCCATCGAGAGCTGACGATGTCCGAGGGATCGACCGCTGCGGACCTGACCGAGGCGGCACTCGCGGCCGCAGGCTACACCTATGCGAGCAGCACCAGCCAGTACGGCTGGTCGCTTGACAGCATCACCGCCCCCGACGGCACGGTTCTCGCCTTCGACCCGCAGACCTGGGACTACTGGCAGCTGTTCGTCGACGGCACCTCGTCTGACGTTGGCGCCAGCAGCGTCACCCTTGTCGATGGCATGACCGTCTCGTGGTACTACTCCGGCTGGGGCGAGGACCTGCCCTCCGCGGAGATCGAGGTCGACCCGACCGCGGAGCGCCTATCTTATGAGGCGGAATGGTCCGGCTACAAGGGCACCGACCTGTCAGGCACCGTTGCCGCGGACACACCTACCGAAGAGGCCGAGCTGCTGTGGTCCGCGTCACTGCTGCCCTCCGGCAAGCAGTATGCCAACGTCAGCGACCCCATCCTGGTCAACGGGAGCGTCTACATCGTGGCAGATGCCGTCCTGCACCAGCTGGACGCTGCGACTGGCGCCGAGAAGGCACAGGCACCGCTGGCCAGGACGGTCAGCTATACGAGTCGCATTCGCTATGCCGACGGCTTGGTGCTGGTGCCGTTGGAGGGTGGGCGCGTCCAGGCCATCACGGCTGACAAGCTGGTCACGGTGTGGCTGAGCGACGAGGTGCCCGAGCTGCCCGGCTGGGGCGGCAGCCTCGCTCCCCAGCAGAACTCATCGACGATCATCACCCACGGAGGCTATGCCTACCTCGGCACGACCGACGGCCTGGGCTCGGGTGGCAACCTGCTGTGCCTGAGCCTCGAGACCGGTGCCACGCGCTGGTCGCATGCGAGCGGTTCGGGCTACTACTGGGCGGGATGCGCCATGACCGATGCGGGCCTGGTCGTGGCAGACGACGGCGGGACGCTGTCGCTGATCGATGCGATGTCTGGCGAGGTCAGGGCGACGCTCGCGCTGGGCGTCGGGTCGCGTGCCAGCGTCGTTGCCGCGGACGGCTCGACCGTCTACGTCGTGACCAAGGACGGCGTGTTGCGCAAGGTGACCGTGGCTGACGGCTCGCTGTCCGAGGCGGCCAACGTCAAGTTCGCCTCTTCCAGCACGACGACCCCGACCATCGCGGGCAGCCGCATCGTCGTCGCGGGCGTCTCGGAGAGCTATACCGGCGTGCTGGGCATCGTCGACCCGACCACGATGCAGGTCGTGCAGACGGTCACCAAGGCGGGGGATGCGAGCATCCCCGGTGACATCAAGAGCGCCCCGCTCGTGGCAACCACCTCCGACGGCATCTATGCCTACTTCACCGCCAACAACCTGCCCGGCAGCATCTATGTGTACAAGCTGGGCGAGGCGCTGGCAGCGGAGCTGTTCAAGCCCGCGTCCGATGCGCAGAACTACTGCATGTCGTCGGTCATCGCCGATGCCAACGGCGTGCTCTACTACACCAACGACTCGGCGACGATCTTTGCGTTGAAGGCCGTCGAGAAGACCGACGACGGCAAGACCGACGACGGCAAGACCGACGACGGCAAGACCGACGACGGCAAGACCGACGACGGCAAGACCGACGACGGCAAGAAGGACAGCGGCGGCTCCAAGAAGGACGACAAGCAGCAGGACCAGGGCCAGAAGCCGAATGGCAGCAACGCCAACGGTGGCACCAGGACCGCATACATCCAGGTGAGGAGCAACACGCTGGGCACCGCCGCGTCGTCCACACCGAAGCGCGCGACGGAGTCGGCTGCGGGAACGGACAGGCAGACGTCCGCGAATACCAAGCAGGAGAAGGATGCGGCAGACGATGCGGGCGCAACGACGGAGAAGGCCGACGAGGACAAGGTCGTAGAGGTCGAACCCTATGACGGTGACCTGATAGAGAGGGAACCGGCACCCGATGACACCGAGCCCGTGCAGAAGGAGGAGCAGGCCAAGGGCAAGCTGCCCATCTGGCCGATCGTGGGCATGGCCCTGGGCAGCGTCGTCCTGCTGTTGGCGGTCTTCGGCCGCCGTCGCGACGACGGGGACGAGGAGTAGCCATGGTTGACGAGCTTCATGACGACGGTATCCCGAACGCTTCGCGCCAAGGCAAGGTCGTGCGCGGCATAGTCGCCGCCATCGCGACCTTGGTGATCGCCTTCTGTGGTTGGTCGATGTCCGAGTATGTCGGCGGTCGCGACCCGTTGGCTGGCCTGTTGCCCCACGACGCGCTCCAGACGACCGCGGAGGCGGCCGACGACACGACGAGCGACCAGGATGACAAGGCGGCATCCAAGGACGCGAAGGCAGACAAGACCTCCCAGGCGGCCGACAAGAAGTCCGACAAGGACGCGGACAAGGCCAAGAAGGCTGACAAGAAGAAGGGCGACAAGGAATCCAAGACCGAGCAGGCGAAGGCTTCCGCGGCTGACGATGCGCCCTCTCGGGACGCCACCCCCTCTCAGGGCGGCGTGACCCATGAGGTGGTCGAGACGGTTGCCGTCGAAGAGGCGGTGCCCGTGGACGGCTCGTCCCCCTCGCAGGATCCGTCCCCGACGCAACAGGCACCCGTCGCCCAGGAGGCGGCTCCCGTCGCGGAGCCGGAGGTACAGGAGCCCGCTCGCCCGCAGACCATCCTCGTCACGCTCTCCATCGATGGGGGAGCGGGCGCCAGCTCGGCGACGATCGAGCTCTATCCGGGGGCCACGGCCTTCGACGCGCTCGTAGCGGCGGGCGTCGGTGTCGAGACGATCCCCAACCCGTTCGGTTCGGGCACGTGGGTCACGTCAATAGGTGGCCTGGCGGAGGATGCCGGCCACGGGTGGACCTATCGCGTCAACGGGTCCATGCCCAATGTCATGAGCGACCTGTATCAGCTGGGAGATGGCGACTCGGTGCTATGGCAGTACGTCTGACATGAGAGCCGCGCCACTACAGCCCTTCGAGGCGGTGCACCCCCTGGTGCCTGTCACCTACGTGGCAGGCACCATGGTGCTTGCCATGTGCGCCTTCCATCCCGTCTATGCCGCCCTGTCGCTGACCGGCGCGCTCGGCTGCTCGCTGGCGCTGCGCGGGGTCAGGCGCACAGCGGAGGCGCTGCGCTGGCAGCTGCCCCTGTTCGCCCTGGTGTGCCTGACGAACCCCCTCTTCTCGCAGCGGGGGTCGACGGTGCTGCTGTCCGTGGGCTGGCTGACGGTGCGTCTGGAGAGCCTGGTCTTCGGGTTGTGCATGGGCATGATGCTGGTCGCCTCGCTGATGTGGCTGTGGTGCGCCAGCGACGTGCTGACACTGGACCGCCTGCTGGGTCTGGGGGGTTCGGTGCTGCCGACGGTCGGCCTGATGGCCTCCATGGTCATGCGCCTGGTGCCCCAGCTGGTGCGACGTGGCGGGCAGGTGTCGGCGACGCGCGCCGCCTGCTCCGCTGCGAGGGATGGGGGCGGAGTGGTGGCCTCGTCGGCACGCCTTTCGGGCATCCTGCTCAGCTGGTCGCTTGAGGACTCCATCGAGCGCAGCGACGCGATGAGGGCCCGGGGCTGGCAGGCCGGGGCCACTCGCTCGCACTATCTGGCATGGCATATGTCCGTCGGTGACGTGCTGTGGCTGGTCGCGCTGGCGGCCCTGATCGCGCTTGACGCCCTGTTGCAACGGGTTGCCTGCTCGCAATGGGCGTTCTATCCCACGATGCCCCACCTGGTTGCCTGGTGGGGCTACCTCGTGCATGTCGTGCTGGTCGTCCTGCCCATGCTGGTCGTCGGGGCGGATTGGGCGGCCTGGTTCCTGGCGGGGAGGCGCGCATGAGCGAGAACGACGTGCTGGCAGCTGCGCTGGAGTTCGACCATGTCCGCTTCGCGTATCCCGGGCAGGAGGACCCTGTGCTGCGGGATGCGACGGCCAGCATACCGAGGGGCGCGTTCGCCCTGGTGACGGGGGATACGGGGTCGGGCAAGACGACGCTGCTGCGTCTGGCGAAGCGCGAGATCCGTCCCTCGGGCGACCTTTCGGGCAGCGTCCTGTGCCTTGGCAGGGATGTCGCCGACCTGGACGTGCGCGAATCCGCGCGGTCGGTGGGATTCGTCTTCCAGCGTCCCGAGAACCAGATCGTCTGTGACACGGTCTGGCACGAGATGGCCTTCGGGCTGGAGAACCTGGCCACGCCCCAGCAGGGCATGCGCCGCCGCATTGCGGAGACCTGCAGCTACCTTGGCATGGAGCCCTGGTTCCGCAAACGTGTGGACGAGCTGTCCGGTGGCCAGCGACAGGTGCTGGCGCTGGCTTCGGTGCTGGTGATGCGGCCGGACGTGCTGCTGTTGGACGAGCCGACCTCGATGCTGGACCCCGTCGCGGAGCGACGCTTCCTGGCGCTGCTGTTCCAGCTCAACCGCGAGCAGGGCATGACGGTGGTGGTGGCGACGCATGCCCCCGAGAGGCTGGCAGCCTATGCGACGATGCGACTGCACGTACAGGATGGCCACCTGGTGCACATGCCCGTCGGGGAGCGGGAGGATGGGGCCCCTACGCGAACGGAGCAGGTGCGGGCGTCGTCGGGCAATCCCCCTGCCGTATCCCTGCGTGACGTGTGGATGCGCTACGACCGCGAGGGGGACTGGGTGCTGCGCGGCATGAGCCTGGACATCCCGCGCGGGTCGGTCCATGCGCTGGTGGGCAACAACGGGTCGGGCAAGTCGACCGTGCTCCACGCGATGGCGGGGGTGCTGCGCGTGCAGCGAGGCCGCGTGCGCAACGCGCTGCGCCGAAGCCAGTCGTTGCTGCCCCAGGACCCCAAGATGCTGCTTGCCTGCCAGACGGTGCGCGAGGAGCTGCTGGAATGGGACCCGTCGGGTGGCGAGGAGACTCTGGGGCGGTTGCTGGGCACGTTGGGCTTGTCGCGAGGGCTGCTGGACCGTCATCCCTACGACCTGTCCGGAGGCCAGCAGCAGCTGGTCGCCTTGGGCAAGCTGCTGGCGCACGGCCCGCATCTGCTGTTGCTGGACGAGCCGACCAAGGGACTGGATCGTCCCGCTCGGAAGGTGGTGGCCCAGGCCATCGCCCATGCCCGCGAGCGCGATGCGACGGTGGTCATCGCCACACATGACACATCGTTCGTCCAGGAGGTTGCCGACACGGTGTCGCTGCTCTTCGATGGGCAGGTCGCCGCAACCCAGTCGGTCGACCGCTACCTGTCCGACCGATGGCTCGTCTGACGGGGTGCGCCATGGGAAACGCAACCACATCCTTCGCAGGGCGGACTTGGCAGCTCCTTGAGCTGCCCGCACTCCTGCTCGTGCCTACGGTCATGCTGGCCTGCGCCTTCCTTGAGGTGCGGGCGACGGCCCTGATGACCATGATGGTGACGGTCGCATGTCTCGGCCTCTTCCTCGTCGGCTACGACGCGTCGAGGCCGACGCTGCGCCAGATCATGCCCACGGTCGTGCTTGCCTCGGTGGCCGCGGCGGGCAGGGTGCTCTTCGCGGCGGTTCCGGACGTCAAGCCGGTCAGCGCCATCGCCATCGTCGCGGGGGCAACATTGGGACGACGGCAGGGCTTCATGACCGGCGCTCTGGCGGCGCTCGTGTCCAACGTCTACTTCGGACAGGGGGCATGGACTCCGCTGCAGATGTACGCATGGGGCATGGTGGGCTATCTGGCAGGGGTGCTGTCCGATGCCGGCGCCTTCCGGCGCCCTTGGGCGGTCTATGCATGGGGTTTCGCATCAGCCCTGCTCTATGGGGCCGTGCTCAATGGTTGGCACGTGTTGGGGTTCCTACGGCCCCTGACGTGGCAGACGGCACTGGCCGCCTTCGTCGCAGGCGTTCCCCTGGACATCGTGCATGGCGCTGCGACGGTCGCCTTCCTCGTCCTCATCTGGGCAGGATGGCGGCGCGCCATCGAGCGCGTCGTGGGCAAGTACGACTTGGGGTCAGCCCGCCAATGACATGCCCGCCCGGCGGCGCCGGCTGGAGCTGCCAGCGCTTGTGACTGGTTGCGCAAGGCTCGCTGTGGCATCATCGCGATAGGCACAGGCGGGGAGGGGGTTCTCGTGACACAGCCAAGGAAAGCCGTGAGGCATGCGCGCCCCAGCTCGGGACGCGTCACGTACTTCGACTGGCTGCGCGGCTTGGCGACGCTGGCCGTGGTGGTGCTGCACATGTGCAACAAGGTGCTGACCGACCATCCCGTATATGAGCTCGGGGTGCCGATGGTGCTGGCGTGGACCGAGCTCCAGCTGTTGCTGACCCGCTGGGCGGTGCCGGTCTTTCTCATGGTTTCGGGAGCCCTGCTGTTGGACCCAAGACGCCAGCCCGAGTGGCCCAAGCTCGGACGCTACATCGCGCGCATGCTGGGCGTGCTGGCGGTCTTCTGCCCCGTCTACGCCTGTATGAGCGCCCGTGCCATCAGCTTCCAGGCCATCGCCAAGGGGCTGGGCGATGCCCTCTGCCAGGGCTCGTGGGACCACCTGTGGTACGTCTATGCCCTCATCGGCCTGTACCTGTTGACCCCGATGCTCGCGGGATTCGTGCGTGCGGCCTCGCGCCGGATGCAGCGGGACACGCTGGCTGTCCTGGCCGTCATCACGCTCGCGCTGCCCACCGCATCGTCTGTGACGGGTGCCCCGATCGCCAGGCTGGGTTGGGTGGGATTCCCGGTCTTCTACTACCTGCTTGGTTCCTACCTGCATCGCTACCTGCGTCTCGACGGGCGGGTGAGGCTGGTGGGCCTCGGGTCCCTGGTCGTCTGTGCCTTGGCCTGTGCGGCCATCGTCTGCTTGCAATGGCGCTATCCAAAGTGGCTCATCATTCCCGAGAGCCCCTTGGTCGCGGCATGGTCGGCCTACGTCTTCCTGGCGGTGCGCGAGGCGGTGGGCCAGCGTGTCCCGCCCCGTGCCATCGCAAGCGCCTCGCGCCTCAGCCTGGCGGTCTACCTGCTCCATCCCCTGGTCATCATCACGCTGTATCGGCGTCTGTGGTGGATGCCGTACGAGACCTTCCCGCCCGTGGTGTTCGAGTTGGTGGTCCTGGCCATCACCTATGGGGTGACCTTCCCGGTGGCCTCCCTGCTGCAACGTGCCCCCGTGCTGCGCAAGATCCTGTGATTCGACCGTCTGGGACGGTTCTCCCCGGTCGAACCGACCGTCTGGGACGGTTCTCCCCGGTCGAACCCGACCGTTGGAGATGATCGTTTTCGTTCGGCGGCGGTCTGTTGATCAGGCACGGCATCTGAGGTCCCTTCGACAAAGGGGAACCGTGCCCGTTGGACTAAGCTTTCGACCGCAGAGAACCGTCCCCGAAGGACCAATTGGACCATCTGGGACGGTTCTCCTTGGTCGAACCTTGCGCCTGGTGCGACTGGCACGCCCTTGTCACCTGCGCGCGCCGATGCTCCGCCATCCTGCGAAAAAGGCGTGACACTGCGGCCAAACGCTTGAACAGCACCCCTACCCAGTGCTAACGTATGCGTGTTTGTTCAAAGACAAGATAGGAGACCGCATGTCCGGACATTCTAAGTGGGCAACCACCAAGCACAAGAAGGCGGCCATCGACGCCAAGCGCTCGTCGCTCTTCTCCAAGCTGTCGCGTAACATCACCGTTGCTGCCAAGGTCGGTGGGGACCCCAACCCGGACAACAACGCCTCCCTCGCCGCCGCAGTCCAGCGCGCCCGCATGGTTTCCATGCCCAACGCCAAGATCAAGGCAGCCATCGACAAGGCCTTTGGCTCGGGTGCCGATGCCGCCAACTACGAGGAGATCTCCTACGAGGGCTATGGCCCCGCGGGCGTCGCCTTCTACGTCGAGTGCCTGACCGACAACAAGAACCGCACCGCTGCCGACGTGCGCTCTGCCTTCACCCATGCGGGTGGTAGCCTGGGCACCTCCGGCTCGGTCGCGTTCCAGTTCGAGCGCAAGGGCTCCATCGCCGTCGACAAGATCATCAAGAGCGACGACAAGAAGGTTCCCGACCGCGAGAACGCCGTCGACGAGGACGAGTTCATGATGGCCGTCGCCGAGGCTGGTGGCGACGACTACGAGGACGCCGGCGACGAGTGGATCGTCTGGACCGCCTATGACAACATGCAGGCCGTCCACAAGGCGCTTGAGGAGCAGGGCATCGAGGTCAAGGGCTCCGAGCTGACGCGCGTTCCCACCACCCCGACCACGGTGAGCGTCGTCGATGCCAAGAAGGTCCAGCGTCTGGCCGACCGTCTGGAGGAGCTCGAGGACGTCCAGAACGTCTTCAACACCATGGACGTCACCGACGAGATTGCCGCGGCACTCGAGGAGGAGTAGCGCGACCGTCGCAGGAATGGTAAGCCGAAGGGCGGTGCCGAGTGGCATCGCCCTTTCTTCATGCGCATGGCGACACGCGGGGCGAACCGGGGCACGGGAGTCCGTTCCCCTCATATCCCCCACGTTCCGTCCACCGCATCTGCACCAGATTCAAGTAGGATAGCCGCTACGGTTCGATGCGCGGGCCCCACGGTCGCGCGCTGGATGGGGGAGTTGAGCGACATGGCAGGTAAGGTTGCCGTCATCGGTGCCGGAACGTTCGGGACCACAATGAGCTGGATGCTGCTGGAGAGTGGCCTCGACGTCAGCCTGTGGTGCTACGAGGACGACGCGGCACGCGAGATGGCTCGCACGGGACACAACCCGCTGCACATGAGCGAGCTGGACCTCTCCCACGTCCAACCCTCGTCCGACATGGCCGAGGTACTCGATGGGGCGTCGTCTGCCATCATCGCGGTGCCCTCCTTCGCGGTCGATTCGATGGCCAAGCAGATGGCCGCCCACATCAGCCCCGGCGCACCGGTCATGCTGCTGTCCAAGGGCCTGACGCGGGAGGGCGGCTACCTCTTCCAGGCGGTGGGTGACGCGTTGGGCGACGTGGATCGCGTGGCGGTGCTTTCCGGTCCCAACCACGCCGAGGAGCTCGCCTGCGCGGAGTTCTCCGGTGCGGTGGTCGCCAGCTACTCCAATGGCACGGCCTGCTTCTTCCAGCGCCTGGTGTCCGGGGCATTCTTCCGCCTGTATACCTCCAACGACCCCATCGGCACGAGCCTGTGTGGTGCGGCGAAGAACGTCGTGGCCATCGCCTGCGGCATGGCTCGCGGCCTGAGGCTGGGGTCCAACACCCAGTCGCTGCTGATGACGCGCGGACTGGCCGAGATTCGCCGCCTGGTGGTGGCCAGCGGCGGCGACCAGCGCACCTGCATGGGGCTGGCGGGCGTCGGCGACCTGGACGTCACCTGCCACTCCGAGCACTCGCGCAACGGCATGTACGGCGAGACCTTCGCGCGCACCGGCATCAGCGTGGCGGACTACGAGCGCCAGCGCTCGGCCGTGGTCGAGGGCGCCCACGCGGTCGACCCGCTGCTGCTGAGGGCTGACGAGCTGGGCGTGGACATGCCCCTGGCGCGCACGGTGCGCGAGCTGATCGGGGGCGCCTATGACATCGAGCGTGCGATCGACCTGCTGACCGGCAGGCGCCTGATACCCGAGTTCCGTTAGGTCCCGTGGACAGGGGAGCGACCATGAGCGACTTCGACAGGCTGCGTCGTGGAAACTACCAACCCGATGCGACGCACAAGGCCATCCAGCAGGAGGCAGGCGAGCTGAGCCGCGAGAGCTACCATCCCGACGCGGTGGCGAAGGCGGAGGAGCAGGAGGCGGCCGAGCGTGCCGAGGAGCGGGCGGCTCGTGCCCGCCGGGAGCGTCGTGGCGACGCGCCGTCCCGCAAGGCGGGCGAGCGGCGCCCCTCCGGTCGCGACCTTGCCGACCACACGGTCATCCGTCGAACGACCCCGCGGCAGGAGGCGGGGCCCTCGGGCGGTGCGGTGGTCAGCCGTCGCAGCGGCATCGGCGTCGCGCTGCGTCGCATGCGCTCGCGCCATGCCGCCGGCGCGGACGAGCGGGCCCGTCAGCGCGAGCTCCGCAGGCAGGAGCGCGAATGGGAGCGCGCGCAGCGTGGCACCGAAGGCTCGGGTCACGGTCCGGGCAGGGCGCTCATCGCGTTCGTGGGTGTCATCGTAGCCCTCTACCTGGTCATCTGCCTGCCCATAGACCGCGCCATCGCCTTCAGTCGCGACGAGTCAAAGGGTCTCTCGCACGAGCTGTCCTGGCACGTGCCCGGTCTGCCCTACTATGTGCTGGCGCTCGGGTCCGATGCGCGCGAAGGGGACGAGGTCTCGCGTACCGACACGATGATCCTCGTCCGCGTCGACCCGTTGCGGGCACAGCTGACGATGCTCTCCATACCGCGCGACACGAAGGTCGAGATAGAGGGCTACGGCACGCAGAAGATCAACGCCGCGTACGCCTTTGGCGGCGTGGCGGGAGCCGTCCGCGAGGCGCACGAGCTGACGGGCGCCTCGATCTCCCAGGCGGCGCTCATCAAGTTCGATGGCGTGGAGAGCCTGGTCGACTACCTGGGAGGCGTCACGGTCAACGTTCCCGTCGACGTCTATGACCCCGAGTACACGGGGCTGGTGCTGCCGGCGGGCGAGCAGGAGATGGACGGCCACACGGCGCTGCTCTTCTCGCGTGTGCGCCATGGGTTCGACCTGGGCGACTACCAGCGTCAGAAGGACCAGCGCATCCTGATCGAGGCCATCATGCACGAGGTCCTGTCGCTCTCCCCGACGCAGATGCCAGGCGTCGTCGGCCACATGGGCGGCCTGGTGGGCACCAGCATGCGCAGCTACTCCATCCTGCCGCTGATGCTGCGGCTGAAGCTGGCGCGCAGCGTCACCATCTACCAGGCGACGGTGCCCTCGACGACTGCGATGATCGATGGGGTCAGCTACGTCGTCGCAGATGACGAGGCACTGTCCCAGATGATGCGGGTGATCGACGCGGGCGGGGACCCCGCGACGCTGATGTGACGGCACGCTGTCGTGCTGTGCCCAAGGGATGGGTGGGGGCAAGCCACCGGATTGCCACCGGCCACCCCTGTCCGCGACGATGCCGTCGCCCTCTTGCGGTATCCTGTTGTGCAAACGTGGCTCGCCCCTCGGAAGGGGCGGTTGGTAGGAGGGGCCTATGGGTGGCATCAAGCGATTCTGTCTGATCGTGTTTGGTCTTGCGGGGGCGCTCTGCCTGTGCGCGCTCGCCCTTCCCTGGGTAGGTCCCTACCAGAGCCAGGCGACCGCCCTCATGGGCAACTGGTACTACTACACGACCGTGCAGGTCGTGCTGGCCATCACGGCGCTCGGCACGCTCGTGACGCTGCTGAGGGGCCTCTTCACGCCGCGCAAGCGCAAGACCGTGGTCATCGACCGCACGGGCGGCGACCAGATTACCGTCACCACCGCGGCCATCTCCTCGCAGGCGTCGCACGTCATCGAGTCCGACGGGCGCTTCTCGGTGGAGAAGGTGCACGTGCTGGCCAAGAAGCGGGGCAATGTCCAGGTCGACGTGCGCGTGCGCCCCAAGAACACCGTCAACGTGGCGCAGGAGGGCTCGCGCATCCACGACGAGCTGGTCGAGGGCCTCTCCACCATCTGTGGTGACAAGGTCCATCGCATCAACCTGGAGTTCGTCGAGGCGGAGATGCCCGACGTCCCCGCACAGAACGTGCTGGTCGAGCACCTCGAGGTTCCCGCATCGGTGTTCGAGCGTGCCGCGGCGCAGGAGGCCATCGGCGCCGGTGCCGACGATGGTTCGAACGACATCACGGTGCCCATGGGCCACACGGCCTGGGGTGCGTCGGCAGACAATGACACGAGCGAGGCCTACACCATCGAGAGCGAGGAGGAGTAGCCATGGCCGCACCAAAGCCCCATTTCGAAAGCGCCTCCGAGCACAAGGCCACCGAGCCCAACAAGGCCGCCGAGCCCGTCGTGGAGAGGGCCGAGACGGTTGCCCCGCACAAGGCGAAGGTCCCACCCGTCACATTCGAGGAGCCCGAACAGGCCCCGGAGGAGCAGACCGCGTCCGAGCCGGCCGCCGAGACGCAGCCCGCCGGTGTCGCCGGTCAGGTGCGCCAGGCGACCACGTGGCTTTCGCGCACCTTCCCCGGCCACGAGCACGCGGTCCTCGGCGGTGCGTGCGGACTGGTGGCGGCGCTGATGGTCTTTGTCGTGGGCTTCTGGCAGATGCTGTTCGTGTCGCTGGTGGTGCTGGTGGGCATCGCCTTGGGACAGTTTCTCGATGGCGACCCGAAGATAGTCAACTTCATCCGTCGCGTCCTCGCCGATGGACGCAACAACGAGCAGTAGCAGTCAATATCAGGCATCTGATGCCGGAAAGGAACGAGCATGAGCAAGATCGACATCACCACCGAGACCGACGAGCTTGAGGACCAGACAGTCGACCAGGCTGCCGACATCGAGGACGATGCGGACGAGACCGAAGGCGACCTCAGCTTTGACGACGAGGACCTGGACGACTCCGAGGACTCGCTGACGTTCTCCAATGGCGTCATCGAGAAGATCGTGGCCCTGGGCCTGCGCGACGTTCCGGGCGTCGTGGGGATGAAGGGCGGCTTCATCAACCGCGTCCAGGATGCCTTCGGCGTGCGTGACGCCCGCAGGGGCGTGACCGTCGAGGTGACCCCCGACAGCTCCGTGCGTGTCAACGTCTCGGTCTTCATCGCCTACGGGTCCTATGCGCCTCAGGTCTTCGAGGACGTCAAGCATGCCGTCGTCGACGCCGTCACCGGCATGACGGGCCTGGAGGTCGCGGGCGTCAACCTGCGCATCGAGGACGTGCTGACCCCGGAGGAGATCGAGGAGCGCGCGCCGAAGCTGCCTGCCGCCAACGAGCCGGAGGAGCTGCCCGAGGCCGAGGACGAGGCTGCCATCGAGGCCGAGCCCGAGGTCGAGGCCGAGGCGGACGCCACCGAAGAGGCGGCCGAGTAGGCACATGGGTCTCAGAAGCGCCGTCGCGTCAGGTGCCGGACGGCTGGTGCACTGGGGGCTGAGCGCGGTGCTGCATCGCAACGCGTCGCAGCTCCCCGGACGCATAGCCATGGCCATAGATCCCTGTATCATCGAGCATCTGCGGGCAAAGGCCTCGCGGGGCTCCATCGTGGTGTGCGGAACCAACGGCAAGACCACCACCACCAACGTGGTGGCGGCAGCCCTCGAGGTCGAAGGCAACCGGGTGCTGTGCAACCGTGCGGGGGCCAACATGGCTGCGGGCGTCGCGTCGGCGCTTCTTCCCGGCCCCTCGGCCGACTGGGCGGTGTTGGAGGCGGACGAGCTGTCGACCGTCCACATCCTGCCCCAGCTGCGCCCGACCTACCTCGTGCTGCTCAACCTCTTTCGCGACCAGCTGGACCGTGCGGGCGAGATCGACAACGTGCAGGACACCCTCGTGGCAGCGCTGGCCACATCGCCCTCGACGACGCTTCTGGTCTGCGGTGACGACCCGCTGTCGGTGGGCGTGGCACTGCGGGCACAGGAGCAGGGCACGCGCGTGCTGGCCTTCGGCATCGGGGAGGACCTGGACCTTGCGCCCGACCGCGTCCCCGAGGCGCGCTTCTGCCAGGTCTGCGGCACGGAGCTGGCCTACGAGTACCGCAGCTATGCCCAGCTTGGCAAGTTCACCTGTCCCAACTGCGGCTTCCACCGCCTTGCGCTGGACTTCGTCGCCACGTCGGTGCACGTCGACCGGAAGGGCGTGGCATTCGAGCTGGGCAGGGCGTTGCGGGGCACCTCCACCGAGCTGGTGAAGGCGGACTTCGGCGGCGTGTACATGGTCTACAACCTGTTGGCTGCCGGTGCCGCCGTGTCGCTTGCGGGAGTCGACCCGGAGAGCTTCCAGCAGGCGCTGGACGACTATCGTCCCGACAACGGTCGCCTGCAGCACTTCGAGGTCGAGGGCCGCGAGGTGGTGCTCAACCTGGCCAAGAACCCCACGGGCTTCAACCAGAACATAACGCTGCTGCTGGACGACGACCGGCCGAAGGCGGTGTTCCTCGTCATAAACGACGACTACAACGACGGAAGGGACATCTCCTGGATCTGGGATGTGGACTTCGAGCGGATGGCTGGCATCCCCGATCGGCTGCAGGTCATCGCTGGGGGGCGTCGCGCAAATGACGTGCAGGTGCGCCTGAAGTACGCCGGCATCGATGCCCGGATCGCCGACAGCGTCGAGGGGGCCCTCGGCCAGATCTCCGACCTGCCGGCCGAGCGTCCGCTCTATGTGCTCACCAACTACTCCGCGCTCTGGCTGGCCAAGAAGGAGCTGGAGAGGATGGGGGAGCGGCATGACTGAGACACGTGCGCTGCGGGTGGCCCATCTCTATCCCGAGCTGCTCAATCTCTATGGGGACTCGGGCAACATCCTCGTGCTGCGCAAGCGCATGGAGTGGCGCGGCATCGCCTGCGACGTGCGGGAGGTCCATGTGGGCGAGCACCCCTCGCTCGGCGACGTCGACATCGCCTTCATCGGTGGCGGGTCGGACCGCGAGCAGAGGATCGTCTGCGACTACCTGCTGGAAGTGCGGGCTGACCTGGCCGCGTTCGTCGAGGACTGGGGCGTGCTGGGGGCCGTGTGCGGTGGCTACCAGCTGTTGGGGCACAGCTATCTGATGGGTGACGAGGAGGTGCGTGGCCTCTCGCTGGTCGACCTGTACACCGACCGCGCCTCGCCGCGCCTCATCGGCAACATCGCCGTCGAGAGCCGCATCTCGCCCCAGCCCATCGTGGGCTACGAGAACCATGCCGGGCGAACGCATCTGGGCTCGGGCGTCGAGGCGCTGGGACGGGTGCTGCATGGCCATGGCAACGATGGCATGTCGGGCGAGGAGGGCTGCCTGTACAAGAATGTCGTGGGCACCTACGTCCACGGCCCGCTGCTGCCCAAGAATCCCGCGGTTGCGGACTATCTCATCTCGCGCGCTCTGGACCGTCGCTACGGCAGCTCCCTTCTGGAGCCGCTGGACGACACCGCCGAGCTGGCTGCCAACCAGGTCATGTTCGAGCGTCTGATGGCGGACGGGGACAAGGGGCGGTAGGGGCGTGGGCCAGCGTCGGACCATCAACTACTTCCAATGGCTGCGCGCCCTCGGGGCGTTGGGCATCGTCATCCTGCACGCCTTCGTGACCGTCCGCGTGGCCGTTGATGCGGAGACGCTGGGTGCCGTGCGGCTGGCCATCGAGGAGACCATCTCCATCGTGGTCGCGCGTTGGGCGGTTCCGGTCTTCTTCATGATGTCGGGCGCCCTCATGCTGGACCCCGAGCGGGAGATGGGCTGGGACAAGGTGCTGCGTCATGTGTGGCGCCTCGTCTTCGTCCTGTTGACATTCGGGCTTGGCTTCTGTCTGGCGGAGAGCGTCTTCTATCACGGTGAGCTGAGTCCGGCGGCAGTGCTCGAGGCTGCCAACAACCTGCTGGCACAGCAGTCTTGGGACCACATGTGGTTCGTCTACGAGCTGGTGGGCTACTACCTCATGACGCCGCTCATACGTCCCTGGGTGGCCCAGGCATCGCGCGAGGAGTACGGCAGGGTCGTGCTGGTGTCGTGCGTGCTGCTGCTGGGGTTGCGGGCCCTGTCGACCAGCCTGCCCTACACCATCTACTACGGCGTCAGCATCCCCCATTGCTTCGCGTACTACCTCATGGGGCCCTACGTGCACCGCTACCTGCAGCTGGATCGGCGTTGGGTGGCCTTGGGCCTCGCGTCGCTCGCGGCGACCGTGGCGATGAGCGTCGGCCTGGGGTGGGACCGCATGGTCGAGCCGATCCGCGGGATCGTGGCCCCCTACGCGGTGCTGGTGATGCTCGTGGCAAAGCGCTGCCTCGAGATGCCGGTGGACGGATACCCGCCGGTACGCGTCATGGCCGATTACAGCTTCGGCATCTATCTCGTGCATCCCGCGTTCCAGCACCTTCTGGTGATGGCCTACGACCCGATGGCCTACCCGGCAATCGTGACCGACGTGGCGTTGACGGTCGTGCCTCTGGCGGCGTCGGTGCTCACGGTCTGGCTGCTGCGCCTGCTGCCGGGCTTCCATGACAAGGTATAGCGGTAAGGTGGGACCCATCTCGCGCTCCGCATCCGCTCCGTGCGTGTTCCCAAGACGTAACACAAGGCGGGTTGACAAAACCTAGTAGCTAGCTAGGATATTATCCATGATGAATCACGCGGACATAGAGAAGCGCTGTTGCACGTGTTCGTTGCCCGGGTCTGTCATGGCCGGTGACGCCTTCGCGCACGCGACCAAGACTCGGGCGTAAAGCCGCTCCAGTTTCCCCAACAATGTAGCTCGCACCGTGGCCGTGGCCCGTGGTGTCCCATGTCTTAAGGAGGCTCCCATGTCCTATGCAACAAAGATCGGCGACCTGATCGGCTTCACCCCGCTCGTTGACCTGTCCGCCCTCGTCGGAGGCCGGGCGACGCTGTTGGGCAAGCGCGAGGCCGCGAACCCGGGCGGCTCGGTCAAGGACCGCATCGCCCGCGCGATGATAGACGCCGCCGAGGCCGATGGCAGCCTGCAGCCGGGAGGGACGATCATCGAGCCCACCAGCGGTAACACGGGCGTCGGCCTGGCCATGATCGCCGCGGAGCGTGGCTATCACATGATTCTCGTCATGCCCGAGACCATGTCCGTCGAGCGTCGCAAGCTCGCCGCGGCCTACGGGGCCGAGCTGGTCCTCACGCCGGGTGCCGAGGGCATGTCGGGTGCCGTCAAACGCGCAGACGCGCTGGTCGAGGAGATTCCCGGGGCCATCATCGCAGGCCAGTTCGTCAATCCCGCCAACCCCCAGGCGCACTACGAAACGACGGGTCCCGAGATCTGGGAGGCGACCGACGGTGCCGTTGACGTGCTGGTTGCCGGCGTCGGGACCGGTGGCACCGTGTCTGGTACGGGCAAGTACCTGAAGGAGCAGAAGGCCAGCGTCGAGGCGGTTGCCGTCGAGCCTGCGGAGTCCCCGGTCCTCTCGGGTGGCGCCCCTGGCTCCCATCGCATCCAGGGCATCGGCGCCGGCTTCGTGCCCAAGACCTACGATGCCACGGTCATCGACCGGGTGAGCCAGGTGGCCTCTGACGATGCCATCGCCACCAAGAAGCGCCTCGCAAGGGAGCTGGGCGTGTTCGTCGGCATCTCCTCCGGCGCGGCGGTCGCGGCGGCCATCGCACTGGTGGAGACGGGTGGCTACGATGGTAAGACCATCGTAGCGGTGCTGCCTGACACCGGCGAGCGCTATCTCTCGATGGATGTCTAGGGCTTGATACAGGACGCGAAGGCGACGACGCCGGACAGGGGGACGAACGCTTCCGTTCCCCCCTGCCCGGACGAAGGATTCCGTCCCGCATGTCCGGTCGTTGGGCGCCGGGCGGCCGCCTCTTTCGGCTCCCCAGCCTCGCGTTCATCCCCTGCAGCATGCGTCGCGCGGGGAATCTTGGCTATGATGGGTGCGTGACCGAAGAACGAAACTCCCACCGATCGGAGCCTCACGTGGATGCGAACTCGCGTAGCATTCTTGGACTGATTGCCGAGATGAATACCCGCTTTGTGGTGCCTGTCTACCAGCGCCCCTACTCATGGGGCGAGCAGCAGTGCCTCCAGCTGTGGGATGACATCCTGGCCTGCGGGCGCCGGCGAGCCTCCTTCCACTTCACGGGCTCCATCGTCACCATCCAGGATGGGACGATGTCGGAGCAGGGTGTGACGCCCCTGTTGCTCATCGACGGGCAGCAGCGCATCACCACCATCACGTTGCTGCTGGTGGCCTTGGCCCGCCTGGCGGGTGATGGCGGCCAGGCGGACCTGCCGTTCACGCGCGAGGAGATCGTCGACAGCGGCTATCTGACCAATCATTTCAGGACGGGGGAGGACCACTACAAGCTGACCCTGTCCAAGGGGGACCGTGCGACCTGCCAGTCGCTCATCGACAACCTGGAGGACCCGGACATCCCGATCGACCCCACCTCGGAGCGCCTGCTGGAGAACCTCGCGTTCTTCGAGCGTCGCGTGGGGGCGCTTGACGACGTGGCCTCGGTCTGGGCGGGCCTGCAGCGTCTGGAGGTCGTCTCCATCGCGCTCTCGCAGGGACAGGACAACCCGCAAGCCATCTTCGAGTCGATGAACTCCACCGGAAAGGACCTATCCTCCGCCGACCTCATCCGCAACTTCGTGCTGATGGCCTATCCCGTCGCCGAGCAGTACGACATGTACCAGACCTACTGGCGTCCCATCGAGGAGATCCTGGGCGCAGGGGCGTACGGCAGCACCTTCGACGACTTCATCCGCAGCTACTTCACCGTGGCCTACGCGCCGGAGTTCATGGCCAAGGCCGACGTGTACCAGACCTTCAAGCGCTACGTGCTGTTCAACGGCTACCACCGCAACGACCGCATGAAGAACCTCAGCCTGAGGGTCAAGCGCTTCGCCAGCTACTATGCGCGCGTCACGACGGGCGAGGTGGACGACGCCGAGGTCGCGGGTGCGCTGCGGACGCTGTCGATGCTGGACATGCCCGTGGTCAACCCGCTGCTGCTGGCCCTGTTCGACAGCTACGACCACCAGGCCTTCTCGCGCGAGGAGTTCCTCCAGATGGTTGCCACGCTGGAGAGCTACCTCTTCCGCAGGGCTGTGTGCGACTGCGAGACCAGCGTGCTGTCCCCGTTCGTCGCATCTCTGATCGCGCGCCTGGATGCCGTGCGCAGCGAGGGGGGCAACGTCGTGGAGGCCCTCTCGGCGATGCTGCTGAACGAGGCTGGCACGCCGCGGCGCTTCCCGACGGATGCGGAGTTCGAGCGGGCGTTGGCGACGCGCGACTGCTACGGCTTCTCACGTGCCTTCTACCTGCTGGCCCGCCTGGAGGGGGCGCACGGGTGCTGCCTGCCGCAGCGAGCGGGGTGGACCGTCGAGCACGTCATGCCCGTCCATGCGCTGGGTGCCCCCGAGTGGCAGGCCGCCTTGGGCGCCAACGCGGAGCGCGCCTTCGAGGAGACCATCAACAGCCTCGGCAACCTGACGCTGACGACGGCCGCCTTCGACCTGCAGGAGGGGAGCTTCGAGGACAAGCGCATGCGGGTCGTCGGGGACGAGGGGGACGCGCGCCTGCTCATCTCTGCCGACATCGTCGAGGCGCGGGAATGGGGGCCCGGGCAGATACGCGCGCGCACGGAGCGCCTGGTCGAGCTGGCCCTGGGCATCTGGGGCATCCCCGACCTCCCCGAGGAGAAGTGTCGCGCCTACCGTCCGTCCCGGCGTGCGTCGGCGGGGGAGCAGGCGAGCTTTGCGGACCTCTTCGACGCGGGCCTGGTCGAGATGGACGACCTGCTGGTCAGCGCCAACCCCATGTATCCGGGCAGGGCGACGGTCACCTCGCGCGGCAAGATCATGCTGGCAAACGGCGAGATGTTCGACGACCCGACCGAGGCGTACGAGCGCTTCCTGACCTCCCAAGGCGCGTCTGTGACCGGTCTGAACGGCTGGATGTACTGGCGCCGCGGCGAGGGCGGACCGCTTCTGGACGCCCTGCGCGAGGGGCTGTGACACCAGGAGCCGTCGCAGGGTGATGGCTGCGGGCCAGCTGCCGACGGGTGGCTCGCGAAGGGACAGTGGCCGACCGATAGGAGGCAGACCATGCAGGACTTCGGCAACGTGTTGGTCATTGGCAGCTCGGGCGTGGGCAAGTCGACCCTCATCCGAACGGTGCTGGGGTCCAACGCGCGCGAGACCGTCGACGGAAAGCGCGAGCAGCTGCGCGTGTACGAGAGCCTGTCGGTGCCCTTCCGCATCATCGACGCCAACGACCTGGAGGGCTCCTTCCTGCGCCGCTGTGCGGCAGCCCGAGCCGTCAAGCAATGGTCCAAGGACAACGCGCTGGACGGCAACGATGAGAATGACATCAACGTCATCTGGTTCTGCGTCGAGGGAAAGTCGCGCAAGCTGATCCGCCAGCAGATGGCGGACCTGGCGCGGGCGACCGAGGTCTGGCGCTCGGTGCCGATCATCGTGGTCATCACCAAGTCGTATGCCGAGATGGAGCGTGCGGACAACGTCGAGCTGGTGCGTGCGACCTGCGAGCGTCGGCGTCGCCTGTCGAACAACCTGCGCGCCATCATCCCCGTTGTCGCGACCACCTACCAGCTGAACGAGACGACCTTCGTGCCGCCCGAGGGCATACCCGAGCTGATCGAGGCGACCAACGAGACCCTGCCCGAGGGCCTGCGCGCCGCGGGCAAGGACATCGAGGCCTTCTCGCTCAAGCGCCGCCGCTCCGTGGCGCGCAGCATCGTTGCGGCATCGGTGGCCGCTGGCGCGACGGTCGGTGCGGTGCCCCTGCCCATATCCGATGCCCTGATCCTGACGCCCATCGAGACGGCCGAGGTCAACGCCCTTGCCACGCTGTACGGCATCGGCAAGGGCAGCGCGTCGAAGAAGCTGCTGAGCACCATCCTGGAGGTCGGCACCGTCAGCACGGCCGCGAAGGCGGCCATCAGCGCACTGAAGGCCATTCCCGGCATCAACCTTGCGGCCAGCGCCCTGAACGCCGTCATCGCGGGCAGCATCGTGGCGGCGATGGGCGAGGGGACCATGCACATCTTCGAGCGCATCTACCTGGGCGAGCATACGCTGGATGACACCGAATGGGTCCAGAGGGCACTGGAGTCGCGGCTGTCGAAGGACCTCATCGCACAGGGCACCAAGGCCCTTGGCAGGATCTCCTCCGCCGGGTCGCCCAAGCCCACGCCCAAGACCGTTGCCGGCATACTGACCGACATGCTGAGCAGGAAGGCCACCGAGGAAGGCAAGGCGGCGTAGCGGGACCCTCCTCTCGAGGACCGACCCTGGGACCATCGGCTGACAAACCTGAAAGGCCTCTCAGCGATGTGGTGGCATGGAGCCTTTCAGCTACCTGACAGGTTGGGCTCGTAACCTAGCCTCATGCACGTTTGGGACGTTCGCAAGGAGGTGGCTCCCATGAGCATGAGGCGAACACGCAAGGGACGGGCGGTCCTGCTGGGCACGGCCCTGGCCCTGGCATTGGTGGGTTGTGGCACGGCGTCATCCGATGGTGACGCGACGACAGGGGAGACGCAGGCGCAGGAACGGATCGTCGCCGACTCCACGGCTGGAGATTCGGCCACGGGGGATGGCGGCAGCGTCGGGCAGCAGGTGACGGCGACGGCCAACGTCACATTGACGGGCGTGATCGATGCCACGGACCTGTTCACCACGCGAGACCTCGAGCAGGTGGCCGACACGTCAGGTGCCACGGCAATCGCCCTGGCAGACGGGCAAGACGTCCAGATCGTCCAGGAGGGCGTCTACGTCGTCAGCGGCACGGCGCGCAACGCGACCATCACGGTCGACGTCGACTCCACCGAGAAGGTCCAGATCGTGTTGGACGGGGCTTCCATCACCAACGACGACTTCCCCTGCATCTACGTGGTCAGCGCCGACAAGGTCTTCGTGACGACGACCGAAGGCTCTCACAACTCCCTGGAGGTGACGGGTGCCTTCGTGGCCGATGGCGAGACCAACACCGACGCGGTCATCTTCTCGCGTGATGACCTGGTGCTGAACGGACTGGGTACGCTGGTGGTCACGTCCTCTGACAACGGCATCTCCACCAAGGACGACCTGAAGGTGACCGGCGGCACCTACGAGGTCACTGCCGCCTCCGACGCGCTGGAGGCCAACGACTCGATTGCCATCGCCGATGGCACCATCTCCGTCTCGACGTCCAAGGACGGCCTGCATGCCGAAGACGACGAGGACGACACGACGGGCTACATCTACATCTGTGGCGGCACGCTCGGCATAGATGCGGGCAGTGACGGCATACAGGCCACGACCTATCTGCAGATAGACGGCGGCAGCGTCACCGTTGTTGCCGGCGAGGGCCTCGAGTCGACGTATGTGCAGGTCAACGGAGGGACGATCGACCTGACCGCATCCGATGACGGCATCAACGCCACCAACAAGTCCTCTAGCGTGGGCACGCCCACCATCGACATCAGGGGCGGGAGCATCACCGTGACGATGGGTGCGGGCGACACCGACGCGCTGGACGCCAACGGCAACCTCTACATCAGTGGCGGCACCGTCAACATCTCGGCGCAGTTCGCGTTCGACTATGACGGCGAGGGCGTGCTGAGCGGCGGCGAGGTCTACGTCAATGGCGAGCAGGTGAGCGAGATTGCCGAATCCATGATGATGGGCAGCATGGGTGGCCCCGGAGGCGACATGGGCGGCGGTCCGATGATGGGCGGTGGCCCCGGAGGCGGCATGGGCGGCCCGGGCAACTGGGGCTAGGCTGACCCGACGAGACGCTGCTATCACACAGCAGGGGGCAGGTCGTCTGAGACCTGCCCCCGCCGCGTCGTCTATAGTGGGGCATGGCGACGGCGACCGATGGGATGGACATGGACCTCTACAGCCAGGTGCAGGCATACGTTCCCTACAACGATCAGGAGCGACGCGACCGGGAGGTGCTGCTTGCGCTGCTGGACGGCGGCCAGGACCTCTACACGCGCGACAACGACCTCCACCACCTGACCGCCTCGGCCTGGGTCGTATCCGGGGACCGCGACCTTGTGCTCATGTGCTACCACAACCTCTACGACTCCTGGTCATGGCTGGGCGGCCATGCGGATGGCGAGCGAGACCTCGCCCGGGTCGCGCTGCGCGAGGTGGCGGAGGAGAGCGGGCTGACGCGCCTGCGTCTCGTCCGCCCGGACATCTACTCGCTGGAGATTCTGACGGTGGAAGGGCATGTCCGTCGCGGGGCCTATGTCAGCTCGCACCTGCACCTCAACCTGACCTACCTGGTCGAGGCTGACCCCACCGAGCCCTTGCGCACGAAGCCCGACGAGAACAGCGCACTGGCGTGGTTCTCACCGCAGGAGGCGGTCGCACGGTCCACCGAGCCGTGGTTTGCCACGCGCATCTACCCCAAGCTCAACGAACGGATGCATGGCTGGTAGGCCGTGCCCGAGGGCGCCTGTCGCCGCATGTCTATCCCTTCCCGTTGCCTGGCTCCATTGGCTCCGCGAGCCGGGCTTGTTGGATATACTCTCCTTATCGAATGGGACTCGAGAGGGAGAGTGTGGTGCCATGGCAGAGCCCACGAGATCCATCTTCAACAAGAACGCCACGGAAAAGCTGCACAGTCCAGACGATCTGGACAGGTACGTCCGCGTGACCAGCCCCAGCGTCTGGGTGATACTGATGTCGGTGTTCGCCCTGATGCTGGGCCTTCTGGCGTGGGGCGTGTTCGGCACGATCTCCACCAGCGTCAGCACGATGGCCACAATCGTCAACGGCAGGACCCTCTGCCTGCTCGACTCCGAGGCGGCCTCCACGGTCCAGGTGGGCGACCTCGCAAACGTCAATGGCTATCAGATGCACGTGACGTCGGTCGCGACCGTCCCCGTCTCGGTCGAAGAGGCGAAGGGGATGCTGGTCAGCGATTACCTGGTGGACGAGCTGATGGATGGCGATTGGGCGTATCTGGTCGTCTTGGATAGCGACGAGGAGACGCAGCTGGTCGAAGGAGTGCCCCTGTCGGTGAGCATCACCACGGAGAGCGTCTCCCCGATTTCGCTGGTGCTGGGGTAGGCCATGGCAAGAAACGTGAAGAAGGTACCCCAGATCATGCAGATGGAGGCGCTGGAATGCGGCGCCGCCTGCCTGACCATGGTGCTGGCCTATTACGGACGATGGGTTCCCCTCGAGCAGGTGCGTGCCGACTGCGGCGTCTCGCGCGACGGCAGCAAGGCGGTGAACATCCTCAAGGCTGCCCGCAGCTATGGGCTGGCGGCGAAGGGGATGACCTATTCCACCAAGGCGTTGTGTGAGAAGGGCAACTTCCCGTGCATCATCTTCTGGAACTTCAACCATTTCGTGGTGGTTCGCGGCTTCAAGGGCAAGTACGCCTATGTGAACGATCCCGCTCGCGGGCAGGTGCGCATACCGCTTGACGAGTTTGACACCTCCTTCACGGGTGTCGTGCTCACCTTCGAGAAGACGGATGCCTTCCAGGAGGGAGGGGAGCCTCCCTCTGCCATGAGGGTGGCGGTTGAGAAGCTCACCGGCATGGGAGGCGCCTTGGCCTTCGTCATGATGACGGCTGCCGCCTCCTCGCTGCTGGGTATCTTCAGCACCTCATTCAACCGCGTCTTCCTCGACCGCGTGCTGTCGGGGGACAATCCCGAGTGGCTGGTGCCCCTCACCATGATCATGCTGCTGATAGCCGTCATGTCGGGCGTCGTCGGCATCCTCAATGCGATTCATCTCGTACGCATCCAGGGCAAGATCGCGGTCGTGTCCTCCTCTCGCTTCATGCGTCACCTGCTTCACCTTCCGGTGGGCTTCTACGCGCAGCGCATGATCGGCGACATCCAACAGCGCCAGTCCGCCAACGAGACGATTGCCTTCTCCCTGGTCGGTCAGCTGGCACCTGTGCTCATCAACGCGGTCATGCTCGTGCTCTATCTGGTCATCATGCTGCGCTACAACATCATGCTGACCTTGGTGGGCCTGGCGACCGTAGTGCTCAATGCCCTCATTGCCAGGTACATCTCGAAGAAGCGCGTGAACGTCGCTCGCTCCATGGTCACGGACAACGGCAAGCTGTACGCCACCACGGTCGGCGGCGTCGAGATGATCGAGACCATCAAGGCCGCCGGCGCCGAGAACGGCTACTTCCAGCGTTGGGCCGGGTACCAGGCAAATGTCGCTGACGGCAATGCACGCATGTCGATCATCAACGAGTATCTCGGCGTCGTGCCCATGCTGGTGTCCGAGCTGAGCAACATCACGGTGCTGCTGCTGGGCATCTGGCTCATCGTCACCGAAGGCTTCACGCCAGGCGCCCTGCTGGCGTTCCAAGGCTTCCTCGGTTCGTTCATGGCGCCCGTGAGCCAGCTCATCAGCCTGGGGCAGACCGTGCAGGAGATGCAGACCCAGCTGGAGCGCGTCGAGGACGTCATGAACTACGACGTCGACGTGCCCGAGGAGTCCGATTGCAGGGGCCAAGCCGCGGAGCTGGAGACCGAGAAGCTGCGGGGGAGGGTCGACCTGGATGGTGTCACCTTCGGGTACTCGCGCTTGGAGCCTCCGCTCATCGAGGACTTCGACCTGCACCTGAAGCCGGGACAGTGGGTTGCGCTGGTCGGCGAGTCGGGTTGCGGCAAGTCGACGATTGCCAAGCTCATCTCGGGGCTGTACGAGCCGTGGGGTGGAGAGGTGAGTTTCGACGGCATACCGCTGTCAGAGGTGCCCCTGCCCCTGCTGCGCGGGTCGCTCTCCGTCGTCGACCAGGACATCGTGACCTTCGACGACACGGTTGCCGAGAACGTCAGGCTCTGGGACCACTCCATCGAGGACTACGAGATCATCATGGCCTGCCGCGATGCCGACGTGCACGATGTCGTCATCGGTCGCGAGGGTGGTTACGGCAGCCGCATCCTGCCAGGGGGACGCAACTTCTCCGGCGGGCAGCTGCAGCGTCTGGAGATTGCGCGCGTGCTTGCCCAGGATCCCACGATCATCATCCTCGACGAGGCGACCAGCGCCCTTGACGCCCAGACCGAGGCCGAGGTCATCCAGCATATCCGTGACCGCGAGATCACCTGCATCGTGGTGGCCCATCGCCTGTCCACCATCCGCGACTGCGACGAGATCATCGTCCTGGACGCGGGCAAGGTGGTGGAGCGTGGCACGCATGACCAGCTGCTGGCCGCAGACGGTACCTACGCCAAGCTTGTGAGGAGCGACTAGCATGCCCAGTTGGCTTGAGACGCAGATAGAGACGCGCAAGCGCCTGGATTCGATGATGCTCGACCGTAGCTATGCCGAGCTGGCTGCCAGCGTCGCCGATGCAGGCAAGGCGCCGGTCTTCCATCTGGAAGACTATGAGCTGACTGATGGGGCTGTGTGCGCCTGTCTGCGGTATTGTGGCGTACGGCCGGGCAACGTCCCTGCCGACGTGACCGACAGCGAGAGTCGCATCGACTGGCTGTGCCGCCCCTCGGGCACCATGCATCGCAAGGTGCGACTGACGGGCAAATGGTATCGGGATGCCATCGGCCCGATGCTTGGCAGGCTGGATACGGGCGAGCCCATAGCGCTCCTGCCCGGTCGTCTTGGTGGCTATTCTTACGAGGAGCCGGGCAGCGGTGGGCGCCACATGGTGGATGCCAGCGTCGCCTCGACCATCTCCGAGGATGCGGTCTTCTTCTACAAGCCCCTGCCCCAAGGCAGCCTGGGCATCCGCGACCTGCTGGAGTTTCTCATCGGTGCGCTCGATACGAGCGACTACCTCTTCGTGGCCATCGCGGCGCTGGCAGCATCGCTGGTCGGGCTTCTGCCCGCGTGGGTCAACCAGCTGGTCTTCGGTACGGTCGTCCCGAGTGGCCGCGCCACCCTCATCATCCCCATCGGGGCCCTGCTGCTGGGCGTCAGCGTGTCCAGCCTGCTCATGGGCATCTGCCGCAACATCGTGATGGCACGCGTGTCCACCAAGCTTCGCATCGCAACCGAGGCTGCGACGTTCGCGCGTGTGTTGCTGCTGCCGACGTCGTTCTTCAAGGACTACGAGTCGGGCAACCTGGCCAGCCGCGTCTCCCAGGTCACCGCGCTGATGCAGCTGCTGACGTCGATGGTTCTCGGTGCGGGCCTGACCGTCGTGTGCTCGGTGGTGTACGTGTTCCAGATTGCCACCTACACGCCCGTGCTGGTAGTGCCCGCTCTGGTCGTCACGTTCATGCAGGCCCTGCTTACCACGGTGGTCGCCCGGGTCTCCTCGCGTCGCCAGCTGGTGGCCATGGAAGCCCAGGCGGGGGTGTCCGGCCTGGTGACAGCCCTGTTGGGTGGCATACAGAAGATCAAGCTGTCGGGTGCCGAGGATCGGGCGTTCTCGAAGTGGGCCCATTCCTATTCCACCTATGCACGTGCGATGTACAACCAGCCCATGGTCGAGCGGGCGCTGCCGGCGATCGTCTCGCTCATCAGCATGCTGGGTACCCTTCACATCTACTACTTCGCTGGCATCTCGAAGGTCCCCATCGCCGACTACATCGCCTTCAACGTGGCCTATGGCCAGCTCACCGCTGCCATCATGGGACTGGCGAACCTCGCCAGCCAGATAGCCCAGATACGGCCGTTGATGAACATGGTCTCTCCCATCCTCGACGCGTCCCCCGAGATCGACGACAGCAAGCCCAGCATCGAGCACCTCTCTGGCTCCATCGAGATGACGGGAGTGACGTTCCGATACAACGAGAATTCCCCCTATGTGCTGGAGGATCTCTCGCTGCGCATCCGCCCCGGCGAGTATGTGGCGCTCGTGGGCAAGAGCGGCTGCGGCAAGTCCACGATCATGCGACTGCTGCTGGGGTTCGAGACGCCCGAGCGGGGCAGCATCTTCTATGGTCCCTATGACGTCAGCAAGGTCGACCTGCGGTCGCTGCGCCAGTCCATCGGCATGGTCATGCAGGATGGCAAGCTCTTCCTGGGCGACATCGCGTCCAACATCACGATTGCATCGCCCGGTGCGACCCTCGACGATGCGTGGGAGGCGGCCGAGATCGCGGGCATCGCCGACGACATCCGCAAGATGCCCATGGGCATGCAGACCCTGCTGAGCGAAGGTGCCGGTGGCATCTCGGGCGGGCAGCGGCAGCGCATCATGATCGCTCGTGCGGTATGCGGGAAGCGCCGCATCCTGATGTTGGACGAGGCCACGAGCGCCTTGGACAACGTGACCCAGAAGCATGTCTCCGACTCGTTGGAGACGCTGAAGTGCACGCGCCTGGTCGTGGCCCATCGCCTGTCGACCGTGCGACACTGCGATCGCATCCTGCTGGTGGATGGGGGCCGCATTGCCGAGGAGGGCACCTATGACGAGCTGATCGCGCGCGGTGGCCTCTTCGCCGACCTGGTTGCGCGCCAGCGCCTGGAGTAGGGACGTCACGCGTGGTGCCATGCGCCACGAGGAGGCTCGCTGTGGCGGAGCGCGGCGCTCCCTGCCGGTTGGCTCGCGTCGTATCGCCTTGGGGCCAAAACCCTACAATGGATGGCGGATTCGCATAGTGGTGGGAAGGATGATGTGCATGGGCAGCTATGACTACACGAAGGACCCCTCGGGATTCGTGCTCCTGTCGGACTTCGTTCCCCAGGTGATACAGGAGATTCGCTACTTCTCCACCTACAACTTCATCGGGGAGCGCATCGACGGCTACGAGGAGCCCTGTGCGGTCATCACCGCCGAGGCGGCACGTGCGCTCAAGGCCGTCAGCAACGAGATGGTCGTGCTGGGGTACCGTCTGAAGGTCTTTGATGCCTACCGGCCCGTTGCTGCGGTGAAGCAGTTCGTCTTCTGGGCCCTCGAGGACAATGACGTGCGCATGAAGCCCTACTTCTATCCCGAGGTCGAGAAGGACGAGACCATATCCCTGGGCTACATCGCCACGCGCTCGAGCCACAGCAGGGGCTCGACCGTCGACCTGACCCTGCTGGACATGAGCACCGGCAAGGAGGTGGACATGGGAACGCCGTTCGACTACTTCGGCGAGCTCTCCCACCCCGACAACCGCGACGTCACCGACGAGCAGTACGAGAACCGCATGATGCTGCAGCGGGCCATGGTGCGCCACGGGTTCGTCCCCTACGAGTGCGAGTGGTGGCACTTCACCCTCGAGGACGAGCCCTTTCCCGACACCTACTTCACGTTCCCGGTCTCGTCGGCCTACCTGCGCCGCAACAGGGCATAACTGCCCCTGCCCGGACGCGGGCCCTTGCCTTGGCCTGCGGATGGGCACGGTGTGCGCAACATCCGGATGAGGAGGTCGATATGCATCGACATGTCGTGGCCCAGGCGGGCAGCGTAGCCGAGTTCCTTGGCGATGGCCTGCCGCATGACGTCCTGTTGGCCATGGCCGTCGTGTTGCTGGGGCTGTTCGTCTCGCGCTACGTGACGCGCATCATCCGCGCCGCGCTGGGGGACTCGATGGCGGGAGAGGTCTCCATCGTGGTCAACATCGGCCGCGCTGTGGTGGCGTTCCTCGTCGCGAGCTTCGTGGGCGAGAACCTCTTCGACATAGAGCTCTCCGGCCTGGCCCAAGCGCTGGGCGTCACGACGCTGGTGGTGTCGCTGGGCCTGCAGGACTTCATCAAGAACGTGGTCGCCGGCGTCCAGATCGTGATGACCAAGCTCTTCTCTGCGGGTGACCAGCTGGAGGTGGGAGGCAAGCGAGGCGAGGTCCTGGACGTCAACTGGCGCCAGACCACCCTGCGCGACAAGGACGGAAACTCCTACGTGGTGCCCAACGCAGAGCTGATGGCTGGGACCTTCATGCGTCGCGAGGGCAAGATGAGGTATCGCTACATGGTCGAATGCGACATCAAGCCGGGTCTCGACCTGGAGCGCGTCGCGGCCGACATCCAGGAGTTAGCCGATGGGGTCCTCGACGAGTGCGGATGGAGGGCAGGGGAGAACACGGAGGTGCGCTTCGTCGGGGCGACGGCAAACGGCGTGCGTGCGTCGATCCGCTTCTTCCTGTCCGACATCGAGTACACGACGCGCGCCACCGATGCGGTCATGCGGGCCATTGGCCAGCGCGGCTACCTGGCCGACTGGACCAACGACGCTCCAGCCCAGCAGCGGTGGTACTAGGCCTTCCCTGGGACGACCGTTCCTCACCATCGAAGCGCGCGGCGGGGCGATTCGTCGCCCCGCCGCGCGTCAGCGGCCCCTGCCGTCCGGATGGCCCCGATGGCACGTTGTCCCCGCGTTACCAGCTCTTCTTGAAGGCGATGACGTTGGCGTCGCCGTCGCGCAGGTAGCTGATGTCGTCGGTCAGCTGCTTGGCCATGAAGATGCCCAGACCACCGACCTTCGCCTCCTGGATGGAGGAGGGCTTGGTGGGATCCTCGCGCGTCAACGGGTCGAAGGGGGTGCCCCAGTCGGTGAGCTGGATCGTGATGACGTCGGGATCGGCGTTGTAGATGTAGTCGACGCGGCATAGGCCTGGGCCTTCCTGGTCCTCGTAGGCATAGTTGCACACGTTGACGTACAGCTCCTCCAGCGCCACGTCCAGCTTGTTCTGGATCGAGATGGGGCAGCGTCGCTGCGCCAGCTCCTCGTGAATCATGTCGTAGATCTCTTCCAGATGGTCGAGGGTCGCCTCGACCGTGATGGTCCCGCTCGCTTCTGGTGGCACGCCGTACTCCAATGAGAGAATGGTGATGTCGTCGGACTGCTCGGTTCCCTCGGACCATGCCTGCAGGTCCATGCGCAAGGCGTCGACAAGCGCATGGGGATGCAGCTCGTTATGGCTTGCAAGGAATCTCTCGAGACGCTGGTCGCCGTACTTTTCCTCGTAGGCGTTGAAGGCCTCGTTGACGCCGTCAGTGTAAAGCAGCAGCTGGTCTCCAGGCACCATGACGAGCGTCGTGCTGCGGTACTTCGCGCTGTCGAAGGATCCGAGGAAGAGGCCACCTCGATAGCGCAGCCACTGCCAGGCGCCGTCATGGCGCAACAGCGGCGGATTGTGCCCGGCATTGACATAGGTGAGCTCGCCGGTCCGGTAGTCCAGCGTCGCCGCCCACACCGTTACGAACATGTCCGCCTCGTTGCCCTGGCATAGGTGCCAGTTGGCTGTCTGGACAGCCTCGGTGAGGGGCATGCCCGTGCTGATGTAGTTGGCCAGCTCGGCCTTTGCGGCCATCATGAACAGCGATGCGGGGATGCCCTTGCCGGCAACGTCGGCGATCAGGAATCCCAGGGTGTGCTCGTCAACCAGGAAGAAGTCGTAGAAGTCGCCACCGACCTCGCGTGCCGCGCTCATGTTCGCATAGATGTCGAACCGGTCGATCTCGGGGAAGGGCGGGAAGGTGCGAGGCAGGGCCGACTCCTGGATGGACTTTGCCGTGGTGAGGTCTCGCTCGATGCGTGCGCCTTCGGCTAAGATGGCGCGCTTGAGGGCGGATACCGTGGCGTTGATGCCGCGGGACAGGCTGACGAACTCGACCGAATCGGACACCTTGACCTGCTGGTCCAGGTCACCGTTGGTGATGCGTTCCAAGGTCTGGTTGGTCTCGTCGATGCTGCGCACGACGACGTTCTCCAATAGCAGTGATGCCTGGAAGTAGACGACGGCGAAGAGCATCATGAAGATGGCGGAGGTCCCCAGCATCATCCAGTTGCGCCACGCAAAGACGTCACTCGAGGACATCGCTGCCATCACCTGGTATTTGCCGGCGCGCGAGACGCGCACGTAGCCAACCTGTGAGGCACGCAGGTATCCGAGCTTGCCGTTGCCCATGTACCACTGCGTCGAGCGCGCCTGCTCGTAGAGACTCTCGTCAAAGCCGTCGGCCAGGCCGCTGCCGACCACGTCCTCGAAGGAGCTGCCCACGTAGGCGTCGATGTTGGCCGATATGATGGTGCCATCCTGGGCGACGGCACTGATGCCGTCCCTGCCAAGGGACAGCCCTCGCGCAAGGTCCTCGACGGTGATGTCATAGAGCTCGTTGACCTTGGCATCGGACAGGGGAATCCGTCGAGTCACTGCCTGGACCAGCTTGTCGCGCTCGCCCAGCTGTCCCACGAGATAGTCGATGTGTGCCTGCATCTGCTGCTCTGCGTTGGTGAGGCAGGCGGAGCTGATGACGGTGTAGCCAAAGGAGACGGTTACCATGTAGGCGGCGACAATCACCACGGCAAGCCATCCCTGGAAGGTCCCGCGCAATGTGTTCTGGCCCTCCATCCGCTCCCGTTTGCGCATGGCGGCCCCACCGATGACGGATAGGCCTGCCATCAGGAGGAAGTCCGCGAACACCTGGGAGACGATCTCACGATTGCCCATGATGTCGTTGAGGATCTCGTGTGGGACCTCGAGATTCAGCAGCGCATTGATGGCGTTGACAGAGATGGTGAACAAGAGCGTGAAGAGCAGGGACCCGATGATGCAGGTGCTTGCGAGGGCGGCAAGGCCCTGAAGGTCGCTCTTGTAGGTGCGCCTGTTGGCAAGGGCGAACAGCATGCCCATGACGACGCCCACCAGCGTGAACAGGAACAGGGAGTTGGTCGCTGCGCCGAAGTACATCTCGTAGGCGTCAAGGGGGAGAAGGCGGGCATGGAGCATCTCGCTTGTGCCTGCGAACGCGCCGACGAGTCCTGCCGCAAGGGGACCATAGAGCAGCGCCGTCACCGTGATGGGCGCGAGCACGGCGATGAGATGGGTGTTGCCGACGACGAGATAGTTGGTCTGGGTCGCCACCATCGTACAGGAGGCGATGACGAGCAGTCCTATCGCAGCCATCCGCGTGCCGCGGGGCGCATCGGCCATCAACCCGCGCCAGCGCAACAAGCTGGTCGGCTTCGCCTGTGCAGAAGCATTGGCTTCAGACATATGACCGCCTCCCGTCTGTCCGGTCGAATGGGAACCGCACAATCCCATGCATACGCAGTCAGGTGGCGAAGGAAGCCTCCTCCGTCACCTGATGTGGTTGCACGTCTGCAGTGGGTGGGGCTATGACTCGATGGTCAGCACCTCGGAGAGCCCCGTCATCTCGAAGACCTCCATGACGTCTGCGGTGGGATGCAGCAGGCGCAGCTCTCCGCCCTTCTGGGCGGCAAGCTTCTGGGTGCTGACGAGGACGCGCAGGCCGGCCGAGGAGATGTACTCGAGGCGGGAGAGGTCGATGTCGAAGTCGGTGGCGGTGTCCGAAAGCTGGTGGACAGCCTCCTCGAGCTCGGGGCTAGTGGCTACCGTCAGCTTGCCGACGACCTCGATGGCTGCCTTGGTACCGTCGATGCTGGTCGTAATCTCCATTGGTGTCTCCAATCATGTGGCCACGCTGCAATCTGACAACGTATATGTTACGACTCTACCAGACCACGTCGCACCTGTTTATTCGATGGTCAGAATCTCGTCGAATCCCGTGGCGCCGAAGAGCTCCATGACCGATTCGCCCACGTTCGTGACGCGCATGGAGCCTTGCTTGAACATGCGCTTCTGCAGGGCCAACAAGAGCCTCAGGCCCATGCTCGACACGTAATCGACGCTGGTGAGGTCCACCACAAGGTCCGTGATGCCGTCCAGCTGGCCCTTCAGCGCGTCTTCCAGTTCGGGTGTCGTCTGCACGTCGAGCCTGCCGGTGACGCGCAGGACGAGTCGGGTCCCCTCCCGGTCGATTGTATGGGTCATGGCGTGCCTCCCTGTGATGTGGGGCCAGCGCCGCGCCGCGATGGGCGCGATCGCGCTAGTTGCCTACGGTGCATTCGTCGGGGTCTGCCCACTGGTGGTGGAACTCGAGGATGGGAATGTCATCGTCCACCTTGACCGCGATCTGGTAGTCGTCCTCGTAGACGATCTCGCCGGGCGAGTTGGTGTACACGACGAAGAAGGGGTGGTTGTAACGTTCGAGCAGCCACATGGCCGGGTTCAGCATCTTGAGCATGAGGTCGCTGTTCTCGGTCTTGAAGAAGCAGACGACGCGCTCCTTGCGCATGCAGGGTTCGGGGAATGGCAGCACCTCGGCAAACCACGAGTCGATCTCCTTGAAGAGGGCAACGTCCTCCTCGTCCATCACGCCCTGCTGGATGAGCTTCCAGCACATGCCGAAGATGCCCGCTGCGTGCATGGTGTTGGCTGCGAGCTCCCTGCCCTGGATGCGCACGTACCTGAACTTCATGCCGCCCCCTCTCCGGTGTCCACGGACACTACTCTACCCGCTTCGCTTTGGCGTCGCACATCCCCGGCCCATGGAAGCGTCCGACAATTCGACGTCCGGTGCCGCCTGCCGGCCATGGCAGGGTGACGGTGACGCGGACCCCTGGTGCGTCCGCGTCAGTAGGCGATGAACGGATTGCGCTTCAGGTCGAGGAGGAAGTCGAACGGGTGAGACAGCTCTTCGGGGCCCGCGATCTGCCGTATGCGCCTACAGGCGTCATGCACCTCGCGGGACAGGACGTCGATGCCTGCGACCTGGTCGTCGCTCAGGTACTCGACGATCCTGCCACCAGCATACCCATCCGCCGTGACGCCGAGGAAGAGCGAGGCCAGGGCGGCGTCATACGTCCCCGTCGCACAGACGAGACCGACCATGTCTGCGGTCACCTCGTCCCATACGGGCAGCACGTCCTCGGGCATGATGCGCCGGCACACGACGTGGGCGCACTCGTGGTACAGGCGTATCGCACGTGACACGCGCAGCCACTCGTCCTCGTCATAGGCGGTGCTTCCCGCGGGGATGTTGCTGTACGGGCCCTCTGATATCACGACCAGCTCGGCCCGGAAGCTGCCGGGCTGGCGGGCGAGGCGCGAGAACTCGGACGCCCAGTCATCGCCTCCCGACGCGAGGTAGGCGCTGCGCGCCGCGGCAACCGCACCCCAGTCGGGCAGGCCCTTGTAGGTGATGGCGCCTATCGTGCGCGCGATGGGGACGGGACGTGCCCTGTGGCCGACGATTCGGAGGAGGGTCTCGAAGTCCCCGCGCCGGCTGAGGAACAGCGTCTCGATGGGGCCTGCGGGCGTGTCCACCACGCACAGCTCGTCATCGGGCCCGCTGGCGAAGTGGTCGAGGTTCGCATCTGCGGGTGGGATGCCGCGCCGGGCGGCGAGGGCGTGGGCCTCCTGCGCATCCTCGCTCGGGGCGACGTAGAGCTGGGGGAATCGAAGGGCCAGCGTCTCCATTGCCGCGCGTCCCCTCACCGTCTCGCCCGCCATGGCCATCACTCCCTGTTTCGCGTTCCGGCTTCCAGGCCCTCCATGCCTGCCTACCACCCGACTGTACTCCCTTTTCCGCCTGCTGGCACCCCAGCCACGGGGACGGCGCCGCCGAATCCCGCATCCTATGGTGGGCTGGTATCTCGGCGGCCGTGCTCGCCCTAGGGTGCGGCTGTCGTGGTATCGTGTCTTTCTGACCGATGTGGCGTCTGGCCTCATAGAATCCGAACTTGTGAGACAGACGCGCCCCGGCGCGGTAGTAAAGGGTGAAGGCATATCACAGAGAAGGGAAGCACCATGAGCCTCTTTGATACGAGTCGATCGCTCAAGTACGACTTCACCCGTGGACGTGACGAGGTGCGCGCCCGCACGCGCGCGGAGTTCCTCGCAGCCGCCGGGGTCGGTTTCAAGTTGGTGGAGGACGGGGTGAGCGAGCTGTCCGACGACCAGCTGGAGATGCTGTCTGCTGCGGGAGACCAGTTTGCGCATCTCGATGACACGGACGAGTAGGTAGCGATCTAGGCGCATTCGTCCCCTGACCATGGAGGGGGCGCATGCAGGGAAGGCGTTGCGATGGGTAGACGTGGGCTGGGCAAGCGACCGCTGCGCAGGAGCGACCTGGGGGACTTCTTCGACGAGTACTACTCGCGGATCTTCAACTATGCCTACTACAAGACGCTCGACTATGCGACCGCAGACGAGGTCACGTCGGACGTCTTCTACCATGTCGCCCGTTCGTACGCCACGTTCGATCCCCAGCGCGGCACGCTGGACAACTGGGTGTTCCGCATCGCTCGCAACAGCCTGTACTCCTTCTTCCGCAAGCAGCGCGACACCGTGTCCATCGATGCCGTGGCGGAGGCGGCCGTGTCGTACGAGCAGACCTTCGACGACCCCCTCGAGGACCAGGGCAAGATGGTTCGGGAGATGCTGGCAATGCTCGACGACAACGATCGCGAGATCATCTACCTCAAGTTCTGGGAGGAGCTGTCCAACAAGGAGATAGCGCAGCGCCTGGGGATGAACGCATCCACGGTGTCGACGCGCGTCAACCGCGCTACCACCAGGATTCGCAAGTCCTATCCCGACTTCGTGCTGGAATAGGCGGAGGGTGGCCACGCGCTTTCCGGGCGCTGGCAGGGCGGCCCACCCGTGGGGGAGGGGCTGAGGCAAGAGACGAAAGGCTCCGCCATGCGAGACGAAGCGATTCCCGCGGGTATCGAGGAGGTCGCCGATGGCGCCGCGTACCACACGCGGGCACTCGATGACATGCCCAACTGCGTCCTCGTCATCGGGGCCCACGGCACGATCGTCTATGCCAACGATGCCGCGCGGGAGGCCATGGAGATAGGGGAGTACGTCGGCAGGTCCTTCGCCGAGTACTTCATGGTGTTCCCCAACAGCGCAAACGACAAGTTCTACGAGGCCATCCTGGATGCCATCCGCGAGAAGCGCATGCGCCACCAGGGGCGCTTCCTCTACGTGTCCCCCAACGGCCGACGCCATGCGTTCTTCCTGACCAGCTCCTACCTCGAGGGTCCCGGCGAGGACTCGTATCTGGTCATCACCTGCACGGATGTCACGGCGGAGGAGCGGGCGGCACGCCTTCGGCGCGAGTCGACCTTCCTGCTCGTCTCGACCATCGTCTACATCTGCGCGTTCATGTTCGTCTATACCGTGTGGGACTACCTCGGACGGCCGTTCGCCGCGACGCACCTCACCACGATGCTCGAGGTGGGAGGCCTTGTCCTGGGGCTGCTGGCCCTGCGGTTCACCTCGCTGCGCCTTGCGAGCCTTGGCCTGGGCACGCGCAACCTCGGTCGCAACCTTCGGGAGGCGGGCCTTGCCAGCCTGGCCCTCGTCGGCGTGCTGGTGGCTTGCAAGCTGGTCCTGATGCGCGCGGCCCCCGCCCTGCTGGCCCATCCGGAGGCGCTCTGCTCGCTGTCGTGGCTTGGTGCGGGGAGCTTCGTCGGCTGCGCATTCTCGGCATGCGTCCAGCAGTTCCTCACGCGCGGCATAGTTCACCAGAGCCTATGGCATGTCTTGGGTGACGAGCATGACCACGCTCTCGCCATAGCGGTGTCCACCGTGATGCTCGCGAGCCTGCAGATGCCCTATGGGCCCGTCCGCATGCTGGGGTCGGCCGTGCTGCTGACGGCATTCGGCTTCCTCTACGAGCGACAGCGCTCGATCTGGGGTCTGGTGCTCATGCATTTCGTGCTGGGCGTCAGCGCGATGGCGCTGGGACTGGCCTAGCGCAACGCTTTCCCGATGCCCTATTTGTGCCACCCCACCAAGCGCGCGGCCGTCGAGAGCAGCACCGACAGGTCCCTCTTCGTGCCAGCCGTCTCGCGCACGTCCTGGGGCACGACGCTGTCCCTGTCGAACACGATGATTGGCGCACTTGCGTGAAAGCCACCGTAGAGGGCGTCGTTGGTGTCCAGCGTCGCGCCGTATCCGGCATCGCGCATGGCCGCGAAGAACGTCTCCCGCTGGGTGTCCATGTCCTGGGCCCGCCCGGGGTCGCCGTCGCCATCGGAGGGAATCGCGAAGTTGAAGATACGATACGCGCGCGCGAGGTCCTCGCGGGAAGGCTTGCCCTTGGCGGAGCGCACCCTGCGCAGGGAGGCGCGCGCGGCGCGATAGCCCCCGAAGAGGTATTTGACCGACTTGAAGTGGGCCTGCATGCGGGAGGGGTCGACCACGAAGTCACGGAAGTCGTCGTTGCTGGCGAAGAGCTCAGCGAACACCCGAGCTGCCGAGTCCTCGCAGGCCATGAGGATGTCGCGGCAGGCAAGGTTCCTGATCTCGTACTTCAGGTCGGGCTCGGCGCTGATGTCGGAAGGCGTGCCATTGAAGAGGGAATACAGTATCGGCCCGTTCAGCATCGTGAGGTACTGCTGGAGGTCCTCGCTCTTGTAGACGGCGTAGAACATGGTGGTCCTGCGCGTGCGGTTGAGGTCGTACGACAGGGTGTAGAGGATCGTCCCACGTCCGATGACCTGGTCCTCGTGCCGCCTGTCCGTCTCGACTGTTGCCATGGGGTCCTGCCCGCAGTCATGCTTGTCAGTTGGTGTCGGCACCCAACGATAGACGATTGACGTGCGCCCCGCAGATGCGCGGTGTCCATCTGCAGGTCTTTTTCGGGTTTTGGCTTGTCTTTTCGTCCCCGTGGCGCGTTAATGAAACACAGGTGTGTGCAAGCGGCGGACATACCGCGCCTCGGCGCCGACGCCAGTGCCGGTTGATGCGCGTGACAGATCTGCGGCCGCTTGCTCGGGTGGGAAAGGTGGACCACTTCCATGAGGGATGACATACGTTATGCGAGGCACCCACGCTTGCGTCTCTTGCTGGCGTTCATGGTGGCCATGCTGCTCTGTGCCATGTGCCTGCCGGCAATCGCCCTTGCGGACGAGAGCGATGTCGTCCGAGTTGGCTACTACGAGAACGAGGTCTTCCAGGAGGGAGCCAGCGAAGGGACGCCCAAGACCGGTTACGCCTACGAGTACTATCGCAAGCTCTCCGAATACACCGGTTGGAGATACGAGTACGTGTATGGCACCTACGGCGAGCTCTACCAGAAGCTTCTCGATGGCGACATCGACCTGCTGGCAGGGCTTGCCTATCGGGAGGAGCGCGTCGGGCTGATCGGCTATCCCGATGCGCCGATGGGCCACGAGACCTACAACCTGGTGCGTCACGACTCCGACGTTGCCCTTACCGCCGAGGCGTCGACCCTTCAGGGCTGCAGGATCGGCGTGCTGCAAGGTGCCATGGTCGACGCGCTGCAGAGCTATCTCGACGAGCGCCATGTGCAGGCCGAGGTCGTGACCTTCGACGATCCCGGGGAGCTGTTCGCGGCGTTCGACTCCGACAGCGTCGACATCCTCGCCGCCGAGGGCGATGGCGCCTATGGCCGCAGCCATGCACAGGTGCTCTGCTCGTTCGGATCGTCCGACTACTACCTCTGCGTGAGCGCAAGGCGCGACGACCTGCTTGCCGAGCTCAACTTGGCCCAGGAGATGCTGCAGGTGGAGGACCCCGGCTATCTCAGCGTCCTCAACTCCAAGTACTACGCGGCCAGCGTCTCGAGCAAGGCCTACTCCAGCGACGAGCAGGAATGGCTGGACACCCACGACACCATCAAGGTGGGCTACATGCTGCACTACCTGCCCTATTGCGACACCGACGCGCAGGGGCAGGTCACCGGCATCGTGAAGGAGATGGTTCCCGACATGCTCGAGAGCCTGAACGTCACGGACGTTACGGTGGACTACCAGGCCTTCGAGAGCTACGACGACATGATCGCCGCGGTGAACGACGAGACGATCGATGTCGCGTTTCCCGTAGGGGGCGGACTCTACTTCTCCGAGGAGAACGGCATCTACCAGTCGAATGCAGTGGCATCGGCCACGACCGAGCTGGTCTACAAGGGGGAGTTCACCGACGAGACGCCCTCCCATTTCGCGGTCAACGAGAACAACCGCATGCAGTACTACTACGTGAAGACGAACTTCCCCGACGCCCAGATCACCCTCTATCCCTCGATAGGGGACTGCCTCGAGGCGGTGCTGTCGGGGCAGGTGAGCTGCACGACGCTCAATGGGCTGCGCGCAAACGACATCCTCAAGAACAGCAGGTATCGCGACCTCATGCTCCACCAGCTGAGAAATGGGGACGACCGGTGCTTTGGCGTCAAGATCGGCAACGAGGGCCTGCTCAAGCTCGTGAACCGCGGCATCTCCGTGCTCGGTGCCGACTATGCGCAGGGTCAGGCCTACCGGTATACCGATGGCCTCTACTCCTACTCGACGCTTGACATGGTCAGGGACCACCTGGGCATCTTCGTGACGATCGCACTTGTGATAGCGGCGCTCACCATCGCCCTGCTCACCAACGACTCGCGCAAGACGAAGGCCTACCTGCGCGAGCAGGAGCGCGCGCGGATGGAGCTGGAGGAGAAGAACAGGGAGCTCAAGAACAGCAGGGACGCCTTTGCCGAGACCAACGACATACTGGCGAATGCAGGCTATGGCGTGTGGCACATCGTTCTCGAGGAGGGCAGGCTGCCCCGTATGCGTGGCAACGCGAAGATGAGGGAGCTGCTGGGTGTCGCAGGGCAGGACCTGTCCGAGGAAGAGCTCTATGACGCGTGGTACTCGCGGATTCTCGAGGAGGAGATACCGTCGGTGCAGGCGAGCATGGCGGAGATGCTGGAAGGCCGTCTGTCGGAGAACACCTATCGGTGGGACCACCCCGAAAGGGGCGTTATCTACGTGCGCTGCGGCGGAACGTCAGCCGCCCGGGAGGATGGCGTGCAGTTGCTGCGCGGCTACCATGGCGACGTGACCGACATCGTCCAAAGCGAGATGAAGCAGCGGGAGGCGCTCTCCGACGCCCTGGTCGACGCCGAGCAGGCCAGCAGGGCCAAGACCACCTTCCTCAACAACATGTCCCACGACATCCGCACGCCGATGAACGCGATCGTGGGCTTCACCGCCCTGGCGCAGTCCCACATCGACAATCGCGAGCAGGTTCGCGACTATCTCGAGAAGATCTCGATGTCCAGCCAGCACCTGCTGTCGCTCATCAACGACGTCCTGGACATGAGTCGCATCGAGAGCGGCAAGGTGACCATCGAGGAGGCGGAGGTCCACCTGCCGGACCTCGTCCACGACATCAGGACGATCATCCAGGCGAACATGTCCGCCAAGCGGCAGGACTTCTTCGTCGACACCAAGGGCGTGACCCACGAGGACATCGTCACCGACCGGCTCCGCCTCAACCAGGTGCTGCTCAACATCCTCTCCAACGCCGTCAAGTTCACGCCGGAAGGTGGCGCCATCAGCTTCCGGGTGATCGAGGTGAGCCGTGGCGAGGATGACGGGGCCGAGTTCGAGTTTCGCGTCAAGGACAACGGCATCGGCATGAGCGAGGAGTTCAAGAAGAGCATCTTCGACGCCTTCACGCGCGAGAGGACGAGCACGGTCAGTGGCATCCAGGGCACGGGACTGGGCATGGCCATCACCAAGAACATCGTCGACATGATGGGCGGCACCATCGAGGTCGAGAGCGAGGAGGGCAAGGGCAGCGAGTTCATCGTGCGCATCCCCTGCGCGATCAGCGACAGCCCCAAGACCTTCGAGCTCCCGCCCGAGCTGCATGGCGTCCGCGCCCTGGTGGTGGACGATGACGAGAACTCGTGTCTGTCGGTGTGCGAGATGCTTCACGACATGGGCATGCGTCCCGAATGGACGAATCGCGGCGAGGATGCGGTCGTGCACGCGAGGAGGGCTTTGGAGCGCTCCGATGACTTCGGGACGTTCTTCGTCGACCTGCTGATGCCGGGGCTTGGCGGCATCGAGACGGTACGACGCATCCGCGAGGTGGTGGGCAACAGCGTCCCCATCATCATCCTCACCGCCTACGACTGGAACGACGTCGAGAGCGAGGCGCGTGAGGCGGGCGCCACGATGTTCTGCTCCAAGCCCGTCTTCATGTCGCAGCTGTGCCATGTCCTCGCGAAGTCGTTCCGTACCGAAGAGGGACCGCAGGAAGTGGGGAAGCAGGAGGATGGCGACACGAGCCTTGTCGGCAGGAGGGTGCTGCTGGCCGAGGACAACGAACTCAACCAGGTGATTGCGACGACCATCCTGGAGGAGCTGGACCTCGTCGTCGAGATTGCCTGCGACGGAACGGAAGCCGTCGAGATGATGCGCGAGGCGCCGAGCGGACACTTCGACGTGATCCTCATGGACATCCAGATGCCACGGATGGATGGCTACGAGGCGACGCGGTGCATTCGGGCGCTTGACGACGAGGAGAAGGCATCCATACCCATCATCGCCGTGACGGCCAATGCGCTCGAGGAGGACCGGAAGGCCGCGTTGGATGCGGGCATGGACGGACACCTGGCAAAGCCCTATGACGTCCCCGTCATGATCGAGACCCTACGGGAGCTCTTCGCCTAGGGGAGATTTGTATGATGGTCCGCATGTGACATATGCTGGGGTATAACTGATACCTATCCTATGATGCCCGCATGGGCGTGCTACCGTGCGGAACGAGTTGGAGAGAGGGGCCGTACCATGAGGACGAGCAGGATCGTGGCGGTGTTTGTCGCGCTGGTGCTGGCGTTCGCACTCGCTGCCTGCGGGAGCCATACGCTGGAGATGGAGCCGCTCGACGAGGTATCGGGCGTCAAGGTCACCGCCGAGAACGCGCTGGAGGACAACGTGGCCACGTCGAGCGGTGCCATCACGGTTGCCGATGGGGACGTCATCGTCATCAGCCCCTGCCTCGACAAGGGCAGCTTCCACCTGACGATCACGGGAAGCGACGGTCAGACGGTCGCCTATGACGACGATGTCGAGGGCAGGGTGCTGTTCCAGACGAATGCCGCGCCCGATACCTATGACGTCGAGGTCAGCGGCCGCAAGGCCACGGGATGGATGACCGTTTTTGCCATGTCTGCGGACGATATCGCGCAGCAGGACTCATCGCTGGCCGATGCCTTGGAGGACGCTGGCATCGACCAGGACATCCTGTCCGACGATGGGAAATAGGCGGGCTTGGACGGGTGCACGCGACCTTTGGTTGGGTCGCGGGTGAGGTGATGGGGGTACCTCCCTCGGCCCCCATGCCCGTCTCCGCCGCCCCTGGCGAGTCGGGCGGCTATAGGATGTGGAGCATTCTGACGGGTGGGATGCGAGCGCGGAAGAGCTCGATGGCCCATGTGAGGAGACAGACATGACGAGGCTCTCAGAATGGGCGCTGACGCGTAGGGCCCTGCTTAGGTCGACGGGCGCTGCCGCCGTCGCCACCACGATTGCCGCTGGGGCCGCGGGCTGCGCGAAGAAGCCCAGCAAGCTTGCCATCGTGCACACCAACGACACGCATGGCCACGACCTGCTGGACGAAGAGAGCCTGGGACTTGCCGCAGCGGCACAGCTGCGCACCGATTACGAGGCCCAGGGCTACGAGGTGCTGTTGCTCGATGCGGGCGACTTTGCCCAAGGAGACAACCTTGTCAACCGCTCGCAGGGCGATGCGGCCATCGACTTCATGAACGTGGCGGGATACCAGGCGTCATGCCTGGGCAACCACGAGTTCGACTTCGGCCAGGACAAGATCGAGGACTACCGGACCCAGGCAGAGTTCCCCCTGTTGTCATGCAACGTCGTGGTGGATGCCACGGGAGACACACTCGTGGAGCCCAGTGCCACGCTCACCCTGGCGGGTGGCACCAAGGTGGGCATCGTGGGGGTCACCACGCCCGAGACCCTGACGAGCGCGAGCCCGCTGCTGATAAAAGGCCTCACCTTCATCGAAGGGGAGGAGCTCTATGGGGTCGTGCAGGGACAGGTCGATTCCCTGCGCTCCCAGGGTTGCGAGCTGGTCGTGTGTCTGGCGCATCTGGGCGAGAGCGAGCATGCCGCCCCCAATCGGGCGATGGACCTGGTGGCGAACACCACGGGCATCGACCTCATCATCGACGGACACGACCACGAGGAGGAGGACCAGCTGGTCAAGAACGCAGCTGGCGAGGACGTGCTCGTGGTGGAGACTGGCTGCCACACGCACTCGGTGGGTGTGGTCACTTGGGAGGACGGGGCCTTTGCGGCGCAGCTCGAGTCCTCTGGCAGCTACGAGGGACAGGATGCCGCCGTTGCCGCGCACATCCAGGAGGTGGCGGACGACGTCTACGCGGAGCTGGGCGAGGTCATCGCCACGTCTGACTACCTGCTTGACGCCGAGCGCAACCCTGGCATCCGCACGCACGAGACCAACATGGGCGACCTCGTGGCCGACGCCATCATGTGGGAGGCCCAGCAGATGGCCGATGACACGCCCGATTGCACCATCGTCAATGCCGGTGGCATCAGGCAGTCGCTCGAGCCTGGGCAGATCACCATGGGTGACGTGCTCAACGTGCTGCCGTTCACCAACTACGTGTGCACCATCCAGGTGACTGGCGCACAGCTGCTGGAGGCAATCGAGGCATCCTGTTCCGCCACACCCGACGAGATGGGAGCATTTCCGCAGGTAAATGGCATCAGCTTCACAGTTGACACACGCAATGCCTTCGAGTCGGGCGGCACCTATCCCGGCTCGACCTACGTCTGTCCGGCAAACCCGGGATCGCGCGTGACCATCCATGACGTGGGTGGCCGGGGCTTCGACCTCGACGACACCTACACCATTTCCTCGATTGACTTCCTGTGCGCGGGTGGCGACACCTACTATGTCTTTGCTGACGCGGCAACGACCACCATGAAGACCATTGGGTACCTGCAGTCTGATTGCCTCGTCTATTACCTGCAGGAGGCCTGTGGTGGCGTGGTGCCCGAGGAGTATGCCGACCCAGCTGGGCAGGGCCGCGTGGAAGTCATCGTCTAGTTGGGGAATGGCATGAGGAAGAAGCTCTTTGACGACGTCCCTCGCATTGAGGGAGAGCGCGTGGTGCTCCGACGTGTCGTCGATGGCGACGCGCCGGCGCTGCGGGAGCTGGTGACGAGCGAGCGGGTGTACCGCTACCTGCCCACCTACCTCTTCGAGCGGCAGTTCTCGGACCAACACGAGACGATTCGCCAGCTCTATGGCTCGCTTTTCACCAACAGGGAGTCCCTCATCCTGGGTGTGGAGGCAAGGGGTGACGGTCGTATCTGCGGCCTTGCCGAGTTCTATGGCTTGCGCGACGACGTGCACAAGATAAGCGTTGGGTATCGCTTCTGCGAATGGAGCTGGGGCAGGGGTGTGGCCTCCGATACCGTGAGGCTGATGGTGGACTACCTCTACGGGCAGACCGACACGCAGATCATCACCGCATCCACGATGGTGGAGAACCTCGCCTCGGCGCGTGTCCTCGAGAAGAACGACTTTATCCGCACCGCTTGCGGCGTCGAGGAGGATTGGGGCTATGACAGCCCCACCATCGCCGACAAGTGGTTCTGCTAGGCCGCCTCTGCGAGGCGCTCCTGTGCGGGCAGAGCCGTCTTCTCGATGCCGTCGCCATAGATCGTCGACCAGTCGTCGCGCATCGAGATGCCGACCCAACCCTGGGCCGCGGCTTCCTCGCTCGTCGAGGCGGCCTTGTCCTCGTTGCCGTACTCCCGCTCGGTGTCATCGGCGATCACGAGGAAGCCCAGGCCCTGGTGGTCGGGGTTGGACGTGGCGTGGTTGAGCATGGCGAAGTCGTCGCTGCTGTTGCCGAACGATGGCACGGGCCGCCGTCCGATTTCGTTCTCGATGGCGATGCACTTGTTGGTCTTGCCGGTCTTCGTGACGTGGGGTCCCGCGATGACCAGTTCGTCGTCCTGCTCGAAGGTGTGGTCGAGCCCGTCCTCGCTGCCCTGGTCGGATGCCTTCACGACCAGGGTCGATGTATGTTAAAACAGAGGCATCATTTTATTAATGGTGCGTCAGCGAGGTCGCGATGGGAGGGTGCCACCCCAATCCACCGCCTGCCAATCCTAGAAATCGTTGCCATGGTGAGACGAAGGCCCCAGGGCGAGCGTATGCTGTGTGTCATGAGAAGAATGCCATCGACTGCCTGCGACACCGCAGTCGAACGGGTTGAGCCGAAAGGACGAGAGGAGCCAACATGTGGGAGATCAAGGATGTGAAGGCACGTGGCCGCGCGGCCTTCAAGGCGAACTACTGGGTGAGCGTGCTCGTGGGCTTCATCCTCACGCTGCTCATCAGCGGCGGTACCGTTGCCGGTAGGAACAGCATGTCGGACACGACCGAGCAGGTGCCATCCGAGGTGCAGAGCTCGCTCAACGAGCTGGGGGAGGCTGTCGACGCCTTGCCCGAGGACACGAAGGCGGCGATTGCCCTCGCGCTCCTCGGTGGCTTCATCGTCATCCTCGTCATCGGCATCGTGCTCAAGATCTTCGTCTGGAATCCGATCGAGGTCGGCTGCTACCGCTTCTTCGCCAAGAACGTCGAGCATGCGCCCGCACCGTTCGGCTGCGTCGGGGAGGGCTTCGGCAACTACGGCCATGTCCTGGTGACGCTGCTCGTCCGCGACCTGCTCATTATCCTGTGGACGCTCCTGCTCATCGTCCCCGGCATCATGAAGGCGTACTCGTACCAGCTCGTTCCCTACATCATCAAGGACGAGCCCAACCTCTCGGCCAAGGAGGTCCTCGCCCGCTCGAGCCAGCTGATGTATGGCAACAGGTGGCGCGCGTTCCTGATGGACCTCTCCTTCATCGGCTGGGGCCTGCTGGGACTCCTGACGTTCGGCATCGTGAACATCTTCTGGACGACACCATACTTCCAAAGCGCACAGGCGGCCCTCTACCTCGAGCTGACGGGACGCTAGGCCCCGAAGGGCATGCGTGTGGTGCCGCTGCCGACAGGGCATGCCACGGGCGCCGCAGTTGGGACGCGATCCTGCTGCGGCGCCCGTCTTTGTGGCTAGCGCTGGCGCACGTAGGCCTTGACGAACATGATCCGCTCTCCCTCGCGCTCGGGCCGGATGGTGTAGCGGCCGGCGGCGGCCGGGACGACGAAGGTCTCGGCATAGTGCACGACGAAGGGTCCGAACGCGTCATCGGAGCTTTCGACGACGGCCGAGCTGCCCTCCACCAGGTTGAGCATGTTGAAGCCGTCCGTCGCGTCGTGCCCCGTCACGCCGCGCGCGGTGAAGCGCCTCGTCTCGATGAACTCCAGCTCGTGCAGGCCCGTGTGCTCCTCGAGGTAGTCCTCGCCATCGTGGACGACCCGTACGGCATTCACGAGGTTCTCCCGCACCCAGTCGGTCGTGCGGTCCCATTGGATGTTTGCCAGGCCATCATCGATGTGGATGGGACGCGGCAGGCCGTCCAGACCCACGCGATCCCAGTCCCACATCTTGAAGGTGAAGTTGTAAGGCGTGGCCGAGATCTCGAGCACCATGGCGCCTGCAGCCGAGCAGTGCAGGGTGCCAGCGGGAATGAGGAAGTGGTCGTGCCTTTTTGCCGGGAAGCGGTTTACGTACCTCTCGGCGGGGAAGCTCGGTCCGCCCTCCTGTGCGGCACGCAGGTCGCGCTCGAAGGCGGCTTTGTCCACACCGTCCTTCAGGCCGAGATAGACTCCGCCGCCCTCGCCCGCATCGAGCAGGTAGTAGCTCTCGTCTTGGGTGTAGGTCATGCCGAAGCGACTGCGGATGTACTCGGTCATGGGATGCACCTGCAGGGAGAGGTTCTGGCCGCCCACGGTGTCGAGAAAGTCGAAGCGGATCGGGAACTCCGCGCCGAAGCGGCAATAGTTGCCCATGCCCAGCAGCTCGACCGGTCGATACAACACGAGGTCCTGTGCGGGCACCTCGATGCGTACGTCACCAATCCGCAGATAGAGGCTGTTCTCCTCGGGCACGCCGTCGAAGGACCATGCGTAGTTGTCGGCCGTGGGGTCGAGTCCGCAGACATCCTTCATCCACTGTCCGCCCCACACGCCCGGGTCGAAGTAGGGCACGAGGCGGAAGGGCGTGCGGGCGACCTGCGACAATCCATCGCGCAGGGCATCGCCCGTCGTCAGTCGGGGCGTTCCCGCGTCATTGGAGTCGAGGAGGTAGTCGATGCGGTCGAACACCTCCATCTTGCGCTTGTCGGCGACCCGCCACTCCACGAAGTAGCCGCGTTTGATCTTGCGCAGTGGGTCCTCGCCCTCGTTGTGGGCGCGGAAGTTGGGCATGCCGGCGCGGTAGCGCAGCTCGATCTCCCAGCGGGCGAGGTCGCAGTACACCAGCGTGTCTCCCGTGGCAACCAAACCCGCGCCGACTCCGTAGACGAGGGTACGGCCGTGCGCGGGAATGGAGGCCTTGGCCGCCTCGAGCGCTGCGGGGTCCACGAAGTCCTCCAGCCGCCCGTAGTACATGACGCCACGCACGCGGTCGTCGGTGAGATGGGCCTGCATGCGGCACGTGAGCTCGTCGCCGTCGTAGAAGACGTCATCGGAGAGGACCACCGTGTCCGGACGATACGCCCCGCGCAGCAGCTCGAGCACCTCGTCGCTGACGCCTGGGTAGCACTCCGCCACAAGAATGTGGTCTGACTCGCATGCCAGCCGCCCAAGCTCCGTCCCCACGGCGTGGACGCCTTCCCACGCCTCGCCGTCGTGGCCTTCGATTCGCGTCTCTGGGTACTTGTCGTAGCTCATGCGCGCGCTCCAGATGTCGTCATCGCGTGTGGGAGGGGATGGTCACCGTTTCCAGTGGCATTGTCATGGAAGTGTATAGGAGAATGGGGGTGTGATTTGCTGGTTGCCCGTCGTGGCAGGTGCCAGGCGCCGTCTTCGGGCGTGATGCCGCCATGGTGGCCTCACCGGCTGGTGACCATGGGGCGTCGGGTTGCATTGTGCGACGATGGACCCGTGGCACGGGGTCGGGCTGTGGTGTGGAGGAGAGGGTTGGTGAGTCCTACGAACATGGGATGTCTGCACGGGCTTCGTCATGCCTGCGTGCATGTGCTCTGTGCGTCTGCCTGCGCACTCGTGATGGTTGGTTGCGCGACGCCTGGTGCGGTGGGTGCTTCCGACCTGCCATCTGGCCGTGCGGAAGACGACGCCGCGCAGCTGCTGCCTGCCTATTCCTACGAATTGGAAGATTCCTGGGAGGTGGATGGCCGGCAGGGAGTGGCCGCAGAGGGGGATGGCATCTGGGTGAGTGGCTCGACGACGCTCAGCCGATACGATGCCGACGGGAACCTGCTCGCCACCAATGACAGGCCGTTCGACGTGGGCTACGAGCGAGAGGTCAACCATATCGGTGACATTGACGTGTGGAACGACGAGGTATATGCCGGGGTGGAGCTGTTCCTGGACGGCAAGGCCTCGAACATACAGATAGCAGTCTATGACGCCCAGACGCTGGAACTGGAACGCACCTTCCCCTTCGAGCCCGACAGCGGGCAGGACGAGTGCAGCGGCATCGCCGTCGAACCCGACACGGGAAGCGTCTGGATGTGCTCGTGGACCGCGACGGGTCGCTACCTCTACCGCTACGACCTCGAAACCGGTGCCTATCTGGGGCGCGTGCAGCTGCATGCCAGCCCGCAGTGGATCCAGGGGGTGGCCAGCCACGACGGCTCGCTCTTCCTCACGGCTGACGATGGCGATGCGGACCTCAGCGAACCCGACCACATCTATCGCATAACGGTGGCAGAGGGGGCGACGCATGCCACGGTTGCGCTTGAGCGCACGCTCGACGACGTGCCCCTCCAGGGCGAGGTCGAGGGCCTCACCTTCACCGAAGACGGGCGGATGCTGGTGCTCTACAACCGCGGGGCACGCATTGTCCTGGGCATGCCCGTCGGGTTCTACGAGGGTTATGACCACGAGGTGCACGAGGTCCTTGCCTACCGCATGACGGAACGTCCCTGAGCGACGACTACCCGCGAACCGCTGGGATTCCCTCGCAGACGAGCCTGACCGCGAGATTGGCCAGCTCTTCCACGGGGAGGGTCTTGCCGTCCGCCACCCAGGCACGATACATGCTGAGCACGGCCCCGGATTGCCAGGCATACACGACATGCCAGAGTTCTGGCGAATACCCATTGGGTACGCTCTCCACATGCTCGCCCGAGGCATCGTCCTGGAGGCTGCGCTGTACCGCATCCCATGCCGGATCGCAGGTGATGGCATCGTAGAGGGCGTCCTGTTCGGCTCCGAAGAGGAAGAACTCGCGCGTGATCTCTGCGATGTCGTCGGGCATGCGCAGGTGTCCGGTGCGTTTCCGCCAGCTGGCAGCATAGGTCGCCATCACCTCTGCCAACAGGTCGTCGAGCGTCTCGTAATAGCGGTAGAAGGTCTTCTTGTTGATGCGGGCCCGCTCGCAGAGCTCCTTGACGGTGATGGCGGCAAATCCCTCCTCGAGCATCATGGAGCGGAAGGTCGTATCGATGGCCTCGAGCGTCTTGACGACACGCAGGTCCCGTGAGGGGGTGGCGCGCATGGTTCCTCCCGAAGGTGGGAAACGGGTCTGTCCGAACGGGTGGCGCAGGTCGCCCAAGGTGCGGAAGCGTCCATTTGGCTTGATGAAAGCAAGTCTACTATTTGGGACAGGGCATACGCTACTCGAGTTGCATTACTCGAGCAGCCCTGTGGCGGGAAGGCGCGCGGTGTCCTTCCCGTCACATGGCCAAAACGATGCAAAGTCATTATGATAAAAGAGTAACGATAGGCATTTGCTATTGGCTTGCGCATGGCAAAGAATGGAGTTGCAATCGCGACGAAAGGATATGCCATGCAGGACGCACAGCTCGAGCTCACCCAGGCCTGGGACAAGGTCTTTCCGCAGAGTGACCTGGTCGACCACGAGAAGGTAACCTTCCATAACCGCTATGGCATCACGCTGGCAGCGGACCTTTACAAGCCCAAGGGGGCCGAGGGCAGGCTCTCGGCCATCGCCGTCAGCGGCCCGTTTGGTGCCGTCAAGGAGCAGAGCTCCGGCCTTTACGCGCAGACCATGGCCGAGCGTGGGTTTCTGACCATCGCCTTCGATCCCTCCTTCACCGGTGAGAGCGGTGGCGAGCCGCGCCGTATGGCCTCGCCCGACATCAACACCGAGGACTTCTGCGCGGCGGTGGACTACCTCAGCTGCCGCGACGACGTCGACCCCGCGCGCATCGGAATCATCGGCATCTGCGGCTGGGGTGGCATGGCCATCAACGCCGCGGCGCTCGACCCGCGCATCAAGGCGACGGCCGCCTCCACCATGTACGACATGAGTCGCATCGCCCGCGAGGGCTACTACGGTGCGGCCGACAGCAAGGAGGCCCGTGACGAGCAGCGCGCCGCCTGGGCCGACCAGCGCACGGCTGACTATGCTTCGGGCACCTACGTGCGTGCCGGCGGGGTGGTGGATCCGCTGCCCGACGACGCCCCGCAGTTCGTGAAGGACTACTACGCCTACTACAAGACGCCGCGCGGCTACCACGAGCGCTCGGGCAACTCCAACGACGGCTGGAACGTCACGGGCACCATCTCCTTCCTCAATCAGCCCCTTCTCTCGATGGCTGGTGAGATCGACAACCCCGTGCTGGTCGTCCACGGCGAGAACGCCCACTCCCGCTACTTTGGCGAAGGCGCGTTCGCGCTGCTCAAGGGCGACAACAAGGAGCTCATGATCATTCCGGGCGCCAACCACTGCGACCTGTACGACGGCGGTGAGGGTGACTACATCCCCTTCGACAAGCTGCAGGAGTTCTTCGGGCAGAGCCTGGTGTAAGGGAAGGAGTGTGCGATGAACATCGTCATTCTCAACGGGAGCCCTCGGCCCAGCGGCAACACGGCTGCCATGGTGTCGGCCTACCGCGAAGGGGCGGAGTCCGCCGGTCATAACGTCACCGTCTTCGACGTGTGCCGCATGCGCATCGCGGGCTGCCTTGCCTGTGAGCACTGCCATACCAAGGGGCGTCGCGCCTGTGTTCAGAAGGACGACATGCAACAGGTCTATCCCGCGCTCGACGAGGCGGACATGCTCGTGCTCGCTTCGCCCGTGTACTACCATGGCCTCTCCGGCCAGCTGAAGTGCGCCATCGACCGTATCTACGCTCCGGGCTATCCGCGACGCCTGCGCAAGGCTGCGCTTCTGCTCAGCTCGGGAAGCAAGGCCGTGTACGACGGCGCCCTCTACACCTACCGGCACTCGTTTCTTGGGTGGCTGCATCTCGAGGACATGGGTGTCTTTACGGCGGCAGGCGACGAGAACAAGTCACCCGAGCTGCTCGACCGCCTGCGTGAGGCGGGGGCGGCGCTCACGGATCCCAACGACCACAACATGCCCCGACTGGTCATTCGTGCGGATGACTTGGAGGTGCGGGCGCCCCTCAACCAGACGCAGGCGGCCCGTGACCTCATGAATCGCCTACCGCTCACCGTGAGCGGATTCGACTCCGGAATGGACTATTGCTGCGAGCTCAAGGAGGGCGTCTTCGACGAGACCGAGAAGCAGCAGGGTTGGGTCGATGGTGACGTGAGCGTGGCGGATGGGTGGTTCGCGATTCTGCATGGCGGCCAGGAGCAGTCGCAGGGTTACCGCGTGATGGTCGTGGCCCATCTGGACGAGGAGGCAAACGAGCGGATTCGAGCGCTGCCGCCGCAGGTGACGTTCGAGCTGAGCCTCGAGGAACCCTATGTCTCGAACAAGGCGTCCATCCAGGATGAGGCACGATCATGAGCACCTTGGTGGGTCGACGCATGTTTCTGCAGGGTGTGACGGCTCTGCTGACGCTTGGGCTGACTGGCTGCGCGATGCCAGCGCAGCAGGAGCCGGAACCGGGGGAGAGCGAGCGGAAACCCAAAGACGAGCAACCTTCGGAAGACGAAGGGGCGCACCAGGAGGAGGAATCTATGCAGATATCAGTCACCGTCAACGGCACGCCCTTCACGGCGACCATAGAGGACACAGGTGCGGGCCAGGGGCTGTTGGCGCGCCTGCCCCTCACCCTCTCCATGGAAGAGCTGCACGGCAACGAGAAGTACTGCTACACGGGTGAGCCCTTTGGTGGCGAGCAGTACGTGCCTGACACGATCGAGGCGGGCGACCTCATGGTCTTCGGCTCCGACTGCCTCGTGCTCTTCTATGAGACGTTCGCCAATGGGGGCTGGAGCTACGCCCGCGTGGGGCGGGTCGACGATCCCTCCGGCCTCGCCGAGGCATGCGGGGCTGGCACGGCGTCCGTCACCTTCGCGTCCGTGTCGTAGCGTCGCAGCGACCAGCATGGACCGACCCCAGCACCGTGTACGGTGCCGGGGTCGAATTGTCTCTAGGGCATAGTCCCGATGTGCTATGCCGCCTCGGCCAGCTCCTCTTCTGCCAGGCCGGGAAGCTCGGTCTTCACGACGCCCTCGCCGTAGATGGTGGCCCAGTCGTTGGCCATGGAGAAGGCGGTCCAGGACTCCTTGTCCACCAGCCCGTACTGTTCGGCGGAATTCTCAGCGCTGCCGTACTCGCGCTCGACGTCGTCGGCCACCACGAGCAGACCCATGCCACCAGAAGCCTCGGCGTAGTTGAGCATGGCGTAGTCACCCGAGCTGTTGCCGAAGGCAAGCAGCGGGCGGCTGCCGATCTCGCGGGCGATGGCCAGGACCTTGCCGTTCTTGCCGCACTCGATCTCATCGAGGGGCTCGCCGAGAACAACCTGCTCGTCCTGCTCCATGGTGTAGTCGTCGACGACTGCATCGCCCTGGTTGGTGGTGGTGTAGGCGACGTCGGTTGCTATGACGTGGTCCGGCGCAATGCCGAACGGAGCCACGGCAGCGCGAACGACCTCGCGCTCGCAGGCCGAGACCATCCAGATGTCAAAGTCGTTGGCGCGCAGGTAGTCGAGCACCTCGAGCATGGGCTTGTAGAAGCTCTGGCCATAGGTCATGCCGTCAAAGCCGATGACGGGCTCGGTGGCAAGGAAGTCTGCCACATAGGCGCGGAACTCGTCGGGGGTCATTCCGGCAAACTCGTGAGCGATGGCGACATGCTTGCCAGGGCTGTAGTCACTGTTCTTCTCGCCACGCAGGGCGCACTCGCGAATGCCCTCGCAGAGCTTGACGACGTCCGGCGCCGCCTTGTGGGTGGGGTCGTCGAGCACGCGATGGAGGAGCATCATGTAGTCGATGTAGATAGGCGCCTTTTCGCAGATGAGGGTGCCGTCCATGTCAAAGGTGGCAATGCGCTCGGCCGGCTCGCGGTAGTTGGGGCTGGCGGGATCGGTCACGTCCTCCACGAAGGCCACGAGCTCGGCAAGTGAGGCGCTGTCCTGGTTCCACGAGGGGAAGGTCGTAGCGATGTCGAGGGTGCCACTCTGGTCCGATGGGGCATCTTGTTCCGTTGCGGCTTCCTGCTCTTGTGCCGGCGCGTCAGCGCGCTGCGCGGCTCCATTGACCTTGGGCCAGGATGCAAAGACGATGGCGGCAAACGCTACGCCCAACGCGAAGGCAATGAGCAGCGCGTAGGGCTTCTGCGGACTGGTCTTCTGGTTGTCAGACATAAGAATCCTTACGAGGGCGAGGGCGCATATGTAACCCATGATACGCGATTGAAGCCACGGTTGAACGAAGGTTGCTTCCGGCTTTCGACCGGGGAGAACCGTCCCAGATGGTCGAAGAACTTTTGAGAAGCAGGACGCTCAAAAGTTATTGAACTATCTCGTCGCGAGAGGCCTCCGGCCAGTCTACCAGCGGTAACGCAAGCTCATGCTGAATCGTCCCAAACTTCTGAGAAGCGGGACGTCCAAAAGTTTTGTTGAGACGAACGAGGGTCGCTGCCCGACCCTCGTTCAACTACCCCGAGAGACGTTCGCCGCCAACGTCCCGGGACACGGGGCGGGGCGCCCGGAGACGCCCCGCCCCGTCCGGAAGTCCCGTCGTCCCCGACCCTAGAACCAGCGGCTCCCGCCCAGCTCCTGCCAGTGGCTGGGGACGCCCCGGGGGCCGACCTCGCCGTGGGCCGAGCTCTCCTCGCAGCGCACGACCTGGACCCAGTCCCCGCCCTCGTCGTAGCAGTGGAACGTCCAGCCGCAGCCCG
>CACYWP010000008.1 GCA_902778135.1 uncultured Coriobacteriaceae bacterium
GGTCAAGAAGGCGCTAGGATGGAAGACCATCAGGCAGCACCGCGTCGACTTGGGCTACGCGGCATAGCCTGATGGTCCGGAAAAACGTCCGGGGTCCCATTCGACCAGGGAGAACCGTCCCCGATGGTCGGTTTTCGAACGTGCGGCCGTGTCATGGTTACCGCTAGGTGCGTACTTGTGTTCGCATGAGCGATGGGAGATACTTCCTCCCGAAAGGGGAGGTGGCCATGATCATCAACACCGGGGCTCGCACCGACACGGCGCAATGGTACGCACCGTGGCTCCTGCGACGGTTCGAGGAGGGGTTCGTCTTCGTGCGCAACCCGCTCTTCCCGCACAAGGTCAGCCGCTACGAGCTCGACCCGGCGGTCGTGGACTGCGTCGAGTTCTGCAGCAAGGACTATGCCCCGCTACGAGCTCGACCCGGCGGTCGTGGACTGCGTCGAGTTCTGCAGCAAGGACTATGCCCCGCTGCTTCCGGGTCTGTCGCAGATCACCAGCCGGTTCAACACGCACTTCCACTACACGATCACGGCATATGGTCGCGACATCGAGCCGCTGGTGCCAAGCATCGACGACTCGGTGCAGACCCTCTGCGACCTGGAACGCATTGTCGGCGCACGGCGCATCTGCTGGCGCTACGACCCCGTGCTGCTGACGGAGACCTATACGATAGGGCGCCACCTCGACACCTTCGCCAGCCTCTGCGAGCGGCTGGCAGGCCATGTCGACCGCTGCATCTTCTCCTTCGTCGAGCGGTACCAGAAGCTCGAGCAGAACTTCCCGGAGCTGTCGTTTCCCACGCCAGCGGAGCGCGACGCGCTTGCCGCGGGGCTGGGCCGCATCGCCGCCGAGCACGGCATACCCATCCAGACCTGCGGAAACAACGGTCTTTGGCCACAGTATGGCATCGGCTGCAGCGGCTGTACGACCCTTGCCATGCTTGGCGCCGCCAATGGCATCGAGTTCCGCGACCTCAGGCACAAGGGCCAGCGCGCAGGCTGCGGGTGCTTCGAGAGTCGCGACATCGGGGCCTATGACAGTTGCCCCAACGGATGTCGGTACTGCTACGCCAATCGCAGTCCCGAAAGGGCACGCGAGAACTGGCGCAGCCATCACGACCCTGAGAGCCCACTGCTGCTGGGGCACCTGGCGGACGGTGACGAGGTCAGCTTCTCTGCACAGCGCAGCCTGCTCAAGCCGCGTCAACAGCTGTCGTTGGGACTGGATGGCTGAGGGCCGGCTCGGCTGCTCCTCGCGGCTGCCCCTCATGCCTCCCGGTCGTCGGCGGGGAAGCGTACGCCGAGCTGCGCCCTGATCTCGTCCATCACCTCGAGCGTCGCCAGCGAGATCTGTCCGTAGTGGTCGGCGAGTCTGCCGCCGTTCTGGTCTCCTCGGCACATCGCCACGAAGTCGCGCAGCTCCTCGGTGAGCTGGCCGCGCTCGACGGCAACATCAAGATGCTCCGCCTCGCCCTCGCCCGAACCGTATCCCTCCTGCTGCACGGGCCTGACCAGCTCGATCGTCCTCGGCACGGCGATGGAGTCTATGAGCAGGGTCGCTTGGGTGCCCTGGATCTGCGAGGAGATGTGGTTGTCGCTCACCTTTCCCCAACTGAGGTTGACCACGAAGTCGCCGTAGTCGCAGAGGGCCTCGCCGGCAAGCTCCACCAGGGGATAGGTCGTGTCGCCGCCGATGGTGCTGACGTCGAAGGTGGTGCCCATGGCGGCGATGCGTCGTGGCCTTCCCCAGAGCGCCACCATCGGTGCGATGCAATAGACGCCGATGTCCATGATGGCCCCGCCGGCCATGCAGGGGTCGAACGCGTTGGTCATCCGCCCCTCCATCAGCGCGGGAACGCGAGAGGAGACCTTGGCGAAGCGAAGGGTCGCGCTACGGACCTCGCCGAGCTGGGGCACGGCCGTCCGAATGACGTCGAACCCTGCGCCATGTATGTTGCGCATGGCCTCCATCAGCACGACGCCGTGCTCGCGTGCGACCGCGAAGGCCTCGGTCGCCTCGCGCACATTCGAGGCAAGGGGCTTTTCGGAGAGGACATGCTTGCCAGCCGAAAGCATCTTCTTGGCATAGGGGATGTGCAGCGCATTGGGCGAGGCGACGTACACGGCGTCGATGTCGGGGCATGCGGCAAGGTCGTCGAGGCTGTCGAAGAAGAGCCTCGCACCACGTGGCTCGCCCCAGGCGCGTGCCCTGTCGAGCGTGCGCGAGTATGCGCCGACGTATTCGAGGCCATCGACATCGACCACCGACTCCAGGAACCAGTCGACGATGATGCCCGTACCGATGCTTGCGATGCGGAGTGCGCCCATGGTGTCCCCCTGTCGACGGCGTGGTTGTGCCTACAGTACCATGCGCGCGAGGGGCCACGTCATCAGAAACCAAAGCGCGGGAGCCGCCGTCCCGGCAGCTCCCGCGCGTGGTCGTCTCTCGCCTTCTGTCTTAGTCGGCGCAGGTCACCAGGAGGTTCTTGAAGTTGCCCTCGGTACCGTTGTCCACGTAGAGTCCCACGCCGCCGCGCAGGTCGGCCCCGCCGAACATCTCGTCCACCACGAGCGCGGGGGTCTCCATGTCGTCGACGTAGAACCTCGCGCCTGCGCCAGCGACCTCGGCCTTGAGGTGGATCCACTCGTCCATCTCGATGTCGGCCTGGGCCTCGTAGTCGCTGATGCCGCGCTCGCGGAAGTACGCGAAGGTGTAGCCGGGGTAGGAGAAGTACTGCATGGTGTGGATGCGGCGCTGGGGCTCGGTGCAGCTGCGGCCGTTGCGCGGGCGCACGTAGAAGCTCTCGAAGCGGTCGCTGTCGTCGGTGGCGCGGAAGACGATGCCGATGAAGCCGCGGCAGTCGATGTCGGCCCAGTGCATCAGGCGCGCGCGGACGTCCACCTCGATGGTGCCGTCGTGGAAGTCGGAGCCCACGAGGCGCGCGTAGGTGGCCACGTCGGGCTCGGTGTTCTCCTCGGGCTTGACCACGCGGATGAGCTGTTCGCCGTCGAGGTCGGTCAGACCGGCGCTGACACCCACGGGGACGAAGGTCTGGTCCTGGAAGATGATGCTGTTCATGAGATGCCCCCCTCGGCTCTCGTGTCTGGCTGGTTCGTCTCACATGATACGTTAACGATGGCGCTCACGAATCGTCTCCATTCGCATCGGTGATAGGAAAAGGGAATCGATGCGAGGTCGTTCCCATGGTCGACGCCAGCCCTCGCTCGGCGTATCGCGACAATTGGTGTAGTATTAATTCGTGTACAAGACAAAAAGGGAGGAGACCCCATGAACGAGACCATCCAGGTCCTCGAGAACCGTCGTTCCATCCGCACCTTCAACGACAAGCCCGTGCCCAAGGAGCTCGTGGAGCAGATCATCGACGCGGGCATCTGGGCGCCGAGCGGTGCCGGCAGGCAGGTGCCCATTGTCGTGGCCATCACCAACCCCGAGCTGCGCGATCGCCTCTCGGCCATGAACGCCAAGATCATGGGCAGGGACACCGACCCCTTCTACGGCGGCCGCACCGTGCTGGTGGTGCTGGCAGAGCGGTCGTTCCCCACGTACGTCTATGACGGTGCGCTGGTGATGGGCAACCTCATGAATGCCGCCGAGTCCTTGGGCGTCGGCTCCATCTGGATTCATCGCGCGAAGGAGGAGTTCGACTCCGACGAGGGCAAGGCCATTCTCGCCGAGCTGGGCATCGAGGGCGACTACGAGGGCATCGGCCACTGCGTGCTGGGCTACTCCGACGAACCGGCTCCGGCGGGAGCCCCGCGCAAGGAGGGTCGCGTCTTCTGGGCCGAGTAGCGGGCAAACGATGCTTGCAGGGCCACCCCTTCGCGTCCCAGGCGCAGGGGTGGCCCTTATGGACAAGGAGGCGCGGTGACATGCGCGTGACGCTCTATCACGGCTCGGACGTGGCCATCGAGCGACCCGACGTGACGCTCAACACCGGCTTCTCCGACTTGGGCCGGGGCTTTTACCTGACCGACGATCGCGAGGCCGCATGCGGTCGGGCGCGTTCCCGTGCGCGCCGTACGGGAGCCGCAGGCGTCGTGTCGGCTTTCGACCTGAACCTGGATGGACTGCCCTGGGTGCAGCTGGGCATGCAGGGGCAAGGCACGGTCTCCCAGCCTCCCGCCTGCCCCTTTGGCCTGTGCTTCGGAGAGGGTGCCGAGGGCATGCGTGCATGGGTTGGCTACGTCATGGCCTGCCGACGGGGTGCGACGGCTCTCGAGGGGTTGGGGGAGCCTGCCATCGTGCGCGCATGGATTGCCACCGAGGAGGTGGAGATGGCCTGCTCGGGCTTTGCCGACATCGAGGACGTCGTGGCGTGCATCGACCCCTCCGACCTGGTGGTCCAGTACTGCCTGCGCGACCAGGCGGTCGCCGATGCGCGTCTCGCCTTCGTCGATGCCGAGGTCGTCACGCGGGGATGAATGCCGCCGGTGCTCCCCACTCCCAGCTGCCCGGCGTACCCGCTGCCTCGGCACCAATCTGGAAGTGGAGCTTGGCGATGCCAAGGTCGGTGTATTCCAGGTTGCGCTTCAGGTGGGGAAGCGTGGCGGTGAGGGTGCTGCCCTCCTGGACGAAGACCACGGGCTGCTCGTTGATGGCAGATGGGCCCTTGACGACGGCGTCGATGCCGGCCTGCACCCAAGCGGGGGCTTCGGTGAGAGGCGTAGGCCCCTCGTACATGGCTGCGGGCCTCTTGTCACGCCTGCGTAGGCCCGCACGGATGGTCCGTTGGGCAAAGGGCTGTCTGGCGGGCATGGTGCCGATGGGGATCACGTCGTGCAGGACCTCTTCTGCGGCCATGGGCACGACCACGCTGTCGCGGTCGAAGGTCCCGGCCACCCAACAGGTGCCCAGTCCCATCTGCGTGGCTTGCAGCACGAGCCTCTCGCCATAGTAGCCAATCCGCTCTCGCGTTGGGTCGTCATCGGGTCCTATGAGGGCGGCGTAGGTGCTGACGCGTCCCGAGAACATGCGTGCGGCCAGCTTGAGCTGGGCACCACCGTCGGAGGGGCCGACTATGTCGATGCGGAACCCGCCCTCCTCGGACAGCTGGCCTGCCAGGGCGGACAGCTCGTCAAGGGCGTTCTGGCCCAGTGGCACGTCCGTGTAGGCGCGGCATGAAATGCGCTTATCGATGGCTTCGACGAGTGTCATGGCATACTCCCATCGTTGGGACGGCATACATCTTGTACGACAGTATATCGCGCACAAACGACAATCACCATGAGACAGGGGGGATGGCTTGGGATGGGTGTTGGGAGGCACGATGCTGGTCCCACACTGCCTTGCCCGAACTACGGTATCGGCGCATTGGCCAAGCCCTGATCGGTCCGGTTCGGCGTTTCCGCAGGCTCATTGTCCAAATCCTACAATCGATTGCCGACTCATCGTCACGCGTAGGCCAGCACGTCTGGTTGCATCGTATATCGTGATGGCTGTCCGAGTGGGGGATAGGGAGGCATCCATGGTCAAGATCCGTCTGTTCTGTGCGGGTGGCATGTCCACGAGCCTGTTGGTCACCAAGATGCGTGCGGCTGCCGAGGCGGCTGGTGTCGAGGCGGACATCGAGGCCCATGGCGTGGGAAGCGTCGACCGTCGTGTCGACGGGACGGTCGACTGCGTGCTGCTGGGACCGCAGATCGGCTACCAGGCAAAGCAGGTCAAGGAGAAGCTGGCACCGCTGGGCGTGCCCTGCGAGGTCATCCCGATGACCGACTACGGCATGGTCAATGGCAAGGGCGTCTTCGAGCTGGCCATGCGTCTCATCGAGGATAACAAGTAGGCCCCTGCCGACCATCTATACCAGAACCGAACGCACGATATGCTGCAGCCCGTCCCGTTGGGGACCGTTGCCGATGCACGCATGTACAGACGTGATGCCCCGTCATATGCTGGATGACGGAGCATGGGGAGAGGCCTTCTGCGAGGGGAGCTGACATGATCAAGGCCATATTGCTGGACATCGACGGAACGCTGACGAACGACGAGAAGCAGATCACACCGCGGACGGTGGATGCCCTGAAGGCGGCGCAGCGCAACGGCATCAAGCTGGTGCTGGCATCGGGTCGTGCCGACGTGGGGCTGCACTCCTTTGCGGACGCGCTGGACATGAGGGACAACGGGGGCGTCTTCGTGGCCTTCAATGGCGCCAAGTCGCTCAACTACGAGACCGGCGAGGTCTACTTCGAGCAGGCCATGACCGTGGACCAGGGGCGTCGCGTGCTGGAGCACATGAGGGGCTTCGAGGTGGCCTCCTGCATCGACTATGGCCCCTACATGCTGACCAACGACGCCTACTTCACCATCACGCGCGATGGTGCGCCGTATCACATCGTGGAATACGAGGCCCACAACAACGGGTTCCTCGTGCGCGAGGAGCGCGACCTGGCTGCCAAGGTCGACTGGGGCATCAACAAGATTCTGAACGCAGGCGAGCCGGAATACCTGCAGGAGCACTGGCGGGAGATGCTCGCACCGTTCGAGGGCGAGCTGAGCGCGATGTTCACGGCACCGTTCTACTACGAGTTCACGCCGCTGGGCGTGGACAAGAGCCGTGCCCTGCGCGAGACCTTTGCGGCGCTCGGCATCGACCAGTCCGAGATCATCGCCTTCGGTGACGCGCAGAACGACCGGACCATGCTGGAATGGGCGGGTATCGGCGTGGCCATGGGCAACGCAGTCGACGAGGTCAAGGCCGTGGCCGACAAGGTGACCCTCTCCAACAACGAGGATGGCATCGCCGTGGCGCTGGAGGAGCTGATACCCGAGCAGATCGGTTAGCTCTCTTCGGTCGGATGTGCGTAGGGAACGGTTACGAGCGTTCTTGCTGAGCGGTGTGTCCCGATGCGGGCGACCGTCCCCGTGCCTTACGCGCTCAGATGCGTCCGGATGCGGCTGACCAGCATGTCCAGGGCAACCAGGTTCTGTCCCCCCGTGGGGATGATGATGTCCGCAAAGCGCTTCGAGGGCTCCACGAAGGCCTCGTGCATGGGCTTGACCGTCGAGAGGTACTGGTTGACGACGCTCTCCAGGCTGCGGCCGCGCTCCTCGACGTCACGCAGGATGCGACGCAGGATGCGCACGTCGGCGTCGCAGTCGACGAAGACCTTCACGTCCATGGACTCGCGCAGCTCGGGATGGGCGAAGATGACGATGCCCTCGACGATGATGACGCGCGAGGGATGGACCGTGGTGGTCTGGTCGGTGCGGTCGTAGCTGGGAAAGTCGTAGACCGGTACCTCGACGCTCTCGCCACGACGCAGGGCCGCGAGATGCTCGACCAGCAGTTCCGTCTCATAGGAGTCTGGATGGTCGTAGTTCAGCAGCGTGCGCTCCTCGTAGGTCATCTCGTGGTGCGCACGGTAGTAGCAGTCGTGCGTGATGACCGTGACGTCATCTCCCAGACGTGCCTTGATCTGGTTGGTGATGGTGGTCTTGCCAGATCCGGTACCGCCCGCGATGCCCACGACCATGATGTCGTCCATGAGTCCTCCCGTCCCGTGTCGCCTTCCCTCACCATTATGCGCCAGGCGGACGCCATCTGGTCGAGGCGCCGCGTTGGGTTACCATCTAGGCGTGAGACGGCCTCAACGCGCCTGGAGGAGGGGGACACGATGGCAGAGCTGACCTTTCGCTATGGCTCCATGGGTGGTTCCAAGACGGCGAATGCGCTGATGATGGCCTACAGCTATCGCGAGAAGGGGCTGCGGGCGCTGCTGGCCAAGCCTGCACTGGACGATCGTGACGGCGTGGGGGTCATGGCCTCGCGCATCGGCCTGTCCCAGCCGTGCATCTTCGTCGAGCAGCTGATGGAGATGGGGGACGATGAGATCGGCACCTATGACTGCATCATCGTCGACGAGGCCCAGTTCTGCACGAAGGAGCAGGTGGCGCGCCTGACCGACATCGCCGATTTCGTCGATGTGCCGGTGGTCTGCTATGGGCTGCGGACCGACTTCCAGCGCAACCCCTTCGAGGGGTCGCTGTGGCTGATGGCATGGGCCGATGTCATGGAGGAGGTCAAGACCGTCTGCTGGTGCGGACGATCGGCGACGTGCGTGGCCCGTTTCGACGAGGATGGCCAGATGGTCACCGAGGGCAGCCAGGTGCAGCTGGGCGGCAACGACTCCTACACCAGCGTCTGCCGCCGCCATCACAAGCTGGGTATCATCCACCCACCAACCGAGGGGGCGAGGCGCGAGTGAGGACGGTGGTCTTTCTCGACCTGGATGGGACGCTGTGGGAGTGGGGCGTGGTACCCGACTCCGCACGTGCGGCAATCGCTGCCGCGCAGGCAAACGGGCACAAGTTCCTGACCAATACCGGTCGTGCCCGTTCCGAGGTCCCAGACCTGGCCTATCTGGGGCTTGATGGCTACTGCTTCGCGGTGGGTGCCGAGGTCATCCTCGATGGGCGTACGCTCGTGGACGAGCGGTTGGGCACGGAGACGGTCCACGAGGTCGTGGCCGTGTTCGAGTCGTTCGGTCTCAACTACAACCTCGAGGGTGGCGAGGGCAGCTGGATGGCGGTGAACGACGAGGCTGCCTTTGACATGATACGCGCGCTGGACCTGGGAGGCGCCGACCCGATCATGGACGTGCCGCCGGCCAGCGAGATGACGCCCGAGGACTATGAGGGCATCCACAAGCTGTTCTATCACGGTGGCAGTGGCATGTATGACATCGTCGCGGCGCGCATGCCCGCCGGCGTGACGCTCACCGACCTGGGACACGGCTTTGCCGAGGCGACGCGCACGGGCGTGAGCAAGGCGACGGCGATGGAGGCGGTACGGTCGTCCCTAGGGCGCGAGTGGTGCACGATGGCGCTGGGGGACTCGGACAACGACCTGCCGATGCTGCGCGCGGCCGACGTTAGCGTGGCCATGGGCAACGGCAACGACAACGCCAAGGCCGCTGCCACGTGGGTGACGACGGACCTCCACCACGACGGTTTGGCCCATGCGCTCGCTCACTTTGGGCTGATATAGTCTCCTCAGTCGCATACGGCGCCTCGCCATGGGCGGCGGGTGCCCCGTCCTCCTCTCCCGACGCGTTCCAGCTTCTGGAAAACGATGGCCCCGAGCTCGCGTGCCTCCTACGATGGTCTCATCGACGAGCTAAGGAGGTAGGACATGAGCAAGGTTGCGGTCATCTTCGCACCCGGTCTCGAGGAGGGCGAGGGTCTGACGATTGTCGACATCATGCGCAGGGCTGAGGTGTCGTGCGACATCGTCGGCCTGCTTGGCAGCGAGGTCACGGGTGGTCACGACATCACGATGCGTGCGGACAAGGTGTTTGACGGCTCGCTCGACGAGTATGACATGGTCGTGCTTCCGGGCGGCCTTGGTGGGGCCGAGGCCATGCGCGACGACGAGCGGCTGCTGGACGCAATCCGCAAGATGGATGCGGATGGCAAGTGGGTCACCGCCATCTGCGCGGCTCCGATCGTGCTCGGACGTGCCGGCCTGCTGGAGGGCCGCAGCTTCACCTGCTATCCCACGACGGCACCCAAGATCGAGAATCCGGGGACATGGGTCGACGAGGTCGTCCATACGGACGGCAGGCTCATCACCTCGCAGGGTCCAGGAACTGCCTACGCCTTCTCCTATGCGCTGGTAGACGCGCTGGGCGTCGATTCCGAGCCGGTCAAGCAGCGCATGGTGTACTACAACGCGTTCGACGTGAAGGGGGAGTAGGTCATGGCAAAGGTTGCAGTCTTGATGGTTGAGGGCTACGAGGAGAGCGAGACCATGCAGATCGTCGACCTGCTGCGTCGCGCGGGGGCAGAGTGCCACACCTTCCGCTTCCAGGATGACGAGTGGGTGCGCTCGATGCAGGGCATGTACGTGAGGAGCGACAGGCGCTTCGGGCCCGAGGTGCTGGGCTACGACGCCGTCATCGTGCCTGGCGGACGCACCGCGGCGGCGCCGCTCATCGCAAACGACGAGGTCATGGACGTGCTGCGCCAGATGGACGAGGCCGGCAAGCTGGTCTGCGGCATGTGCTCGGGCACGACCGTGCTCGAGGCTGCAGGGGTGCTGGCGGGCAAGCGTGCCACGGGCTACACCGGGTATGCCGAGAAGCTGACGAGCGCCGACTTCGTTGCTGACGAGGTGGCCGTGTGGGATGCCAACGTGGTGACCTCGCAGGGTCCCGCGACGCCCTATCCCTTCGCCTTCAAGGTCATGGAGGCACTGGGTCTCGACCCGGAGCCGATGAGGGAATCCACGCTGTACCGCAAGGCGGGCGGGCGCTAGGCAGCAGACGACGGGACCGACGAAGCGCCGTCGACCCCGGCATCTCGGAGGGGGTGTCGGGGTCGACTCCTACTGGCGTGGGATCTGCGTCCAGTCGGCGCCGGGATCAAAGCCCGCCGATCCGCCGATGACCTCGCCTGCCTGGTTCTCGTAGGCGACGTCCGCCTGCACCGACAGCTCCACCTCGCGTCCGTCCGAGGTGACGAAGGTGTTGACCCCGCGGATGGCCTCCGAGAAGTCAGTCGGTCCAGTGCCGGACGCACTGGCAAACGGGGCGTTCGTCGCGGTGCGGAATGCCGTCTGCCGCGCGTCGCGTGCCGCCGAGATCGAGTCGTTGTAGGAGTTGAAGGCTGCCTGCTGCTGTCGGTGGGCGGCCTGCTGGGCGGCGAACTGGGCTTGGCTCCGCGCGAGGGCTGCCTGCGTGTTTGCCTGTATGGCCGCGTTGGTCTGCTGCTGGTCGGCGTGGGCCAGGCCGATGACGTCCGGATGGACGAATACGCCGTCGATGACGGCGCGCAGGTCGTCTTCCAGCGATGTCGCAAAGCGCTCGGCGGGGGCAACGAGGGTCGCAATGCGGTCGATGGACCAATAGACGGTGCCGCCCTGGTTGAAGGCGGCGAAGTCGGGAACGCACCAGGAGGCATCTGCCGCCCTGGCGGGGGAGGGTTGCGGGGCGGGTGCCTCGGTAGGCTGCGGAGAGGGCACTGGGGCTGCCGGTGGTTCTGCCTGCTGTCTGGCCTGCTGGGCCGCACGGGACTCGCGCATCTTCTTTCCGATGAGACCCCCCGCCATGCCAAACTCGAACGCGCTCCTCAGGAGGCCGCCTGCGCCTTGCGCACGGCTCGCATCCTGGGTGTGGGCTGGCTGTCGGCTGGCTGGAGCGGCCATGCCTGCCTGCGAGGCCAGCCCGCCGAGCATCCCACCGAGCCTCTCGGTGACGCCCTCGACGCTGGCGCCGATGCCGGCAAGGCCGCCCTTCGCGCCCCACGCCTCGACGAAGACGGCCATCTTCCACGGCCTTCCCCCCACCGTGAGGGAGTAGGTCCGCAGCACCTGCGCGCCGAGGAAGCTGGAGACCATGACGGCGGCGGCGCGCGCCTCCGCCGTGTAGTGCGCACTGGCGCGGCGCTGCGCACCCGTGGGGTCCAACCCTTCCACCATGCCGGAGAAATGCAGGTCAGAGGCACCAAGGCTCGTTGCCAGAAGGGTGGCGCGGGAATCCGCCACCGCAATGGGGCTGGGCATCTCGGCATAGTTGGAGGTGTCATAGGGTGCCGCTGCCTGGCCATACATCGCATCTATCATGCCTGCGCCGGCACTGCGACGCGTGCCCGCATCGCCCTGCCCGATCTGCAGGATGGCTCCCTCGGGCGTGCGCAGCTCGACCGAAGGCAGGTAGGGCCTGCTCAGCGTCGAGGTGCGTTGCAGCGAGGTGGCCGTGACGTCCCATCCTCCGGGCATGCTCCCGCGAAAGAGGCCATGGCCCGTGGTGCGGTCGCGGATGGTACCGTCCGCCTCGATGGCGCCCCGTGGCTGCGAGGTCCCGCCGACGCGCAGCGAGGCACCGCAGAAGGCGCAGGTCAGGGTGGTTGCGTTCTCTGGCATCTGCAGCGGTGCCCCACAGGCGGGACACCTCACCTCGATCAGCTCGAAGCCGCCCTGCCCCTCGTTTTGGAATGGCTGCATGTTGCTCACCTACTCCTCGGTCTGTTGTCGCACAAGCTCGTGCGTGATGCTCCAAAGCCTGTCGGCGTTGCGTATCTCGAAGGCCTTGCGCGGGTCTTCCGCATCGACGATCGCGGCATGTCCCTCGAACGACAGGTATTGCGTCCTGCCATCGGGCGACGTGATGGCAAAGGCGTCGCCGTAGTCATCCCAGCGCATCTCGGACGGCCCTCCCACCTCGATGGCGTCAAGCGCCTCGAGCACGTCGAGGACCTGGTCGGAGTCGAGCGGGCAGGTGAGGGCCGCCTCCCCCTCGTAGGTGTAGGCAATGGTCGTGCCTGCGCTGACGGATGCCTGTGGGTCGGCGAGCACGTCTGCGAGGTCGCTGCGGTAGTCGGCGAGGGCCTTCCAGTCCCCGTCGGTCCGATTGTCCAGCGGCTCGCGTGCGGTTTCGTCCTGTCGTGCCAGGCATGCCGCCAGCACGGTGCAGGCCAGCGTCAGCACGATGAGGACCCAGATGGTGCGGGAGCGCGTCATGGTGTCTCCTCCGACGTCGTCGATGCCCACGGTAGGGCTGACAGGACCGTATCGCGACACGTCGAGGTGGCACGGGGACGTTCCATCCAGTCAATGACTGATTCCGCATCCCCGGAGGCGAGCTGTGCCTGGGATGATGCGCTAGCGACAGGCCTTGACGGCGGCGAGCACCTTGGCCGCGTCGGCATCCAGCAGCACCGTGCGGTCGGCAATCGCTGCGGGGGCGATGACCTCACCATAGTTGACCTGCGCATAGAATGCATGGGGGTTACGGGCGACCATCTGCCAGAACGGATACTTTATGATGACCGGCGTGTTGCCGCCGACGCCCAGCTCGAGGAAGACGACCCTCTGTCCCTCGTGCTCGTCGCACCAGCTGACGTAGCGGTCGCAGGCAAGGTGCCAGCCCTCGTCCTCGACGAAGCTGTCGTCGGCACGCAGGTTCATGGACATCGGCTTGCCGCAGCGGGGACAGCGGGGGATCAGGTCATAGGGGATGCGCATGTCCCGTTGCCGTTCTACCATCGCCTCGATGGCATCGCGGTTGTCGTAGGTCTGCTGGTGGCAGGGCTCGCTGCATTGGAACAGCCCGTAGTCGCCCTGGGTGTAGAAGAGGCGGTCCCTGGCGAACCCGGCACGCTGGAACTGGTGGTCGACGTTGGTGGTCAGCACGAAGTGGTCCTTGTCCGCCACGATGTCCAGCAGGTCGCGATAGGGCTTGCCGACAGGGCACGCATAGCGGTTGAGCCACACGTAGCGGCTCCAGTAGGCCCAGCGCTCCTCCAGCGTCGCATAGGGATAGAAGCCGCCGCTGTACATGTCGGCAAAGCGGTAGCGCTGGGCAAAGTCTGCGAAGTGGCGCTCGAAGCGCTCGCCGGCGTAGGCGAACTCGGGCCCGCAGGCGGTGGTCAGGCCCGCGCCTGCGCCGACCATCACCGCGTCCGCCTCGTCGATGCGGCGGGCCAGCTCCCTAACGTTGCTCGAGAAGGTCCCGGTAGATTGCGTCATCCACTGGCTTGAAGACATTGAAGACCACCTCCATGGGGTCATCGGTCTCTTGCAGATAGGTGTTGACGACATCGACCGCGATTCTCGCGGCCTGGTCGTTGGGATAGTGGAACTCCCCGGTGGAGATGCAGCAGAACGCCAGCGACCGCAGGCCCCGCTCGTGGGCCAGATGCAGGCACGAGCGGTAGCAGGAGGCCAGCGACACCTGGTCGCGGGGCGTGACACGCCATCCCACGATGGGGCCCACCGTGTGCAGAACGTGGCGCGCGGGGAGGTTGTACCCGCTCGTGATCTTGGCATCGCCCGTGCGCTCCTCATGTCCCTGCTCCTGCATGATCTTGGCGCATGCCAGGCGCAGCTGGATGCCCGCAAAGGTGTGGATGGCGTTGTCGATGCAGCCGTGGTTGGGGGCGAAGCAGCCCAGCATCTGGCTGTTGGCGGCGTTGACTATGCCATCGACGGCCAAGGTGGTGATGTCCCCGCGCCACACGTAGCGGTGTGCGGCGATGGGGGAGAGGTCCCCCAGCCGGGTGATTCCCTTCTCCCTCGCGCGTTGTTGCAGGTAGGCATCCTGCACGGCAAGGAACCGTGCGTCCACCTCCTGGGGTGGCCGGACGTTGAGCAGGGCCCGCAGCAACGCGCGCTGCCCGTCGGCCGTCTTTGGGACGGCTATGTCCGCATACTCCTCACGCTCGTCCAGCAGCGCGTCTATCAGCCACGTCCTGCGCTCGTCCTGGGTCGCGGGTAGCTTCTGTGCCATGTCTGTCACCCCTTTCGAGTCCATGGTGATGCCGTGGAGGAGAAAAGGGAAGTACGCACAATCAAGTCGGCTAGGCACCGCGAGGTAACCATGGCCTTCGGCAAAGGTGCCCCGCAGTTCGCATGCCCCGAATCGTACGCATGTGATGCCGTCCCGACCCGGCGGGACCCGGGGTCCCGGTGGGGGAGGCGGGCCAATGCCCGCGAGAGGCGCGTCGGCTGTATGATGGCATGTCGTCACGTCGCAACCTGTCATCCGTCGCATGCAAGGGGCCCACCATGCTCTCGTTCGTCAATGACTATTCCGAAGGTGCCCATCCTGCCATCCTCGAGGCGCTTGCACGCACCAACCTCCAGCAGGAGCCCGGCTATGGCGAGGACGCGTTCTGCGCCTCCGCCCGCGAGCGCATCCGCACCGCCTGCAACGACCCGACCGCCGACGTCTTCTTCCTGGCAGGAGGCACCCAGACCAACCAGGTGGTCATCAGCTCCCTGCTGGCCTCCTACCAGGGCGTCATCGCGTGCGAAACGGGTCACATCGGCGTTCACGAGGCAGGGGCCATCGAGTTCACCGGTCACAAGGTGCTGACCGTGCCCGCCCACGACGGCAAGATCGACGCATTGGAGCTGGACGACTACGTGGGCGCCTTCTACGGCGATGACAACCACGAGCACATGGTGTTTCCTGGCATGGTGTACCTGTCCCATCCCACCGAGTACGGGACCCTCTATGCCCTTTCCGAGCTGGAGGCCATCCGTGCCGTCTGCGACCGGTATGGGTTGCGGCTGTACCTGGATGGGGCGCGTCTGGGCTATGGGCTGGTGACTCCGGGCACCGACGTGTCCCTGCCCGACATTGCGCGCCTCTGTGACGCGTTCTACATCGGTGGCACGAAGGTCGGGGCCCTGATTGGCGAGGCGGTGGTCTTCCCGCGTCATGGCATGCCCGGGCACTTCGTCACGATGGTCAAGCAGCGCGGGGCGCTGCTCGCAAAGGGGCGCCTGCTGGGCCTGCAGTTCGACGTGCTGTTTGCCGACGACCTCTACACCCGCATCGCCCGCAACGCCATCGAGTGCGCGGACGTGCTGCGTGCGGCGCTGGTGGAGCGCGGCTACCGGTTCCTCGTGGAGAACCCCACCAATCAGGTGCTGGTAGTCCTTGAGAACGACCATTACGAGCGGCTGCGGGAGAAGGTGGCCGTCAGCTACTGGGAGCGCGTCGACGACCGACATACCGCCGTGCGCTTCGCGACCAGCTGGGCGACGCGCAGGGAGGACGTGGATGCGCTGATCGAGCTGCTGTAGCGTTTGGGGTGAAGGCGGAGCATGGGGTGCGCGATGGGGCAGCATATGACGTCAGCTGCCTTCACGGTGTGCCATCGAGTCCCCATCGCGCATGGCATCATCGGTCTTCCGAGGGACAAGGGTTAGTCGCGTCCCTGGGAGCTTGCGCCGCGTGAAGGTCCTCACATCGTTGAGGAACAAGCGCAAACGCACCCCCGAATGGTGGAGATGTGCGTTTCTGTGGATGGGTTCTTGCAGGTCACCTGCCTTCTCGCGCCAAAACCGTATACCATGGCTCCATGACCGTAACGAGACGCATGGGTGGGTGTGAGATGGCAAAGCGACAGAACCCCTATATGACCAACCAACCCCAGCGCAGCGGGGCTCACTTCTCTATGCAGCCCCTTGCAACCGTCAGGCCCGTCCGACGTCGCCACCGTCGGTGGCCTTGGGTCCTGCTCCTGCTGGTGGCCCTGGGGGCGGGCGGATTCTTCTGCTGGCAGCGATACGGCGACAGGATCTCGGGGCTGCCCGTGGTGGGCACCCTGGTCGACGACCTCTCCGAGCGCCTGGGCATCGGTGGCAAGAAGGTGACCATCACCCTCGACGGCGTCGAGACGCGCGTTGCAGAGGGCAGCACCGTGCAGGACATCTACGAGGCGACCCAGCCGGCGGTTGCCGCGGGCAATCTCGTGTCGGTGGGCGGCAACGTGCTGCAGGAGGGTCAGGGACAGCTCTTCGCCGCTACGCTCGACGAGCAGCCGCTGGCCTATGCCGATGCCGCGACGACCGTGGTGGCCGAGGGGGCGGCGCTGTCCTTCTCCGACGGCCCCGACGTCACCGAGGACTTCACGAGCGAGTGGGAGACCACCAGCACGCCTCGCATGGTGCGCCAGGTCAAGGAGGGCACGCGCGATGCCGGCTATGCCGTCCAGCAGGGCACCGTTCAGTACGTCTACCAGTGGGGCAGGGAGGGCCGTGTCGAGCGTCGCCATGGCCAGGTGTCGGGCGAGGTCGTCGACGGCCAGGTTGTCGAGGGCCAGGACTGCGTCATCATGTGCCAGGACATCAACCCCGACAATGGCGAGAAGCTCGTTGCGCTGACCTTCGACGACGGTCCGACCTACTACACCGAACAGTACATGGCCATCCTGAACCAGTACGGAGTCAAGGCGACCTTCAACCTCATCGGCGAGCAGGTCGAGGACTATGCCAGCGTGTGTGCGGCAAACGTCGCAGCAGGCAACCAGATCGCCTCGCACACCTGGAACCATCCCGACCTCACCACGCTGGGCGAGGAGGAACTGCGCGCCCAGCTGACTGACACCTTCGACGTGCTGAGGAATGCCGTCGGCGTCGACACGACCACGATTCGCGCACCCTATGGGGACATCGACATCAACGTGTGGCTGCGCAGCGGCGGCTGCATGACCCTGTCGGTCTACTGGACGCATGACTCGCTTGACTGGAACACGCCGGGCGTGAGCCAGATCGTGGCCAACTGCACGGGCTACATGGCTCCGGGCAGCGTCATCCTGATGCACGACGGTGGTGGCAACCGCGACCAGAACCTCGATGCCCTCCCGCAGATCATCGAGGCCTGGCAGAACGCCGGCTACCGCTTCGTCACGATGGAGGAGCTGATGGCCTCCGACAGCAGCATTCCCGCGGAGTGCACGGCCAACTACCGGCCGATGCCGGAGGATGCCGTCTGGCCGACCGAGCTGGCGGGGGAGGAGACCACGACCGTGGTCGACTAGCGGCCGCCGACATAGACCCGAACGACCGGGCAGGCGCAGGAAGAGGGGAGGTCCCTCGCCCTGCGCCTGCCCTTCCCGTCGGTTGGGCGACGCGTGTCGCTAGCCGATCTGCTCGGTCTTGTAGATGAAGCGGACCGAGCCGCTCTGCCCGTCTGCCTTGCCGGCAAAGGTGTCATAGGCGCGCGCTGCGTCGCGCAAGGCCTCCAGCCTGCCAGTCAGGCTGTCCACGTCGCCATCCAGGTCGTCGAGGGCGTCGACGATCTTCGTGATGCCCTCGTCGTTGAAGGTGCTCAGCCCGCTGGTCAGCTGGTCAGAGCCATCGGCCGTCGCGTCGAGGGCACTGACCAGCTGCCCGATGCCGCTGCCCAGCGCGTCCATCCCACCGATCATCTGGGGCGCCTGGCCAGAAAGCTGCTGCATCTGGGTTGCCATGGTCGAGGCGCCGCCCGCGGCGGTCCCCAGCTGGGTCGCGAGACCCGAGAGGCCTTGTGCCAGCCCGCCTGCGCCTTGCGAGAGCGACGCCGCCGCCCCCGCTGCCGTACCAAGGCTGCCCGTCGCGGCAGAGATCGAGCCGCTCGCCTCGTCCAATGCCCCCAGGGCACCCGCTGCGCCCGAAGCGACCTCTCCGAGGTCCGCCTCGCTTCCGGCAATCTGGGTCGCGCTCGCGTCGAGCGTCTCCTGGGCCTGCTCCAACCGCTCGAGCTGGGTGGCGACCTCGTCGGGCACGACGTAGCTCAACCCCGCGAGCGATGCGTCCGCTGCCGCCAGCTGGTCCAGGGCGCTCTGGACGACCTGTCGCTGCTCCTCCGTCAGCTCCTGCGCCTGCAGCTCCTGCAGGGTTGCGAGGGCCGCCGAGAGCTGCTCCTGCGCCGCCGCCTTCGTCTCGTCCGTTCCGGCTCCCGTCGCTTCGAGCAGGGACCGCGCGGTTCCGGCGGCGTCGCGGGCGTCCGCCGTGGCAGTGGCGGCGTCGCTGATGCCCTGCCGGGTCGCCTCCAGGTCGAGAGACACTGCCTTGTCGTGCAGCGACTGGACCGAGCCGCGTGCCTCCCCGACCTTGGCGGCGGCGCCACCGAGCGCGTCCGTCGCGCCACCGATTGCGGCCTCGGTGCCCTGGGCGAGGCCGCTCAGGCCGCTGGCACCTTCCGACATCTGGGAGGCCGCGGCGCTGCCTGCCACCAGCCCATCGGCAATGGCAGAGGCTCCGCCTGCCAGGGCGGCCATGCCGGTGGGCAGCGCGCTGATCGCCTCCCTGAACTCCGCGACGCCCCCGCTCATCTGCCCCGCCCCGTCGGCCAGCTGGTGCAGCGCATCGGAGAGGGTGCCCGAGCCGTCGACGAGCTTGCCCATCGCATCCTGCAGTTCCGAGGTCCCCTCGCCGAGGTCGCCCAGATCGAGGTCGGAGGTGTCGATGTCGCTGAACAGCTCCGGGGTGACGATCGTGTAGATGGGGTCGAGCGCCAGGTCGGTGACGTCCGCCTGGACCTCCAGGTATTCGGGCAGGTCGAGGTCGATGTCCTCGGAGTCGATGTCCAGGCTCTCCCGCAGCCCCGGCAGGGCGAAGCCGATGACTGCGATGCCTCCCTTGTCATCGAGGACCCTTGCGTTGGTGGCCGTGACGTTGGAGAAGACCGACGAGTCCAGCATCGCTGCCGTCATGCACACGAAGGGGGTGTAGATGCGCTGCTCCTTGCCGTCGATGGTGCGCATGGCGGAGACGTTGTTGCGGTAGTCCAGGCGTATGGTCAGCCGTCCGCTGGCCCCGGCGAGCTCGCTCGCCTTCAGCTTCCTGCCGTCCAGCGTGTAGGTGACGTCGATGGCGACGGGAGGCTGCTCGGCGCTGGTCCCCTCGTAGGAGACCTCGTCGCCGTTTGCCTGCCAGGTCAGGGTGCCGTCGGGTCCCGACGTGTAGGTGAGGTCATCTTCGCCGGGCTGTATGGAGGTAAGGTCGGAACGGTCCTGCAGCTGGCGCGCACCGTCCCCGTTGGCCAGCAGCTCCTCCACCCGCACCTTGGTGACCTCGCCGTTTGCGTTGGTCTGGACATGCACGGTCTCGGCCTTGTCTACCGTGGACGATGCTGCCAGGGCTATGGTTGGGCTGACTTGTGACGTTGCCAGCACGATGCAGACGAGGGCGCTTCCGATTCTTGACCATGTGGGACGCGGCTTTGGCATGGTGACTCCTAACGCGTGGTGGGACGTAAAAGAGTTTACCACTTATAACTTTGTGTGGCACAAGCCAATGGGGTCGAGCCCGAGGCCCAGGAAGTGTCGAATGCCCTTCGCATCCCGCAGGTGCGACCTCTTCATGGGGAGGTGAGCGCGGCGGGCACGTCCGGGATGGCCTTTGGCTCGGTCCGTCTTCCGTCCGACCCCTTCCGGCCCATTGTTGTCCGTCGGTCGTGGCATCATGGACATCCGACACAACCTCGAGCAGAACCGAGCAGCCATGCCTTCGACCTTTTTCGCCCTTGTCTCGCGCATGAAGTACATCGACCGGTGGGCCCTCATGCGCAACTCCCGCTCCGAGAGCCTCAGCGAGCACTCGCTGGAGGTTGCGATGATCGCCCACGCGCTGTGCACGATCGGCAACGTGCGCTACGGGCGCTCGCTCGACGCCAGTCGCGCAGCGCTCGTCGGGCTGTACCACGACGCCTCCGAGATCATCACGGGGGACATGCCCACGCCGGTCAAGTACCACGACAGCCGCATCCGCGACGCCTACAGGCGCGTGGAGCACGAGGCCACCCAGACCCTGCTCGCCCAGCTGCCGGAGGACCTGCGTCCCTCCTACCAGCAGCTCTTCGCCTCGGATGGCAGCGAGGACGACGACTACCTGTTTGCGCTGGTCAAGGCTGCCGACAAGGTCAGCGCCCTGATCAAGTGCATCGACGAGGCCCAGGCGGGCAATGCCGAGTTCCGCACGGCGGAGGCCACGACACGCACCCGCGTCGGGGAGCTCTGCGAGCAGATGCCCGAGGTGGCGGACTTCTGCGACGAGTTCCTGCTCCCCTATGGCAGCACCCTCGACGAGCTCCTGTGACCCTGACGATGCGGCGGCACGCTCGACCCCTGGGGTGTGATGGCATGCTCCTTTGCGGCATGACGGTGCACTAAAATGGCACGTGTGCCCCACTGCGGAAAGGAATCCCATGGACCTCGACATCCGTCGCGTCATCAAGAGCATCCCCAAAGACCGCGGTCCCGAGGACCTGACGCAGCTGTGGACTCCCTGGGGCGAGCAGCTGGGGGACAGACCCGTCGCCCTGACCAGCCATCCTCGTCCGCTGATGGCCCGCGATGGGTGGCAGACGCTCGACGGCTGGTGGACGTGCGCCTTCGTCAAGTGCGCCGATGCAGGCACGGCGTGGCGTGATGCCACGCCCCCCGAGGCCATCGACCAGCGCATCCGCGTGCCCTTCTCGCCGGAGGCCGCGCTCTCGGGCGTAGGACGCCAGCTGCAGCCCGACGAGCTGCTGTGGTACCGGCGCAGCTTTGACCGTCCTGACGTGCCCGACCATGGGGGATGCATCCTGCACCTCGACGGGGTCGACCATGCCTGCGCGGTCTATGTCAACGGCAGCAAGGTGGCCGAGCACGAGGGGGCCTACCTGCCCTTCGAGACCGACATCGCCCACGTGCTGCGCGAGGGGGACAACCTGCTGGAGGTGTGCGTGTACGACCCCAGCGAGAAGGGGACCCAGCTGCGCGGCAAGCAGCGCCTGGGGCGTGGCGGCATGTGGTACACCGCCCAGTCAGGCATCTGGCAGAGCGTCTGGCTCGAGCCCGTGCCGCGAACGCACGTCGAGCGGCTGCTGCTGACCGCCGATCCCCAGACGGGCGACCTCGAGATCTCGGTGCGGGCCAACGGCATCGCGATGCTCGCCGCCGAGGTCCTCGATGGCCAGCACGTGGTGGCCTCGGGCATCCAGTCGCGACGCGTCGGGGGGCGCATGGCCCTCTCGCTGCACGTGTCCGACTACCGCCTGTGGGCCCCCGACACGCCCCAGCTCTACGACGTGCGGGTCACCTACGGCGAGGACGCCGTCTCCAGCTACGCGGCGTTCCGCACCGTCAGCGTCGAGCCTGACGAGCGGGGCATCGTCAGGGTGTGCCTCAACGGCGCTCCCGTCTTCCTGCGCGGCTTGCTGGACCAGGGGTATTGGCCCGATGGCCTGATGACGCCTCCTGGCGACGATGCGATGGCGTTCGACCTGCGGGCGGTGCGCCGGCTGGGCTTCAACATGGTGCGCAAGCACATAAAGGTCGAGTCCGAGCGCTTCTATGCGCTCTGCGACCGCATGGGCGTGCTGGTGCTGCAGGACATGCCCAGCGGGGGAGACGTTCCCTCCGACCGCTGGTCGCGCGACGTGCCGACGCTGCTGCGCCGCTCGTGGCACGCACAGCGCGACGACACCGACAGGGGTCGTGCGCGCCTGGGTGCGACCGATTCGGCCTACCGCGAGGAGTGGACGCGTACCTGCGAGGATGTGGTGGGACGCCTGTCGGGGCATCCCTGTGTCATCGGATGGGTGCTGTTCAACGAATCGTGGGGCCAGTTCGATGCGGGGAAGGCCACCCAGCTGGTATGGGACCTCGATTCCTCGCGTCCGGTCCTGTCCGTCAGTGGCTGGTACGACCAGGGTACGGGAGACATCTTCGGCGTGCACAACTACTTCCGCGGCATGCACCTGTTCGAGGATCCCTATGCGGCACAGGGCGAGCGTCCCACGCGCGCCCAGATGCTCTCGGAGTTCGGCGGCCTCGTGTGGCACGTCGACGACCACAGCTCGCTGACGCACTCCTACGGCTATGCCCAGTTCGAGACCCAGACCGAGTGGCGCCAGGCGCTGCTCGGCATGCTGGCGGAGGTGGACGGCCTGTGCGAGCAGGGGCTTTGCGGCTTCGTGTATACCCAGGTCAGTGACGTCGAGGAGGAGACCAACGGCCTGCTCACCTACGACCGTCGGGTCAGCAAGCTCGAGGACTGATATGTAGACAGACTTGTCAAGTGGCAAAGGTGGGCCAGCCTCCGACTTCTCGGGGGCCGGCCCACCTTTTTCTATGGCCACCTCCCGCGCGACGGCGCCCAGGGCGTGTCTGGTTCGACGCACGACTGCGAGTCTGATATCCGCGTGTTGGCTAACGCATTCCGACGCTTCGGCTGGGGAGCTCCGCTGGTCTAGGGTCGCGCGTGGCGAGGCCCGGCCTCGCTGCGCATAGTCCGATCGCGGGGTGCCCCACGCGCCTCGGCCGCGCCGACGCGTGCGAGAGGGTGGTTGCTACGGCGTCGTCACCCGCAGAGCGCGAGCGCCCAGCAGAAGCCGACGATCTCGCGCGCGACGGCGACGTTGGTGACGTTGGCGCCCTTCCCCCTCGCCCTCAGGGCGAGGTACCTCCGGTGCAGCCTCCTGTTCGCCCTCGAGGCGATCCCCGCCGCCTCCGCCGGGAGCCCCGCCGACGAGGCGGCGTCGGTCTCCGAGGCCGGCGAGAGGGGCCTGGCGTGGTGCCAGGCGGCCTCGACGAGCAGCCTCCTGACGTGCGCGTTGCCCGTCTTGGTGATCCTGCCCCTCGAGGTCGACTCGCCCGACGACGACTCCGACGGCACGAGGCCGACGTAGGACATGAGCGCCCTGGGGCTGGGGAAGCGGGAGAAGTCGCCTATCTCGGTGGCGACCCCGAAGGCGGTGACGGTGGAGACGCCGCGCAGCGCGCGGAGCCTGGAGGTGACGCCGGCGAGGTCGTCGGCACGCGACCTCTCGGCGATTGCCGCGTCGAGGCGGTCGCGCCGCCCCTCGCACTCCCTGACCTGCGCGACGTACTCCTCGAGCACGAGCCGCTCGCACGGGTCGGCCAGCTCGATCGAGCGCAGCCACTCGCGGTGGGCCCTCGTCCACGTCGACCGTCCCTTGGGCCAGACGTGCCCCTTCCTGAGCAGGAACTTCGACAGCTGGTGGCGCGCCCTCATCAGCGCCTCGCGCGCGTCCTCGCGCGCCCGGGACAGGTCGCGCGCCGCCTCCATGGCCGGCGCGGGAGGGGCGCACTCGACGAACTCGCCCACGGCCAGCAGCCTGGAGAGGAACAGGGCGTCCCTCCTGTCGGTCTTGACGCGGTCGCCCGAGGGCCGCACCATCTTCGAGACGGCGCCAACGTGGCAGGGCAGCCCCAGCGCGTCGAGCCTCCTCTTGAGGTCGAAGCCCGTGGGGCCGCTCTCGTAGAGGCAGCCCGCGGGCTGTGGAAGCGAGCGCGCCCAGGCGGCGACCGCGTCGGGGTCGTAGCCGAACGTGCGCTGCACGACCTCGCCCGTCTCGAAGACGAACGCCGCGGCGCTGATGGAACGGGCGTGCACGTCAAGGCCGATGCTGGTAGAGTACAACATGGTCGGGACCTCCTGTGAATGTGGTAAGCCGGACTCCTTCAAGACCGAGCCTAACCCACGATGCCCCGAGAGGGCCACTGCTTCACAGAGTGAGGTCCCGATCACTCTACATATCGTCTAGCGGTGCGACCGCCGGCCCATCGCGGGCTGGTCGGTCCGTCGGGTTTTCATGTCAAGTGGCGTGTTCGGGCGGCTTTGGCGCGTGCCGCCCTTTGAACGGGGAACGCCATAGGGTATACATATGTTTCGCCGAGGATTGGCGAAGGGGGCCGAGGGACGGGCCCCACTAGGTCACGAACCCAAGAAAGTGCAGGCGAGAGGCTAATGGCAGAGTTCATTTACCAGATGTACAAGGCTCGCAAGGCCGTCGGCGACAAGGTCATCCTCGACGACGTGACGGTGGGCGTCTTTCCTGGGGCCAAGATTGGCGTGGTCGGTCCCAACGGCATGGGCAAGTCGACCCTGCTCAAGGTCATGGCGGGCCTGGAGGACGTCTCCAACGGCGAGGCGCGCCTCTCCCCAGGCTATACCGTGGGACTCCTCCAGCAGGAGCCGCCCCTCGACGAGGACAAGACCGTCCGCGAGAACATCGAGCAGGCCTTCGGGCACATCATCGCCAAGGTCGAGCGCTTCAACGCCATCAGCGAGCAGATGGGCGACCCCGACGCGGACTTCGATGCGCTGATGGACGAGATGGGACGGCTGCAGGACGAGATCGACGCCGCCGACGGGTGGGACCTGGACAGCAAGCTCTCCCAGGCCATGGACGCGCTGCAGTGCCCCGACCCCGACACGCCGGTATCGGTGCTGTCGGGCGGCGAGCGCCGTCGCGTGGCCCTGTGCCGCCTTCTGCTGGAAGCCCCCGACCTGCTGCTGCTCGACGAGCCGACCAACCATCTGGATGCCGAGAGCGTGCTGTGGCTGGAGCAGTTCCTGCATCGCTATCCCGGCGCCGTCATGGCCGTGACCCACGACCGCTACTTCCTCGACGACGTGGCCGAGTGGATCTGCGAGGTGGACCGTGGCCAGCTCTATCCCTACGAGGGAAACTACTCCACCTACCTCGAGAAGAAGGCCGCCCGCCTCGAGCTGCAGAGCCAGCTGGACGCCAAGCGTGCCAAGAAGCTGAAGCGCGAGCTGGAGTGGGTGCGCAGCGGCGCGAAGGCACGCCAGGCCAAGGGCAAGGCGCGCCTGGCACGCTACGAGCAGATGGTCGCCGAGGCCGCCGCATCCAAGAAGCTCGACTTCTCGGAGATCCAGATTCCCGCGGGTCCGCGCCTGGGTGCCAAGGTCCTGGAGGCCGAGCACCTCACCAAGGGCTTCGGCGAGCGCACCCTCATCGACGACCTGTCCTTCTCCCTGCCGCGCAACGGCATCGTGGGCATCATCGGTCCCAACGGCGTGGGCAAGTCCACCCTGCTCAAGGCCATCGTGGGCCTCGAGGGCATAGACGGCGGCAGCCTCGAGGTGGGGGAGAGCGTGAAGATCTCCTATGTCGACCAGATGCGCACCGGCATCGATCCCAACAAGACCCTCTGGGAGGTCGTCTCCGACGGCAACGACTTTATACAGGTCGGCGACACCGAGATCCCCAGCCGCGCCTATGTGGCCAGCTTCGGCTTCAAGGGGCAGGACCAGCAGAAGCGCGCCGGCGTGCTGTCGGGCGGTGAGCGCAACCGCCTCAACCTCGCCCTCACGCTGCGCCAGGGCGGCAACCTGCTGCTGCTCGACGAGCCGACCAACGACCTGGACGTCGAGACGCTGGAGAGCCTGGAGGACGCCCTCGAGCGCTTCCCGGGCTGCAGCGTAGTCGTCAGCCACGACCGCTGGTTCCTCGACCGCGTGGCGACCCACATACTGGCATGGGAGGGCGACGACGAGCATCCCGGTCGCTGGCATTGGTTCGAGGGCAACTTCGAGAGCTACCAGGCCGACCGCGAGCGTCGTCTGGGGCCCGAGGCGTCCAAGCCCCATCGCCTGCACCGCAAGCTCACGCGCGACTGACCGGAGGCGGGACCTCGGGTCTCCGAGGGTCCTTCCATGGCCTTCCCCTAGCGGTCTTCACCGTCCGTTCGCGGAATTCCCAACGTGAAGATGTGAGGGGAAATCCTCATTCCCGGCGGTGACGCTTGACGAAGACAACTAGAATACCTGCGGTAATCTTGAAGGTGTCCTGCCGGGAGGCGGTCAGGAAATCGTAAAGATTAACAAGCAGTATCCGATTTGGGTTGACAATTACATCAAGCAGTCGGATAGTGGCAAAATGGCAGTACGGGAATCTACGATTGGAAAGGTGATCCGTATCATGAAGAAAGGTTTGTTCGCATTTGTGTTGGCAGCCCTGCTGTCCGTCACGTTTGCCATCCCTGCGTTCGCCGCAGAGATCAACGCTGACGAGCAGAAGGTCTACGACGAGTTCGCCGCTGTCGTTGACGGCAAGTCTTGGCTGAAGGACGAGTTCAAGAACCAGTACAAGACCGAGGCCCAGAACGCCCTCCTGAAGGTTGACCTTGACGCCAACGCTTGCGCCGAGTTCTCCCAGGTCGTCAAGGATGTCGACGCCGAGCTGGCTGGCTGCAACTCCCAGAAGGAGGCCAAGCAGCACCTGAACACCATCCTGAAGATCATCAACGACGTTGCTGGCAAGTACAACATGAAGGTCAGCGTTAACGCCAAGAACTACGCTGTCGTCACCGTCAACGGCTCCGTCGTCGCCACCACCGCCACCGGTGTCAACCAGACCGGCTTTGGCCTGGCCCAGACCGCTCTCGTGCTGGCCGCCGCCGTCGCCACCCTCGCTGGTGCCTTCGTCGTCGCCCGCAAGAACAGCCTGTTCGCCTAATCATCGCATTTGATGAATTCCTCGAACGGAATCAAGAAGGAGCTGGCATACGTTTGTATGCCAGCTCTTTTTTGCGTGCTTGGGTATGCCCTCCTCTGGTTGACGCTGCAGCCAGTCTGGAGCCTTGCGACTGCGGCGGCGGGCACCCTCGTATCCAAAGACGCACCGAACTTCGACTCCCAGCTGACCTCCATCTTCGATCCGGAAGCTGAGCGTCCGCAGGTCCAGCAGGCCGATAACGGCACGGAGGGCTTCATCTCCGGTCGCGACATCGAGTTCCCCGATTCGGGTAGCCAGTATGGCCAGATCTATTGCGAGCGCATCGGCTTGGACGCCCCGGTCTACTGGTACGACTCCGACGAGATTCTCTCCTATGGCGTCGGCCAGTCCCTTGCCAGCATGCTCCCGGGCTTTGGCAGTGCCATCATCCTCTCGGCACACAACACCACCTACTTCAAGTGTCTCCAGGACATAGAGGTGGGTGACACGATACAGTTCGAGACCAATTACTGCGACTACGAGTATCAGGTCACGAATGTGCAGGTGTATGACGAGAACGAACTGTGGACACTGCTGAGCGAGAAGGGACTGCAGGAGGAAGAGGAGCTGATCATGTACACTTGCTACCCGTTCCATGCGATATCGGGTCGCAAGACGCAGCGACTGACGGTGTTTGCCAAGAGGACCTCTGGCTTGGACGTGAAGTGGAGGTACCTGGATTGACAAGACAAGGCAACCGCCATCGGCAGAAGTCGACGGGCCGCAACATGGTCAGCCTGATCTTCAGCTTCTTCCTTTCGCTGTCCCTTCTGGCCATCACCGCACTACTCGTCGTGAGGCTGGGAATCCTCTCCGAGTCCCGCTTCCTGTCGACGCTCGATGACGCCTACTACCAGTACACGCTCAATTACGTCAACGAGCAGACTGGCTACTACACCCTGCCGACCGGCCTTGCCCAGTCGGTGCTGGATGACGTCTTCACGGTCGACGAGGTGCGCGCTGACGTGGATGACAACGTGATCAGCGCGTTCCGCCACGTCGACTCCGCCATCGATACCACCGACCAGGAGGAGCGCCTCTCCGCAAACGTCGCGCAGTTCTTCTCCGACAATGGGGTGGAGGCCTCTGGCGAGACCGAGGAGATCACGGCAGCCTATGTGGACGAGATCATGGAGATCTACCGCAGCGCAGTGAGGTTGCCGGGTCTCGATGCCATCGTCAGGGTGCGTGACGTCTTCATGCGCTACTTCCTGGTGGGCACGATCGCGCTCGTGGCGCTCTCCGTCGTGCTGGTCGTGATGCTCGTCAGGATGCACCACTTCGCCCATCGCGGGCTGCGGTATGTGGCCTATGCGACGGGTGGTGCCACGCTGATGAGCTTCGTGGCGCCCTTCATGCTGTACCACTCCGGCTTCTATCGTGGCCTCAAGCTGACTCCCCAGTTCTTCTATCACTTCGGCGTCTCGTTCATCGAGCATGCCCTGAAGACCTGCCTGCTTGGTGCGCTGGTGCTGCTGGTGGTGACCATCGTCCTGATCGTCGTCATCAACGCCCTGCGCAAGCAGGTGAAGCGTCGCTACCGCTCCAGTCACTTCGACTGACGCGTGTCGTTGGCAAGTCCATGGCGGCCGGGATGCCTGACAGGCGTTCCGGCCGCTTTTGCATGCGTCGCCCACACCATCCACCGGAGTCGCGGCAACCACTTCCTTTTGCCACCCACCTGCCACCTTATACTCTGTGGATAAGGGAGAATCATCAAGGAGGAGGGTGTCATGGGTGTCTTCAGAGACGACTTTCTGTGGGGCGGCGCCTGTGCGGCAAACCAGTTCGAAGGCGCATGGGACGTCGACGGCAAGGGCGACAGCGTCATAGACCATTGCATGGGAGGCGTCTTCAACCAGCAGAAGTCCATCACGGTCGAAATCGATCCCGACAAGCTCTATCCCAGCCACGACGCAATCGACTTCTACCACCACTACAAGGAGGACATCGCCCTCTTCGCCGAGATGGGCTTCAACTGCTTCCGCACCTCCATCAACTGGACGCGCATCTACCCCACCGGGCTGGAGGACGAGCCCAACGAGAAGGGTCTGCAGTTCTACGACGACGTCTTCGACGAGTGCGCCAAGTACGGCATTCAGCCGCTGATCACGCTCTCGCACTACGAGCTGCCCTATGAACTCGTGCGCCGCTACAACGGCTGGGCCGGTCGCGAGTGCATCGCCCTGTACGAGAAGTTCTGCTACACCTGCTTCGAGCGGTACAAGGACAAGGTCAAGTTGTGGCTGACCTTCAACGAGATCAACTGCGCCACCGCCGAGATGGGCGCCATGTTCGGCACCTCGACAGTGCAGGGCTTCGAAGGCAACCGCGCGAACCTCTACGTCGGTCCGCAGATCCGGTGCCAGGCGCTTCATCATCAGTTCGTGGCATCCGCAAAGGTCGTGAAGTACGCCCACGAGCACTATCCCGACTTCAAGATGGGCTGCATGACCGTGTACCTGCAGACCTACCCCGCCACCTGCGACCCCAAGGACCAGTTGGCCAATCAGGCCAACATGCGCAACCGCGTCTTCTACACCACCGACGTGCAGGTGCGTGGATACTACGGATGCTGGTGCAAGCGCTTCTGGGAGGAGAACGGCGTCGAGATCAAGTGGGAGCCCGGTGACGCCGAGATCCTGCGCGAGGGCACGGTCGACTTCCTCTCGTTCAGCTACTACATGACCAACCTCATCGGTACGCACGACGACCTCGAGGAGATGGAGGGCAACATCGTCGGTGGCGGCAAGAACCCGTACCTCGAGGCAAGTGAGTGGGGCTGGCAGATCGATCCCGACGGGCTGCGCTTCGCGCTCAACGAGATGTACGACCGCTACCAGATTCCCGTGATGGTGGTGGAGAACGGCCTCGGCGCCATGGACAAGAAGGAGCCCGACGGCAGCGTGCACGACCAGTATCGCATCGACTACCTGCGCAAGCATGTGGCTTGCATGAGGGAGGCCGTGAAGGACGGCGTCGACCTCATGGGCTACACCTGGTGGGGCCCCATCGACCTGGTCTCCCATGGCACGGGCGAGATGCGCAAGCGCTACGGCTTCATCTACGTCGACAAGTACGATGACGGTACGGGTGATTACAGCCGCTCAAAGAAGGACTCCTTCGAGTATTACAAGAAGGTCATCGCGAGCAATGGCGAGGATCTGGACTAGGGTCCGGGACGGCAAGGGTCGCACGGGGCGCGCGTCCGGGTGGCGCGCCCCGTGCGGATAGCATGCGGACACGAGAGGTACGGAGGGACGGGAATGCCAGCAGGACGACATGATGGCGCGCGGCCCAATGGCACGACCTTCTTCCGCAACGTCGACTGTGCCTACTTCCCCTGTCACGCGGGCGTCGACCCAGACTCGTTCAACTGCCTGTTCTGCTACTGTCCCCTGTATGCCCTGGGACCTCGCTGCCCCGGGGCGTACGCCTATACTGAGGGGGGCATCAAGGACTGCAGCGCCTGCACGCTGCCCCACGAGGGTGACCGAGGCGCCGAGCTTGTCCGGCGGTGCTTCGACCTGCTGGCACGCCTCGCCAGCCAGGATTGACAAGGCACTGGCTGCCGGCCTTCGTGCGCGTCCAGCGTTGGGAGCGCATCGAGAGAGGGGGACCCATGTCCGAGAAACGCGTGCTGTTCGTGGAATACCCGAAGTGCTCGACCTGCCGAAAGGCCAAGAGGTGGCTGGACGAGCAGGGCATCGCCTATGAGGACCGACACATCGTCGAGGACCGGCCGAGTGCGGGGGAGCTGGCAACGTGGCAGCAGGCGAGCGGCCTGCCGGTGCGGCGCTTCTTCAACACGAGCGGGCGGCTCTACCGGGAGCTTGGGGTGAAGGCCCGCCTGGACGAGGGCATGGGCGACCAAGAGGCCTTCGACCTGCTGGCGAGCGATGGTATGCTGGTCAAACGCCCGTTGGTCATCGGCGAGGGCTTCGTGCTGGTGGGATTCCGCGAGCAGGCATGGGCTGACGCGCTGCTCTAGCCAGCGCATGAATGCCAGGCGCGGTGTCGTGCGCCTGGCCTGCAAGTCAAGCAATGACAGAACTGTTGTCATGAGGAGGCAAGCATGAAGGACGGATTGAAGATCTGCACCATCGGTGGCGGCAGCAGCTACACCCCCGAACTGATGAATGGCTTCATCTCGCGCTACGACCGCCTGCCGGTCAAGGAGATCTGGCTGGTGGACGTGGAGCGCGGCCGCGAGAAGCTGGAGATCGTGGGTGCCATGGCCCAGCGCATGTGGGATGCGTCCGGCCACGACGTCAAGGTGCACCTGACGCTGGACCGTCGCGAGGCCCTGAAGGATGCCGACTTCGTCACCACCCAGTTCCGCGTGGGCCTGTTGGAGGCGCGCATCAAGGACGAGCGCATCCCCTTCTCCCATGGCATGCTGGGCCAGGAGACCAATGGCGCCGGCGGCATGTTCAAGGCGTTGCGTACCATCCCCGTCATACTCGACATCGTCGAGGAGATGAAGGAGCTCTGCCCCAATGCCTGGCTGGTCAACTTCACCAACCCCAGCGGCATGGTCACCGAGTCGGTCATCCGCTACGGCGGGTGGAAGCGCTGCATCGGCCTGTGCAATGTGCCCATCGGGGCCATGCTCAACGAGCCGGCGCTCATCGGCAAGACGCTCGACGAGCTGGTCTACCGCTTCGCTGGCATCGACCACTTCCACTGGCACCGCGTCTTTGACGCCGCGACCGGCTCAGAGGTCACGATGGACATCATCGATGCCATGCTCGACCCCGACAAGGACGCCGGGATTCCCGCCAACATCCACGACGTGCCATTCTTCCGCGAGCAGCTCGAGCACCTGAGGATGATCCCCTGCGGCTACCATCGCTACTACTACCTGCAGTCCGACATGCTGGAGGACGGCATCAAGGACTTCAATGGCGAGGGCTGTCGTGCCGAGCAGGTCAAGGCGGTCGAGGACCAGCTCTTCGAGCTGTATCGTGACCCCGAGCTGGCCGAGATGCCCGAGCTGCTGAAGAAGCGCGGTGGCGCCCACTACTCCGACGTCGCCTGCGAGTCCATCGCGGCCATCTACAACAACAGCAACGCCCACATCGTCTGCTCGACGCTGAACAACGGCGCGATTCACGACCTGCCTGACGACGCTGTCGTGCAGGTGTCGAGCTACGTTGGTGGCGCTGGGGCCCAGCCGGTGGCCTTTGGCCCGATGGAGCCTGCGGCCCGCGGATACCTGCAGCTGATGTGGAACATGCAGCGCCTCGTCGAGGAGGCGGCCGTCACCGGCAGCTATGGCGCCTTGCTCGAGGCGGTTGCCCTCAATCCCCAGACGCCGTCAGGCGCGACGGCCAAGCGCGTCATCGACGAGCTGCTGGTGGCCCATGCGGCGTATCTCCCGCAGTTTGCCGACAAGGTCGCCGAGCTGAAGGCTGCGGGCGTCACGCCTGCCGACCCGGTGGTCGCCGACCTTCTGGCTCAGGGCTTGTAGGACGACGAGTCCTTCCGTTGACGCAAGGGGGCGGCCCCGGCGATTCTGACCAATCGCCGGGGCCGCCCCTGCCTTTCCCTGAATCCGCTTCTAACGATGGTAGTAGGTGCGCTTCTCGAACTTCGGCTCGCAGCAGACGTTGATGCCCAGCTGGCGGTAGATGCGCTCGTCAGTGGGGGAGATGATGACCGAGAAGTACGCATCGCAGCCCCGCAGCCGCTCCGCCGCGTCGATGACCCGTGCCGCCATGGGGTTGGTCGCCGAGCTGATCGACAGGGCGATGAGCGTCTCGTCGGAGTGCAGGCGGGGATTGTTGCCGTGCAGGTGCGCGATCTTCAGCTTGCAGATGGGCTCGAGGGCGTCGTTGCTGACGACGTAGACCTCCTTGGGCACGCCGGCCACGCGCTTCAGCGCATTGAGCAGCAGCGACGAGGCGCAGCCGAGGATGGCGGAGGTCTTGCCGGTGACCACGTTGCCATCCGGCAGCACCATCGCGGCGGCGGGCTGGCCGGTCTCCTCCTCCTTGGCCAGGGCGGCGGCACGCGCGGGCGAGAAGTTCTTGTCGATGCCGACGTCGTTCATCAGCAGGCTGATGGTGGCGAGCTCCTCCTCGCCGATGCCGGTGCGCTCCAGGCGCTCGGCGGTGGTGAAGTAGCGCCTGACGATCTCGGCCTTGGCCGCGGTGCGGCACACCTCGTCGTCGCTGATGCAGTTGCCCACCATGTTGACGCCCATGTCGGTGGGCGACTGGTAGGGGCTGGCGCCCGCGATGCGCTCCATCATCGACTTCAGGACGGGGAAGGTCTCGACGTCACGGTTGTAGTTGACGGTGACCTTGTCGTAGGCCTCGAGGTGGAAGGGGTCGATGACGTTGCGGTCGTCCAGGTCGGCCGTCGCGGCCTCGTAGGCGACGTTGACCGGATGCTTCAGCGGCAGGTTCCACACCGGGAAGGTCTCGAACTTGGCGTAGCCTGCCTGCACGCCATGCTCGTACTCGTGGTAGATCTGCGAGAGGCAGACGGCCAGCTTGCCAGACCCCGGACCCGGCGCGGTGACGACCACCAGCGGTTTGGTCGTCTTGGCGAACTGGTTGCGTCCAAAGCCCTCGTCGCTGACGATGAGGTCCACGTTGGTGGGATAGCCGGAGATTGGGTAGTGACGGTACACCGGTATGCCCAGCGACTCGACGCGCGCCTGGTAGGCCTCGGCGTGGGGCTGCCCGGCCCACCGGGTGATGACGATGCCGCCGACCGCGATGCCCATGCTGCGGAAGATGTCGAGCAGCCGCAGGGCGTCCTCGGCATAGGGGATGCCCAGGTCGCTGCGACGCTTGTCGTGCTCGATGTCGTTCGCATTGAGGGCGACGAGCACCTCTGCGTCGCTTGCGAGGCTCGAGAGCATGCGGGCCTTCAGGTCGGGCTCGAAGCCCGGCAGCACGCGCGAGGCATGGTAGTCGTCAAAGAGCTTCCCGCCGAACTCGAGGTAGAGCTTCCCGCCGAACTGCTCGATGCGCTCGCGGATGCGCTTGGACTGCATCTCGATGTACTTGTCCTTGTCAAAGCCAACCTGCATGGGATGTCCCTCTCTGGCCGCTGTGCCTTATGGGTCAATTGGCATCATTTTAGCAAGCGAAGGAGTGCGGTCCGCCAGCAGGTAATGGGATAGAAAACCTTGTGCATCAGGTGCGCATATGACGCCGAGACAATGCCAAGGTTGGCACGAGTTGCATGTGTTAAGCGCTGGTAAGTTACATTAAATGGACACAGCGAGATTGCCAAGGTCAGCCGCCAGCGTTCCGCTCTGCCCCACCCACGTGCTCGTGCCATGGACGAGAGGACCCAGAGTGTCGTTTGTCTCCACCCTCAACGAGTACTGCCTCCTACTCTGCTGTTCGAGCAAGGATCTCGCTGAGCGAAGCGGCATCTCACCGTCTACTCTCAGCAGATATCGCAGCGGGCGCCGCACCCCGTCCTATGATGGCGAGAGCGTGCGCAAGCTGGCGAACGGCATCGTGTCCATCGCGAGTGAGCGCGGCATCGATCAGATTGGCTCGGAGGAGGAGGTCATGGCCGAGCTGATGGCCGACCTCAACCACAGCTCCACGAGCTTCTCCCGTCGACTCGACGCTTTGATGCGTACCCTGCAGATTTCCAATGTCGAGATGGCCCGCCAGGTTGCGGTGGACCCCTCGTACCTATCACGCATTCGCAATGGGCGCCGTTCGCCCGCCGACCCGCAGGGTCTGGCGTACCGTTGCGCGGAATATATCGTCAGCCACCGCCAGGACCGCGAGCTGTTGCGCGATACGCTGCAGGTCGTGGGAGATGATGAGAACCATGTTCGCAGCGAGGCTGAGCTGGAGGAACTGATAGCACGTTGGCTGCTGGAACGCTAGCAGCCACGTATCGATAGCATCACGGGACGATTCAGCCCCCGGTAGGCGATGCCACCGGGGGCTGCTTCATGCCGTGGGGACCGCGTGTGGGCGCCTAGTCGGTGCAGACGGCCTCCACCATACGGTCGATTGCCCATTTCGCCTCTGGTATCGGGAACAATGGGTAGACGTGATTGAGGCCACGGCCGATGTAGAGCTCGGCATGGACGCCGGTTGCGTTGACGCGGTCGTAGAACAGGCGCGCATCGGGGTAGAAGATCTCGCGAGTACCCACGAATACGATGACGTTGCGCAGGTTGCGCACCTCGCCGTTGACGGGGCTGACGCGCCAGTCGTTGGGATCGAGGTCCTTCGCCCAGGTCAGGCCCAGCTTCTGGAGTCCCTGGACCCCCAGCATCGGGTCGGCGAACTCGTACGCGAGGATGTCGGGGTTGCGCAGGGTCACGTCGACCCACGGGGAGATGAGAATGAGGTGGGCGGGCTGCTCGAGCTCGCGTTCGGGCAGCATCTCGCAGAAGCTGGCCGCGATGCCTCCGCCGCAGGAGTCCCCCATGATGGTGACGTTGGCCGTACCGTACTTCTCGATGGCCCTGCGATAGACCTTCTCGAGGAACTCGAGGGCCTCCAGCGCCCCGTGGACGGGTGTCAGGGGGTAGAGCGGCATGATGACCTCGGCGCGCGTGCGCTGGGCGATGGTTTCGGCGAGCTTCCAGTGGTCGGCCGTCGGCTGGTTGAGGAAGCAGCCACCGTGCAGGAAGATGACCGCGCGGTCGTTGATGGGGCGACGGTTGAGGAAGAAGATCTGGTAGCCGTCGAGCATCTCCTCTGCCGTGGACACCTTGAGGGTCACCGAGGTGGGGATGGTGTAGCGGCGGTCGTTGGTGTCGGCCCGCTCCAGGATGGTGTTGTCCAGGAGGACCATGTCCTTCAGGAGCTTCTTCCCGCCGGTTGCCCGCAGGTAGATCTCGGTGGCCGTGCCCATGTTGGACCGGCGGAAGAAGGCGTGCGAGACAAGCGTGTAGGCTGCGGAGGTGATGGCCGGCACTCCGGCAATCGCACCGATGACCTTGACGATCTTGGGGGCCTTGCGGATTGCTGTTAAGCTGATGAGTGCCATGGTGCCCTCTCTCACGAACCGAATGGTTGGTTGTTGAACCTAGGGTAGCAGTAAGAGCGGCTGGCGGGAGGACGCGGTGGGGGAATGGTGCAGGTGATGCGAGGTTTCATTCTGTATCAAATCGCATAGGTTGTGCATGTTTTTCGAACGATGCCCTAGCATGGCTATGCACCTCAGAGAGGGGATGCGCGGAAACGATACGCGTCGAGACCCATTAGATACCTAGTAATACAGGCATTATGAGAAAACGTTCATAGCTTGTTATTCATTTTGCAGTCAGTCTTGGGATGCATAACCATCGATATACATCGACATAGCATTTAGAATATTGGCATAAATTGCGAAAAAATCTCACTTCTTGCGCAACTCATGCTAGGATGCAAGGGAAAGGGTCGCGCCGAAAGGCGCCTCGATGTCCAAGGAGGACCTGCATGAAGTTCGTCTGCGAGGATTCGTTCTGGGAGCTGTTCCCCCAGGCGTCCATCGGCGTCATCGTCGCCGACCACATCCTGCCCACCGACCAGGTGAGCGACGAGAACACGGCAAAGGCCGCCAAGCTGCTGGACCGCGCCAACGTCCTCGCCCAGAAGTGGGTGCCCGACACCACGATCTCCAAGAACGAGGTGCCGGCGGTGTGGCGTGAGGCCTATCGCAAGTTCAAGACCAAGAAGGGCGTGCGCAGCTCGGTGGAGAACCTGCTCAAGCGCGTGCTGAAGGACAACCCGGTGGGTCACATCAACCCGTCGGTGGACATCTCCAACGCCATCTCCCTGAAGTACGCCATTCCCATGGGCGCCGAGAACGTCGATGCCTTCGAGGGCACCTTCCGCCTCAAGGTGACCGACGGCGGTGACTACTTCCTGCCCATCGGCTCCGACGAGAACGATCCGACGCTGCCTGGAGAGCTTTGCTATGTCGACGATGCCGGTGCCGTGTGCCGCTGCTGGAACTGGCGTGACGGCCAGCGCACCGAGGTGACCGACGACACCCCCCACTGCGTCTTCATCATGGAGAACATCCAGCCCGAGCGCCTCGACGACCTGCGTGCCGCCGTGGACGAGCTGGCTGGCCAGCTCGAGGACATCTTGGGTGCGACGGTCACCCACAAGGAGGTCCTGACGCGCGAGCAGCCCGAGATGGAGCTCTGCTAGGCAAGCGCCGACCCCTTCGCATGCCCTGCCGAATCCCTGCCTGCGACCATTGCCCGCACCCCCATGATGAGGGTGTCTGCAGTGGTCGCAGGCATGTGGAGAGGAGATGCGCATGTTTGAGAAGCTCTTCGAGCCGGTCACCATCAACAAGATGGTCGTGCCCAACCGACTGGTGTTCGAACCCATGGGCAACTACTACGCGGAGCTGGACGGCAAGGCCAGCAAGCGCGATGCGGACTTCTACGCGGCGCGTGGTGCGGGAGGATGTGGCCTGGTCATCACCGAGATCTGCTCGGTCAACCGCGAGACGGGACTGGGCGACGCTCGCAACCTCCTCATCGACAATGACGAGGCGATTCCCAGCTTTGCCGAGATGGCCCAGGCCGTGCAGGCGACGGGAGCCAAGTTTGCGGTGGAGATCTACCATCCGGGTTGCCAGGGCGTCCCACCGCTGACGAAGGATGGCGTGCTGGTCAGCCCTTCCGGCCAGGAGTCGAAGCTGCTCCACGCCCCGACGCGCGCCCTCTCGCACGACGAGGTCCTGGGCATCATCGATGACTTCGTGCAGGGTGGCATCCGCGTCTGGAAGAGCGGTGCAGACGCCGTCGAGCTGCATTGTGCCCACGGCTACCTGCTCTGCCAGTTCCTGAGTCCCTACACCAACCACCGCGACGACGAGTTTGGCGGCAGCCTCGAGAACCGTGCCGAGATCGTGCGGCGCATCATCGAGGGCATTCGCGAGGGCACCAGCCCCGACTTCCCGATCCTGGTGCGCCTTACCGCCGACGAGTATCTGCGCTGCATTGGCATCGAGGACGGCATCACCCTGGACATGGCCGTCGAGTTCTGCAAGTTGTTCGAGCGGTGGGGTGCCGATGCCATCGACGTCTCCGCGGGCAACTACGAGACCATGAACTGGGCCTGGGAGCCGGTGGGATTCGACGAGGGCTGGAAGTCCGTCAACGGCAAGACCATCGCCGCCGCGGTGGACATCCCCGTCATCGCCTGTTCGGTGGTGCGTCATCCCGAGACCGCCATGGACCTGTTGGATGGTGGCGTGGCGATGGTCGGGTCCGCGCGCCAGTTCTTCGCCGACCCCGATTGGGGCAACAAGGTCCGCTGCGGCAAGGAGGGCGAGATCCGGCCATGCATCAGCTGCATGCGTTGCATCGAGAGCCTGATGGCAGCCCACGAGGATCCGTATAGCCCGATGGTGTGCTCGGTCAACCCCGAGGCGGGACGCGAGTGCGACCTGGCACCGCTCGAGAGGGACGGTGACGGCCGCAAGGTCGTCGTGGTGGGCTCCGGCCCCGCTGGTCTCGAGGCCGCCCGCGTGCTCGGGTTGCGTGGCTTCGAGGTCGTCGTGCTGGAGAAGGCGGACGAGGTCGGCGGCCAGTTGGTATTCGCGGCAAGACCGCCCAAGAAGTGGCGCCTCGACTGGCTGATCCGCTACTACGAGGCAGTGCTCGCCGAGCTGCCGGTCACCATACGCACGGGTGTCGAGGCGACGCGCGAGGTCGTCGAGGCCGAGGCTCCCGTGGCGGTCATCTGGGCCGCGGGCTCGCAGCCGGTGAAGCCCGGCTCCATCCCCGGGCTCGACGACGCCCTCGTGCTCACCCCGCCCGAGGCCATCATGGCCGATCCGCCGCTCACGGGCGAGAAGGTCGTCGTGGTCGGGTCCGGCATGACGGGCATCGAGGTGGCCGAGATGCTCTCCTCCGCGCAGGACTGTCATGTCGACCTGTATGAGATGGTCGACGAGATCGGTCCGGGCATCTTCTTCCAGAACATGATCGACATCATGGGTCGCCTGGGGGCCACCGACACCACGCTGAACCCCGGGCATAAGCTGCTGTGCGTGGAGGGTGACACGGCCACCTTCGAGAAGAAGGATGGCGAGCGGGTGCAGGTCGAGTTCGACCATCTGGTGCTCTCGCTGGGCATGAGGCCGACGGCGGTTCCGGATTGGACCTCAGAGCTGGGAATTCCGGTCATAGGGGCGGGCGACTCCACGGCTGTCGGCCGCATCCAGGAGGCCGTGACGGGCGGCTACGACGCGGCGAGGTCCATCGCATAGCCATCCGTTGTCCGGTAGGCGCGCTGCAAACGGGGGAGGTCGATCCATCGGCTTCCCCCGTTGTCTGCGTTTCTGGTGGGTGCGGAATTCAGCCTGCGCAGAACACGACGTAGTTTGCGTAGGTAAAAACGCCGACAACAGAAACTGGCGCTCAGCAGTTATCCAAAGCGCAGACAACGAGGCTTGTGGGCTACCGAAGCCGAAAACAAGCGCAGACAACGCAAATGGGTGCGGTTGCGGGGTAGCGCTGGAGACACCGGATCTGTCTTTGCCACGAGGGAGGGGCCTGCGTGCAGGTCCCTTCGCGTTGTCTGCGTTCCTGACGGGCTTCAGCGGCTCCAATGGGGCGTTGTCTGCGTTTTTAGAACGCCGGCTGGAGCCGCACATGTTGTTTGCGCTTTCAGCTGCGCAGAAAGCGTCGTTGTCTGCGCAGAAGAGAATGGTTGGGTTTCCGAAACGCAGACAACACAGGCGGTAACGGCCTTGCGGGCGGCAGGGTGGAATGACCTGCCGCCCGCAAGGCGTGGGTGGATGCGCCTCTACGCCAGGGGCAGGCCTCCGGCAGCCTGCACGCCTGGCACGGCGGGGATTGACGCGAAGCCCTGCTCCAGCTCCTCGTCGGTGGGAACGTGGTCGACCATCGTGCCGTTGTTGAACGCCTCGTAGGCAGTCATGTCGAAGTAGCCGGTGCCCGTCAGGCCAAACAGGATGACCTTCTCCTCGCCGGTCTCCTTGCAGCGCAGGGCCTCGTCGATGGCCACGCGGATGGCATGCGCGCTCTCGGGTGCGGGCAGGATGGTCTCCAGCTTGGCGAACTGCTCGGCTGCGGCGAAGACGTCGGTCTGGGCGACGGCGACGGCCTCCAGGTAGCCATCGTGCTTGAGCTGCGAGATGATGGGGCTCATGCCGTGGTAGCGCAGGCCTCCGGCGTGGTCGGGACTGGGGATGAAGCCGTTGCCCAGCGTGTACATCTTGACCAACGGGCAGGTCTGGCCCGTGTCGGCAAAGTCGTAGGCGAAGCGGCCGCGGGTGAGCGAGGGGCAGCTCTTCGGCTCGACGGCGACGAAGCGCGTGTCGGGGTGCGCGCCCGTGAGCTTGTCGCGCATGAAGGGCGCGATGAGACCGCCCAGGTTGGAGCCGCCCCCTGCGCAGCCGATGACGATGTCGGGGTATTCACCCAGCTCGGCGAGGGCCTCGTAGCTCTCCAGGCCGATGATCGATTGGTGCAGGAGCACCTGGTTGAGCACCGACCCCAGCTGGTAGCGACCGCGGTTCTCGGGCACATGCAGCGCACGCTCGACGGCCTCGGAGATGGCGGTGCCCAGGCTGCCGGAGCGGTTGGCCTCGTCGGCATACATCTTTCGCCCGATCTCGGTCTCCTGGCTGGGGGAGGGGGTGACGTTCGCCCCGAAGGTCTGCATCACCGAGCGACGGAAGGGCTTCTGCTCGTAGCTGGCGCGCACCATGAACACGTCGCAGTCCAGGCCGAAGCGGGCGGCGGCCTCCGAGAGGGCGGTGCCCCACTGGCCTGCGCCAGTCTCGGTGGTGATGGTGGAGAGGCCCTGCTCATGGGCATAGTAGGCCTGCGCCAGGGCCGAGTTGAGCTTGTGCGAGCCGCTGGTGTTGTTGCCCTCGAACTTGTAGTAGATCTTCGCGGGCGTGCCCAGGGCCTGCTCGAGGCTGTAGGCGCGGCAGAGGGGGCTGGGCCGGTAGATCTTGTACATCTCGCGGATGCCCTCGGGAATGTCGATGTAGGCGGTCTCGTCATCGAGCTCCTGGCGCACCAGCTCGTCGGCGAAGACCGGCGCGATGTGGGCGAACTCGGCCACGACGCCGTTGGGCAGGCGCATGGGCTCGGGCTTGTTGGGCATGTCGGCCCGCAGGTTGTAGTACTGGGTGGGGATCTGGTCCTCGGACAGGTAGATGCGATACGGGTCCTTGCTGGCCATCGTGGCCTCCTTTCCGCGCGGGTCGCGCATTGAGGACGGCCATGAAAAAACGCCCGTCCTCGACCTATGGGTCTCGAGGACAAGCGCGATGAAAGACGCCTGCGGTGCCACCTCGATTAGCGGACGCAAGGCCCGCTCTCTCTGTGGGAGCCATCACTCCCTGCCCGATGACGGCGGGCTGCCGTCGCGACTTCCACGCACTGGTGCCAGTGGCTTCTTCGCGCCCTCAGCGGGTCCATTATGCCTGCCAGCTACCGCTCGGATCTCAGCTGCCCGTGCTCTCTGTAGGCGCCTCTGCAGGTTTTACTTCCGCTTCCTAGGTTTGGTGGTGCTATGCGATTGGTTGGCAGTATACGGGGAGTTTCAAAACGTATCGATACGTATTAACGGTGTTGTAACGAACCACCCGTCGCAGGACCTGCCCCCTGGCACACCGCCAGCCTATGCCCCATGGCGCTTGAGCTGCCCGAGCAGCCGCTTGGTCATCTCGTCGAAGCCCGACCCGGTGATGACGCCCGAGACGATGCCGCCCACCACGGGAATGGCCTTGCCGGCGACCTGGCCCGTCAGCCGGCGCGCCATGCGACGGGTCAGCTCCTCCGAGATCTGATTGACCTCGGTTTGCATGCTGCGTGCCGCGAGCGCGGTGCGCAGTCGCGAGTCATCGGCACCGCTTGCCCGCAGTCGTGCGAGGCGGGCGAGGGTATCGTCGGCCCGCGGGACTCCCACCATCACGCCCAGCATGATCACGAGTGCCGACGCCGTGGCCACGTCCGTCTGACTGGCGTCAACGTGCACCAGGTCGCGCCAGCCGTACAGGTAGGTGAGCTTCTGCGTGGCACGGATGAGGTAGCCGTAGAACTGCACGAGGTCGGCGGGAATGCTGACCGCGCCTGCGACTCCGCCGGGGATGCCGGCAGCAAATGAGAGCGCGGTGGTACGACGCCCATCCTTGCCCAGCGATCTCTTGGCGATTTTCTCGATCTCTCGCGGGGAGAGCCCGGCACGTGCGGGCGTGGTGTCGATGGCGGCCTGCACGAGGCGGGAGTGCTTGCGGCCAATCACTTCGGCGAGGTAGCCCGCACGACTCACGCCAGTGCCCGGCAGACGGATGGCTTGCGCCAGCACGTCGTCAAAGGTGGGAAGCTTCTCCTGAAACTCGCGGTAGGTGTCGCGGTAGGCGTCGCCGGCACCGTCGAGGGCCTCCTTGGTTGCATCGATGACCTGGGAAAACAGGTCATCCTGCCGCTGCCCGTTGGCATCCATCTGCCGCCTCCTCCATACGGCTCACGACAGCGGGCGACGTCCCGATGCCCGCCTGGTGCGTCCATTGTAGCGACGGATGCGCGCGGAGGGGTTCCTCCATCAGCGAAGGAGCAGGTCAACGACCTCCGCGATTCCGTCGTGGTCGTTGTCGGCCACCGTCACGTCCGCTAGGCGCCTGATCTGTTCGTCTGCGTTCCCCATGGCCACCGAGAGACCTGCCGCCTGGAGTGCCTCGACGTCGTTGAACCCGTCGCCCACGGCGACGCACTCGGCCATCGTGCAGCCCACGTGCTCGCAGAGGAGCTGCAGGCCAAGGGCCTTGGTGACGCCCGTCGGCGTGAACTCGACCGAGGCTGCCTCGCCGACGGCCATCTGGGCATCGATGCCGCGCAACGCCTCGATCGTGCGGGCCCGGGCCTCCTGGCTGGGATGGTAGAGGTTGACCTTGCACACCTGCCCCTCGCATGCGCGGATGTAGTCCCGCATGTCGTCGGCAAAGGTGCATTGCCTGCGGAACATCTCCTGGTAGATGCCCTGGCCCAGCTCGTCCATGCGCTCGACGTCACGATGCGTCGCCGCCGACTGCGACGTGGTCATCACGTGCACCATGGCGTCCTCGGCAAGCCCCTGTCGGGCTATGGCCAGGGCGACGTCGGTCTCGAAGGGTCTGGTGCAGATGGTCCGATCGTCATCGAGATGGTACACGTGGCCCCCGCTGAGCAGCGACGCGTAGCGGATCGAGCCGCGCATCTGCCCGCGGTACTCGAAGAGCTCCGTCACGGCGCGCCCGGTCGACAGGGCGACCGCGATGCCGTGGCGTGCGGCGAGGCGTACGGACTCCAGCGTGCGCGCCGAGATGCGCTTGTCGGAGGTGAGCAGCGTTCCGTCCATGTCGAGGGCCAGCAGCCTGTATGCGCTCATGTGACTCCTTGCGTTGCGGATGGTGACCCTACTGTAGCGTCTGACCGCGCTCCACGAGCCGTGCAAACGGGAACGTACGGCACCTCCGGCAGCAGCGTGTGGTCCTGTGGTTGACGGGAGGGTAGCGGTCGAATATGGCGGCGCTGTGGCGCGCCGTGTCATGGCCACGTTATTTCTCATGTTGTGCAAAAATACTCACAATGTGAACTACTACACACGTTGAGAAGGAACATCATGGAGCAGACGCTCGAAACGCCTCGCCTGGACCGACGCACGGCTCGCACGCGCAAGGCGCTGCGCGATGCGCTTGCCGCCGAGATTCGCGAGACGGGCGATCTCACGCGCGTGACCGTGACGGCCGTCGCCGACCGCGCCGGCGTGACGCGACGCACCTTCTACTCGCACTACCGCGACATTCCCGACCTGGTCGACCACATCGAGGCTGAGGCCCTCTGCGAACTGAGCCGGCTCACGCGCGAGATTGCCCAGGTCACCCTTCCCGAGCTCGAGGAGGCCATACACCGCTTCGAGCCCTGCCCCCGCTCTATCGAGGTGCTGACCTACTTCCAGACGGAGGGTGCCTACCTGGCACCGCTGCTGGGGGAGGGCGGCGACCCCGGCTTTGCCGAGCGGCTGCGCGAGATGGTGCGCGACGTGGTCTTCGAGCGCGCCCGTCAGGGCTTCTCGCCGGTCGTGCTGCAGATTTTCGACTATTACCTGACCTTCGTCATCTCCGCCGAGGTGGGCGTGCTGGTGCGCTGGCTGACGACGGGAATGACCGAGCCGGCCGAGGCCATGGCACGCATGATGACGATGCTGCTGTTCGTGCGTCCCGGCGACCTCTATGGCCGTCCCATCGACTTCGACATCCCGACGCTGGTCACGAAGGCCCAGGAGCTGCTGGAGGTTAACGATGTCCGCTAGGTATGACGCAACGCACCATGCTCAGGCCCAGGCCCGCCAGCCGATCTTGCTCAGGGAGGTGGGTGCCGAGCTGACCCCGCGCAGCCCCATCGACCTCTCCCATGCCCATCTGCGCCTGGGCATCGACGTGGGCTCCACGACGGTCAAGCTGGCCGTCATCGACGACAACGACAACCTGGTGTACGCCAACTACGAGCGTCACCACACTGACGTGCGTGCCACCGCACGCGACCTGTTCGCCCGCGCACGACGCGTGGTGGGCGATGTGCCCATGCGGGTCTCCATCACGGGTTCGGGCGGCATGCTGCTGGCCACCTGGTTGGACCTGGAGTTCGTGCAGGAGGTCATCGCCTCCAAGCGTGCCGTCGAGAGGCTGATTCCCCAGACGGACTGCGCCATCGAGCTGGGCGGCGAGGACGCCAAGATCATCTACTTCGACAACGGCATCGAGCAGCGCATGAACGGTACCTGCGCCGGCGGCACGGGTGCCTTCATCGACCAGATGGCCTCGCTGCTGAAGACCGACGCCCAAGGGCTCAACGAGCTGTCGAAGGGCTACCATCACATCTATCCCATCGCCAGCCGCTGCGGCGTGTTCGCCAAGTCCGACGTCCAGCCGCTGCTCAACGAGGGCGCGGCTCCCGAGGACATCGCTGCGTCGATCTTCCAGGCCGTTGCCAACCAGACGGTCTCGGGCCTCGCCTGCGGGCATCCCATCCGTGGCTATGTCGCCTTCCTCGGCGGCCCCCTGCAGTACCTCTCGGAGCTGCGCGAGCGCTTCTACGAGACGCTGGGCCTGGACGAGGAGCATCGCATCGTGCCCGCCAACGCCCACCTGTTCGTGGCGACCGGCGCGGCGCTTGCGGGCGAGTCCGACCGCTACGTGACCTTTGCCGAGGTCATCACCGCATTGGAGAACCTGCGGGGCACCCAGGGCAGCGAGGTCGCCCGCCTCGACGCGCTCTTCGCGAGCGAGGAGGAGTACCGTGACTTCAAGGACCGTCACGACCTCGAGGTCGTGCCGCGCGGCGACCTTGCGGGCTACCGCGGTCGCGTGTTCATCGGCATCGACGCGGGCTCGACGACCATGAAGGCGGCCGTCGTGGGCGAGGACGGCGAGCTGCTCTACACCTGGTACGACGTCAACAACGGCGACGTGCTGGGGACGGCCCGCCGCATCATGGACGACATCTTCGACCATCTGCCGGAGGGCTGCGCCATCGGGCATGTGACCACGACTGGCTATGGCGAGCAGATCCTCATCGAGGCACTGCAGGCCGACTCGGGCGAGATCGAGACGGTCGCGCACCTGCGCGGCGCCCAGGCCTTCGTGCCCGACGTCTCGTTCATCCTTGACATCGGAGGCCAGGACATGAAGTGCCTGCAGGTCAAGGATGGCGTCATCGAGCACATCATGCTCAACGAGGCCTGCTCGAGCGGCTGCGGCTCCTTCATCGCGAGCTTTGCCGACTCCATGGGCATGACGGTGCAGGAGTTCGCGCGCGACGCGGTGCACGCCGAGGCGCCGGTCGACCTCGGCAGCCGCTGCACGGTCTTCATGAACAGCCGCGTCAAGCAGGCCCAGAAGGAGGGCGCGACCATCGGCGACGTGGCGGCAGGCCTGTCGTACTCGGTCATCAAGAACGCGCTCTTCAAGGTCATCAAGCTGCGCGACTACGACCAGATCGGCGAGAACGTGGTGGTGCAGGGTGGCACCTTCATGAGCGACGCAACCCTTCGCGCCTTCGAGCTGCTGACCGGCCGCGACGTCATCCGGCCCGACATCGCCGGCGTGATGGGCGCCTACGGGGCGGCGCTCCTGGCCCGCGACCGTGCCGGCGAGCACGGTGTCTCCGAGCTGCTCACGCGCGAGGAGATTGACAGCCTGCAGGTCACGCAGCGCCAGGTCCACTGCGGACGCTGCTCCAACAACTGCCTGCTCACCGTCAACGTCTTCAGCAACGGCCGGCGCTTCATCACCGGCAACCGCTGCGAGAAGGGTGCGGGCAAGGTGCGCGCCGCCGACGACAAGGCGCCCAACCTCTTCAAGTTCAAGAACAGGCTCCTCTTCGAGCGCGAGTGCCTCGCGCCTGAGGATGCGCCGCGCGGCACCGTGGGCATCCCCCGCGCGCTCAACATGTACGAGAACTTCCCCTTCTGGCACGCGTTCTTCACGCATCTGGGCTTCTCGGTCGTGCTGTCGGACCAGACCAGCAAGAAGACCTTCGAGGCGGGCATCGAGAGCATGCCCAGCGAGAGCGTCTGCTACCCGGCCAAGCTGTCCCACGGCCACGTGATGGACCTGCTGGCCAAGGACCCGGACTTCATCTGGATGCCCTGCATCCGCTGGGAGCGCACGGAGGACGAGACCACCACCAACCACTACAACTGCCCTATCGTCATGAGCTATCCGCAGAGCCTCGAGCTCAACATGGACGAGCTGACGGACGGCACGGTGGAGTACCTGTGCCCCTTCCTGCCGTACGACAACAAGCGCGAGCTCAAGCGGCGCCTCTACGAGGTGGTCTCCGAGCAGCGCGAGGCCGATGCGGCGGCCGGGCGCGGTCGCGTGCGCGGCACCCACATCACCCGCGCCGAGATCGACGAGGCGGTCAACGTCGCCTGGGAGGCCGACGAGGAGTTCAAGGAGCAGATGCGTCGCCGCGGCGACGAGGTGCTCGACTGGCTGGAGCGCAACGACCGCCACGGCATCGTGCTGGCCGGGCGACCCTATCACAACGACCCCGAGATCAACCATGCCATTCCCGAACTCCTCGCCGGGTTTGGCTTTGCCGTGCTGACGGAGGATTCCGTCGCGCACAAGATCGCTCCCGAGCGGCCCATCCGCGTGGTTGACCAGTGGATGTACCATGCGCGCCTCTACCGCGCGGCCCGTTTCGTGGCCATGCGCAACGACCTCGACCTGGTGCAGCTCAACAGCTTCGGTTGCGGCCTCGACGCCCTGACGACCGACGAGGTGCAGGAGATCCTCGAGGCCAGCGGGAAGATCTACACCGTGCTCAAGATCGACGAGGTGTCCAACCTCGGCGCCGCACGCATCCGCATCCGCTCGCTCATGGCGGCCCTCTCCGAGAAGCGCCATGACCTGGAGCGCGACACCGCGGCCGGCCTGGTGCGCGAGGAGGAGCCGGTGGGTGTCCACCTGGCCAACGGCGCGCTGGAGCACACGCGCCAGACCGACCTCTCGCGGCGCGTGCCCATCTACCGCAAGGCGAAGAGCGCCGCCTTCCCCAAGGTCCGCTACACCAAGGAGATGCAGGCTGCGGGCTACACCATCCTCTGCCCGCAGATGTCGCCCATCCACTTCGAGCTGGCCGAGGCGGTCCTGCGCGGATTCGGGTACAACGTGGTGCTTCTGCCCTCCGTCGACCACGCGGCGGTGGATGCGGGCCTGCGCTTCGTGAACAACGACATCTGCTACCCGTCCATCTTGGTCTGCGGTCAGCTGATCAACGCAGTGCTTTCGGGGGAGTACGACCTCACGCGTACCGCGGTGCTCATCTCCCAGACGGGTGGTGGTTGCCGGGCGACCAACTACATCGGCCTCATCCGCAAGGCCCTGCGTGACGCGGGCCATCCCGAGGTGCCGGTCATCTCGCTCTCGCTTGCTGGTGGCCTCGACGAGTCCAACCCGGGCTTCAACCTGGTGACGCCCGGCTTCATCCTGCACGCGGCCTTTGCCGTGCTCTACGGCGACCTGCTCATGCAGCTGCTGTATCGCACCCGCCCCTACGAGGCGGAGCCCGGTGCTGCCGACAGGCTCTACGGGGCCTTCATACGGCGTGCGCGCACGATGATCGCCAGCACGGGACGGCGTGACTTCTACCGCCTCTGCAAGGACACCATCGATGCCTTCGAGGCGCTCCCCCTGGTGAACGACCGCTCCAAGCCGCGCGTGGGCATCGTGGGCGAGATCCTGGTGAAGTTCCATCCGACGGCCAACAACGAGCTGGTCAAGGTCATCGAGGCGGAGGGATGCGAGGCCCATGTCCCCTGTCTGATGGACTTCTTCACGCTAGGGCTGTCCAACAGCATAAACACGGCGCACGAGCTGGGCACCAAGGCCGGCGAGCGTCTGAAGGGCCGTGCGGGTATCGCGATGGTCGATGGCCTGCGTGCGCCGGTGAACCGGATGCTGGAGGCCACGACGCGCTTCGAGCCGTACCCCTCGATCTTCGAGCTGGCCGAGAAGGCCAGCAAGGTGCTGTCCCTGTGCAACAACATGGGCGAGGGCTGGCTGCTGACGGCCGAGATGATCGAGCTGATCGAGAGCGACACGCCCAACGTGGTGTGCGCCCAGCCGTTCGCGTGCCTGCCCAACCACGTCGTCGGCAAGTCGGTGATCAAGCGGCTGCGCCAGCTGTATCCGCAGAGCAACATCGTCGCGGTCGACTACGACCCCGGTGCCAGCGAGGTCAACCAGCTGAATCGCATCAAGCTGATGATCAGCGTCGCCAAGGAGAACCTCCGCGAGCAGGGGAGCTTCGTGCTCGAGGGGGACGACATCGACGCGGCGGGGGAGACGTCGGGTCCCATCCACCTGTCAGCCGCCCAGCTGGCCGAGATCGAGGCAGCGAGGCGCAAGGCCGGAGTCAGGTAGGAACGCATGCCGGTGGCGCGGACGCGTCTGCCCATGGGGCAGGCGCGTCCGCGTCTCGACATTTGGTGATGGAACCGGATGGCGGGACATAATTGCGTGTCTGATATAGCAGATACGCTAGAGTGTTGGAGGCGATTCCAGAGGAGGGCGGGCAGGCATGTTCGATGCTTGGGCCAAGCGGATGGTCGAGAGGATAAACGGCAGCCCGGTGGCGAGACGCTTCGCGGCGTTCGTCATCGACTACCTGCTGTGCGGCTTTGTGGCGATGATACCCTCGATCGTCGCATACTCGCTATTGGTGGGCGGGACCATGACCGACCTGTCCGGCTTCGTCGACGCGGGATGTGGCGTGGGGCTCGTCACCGTGCTGGTGCTCCTGTCGCTGGCCGTCTCCTTCTGCTATCACGTCATCGTCCCCTGGCGCGTATGGCCCGGCCAGACCGTGGGCAAGCGCCAGAACGGCCTCGAGGTCGTGATGATGGATGGCTCGACCGCCTCCCTGGCGACGCTGGCCATCCGTTGGGCAACCATGACCTTCGTCGAGACGCTGATAACCGTGTGCGCGTCCTTCGTCATCCAGCTGGTCAACATAGTCTGTGGCCCGACCGTCGGCACCGCCTACACGGTGTTCGGGATGGTGGTCTCGCTGTTTGCGCTCAGCAGGGTGCTGTGGGGCAAGCTGCGCCGTCCACCGCATGACGTGTTGGCCGGGACATGGGTCTACACCGGCTGAGGGGTCGTCTGGGGGATGACCGAGAGAGGGGATTGAGGCTTCGGGTGTCTGAGAGAGCGAGAAGGGAACAATGCTTTGATGAGTGAGGTTTTGGAGCGCTTCATGCGCTACGTGCAGGTGGATTCGCAGTCCGACCCGTTGGCACCGGAAGGCCAGGTGCCCTCGGCGGCACGGGAGCATGACATGGCGCGCCTGCTGGGCGAAGAGCTGCGCGAGCTGGGTTGCGACGACGTGGTCGTGGACGAGCATGCCTACGTGACGGCGTCGGTGCCCGCCTCGGCTGGGGCCGAGGACCTGCCGGCGCTGGGCCTCATCGCCCACATCGACTCGTCACCGGATGCCTCGGGTGCCGACGTGCGCCCGCACATCGTCCATTACGAGGGAGGGGCCCTCGTGTCGGGCATGGTCGATGGCGTCGAGGTCGCCACGACGCCGGATGACGTGCCCGACCTCGACAAGCTCGTGGGGCAGGACATCGTGTGCTCGGATGGCCGCACGCTGCTGGCGGCAGACGACAAGGCCGGCGTGGCCGAGATCGTCGCCCTGCTCGTGCGCCTGAGGGACGATCCGACGCTCCCGCATCCCTGTCTGAAGATCGCCTTCGTTCCCGACGAGGAGATTGGCCATGGGGCCAGCCTGCTTGACCTGGAGCGCTTTGGGGCCGCATGGGCCTACACCGTCGATGGCGGTCCACTCGGCGAGTTCTCCTACGAGTGCTTCAACGCGTCGGAGGCCGTCGTCGAGGTGCGCGGTCTGATGGTCCATCCCGGCACCGCCAAGGACATCATGGTCAATGCGTTGACGGTGGCAGCCGAGTTCCAGCAGCTGGTCCCTGCGTTCGAGCGGCCCGAGCACACCTGTGGCCGCGAGGGCTTCTACCATCCCCACCGCATGGAGGGAACCGCGTCGCAGGCGACGCTCTCCTACATCCTGCGCGACTTCGATGCCGACGGCATCGAGCATCGTGCCCAGACCCTTCGCGACATCGCCGACTTCCTCAACATGCGCTACGGGGAGAGGACGGTCAGCGTCAGGGTGCGCGAGCAGTATCGAAACATGGCCGAGTGCTTTGCTGGCTGCGAGTTCCTGATCGACAACGCGCTCGAGGCCAATCGCTCCATCGGCATCGAGCCGTGGATCGAGCCGGTGCGTGGCGGCACGGACGGTGCCCAGCTGACCTTCCGTGGCCTCCCGTGCCCCAATCTCGCGGCGGGTGGGTATAACATGCATTGTGAGCGCGAGTTCGTGCCCGTGCGCAGCCTGGAGCTGACGGTCGACATGCTTCAGCACCTGGTGGCGAGCTTTGCCGTACCCCAATCCCAGAAGGGATAGCGGATGGGTCTGCTGGGACGTCTGATGTGCGTGGTCGTGGGGCTGCCGCTGCTGGCGGAGCTGGTCGTGCTCGTGTCGGGCACCGACATCTCCGAGCGGCATCACCTGCACCATGACACCTACGCCGTGTCCCCGGTCATGTCGCGCACGCTCGTCCTGGTGATGGTGTTCATGGGGGTCCTGGGCGGACTGACGGGGTGGCTGTGCCACCTCGGGGTGTTCGCCAGCGACCCCATCGTGCCCATGGGATTCTTCGTCTCGTTCCAGGCGACGCTGCTGCTGGTATGCATCGCCTTCACCCGCTACCAGGTCATGCTCTACGACGACTACATGATCGTCCGCCCTCCGTATGGGCGTCGCCGCACCGTGCCCTATGAGGACATCAAGAGCATGAGGTGGCGCAAGCCCCATGTCGGCCTGCGCGACCGGGACCTGGTCATCGTCCTGCGCGGCGGCAGGCGGATACGCCTGTGGGGGTTGGTCGACGTCGAGCGCATGTTGCTGCGCATCGACCGCTTCGACGTGCTTGCCAGCTAGCACGCAGGCGACGGCGCGACCGGGAGGTCGCGCCTACCACTCGTGAGTCGAGAAGACGCACTCGTCCTCCCACCAGATGACCTCACCGGCCTCCAGCGTCCTTGGGACATCGATGAGGCGCTGGTTCGACGAACCACGGAAGCGCAGGCTGATGTCCTTCCGCTCAAGGACGAACGGACCGTCCACGAGCACGTCGACCAGTCCGAGCAGCTCGCGCGTCACGTCGATGCGGCCTCGGCTGGGCCCCTGGGTCAGCTGCTCCCAGGTGAAGCCCGAGTACAACCAGATGCTCTTGCCGGGACACTCCCGGCGCACGCGGTGCAGGAACGGCAGCAGCGCCCGCTGGTTCTCCGGTTCCATGGGTTCGCCGCCCAGGAGGGTGAGACCCTGGATGTAGGCAGGCTGCAGGCTGTTGATGAGGTCGTCCTCGTCCTGTGTCGTGAATGGTCTGCCGAAGGAGAACTCCTGGGCCTCGGGATTGAAGCAGCCAGGGCAGTGGTGCCGGCACCCTGACACGAACAGCGTGGTGCGGACGCCCACCCCGTTGGCGATGTCGCAGTACTTGATCTCGGCACAGTTCATGGGCGGGCCTCCTGGACAGGCGGTGGGGTGCTGACGCGTCGGACCCACCTGCCCTCCTGGCGTCGCCGTACAAGGGGGAGGTGGGTCCGGCAGTACGGGTCGGGCTGTGCCTACAGGTGCAGCACGCGGTCCCTGATCTCCTGCGTGCGTCCCTGGTTCCAGTACTGGGTGCCGATGTAGCCGCAGGTGCGACGTGCGACGTTCATCTTGCTCTGGTCACGGTTGCCGCAGTTGGGGCACTCCCATACCAGCTTGCCGTCGTCCTCGACGATCTGGATCTCGCCGTCGTAGCCGCAGCACTGGCAGTAGTCGCTCTTGGTGTTGAGCTCGGCATACATGATGTTGTCGTAGATGTACTGCATGACGCTGATGACGGCCTCGAGGTTGTCCTGCATGTTGGGGACCTCGACGTAGCTGATGGCACCGCCGGGGGAGAGGCGCTGGAAGGCGCTCTCGAAGCTCAGCTTGGTGAAGGCGTCGATCTCCTCGGTGACGTGGACGTGGTAGCTGTTGGTGATGTAGCCCTTGTCCGTGATGCCCGGCACGATGCCGAAGCGGCGCTGCAGGCATTTTGCGAACTTGTAGGTGACGCTCTCGATGGGCGTGCCATAGACGGAGTAGTCGATGTCCTCGGCCAGCTTCCACTCGGTGCACCTGTCGTTCATGTGCTGCATGACCGAGAGGGCGAAATCGGTGGCCTTGGGGTCGGTGTGGCTGTGGCCGGTCATGTACTTGACGCACTCGTACAAGCCCGCATAGCCCAGGCTGATCGTGGAGTAGCCGCCGTAGAGGAGCTTGTCGATGGTCTCCCCCTTCTCCAGGCGCGCCAAGGCGCCATACTGCCACAGGATCGGGGCGGCGTCGGAGACGGTCCCCCTCAGGCGCTCGTGGCGGGCGCGCAGCGCACGGTGGCACAGGTCCAGGCGCTCGTCGAAGATCTCCCAGAAGCGCTTCATGTCACCGCTGGAGGACAGGGCGACGTCGGGGAGGTTGATGGTGACGACGCCCTGGTTGAAGCGGCCGTAGTACTTGGGCTTGCCGGGCTCGTAGTTCTTGGCCTTGGCGACGTTGCCGTAGCCGTTGCCCGAACGGTCGGGGGTCAGGAAGCTGCGGCAGCCCATGCAGGTGTAGCAGTCGCCGTTGCCCTCGGTCTCGCCCTTGGAGAGCTTGTACTCCAGCATCTTCTTCTCGGAGATGTAGTCCGGGACCATGCGCTTGGCGGTGCACTTGGCGGCGAGCTTGGTCAGGTAGAAGTAGGGGGTGCCCTCGGTCAGGTTGTCCGGCTCGAGCACGTAGATGAGCTTCGGGAACGCGGGGGTGATCCAGACGCCCTTCTCGTTCTTGACGCCCTGGTGGCGCTGCCTCAGCATCTCCTCGATGATGAGGGCGAGGTCGGCCTTCTCCTGGGCGTTGCGTGCCTCGTTGAGGTACATGAACACCGTGATGAAGGGGGCCTGGCCATTGGTGGTCATGAGGGTGACGACCTGGTACTGGATGGTCTGGACGCCACGGGCGACCTCCTCGCGCAGGCGCTTCTCGACCATGACGTCGATCTGCTCCTGGGAGGCGTGGAAGCCGATGGTCTCCATCTCGGCGTAGACCGAGCGGCGGATCTTCTTGCGGCTGACGTCGACGAAGGGGGCCAGGTGGGTCAGGCTGATGGACTGGCCGCCGTACTGGGTCGAGGCAACCTGGGCGATGATCTGGGTCGCGATGTTGCAGGCGGTGGAGAAGCTGTGCGGCTTCTCGATGAGGGTGCCGGAGATGACCGTGCCGTTCTGCAGCATGTCCTCGAGGTTGACGAGGTCGCAGTTGTGCATGTGCTGGGCGAAGTAGTCGGCGTCATGGAAGTGGATGATGCCCTGCTCGTGCGCGTCGACGACGTCGGCGGGCAGCAGCGTGCGCATGGCCAGGTCCTTGGAGACCTCGCCGGCCATGTAGTCGCGCTGGACGGAGACGACCGTGGGGTTCTTGTTGGAGTTCTCCTGGATGACCTCCTCGTTGACGCACTCGATGAGGGCGAGGATCTTGTCGTCGGTCGTGTTCTTGCGACGCCTCTGGTTCTGCAGGTAGCGGTAGATGATGTACTTGCGGGCCACCGAGAAGCGGTCGAGCGCCATCAGCTGGTCCTCGACGAGGTCCTGGATCTCCTCGACGGTGACGGTGTGGCCGGCAGCCTTGCACTTGTCCTCGACGTTGAGGGAGGCGAACTTGACCTCGCGCTCGCTGAGGCGCTCGTCCTCGGGGACCTCGCGGTTGGCTGCCTTGATGGCGTTCTCGATCTTGGAGAGGTCGAAGGGGACTTCCGAGCCGTTGCGCTTGATGATCTTCACGTCAGCACTCCTCGTCGTGGTCATAGGTGCCGCTCAGCGGGTTGGAGGGCCGCTGGCCGGGTGGTCTCTGGTGGCTCCCGTTGGGTGCGCCTGAACTACTATGCCACAACTTGTTGTGTCAAAGAGGTGTTGATAACACAAGATGTTGTTCAGAAGTACGTTGATAGCCTGTCGATAACTACCATCCCCGCAGGTAGGTGGAGGGGCCGAGTATCAACATTTCCAGTAGGCAAAAAAACGGCCCCGCCACATGCCGATTTGGCAATGGACGAGGCCTCCATAACCCGGGATTCGTGTCCGGTGGATGGGGTAACGGGGTGTGTTGCCGGCCTGTCCGGAGGTGTTCGGACGACCTGTCGACCGGTTTGCCTGCCCGCAGGTGCGGTCATGCCGCAAAGGGGACCGGCGCCCCTGGCCGTGGGACCAGGGGCGCCGGCGACCCGCATGTGGTGGGCTATCCCAGCAGCTCGATGACGTCCAGGTCCAGGTCGCTCGCCTCGATCTGGTCGCGGCCGCCGAACACGCAGAAGGCGCGACGCTCGGGGAGCGCCGCCAGGACCTTCGAGAGCCCGCGGATGCCCTCGGGCGTGACGGCCAGCTCCTGCGCGCGGATCTCGTCGCGCCAGCCGTCGGGACGCTCGCTCAGATACAGGCTGTCCTGGCGACGCGCCAGCTTGCGCGGCTTCTGGGGTGCGTCGTGGGTGGCGACGCAGGACACGATGTAGCCGCTCATCTCGTCATCGTCGGGGTCCCAGGCATCCAGCCAGCTCGCGGCCTGCTCGAAGCGGGCGACCGAGGGGTCGACGGCGGGGTCGCGGTAGGTGTAGAACTGCGCCAGGTGGGAGGGGGTGTGACGGAACCCGCAGCCATAGGCGCCGCCCTTCACGCGGACCTCGTTCCACAGGTAGTCGAAGGACAGGACGCGCGAGAGGACGACCCAAGAGCCGGAGTCCCCCTCGTCGATGTCGGCGGCCATCTGGCCCTCGCTCACGTAGCAGACGTTGGAGGGGATGACGAAGGCCTCGTTCCTCACCGTCGGGGTCGGGATCCGCAGCCGGTGGGCGGCCTGGTCCGTGGCCTGCAGCCCCAGCGTGCCGCCGACCTCCCAGAAGCGGTCCCGGTCCTGCCTCGAGCCGGTCAGGCTGACCAGCACCTCGTCGGAGGTGAAGATGCGCTCGGCAAGCCGTGCGAGGCGCTCGGGCAGCTGCGGGGCGCGATTGTCCCAGTCGGCCAGCAACTCCTTGACGAACAGGTAGTAGTCGATGCCCGCCATCGCCCCGTTGGCCAGTGCGGAGCTGGTGAAGTAGGTGGACAGGCGCGCCATGGCCGAGGCGTGGCCGGCACCCAGGAAGGTCTGCTCCATCGAGATGCGACGCTGCTGCACGATGTCGTGGATATGCCCGAGGTCGTCGAAGCGCGTGGTGCGCCAGACCTCGGAAGGCAGGGTCGCGAGGGCCTCGACCTTCTCCGAAAGGGCGCTGGACCCGACGACCAGCAGCGGCCGTGCGAAGCCTGGGTCGTCGTCGGCGCCGTAGACCTCGGTGAAGAAGGTGAGGTTGCCGAGGTTCTCCTCGACGACCGTGTCGAGCTGGGCGGCGCTCAGGCGCTTGGTGTCCAGCTTGCCCAGCAGGTCGCAGAGCAGCGACACGTAGGGCAGGTCCTCGTAGTCCAGGCGGCGCAGGTCGAAGTAGTGGTACGCATAGAGGATGTGGTGGGTGTCCAGGTCGTGGGCGAGGCAGGGAAGCGGCGCCTGCTCCAGGCGGGCGGGTACCTCGTGCGGCGCCTCGCCGATGTCGGCGACCGACAGGCGCGGCAGGCGTGCCAGGTCCTCGGGTGCGTCGGGACGCTCCTGCTCCTCGCGCAGGGCGGCTACCTCGGCCTCGATCGACGCGATGGCGGCATCGTCCAACGTGGCGCGGTGGGCGGAGAGCTCGGCCTGCTCCTCGGCGGCATCGCCCTCCTCGACGGGCACGAGCTCGATGGCTGCGTGGTGGTCGCTGTCGGTGACGATGCGGGCGAGCAGGTCCTCGAAGTAGCCCTGCCGCAGGCCGGCGTGCATGTGGGCGAGCTCGTCCTCGTAGCGCAGGTAGTCCACCGGGCGCTCGTCGTCGTAGAGCCAGCCGGAGAGTGCCTGCATGGACAGGGCGACGCCGTCCGAGAACGAGCCACCCCAGTCGCTCTCGCGCAGGTTGAACTCGGCCTGGGAGAGTGCCGCGGAGAGGCGGTCGGCCTCAATGCCCTCGCGGACGAGGTTGGCGCAGGTCTCCTCGACCAGCTGGCAGAAGCGCTCGGCGACACCGGGCTTGGCGCCCTTGAGCACGAACGTCACCAGCGGCTGCCGCAGGCTGTCCAGCATCGATGCCTGGAAGTCGTCGCCAAGGTCCGCGTCGAGGACGGCGCGCTTCAGCGGTGCCTCGTTGGAGCCGGCGAGGGCGTCCAGCAGGACGTCGGCGGCCAGCACCCGCTCGCGGTCGGCGGAGGTGCCGATGACGTAGGCGAGGGTGACCGAGGCGTTCTCGGGGGCGGTGGCCATCTCCACGCGACGCAGGGGAGACGCGACCGGGGCCTGCAGCGGCAGGGGATTGGGGGCGCCGGCACCGCGGTCGCTGGCCGCGGCGAAGCGCTCCGCGACGAAGGCCAGCTCGCGCTCGATGTCCAGGTCCCCGTAGAGGATCGTGTAGCTGTTGGGCAGGTTGTAGTGGCGTGCGTGGTTGTCCAGGAAGCGCTCGTAGGTGAGGGTGGGGATGGCACGCGGGTCGCCGCCCGACTCGAAGCAGTAGGGCGTGTCGGGGAAGAGGTTGCGGTTGAGGTGCATGAACGCAACCTCGTCAGGGTTGGAGAGGGCCCCCTTCATCTCGTTGAAGACGACGCCGTTGTAGGCAAGCTGGTCGGTGTCGGGGTCGTACTCGTAGTGCCAGCCCTCCTGCTCGAAGATGCGGGGCCGGGCATAGATGGCCGGGTGCAGCACCGCGTCGAGGTAGACGTCCATCAGGTTCTCCAGGTCGGCGACGTTGGTCGACGACACCGGGTACATGGTCTTGTCGGGGAAGGTGAGGGCGTTGAGGAAGGTCTGCATCGAGCTCTTCAGCAGATTGACGAAGGGCTCCTTGACCGGGAAGCGCTCCGAGCCGCAGAGCACCGAGTGCTCCAGGATGTGGAACACGCCCGTGTCGTCCGCGGGCGGGGTCTTGAAGGCGATGGCGAACGAGCGGTTCTCGTCGGCGGTGGCCAGCCACATTAGGCGCGCGCCGGAGGCGTCGTGGCGCATGACGTAGGCGGTGCCGGAGAGCTCCGGAAGGGCGTGGATGGCGGTGACGGTGAAGCCCTGGTGGCTGGTGCCGACGGCCAGCGACGGGTCGGGCGTCGCGAAGCGGCTGGCGGGGTTGGTGCTGTCGGTCATGGGTCCTCCGTACGGTTCGGTGTCATGGGCGCGTTTGTTTCACGGTGCTTACTCTACCCGTCTTCGTGCGGGCGGGGCCGACGGCGTCCCCTTCCTCTCACAAACGCGACAAGGCAAGCCGGCCTCGGGGCCGAGGGGCCGTCGAGGGGGGCGGGCGGTGCCCATGCTCTGCGGATGGTGGCTAGATGCAGTTCATCTGGGACAGCACCGACGAGTACCAGTCCTGCCAGGTGGGCGGGCAGTACATCTGGGCCGCCGAAGGGGTGATCGTGTAGCCGTAGATGGCGGAGAGCCCCGCCACGTGGCTGCGGATGGCGGTGTCCCAGTCGCCCCAGCTCGAGTTGCCCCAGCCCCAGGCGTTGTGCGGGCGGAAGCAGATGGCGCCCATCGAGCTCTCGATGCACGAGATGGCGGGCGACCAGCGCGGGTCCACGTTGTAGTCCCAGGCGGCCTCGGCAAAGGTGCGACCGTACCCGCCCAGCGGCGAGCCGGCCAGGTAGGCGTCGATGCGCGGGGCCCACTTGCTGACGAAGGCATCGCGCTCGGACACCACGGGAGCGGCCGGCTGCGGTGCCTCCTGCTGGGGCTGGGCCTCCTGCTGCTCCTGCGTCGGTTGGGCCTCCTGCTGGGGCTGCGACTCCTCCTTGGGCTCGTTGACGCTCTCGGCGGGGGAGGTGTTGGACTCGGGGACGGAGACGGGGGCCTGCTGGCCGCTGGCGTTGGTGAAGGTCCTGCCCTCCTCGGCCTCCCTGGAGGCGGCCTCGATGGCCTCCTGAGCCGCCGCCTGCTCGGCGAGGGCCTGCGCGATCGCCTGCTGGCGCACCTCCTCGCGGGCTGCGAGGGCGTCGCTGCGAGCCTGCTCGGCCGCCTCGAGCTCCTGGTTGGCCTGCGCCTTCCTGGCCACCAGCATGTCCTCGGCCTCGACGAGCTGCGCGTTGAGGTCGTTGAGCTGCTGCAGCTCGGTCATGTTCTTGCTCTGGATGCGGTCGAGGTAGGTGACCATGGTGACGAGCTCGTTGAAGTCGTCGGCCGAGAGGAGGAGGTCGATGATGCCGTTGCTGGACTGCTGGATCTTGTAGAGCGTCCTGATCGACTCGGCGGCGCGGTCGCGCTGGGCGGGGAGCTGCTCCGTGAGCTCGGCGATCTGGGCCTCGTTCTCGTCGATCTCGACCGAGATCTGGTTCACGTGGTCAAGCGCCTCGTTGTAGGCGGCGGTCGACTCCTCGACGCGCTGCTGGAGCTCCTCGTAGGTCTCGGCGCGTGCGACGAGGGGCGACATGCCCAGGCCGAGGCCGGCGATGGTTGCCGCAATCGCGACTGGGACAATGCGCTGCACGGGTCGTAGCACGGGAATCTCTTTCGTCGGGGACAGGACGTTCGGTACGCATACGTACCACAAAGTACTACCATAACGTCGCGCGATGACACGGTTATTCCATGAGAGGGATGTTCCGACAAGCCCCAAACACCGGCCGAGCGTGCGCGTTTTGCGTGGGAGTCGCACCGTTCGCGCCCGCAAGGTGCATCATGGACACCGTTGCATCGCTCGGCTCGAGGAAGGACCGCCCGTGGACATCGTCGAACTGCTCAAGGCGGCGCTCTTTGGCGTCGTGGAAGGCATCACCGAATGGCTGCCCGTCTCGTCGACGGGCCACATGCTGCTGCTCAACGAATTCGTGACGCTGGACGTCTCGTCCGACTTCTGGGACATGTTCCTCGTGGTCATCCAGCTGGGCGCCATCCTGGCCGTCTGCGTCCTGTTCCTCGAGAAGCTCAACCCGTTCTCGCGCAGGAAGGACGCACCTGCGCGCCGTGCCACCTGGGCGCTGTGGGCCAAGGTCGTCGTCGCCTGCATCCCCGCGGCAGCCGTGGGCATCCCGCTCGACGACTGGATGGAGGAGCATCTGGGCAGCCCCTTCGTCGTTGCGGCGGCCCTCATCGTCTACGGCGTGGCCTTCATCCTCATCGAGAACGCGCGCGAGCGTCGCGTGCAGCGCATGGCCTCGCGTCCCGCCGGGCGTCCCCGCCACCTGGTTGCCCAGGTGAACGCCGGTGGCACCACCACCGAGCGTGCGGACGAGCTGGCCCGCGTCACCGACATCGACGCCCTCGACTGGCCTACGGCCATCGGCATCGGCATCTCGCAGGTGCTCTCCATCGTGCCGGGCACCTCGCGCTCGGGCTCGACCATCATCGGCGGCCTGCTGCTGGGCTGCTCGCGCTCGGTCGCGGCGGAGTTCACGTTCTTCCTGGCCATTCCCGTCATGTTTGGTGCCAGCGCCCTGCGTCTGGTCAAGTTCTTCCTCAAGGGCAACACCTTCGCGGTGGCCGAGTGGGAGATCCTGGGGGTGGGCTGCGCGGTGGCCTTCGTGGTGTCGCTGCTGTCCATCCGCTTCCTGATGGGGTTCGTCCGCAAGCATGACTTCAAGCCCTTCGGCTGGTACCGCATCGCCCTGGGCGTGGCGGTCATCGCATACTTCCTGCTGGTGGGATAGCCGCCGCCGGTCGCACGTATTCATTCGCGCCCGGGAGGGAAGCTCACGTCCCCTTCCGGGCGCGATTCATTGCCACTACTTGTCTAGCAAAATGCTAGGAAATATGGCGAAGTTGTGCAGGTCAGGACAAGCAGAGGGGTTTAGCTGTGCAAACACCGAGTTCTGTCCATATGGCGACCATCCATTTGCAGTTTTCGGCCCCTCTTGTCGCGCCGCTGACGGGCGCTTCTTGTAGCAAACCTATTACAGTTTTATTCATTTCCGCCAACTTGCGCCAAAATGGGTATGCACTGATGCATGCAGTTTGTTTCGGGCGCTGATGCGCAAGGACGCACGTAAGGGGGAACCCATGAAGACAATCGACGAGCTGATGCTCAACCGTCGCCAGGCCCTGGCCCTTGGCCTTGGCAGCGTCGCCACCTTCGGTCTTGCCGCCTGTGGTGGCTCCGACGAAGCCGCCACCGACGCCGCCCCTGCCGACGACGCCACTGCCGATGCCTCGACCGAGATCGATGCCGCCGCCTTTGACGATCTGGTCAGCCATGGTCCCATTGCCACCGACGATCAGGTCACCGCGAACCAGTGGGCGACCAAGGTCAAGGAGGCGGGAAAGCTCCGCGTCGGCGGCGTCGAGACCTCAACGCTGTTCTCGCAGCTCAACGAGGTCGACGGCAGACATCGCGGCTTTGATGCCGGCCTGTTCCAGCTGCTGGCCAACTACCTGTTCGGCGATCCCACGGCCTACGACCTGACCCTCGTCCAGTCGTCCACGCGCGAGTCCGTCCTGCAGAACGACACCGTCGACGCGGTCTTCGCCACCTACACCATCAACGACGAGCGCAAGAAGCTCATCTCCTTCGCCGGCCCCTACTATGTCGGCCACCAGGGCATCCTCGTCAAGGCGGGCAACACCGACATCAAGAGCGTCGAGGACCTCGCTGGCAAGATCGTGGGCGTCCAGGAGGGCTCCAACGGACGCGCCGTCGTCGAGGAGTACGCTCCCGACGTCGCCGAGATCCAGGAGCTGGGCACCGACGAGGAGCTGCGCCGCACCCTGGAGCAGGGCCGCATCGACGCCTACGTGGTCGACGCAACCCTGCACATGGGCTCGATCATCGAGAACCCCGGCAAGTACGAGCTGGCAGCCGAGTTCGGTCCCGAGGACCCGCTGGGCATCGGCCTGCCGCTGGACTCCGATGGCGTCGCCTTCGTCAACGAGTTCCTGACGCTCATCGAGCCCGAGATCTGGCAGGGACTCTACATGATCTGCCTCGGCAGCCGCATCGGCGTCGACGAGGCTCCCGAGCCTCCCGCGATCGAGGCCTAGTCATCGTCCTCGCGCCTTCGCGTGAGGGCGCCTGGTTGGCTTAACGTGGATGGGGCCTCCGTGCTGCGCGGAGGCCCCATCTGTTGAAAGGAGGTGGGGGTGGGAGTCACAGAGGTGTTCACGACGTTCGGCGACGTCTATCTGCGCTCCGTCCTGTCCACGTGGCTGATGACGGCGGTCTGCTTTGCCGGCGGCCTGGCATTGGGCATCCTGGTGACCGTGCTGAGGGTCTCTCCCGTCAAGCCCCTGCGCGTGGCCGGCGACGTGTACGTGCAGCTCTTCCGCAACATCCCCACGGTGTCGCTGCTGGTCATCTTCGTGTACGCGCTGCCATACCTCGGCGCGACGCTGTCGTATCGCACCTGCCTGCTCGCCTGCGTCATCCTGGTCGTCTCGTCGTTTGCCTCCGAGAACTTCATGAGCGGCATCAACGCCATCGGCGTCGGCCAGATCGAGGCCGCGCGCTCCATAGGGCTGACCTTCGTGCAGATCGTGCGCCTCATCGTCATCCCGCAGTCCCTGCGCACCACCGTGCTGCCCATGACCAACCTGCTCATCGCGACGCTGCTGACCACGGCCATGGGCTCGCAGGTGCCGCTGACCCCGCCCGAGCTGACCGGCATGGTCAACTACGTCAACTCGCGCTCGGTGGCGGGCATCTCCGCCTTCATCGTGTCGGCCATCTGCTATGCGGGCACGTCCGTGGTGCTCGGCTGGCTGGGCAACAAGCTTGACGAGAAGGTGAGGATCGTCCGATGAGTGCCAACGTTTCCATGCGGGACGCCCTCTACGAGGCGCCCGGTCCCAAGACGCGTCGGCGCGTGGCCATCGGCACGGGCATCTCCGTCGTGCTGCTGCTGGGCCTCATCGCCTTCGTCATCCGCCAGTTCTACGTCAACGACCAGCTCAATCCCCGCTACTGGAGCTTCTTTGCGCGCTGGACCACCTGGCGCTTCCTGCTGAGGGGCCTTGCCGGCACCATCAGGGTCGCCTTCACGGCGGGCATCATCGCCATGATCCTCGGCCTGCTGCTGATGCTGGGGCGCATCAGCCACAACAGGCCGCTCTCGGTTGCCTGCCACGTCATCACCGACCTGTTCCGCAGCCTGCCGAGCCTCCTGCTCATCTACTTCTTCTTCCTCGTCATCCCCAAGTACGGCCTGCGCATGCCCTCCTTCTGGATGATCACCGTCCCTGTGGCGCTCGCGGCGTCGGGCGTGCTGGCCGAGGTCTTCCGTGCGGGCGTCAACGCCGTGCCCAAGGGCCAGAGCGAGGCGGCCATGGCATTGGGCATGACGCATGGCAAGATCACGCGCAAGATCGTGCTGCCCCAGGCGCTGAGGATCGTCGTTCCCAGCCTCGTGTCCCAGCTGGTCGTCGTCGTGAAGGACACGACGGTCGCCTACGTGGTCAGCTATCCCGACCTCATGCAGAACGCGCGCGTCCTCATCTCCAACTACGACGCGCTGGTCTCGATGTACTTCGTGGTGGCGCTCATCTACATCGCCATCAACTACGCGACCAACCAGTTCTCCATCTACCTGGCGCATCGCGAGGGCACCTCCATCATGTCGCGCACCACCGAGAACCCCGTGTAGGGAGCAGGAAGGAGCACCCAACATGGCAATCGAAACCGCCACCCCCGTCATCGAGCTGCGTCACGTGGACAAGCACTACGGGCCGCTGCACGTGCTGCGGGACATCAACCTCTCCGTCGCCAAGGGCGAGGTGCTGGTCGTCATCGGCCCGTCGGGCTCAGGCAAGTCGACGATGTGCCGCACCATCAACCGCCTGGAGACCATCGACTCCGGCGAGATCCTCATCGAGGGCACGCCATTGCCCCAGGAGGGCAAGGAGCTGGCGGCACTGCGCGCCAAGGTGGGCATGGTGTTCCAGTCGTTCAACCTCTTCGCCCACAAGACCATCCTGCAGAACGTCACGATGGGTCCCATCGAGGTGCTGCACACACCCAGGGAGCAGGCCGAGGCCGAGGCCATGGAGCTGCTGCGGCGCGTCGGCGTCGACAGCCAGGCGGCCAAGGTTCCCGCCCAGCTCTCCGGCGGCCAGCAGCAGCGCGTGGCCATCGCGCGCTCGCTGGCGATGCACCCCACCGCGATGCTCTTCGACGAGCCCACCTCCGCGCTGGACCCCGAGATGATCAACGAGGTCTTGGCCGTCATGGTCGAGCTGGCGCAGGAGGGCATGACGATGGTCGTCGTGACCCACGAGATGAACTTCGCGCGTCGCGTCGCCAACCGCGTCGTGTTCATGGCCGATGGCCAGATCGTCGAGCAGAACAGCCCGGACGAGTTCTTCGACCATCCCCAGAGCCAGCGCGCCAAGGACTTCCTCGAGTCGATCAAGGGCCATTAGGGGCCGTCGGGGACGGCGGCTTGCGGGAGGCCGTTCCCTGTCATGCGGGTGCGAGGCTTCCGTCCTGTCCCTGCCTGTCTCTTTGGAAAATGGAGCTGCATGTCGTCAGGCATATGGTACGTTTGAAGGCGTTCTGACTGTTGGCCTCGTGGGACCGGTGATGCGTCGTGTACTGTCCGAACTGTGGCATGGAACTTCCCGACTGGGCGCACTTCTGCGAGCGTTGTGGGGCTCGCGTGGGTGCGTCGGCGCGCCATGGCGACCCGCTCGATCAGGTCGAGATGGGCGAGGCGCCTGCGGAACCGCTGTGGGAGGACGATGTCGTCCCACGGGAGGAGCCGTCACCGTCTCCCGACGGTCCGTCCGTGTCCCCGCAGGAGGAGTCGGCTGACGACCAGACGCAGCTGATGGATGCGACCGAGATGGCTGATGCGGCTGGCGACCTGACGGTTGCGATGGCGGTACCGGAAGAGGCCGATGACGACGAGGATTTCCCCGAGCCCGACGAGGATGCGCCGGAGTCCCACGAAGGGGCATCCGGGGAGTCGGTGGGGGAGGCCGTCGAGGCGGACGATGCCGAGGATGCCACCGACGAGGAGGCCCCCGACGAGGCAGATGCGGCGTCTCCCGAGATGACCGAGGCCATCGACATGGACAGGGAGCTTGCAGACGACGAGGACGAGCTGTCAGGCGACGAGGACGATGCGGAGGAGGTCGAGCCCGCACAGCCGGAACCCGACCAGTACGATCGGGTGCCCGTCTATGTCATGGAGCGAATCGACGTGGGCGATGATGACGGCCCGCGCGACGACGAGCCCTACGAGTCCCCCTACCTGAGCAATCCCTGGGAGGGCCGCAGTCGTCCCTCCGAACGGCTGAGCCAGCGCCGGCGCGGTTCGGCGTCGATGGTGGTCGGTGCGGTCATCGCTGCCGTCGCCATTGCCGTCGGCCTGCTCGTCGCCCGCTTCGTCATCGGGGGCGGTGCGGACACGTCCCAGCAAGACGAACAGGTGTCCCTGGGCATTCCGGTGACCACGAGCGAGGCGAAGGGCATCATCGAGGGCCTCGAGGGATGGTGGAAGACCGACCGCACCTTCGACGGTCGCTATTGGCACATCACGGACGGCCAGATGGAGGTCTATGCCGCCGATGGCGTGCTGGCATCGCAGACGGCCATCGACCCCACCAGCATCGAGCGTCTGAGCGTGGGCCCGGGTGGCATCGAGGGGCCCGGGTACTACCTGCGCAGCATCGCCTTCTTCCTGCGCGACGACGATGACACCCTCTATGCCGTGGACTCCGATGGCTCTGCCGACGAGGATGCCAACCTGCATCGGGTCGACGCGCCCGGCTTCTCGTCCGATGGCGAGGAGGCTCCCGAAGACGAGGAGAGCACGCAGGAGGGCTCGGAGGAATACGTGCTGCCCGACTCCTCGGAGCGCGCCTACGAGACCTGGGAGCTGGAGGGGCTCTCCGACTACGACCTGTTCGTCGCGCGCAACGAGATCTACGCCCGCCACGGCTACGTGTTCGAGGGGCAGCTGAGCGAGTACTTTGCCGGCAAGAGCTGGTACACCCCCTCTGACACGTTCAACGAGGGCGACATCTCCCAGGTGGAGCGCGAGAACGTCGGCACGATACTCGCCATCGAGCAGGCGCGCGGCTCCCAGTACCTGTAGCGTCACGGACTCGGGCGAGAGGCGACGGGGGTTGGGACCCATGACCCGCATCCTGATGGTGTGCCACGGCAACATCTGCCGCTCGACGATGGCCGAGTACGTGATGCGCCATCTGGTCGGGCGCCAGGGGCTCGAAGGCCAGGTCTGGGTGGACTCCGCGGCGACGAGCCGCGAGTCGTTGGGCAACGGGGTGCATCGGGGCACCCAGCGCGTCCTGCGACGTCACGGCATCCCCTGCGGCAACCATCGCTCGCGGCAGATGAACAGCGACGACTACGGGCGCTTTGACCTCATCTGCGGCATGGACCAGGAGAACCTCGCCGGCATCTATCGCATCCTCGGCGGGGAGCGTGGCTATGGGTGGAGTTGGGACCCGGTGAGCGACGCCTATGCGCGCCGCGTCGACCCGGCAGGCAAGGTGCATCTGCTGCTGGACTGGGCCGCGAACCCACGCGACATCGCGGACCCCTGGTACACCGGCGACTTCGATGCCACGTATCGCGACGTGCTCGAGGGCTGCGAGACGCTGCTCGCGTCGCTTGTGGCCGGCGAGGTGGGGTAGCGATGTCGTGCATGCCGATGGAGCTGCTGGCTCCTGCGCAGGGGCCCGAGCAGCTGGCCATGGCCCTGCACTTCGGGGCCGATGCGGTCTATCTGGCGGCGCCGCGCTGGGGCATGCGGGCCGGTGCGCGCAACTTCTCCGACGACGAGCTGGCGCAAGGGGTTGCCCTGGCCCATCGGGCTGGCGTGCGGGTGCATCTGGCGCTGAACACGGTCATGACCGACGAGGACGCCGACGCGCTGCCGGGGTACCTGGGACAGGCCCAGGAAATGGGGGTGGATGCGGCTATCGTGGCCGACCTGGGGGCGATGGAGCTCGTGCGCCGGCATGCCCCGAGGCTGGAGCTGCACGTCTCTACCCAGGCGTCGGTGATGAGTGCCGCCGCGGCACGGGCGTACGCGCGCCTGGGTGCCCGACGCATCGTCCTTGCCCGGGAGATGACGCTGAGGCAGATCGCCGAGCTGCGCAGGCGCCTGGGTCCCGAGGTGGAGCTCGAAGTCTTCGCGCACGGGTCCATGTGCGTCGCATACTCGGGGCGCTGCCTGCTCTCGGCCGAGATGATGGGCCCCGAACGCTCCGCCAGCCACGGGGCGTGCGCGCAGCCCTGTCGCTGGCGCTGGCAGCTGGTGGAGGAGCGAACCCCCGGTCGGCCCCTGCCTCTCGAGTCCGAGGGCGGCGCCAGCTACCTGCTCTCGTCGCACGACCTCTGCCTGCTGGGACACCTGGACCGGCTGTGCGAGGCGGGCGTCGACGCCATCAAGGTCGAGGGACGTGCCAAGGGCTGCTACTACACCGCCTGCGTGACCAATGCCTACCGCCACGTGCTGGATGGGGATCCTCCCGCGTCGTGGATGGGCGAGCTCGAGGCGGTCAGCCATCGCCCGTATTCGACGGGGTTCCTCTTCGGCGAGCCGCGGCAGGGGGAGGGCCACGGCGCCTACGCGCGCGAGCGGACGATGGTCGCGGTGGTCGAGGGGTGCGACCACGCCGACGATGCGTGGCTGGTGCGGGTCGCCTGTCGCAACCGGGCGGCCGCCGGTCGCATGCTGGACGTCCTGAGCCCCGGCCATCCGGTGCGGAACCTGCGCATGGAGGGACTCGAGCTGCTGGGTGGGGATGGGACGTGGTCCTCGGCGGACGCCCTGGTGCGTAACGGCGCCACCTATCGGCTGCGCTGCCCGTGGCCGCTTGAGGCGGGAGACGTGCTCTGCGCCCGGTCGTGAGCGGGTCGCGCGTGGCCGGCGATGGGGACGGGGCGCTCTTCGCCGCGAAGTTGGATTCTGTCCGCGCCGGCAGGTAGTATGCTGGGATACGTTTTGTCATCGACCATCCCGGGAGACCCATGCCCTACGACCAGCAACAGCTCTTCTCCTTCGCCGCGCCCGTCCCGGCCCCGCCCATCGACCTCGATGGGCTCAATCCCGCCCAGCACCAGGCTGTCATGTGCACCACCGGGCCCCTGCTGGTGCTGGCAGGCGCGGGCTCGGGCAAGACGCGCGTCCTTACCTACCGCATCGCGCACATGATCGCCGACGAGGGCGTGCGCCCCTGGCAGGTCCTGGCCATCACCTTCACCAACAAGGCCGCCGCCGAGATGCGCGAGCGTCTGGGGGCGTTGCTGCCGGGTGGGACGCGTGGCATGTGGATCTGCACCTTCCACGCGATGTGCGTGCGCATCCTGAGGGAGGACGGGGAGCTGCTGGGGTACCGCCCCAACTTCTCCATCTACGATGACGACGACTCCCGTCGTCTGGTCAAGGCCATCATGTCGGACCTGGACATCGACCAGAAGCAGGCTCCCGTCAACGCGGTGCGCTCGCTCGTCAGCCAGGCGAAGAACGCCATGGTCAGCGCCGACGAGACGGAGGCCCAGGCCTCCTCGCCCCAACAGCGCGCCGCGGCACGCGTCTATCGCGAGCTCGACCGGCGCCTGGCCCGTGCCAACGCGATGGACTTCGACGACCTGCTGGTCAATGCCTACAGGCTCCTGTCGCGCCATGCCGACGTGCTGGAGCGCTACCAGGAGCGCTTCCGCCAGATCAGCGTGGACGAGTACCAGGACACCAACCGCGTCCAGTACATGATCTGCAACCTGCTGGCGTCGCGCTACCGCAACCTCATGGTGGTCGGCGACGACGACCAGTCCATCTACAGCTGGCGTGGTGCCGACATCCAGAACATCCTCGACTTCGAGAAGGACTATCCCGACGCCCTGGTGGTGCGTCTGGAGGAGAACTACCGCTCGACGGGGCACATCCTGGAGGCGGCCAACGCCGTGGTGGCGCACAACGCGCGTCGCAAGCCCAAGCGCCTCTACACCAGCGCGGGCGATGGCGAGCCGATCGAGGTCTTCCAGGCGGCCGACGAGCGCGACGAGGGTCGTTGGATCGGCTCGGAGATCGAGAGGCTGCACGACGCGGGCACCAGCTATGACGACGTCGCGGTCTTCTACCGCACCAACGCCCAGTCGCGCGTCCTCGAGGACATGTTCCTGCGCGCGGGCGTCCCCTACAAGATCGTCGGCGGCACGCGCTTCTTCGACCGTGCCGAGATCCGTGACGTGATGGCCTACCTCAAGCTGGTGGTCAATCCCGACGACGACGTCAGCGCCGAGCGCGTGGTCAACACCCCGCGCAGAGGCGTCGGCACCACCTCCATCAACAAGGTCCGCGCCTATGCCGCCGCCTACGGGCTGTCGTTCTTCTCCGCGGCGCAGGCCTGCATCGCCGAAACCGGCCTGCTGCCCGCCAAGGCACGCAATGGCCTGGGCGAGTTCTGCGGCGTGGTGGAGGCCGGCCGCCACTACGCGGGCGACCTCGCCGACGTGGTCCAGGCCATCGTCGAGAAGGCGGGTCTCATACGATCCCTCGAGGCCGAGAACACCGTGGAGGCCGACGCGCGCATCGAGAACATCAAGGAATTCTTTGGTGTGGCGGCGGAGTTCGACGAGACGCATGACGACGTCGCCGCGACGTTGGAGAGCCTGCGCCAGCTGCGTGAGGCGGGTGCCCTCGGGGACGTCACGCCTGCGGTCGACGCGGTCGCGCCTGCATTGCCCGAGGTCGCCGCAGAGAAGCTGCCCGCGCTGATGGAGTGGCTCGCCCTGCGCAGCGACCTGGACGCGCTTGCCGGACAGTCGAGCGCCATCACGATGATGACCATCCACTCGGCCAAGGGCCTGGAGTTCCCGGTGGTGTTCGTCGCCGGGGTTGAGGAGGGGCTGTTCCCGCACCGCGCCCACGAGGGTGACGGGGCCTCCATCGAGGAGGAGCGACGCCTGGCCTACGTCGCCATCACACGGGCCAAGCGGCGCCTGTACCTCACCTATGCGTCGACCAGGCGCATGTTCGGGTCGGTGCAGGCAAACCCGCCCAGCCGCTTCCTGATGGAGATCCCTCGCGAGCACCTGCATTCCAGTGGCATCGGCAGCTCGGGCATGAGCGGCGTCGGCTGGGAGAAGCGTGGCGACCGGCACGGCACCTATGGCAGCGGGCGGGGCTCGGAGGTCTATGGCGGGCGCGTCTTCGGCTCGCGCACGCGGTCGACGGGTGGGTCGCGCGACGCGACGCCCAGTGCGGCCAGGCGTCCCGAACCCATCCGGCGTGACGCCGCCAAGGCGGCCCAGACCTTCTCGGCGGGCGACCAGGTCTCGCACAAGACCTTTGGCCCGGGCGTGGTAAAGGCCGTCGCAGGCGATACGATAGAGGTGTACTTCACCAGGACGGGCAAGACGAAGAAGCTGTTGAGGGGCTTCGCACCTATCGTGCGCATCGACGGATGAGCGGGGGCTGAGGGCGATGTGGGAGTTTCTGAGGGACACGACCGTCTTTGACGTGAGCTTGGCCACCCTGCTGGGAAAGGCGTCGCTGCTCGTCGTCGTCAGCGTCATCGCGTATGTCGTCGACCGCATGCTGTCGCGCGTCGTGCGCAGCGTGCTCAACAAGTCGCGGGTGCCCTCCATCTCCATCATCGTCAACATCATGAGGGGGGTCATCTGGTCGCTCGCCCTGATGACGGTCCTGGAGCCGGTCTTTGGCGTGCAGCCGACCGCCTTCGTCGCCGCCCTCGGCGTCGGTTCGGTGGCACTATCGCTGGGCCTGCAGGACACGATGTCCAACATCATCGGAGGCCTGGCGCTCATGACGAGCAAGGTGATCAAGCCGGGTGACATGATCACCTTTGCGGGCTTCACAGGCACGGTCATCGACATCAACTGGCGCGCGACCTGCGTCGCCGACTCCTATGGGCAGGTCAACATCATCCCCAACTCCGTGATCTCCAAGACGGCGCTGGTCAAGCTGTCGCCTGCGACAAGGGACTGCTGCGTCCTGCCGCTCTTCATCCTGCACGGGACGGACCTCGACGAGGCCCGCATCGACCTGGCGCGCATTGCGGACGAGCGACTGGGGGAGTGGGTCGACCCCCAGAGGGAGTCGTGGATCACCGTGACGAGCATGGACCCCGGTGGCATGATCGCCCAGGTGAGCGTGCCGCTCATGCATGGCGTGTCGGCGGACCATGCGCGCACCAGGCTGGCGGGGGGACTGTCCGGGGCGGAATGGGTCAAGACGGTGTGACGCCCGACGCCATGCGCGCTATGCCAGCAGCTCCACCGCCCGCGCGACGATTCCCGCGCAGAGGCGCGCCGTCTGGGCCTCTGCGTCGCGATACTCGAGCTTGCTGGTGTCGTCGGCGTTGTCCGAGATGGCGCGGACGATGACGAAGGGCACGTCGTTGCGGTAGCACACCTGGGCTATGGGGGTCCCCTCCATCTCGCAGCAATGGGCGCCGAAGGTGCCAATGATGCGCTCCCGGTCCTCCCGCTCGCAGACGAACTGGTCACCCGAGGCGATGCGGCCGGGCGTGGCGTGCAAGTCGGGGGCGACCTCGGCAGCGGCACGCAACACGGCCTGCACCATCAGCGGATCGGCAGCGAACGCCAGCTTGCCGGTGTCCTCCATCTCGGGAACGACGCCCGGTGCATAGCCCAGCCCGACGACGTCCATGTCGTGGTGGACCGCATCGGTCGAGACGACCAGGTCCCCGACGTGCAGAGACTCGTCGAGCGCACCGGCCACGCCCGTGTTGATGACCCTGGTGGCACCGAAGTCGACGATGAGGGTCTGGGCGCACATCGCGGCGTTGACCTTGCCGATGCCGCAGCGAACGACGACCACGTCGAAGCCGTGCAGGACCCCCTCGTGGAAGTCCATGCCCGAGACGGTGGTCGTGCGGTCATCATCCATCTGCTCGATCAGCAGGTCGACCTCCACCTGCATGGCGCCGATGATGCCAAGCCTCTCTGCCATTGCCGACCTCCTGTGGGATGGTGGCCCGTGCCTTCCGTGCGGGCCCTCGCGTCCGTCGTCGCCGACCGTCCCCGATATGCCCCGTGCATGCCGCCCTTCATCATAGCGACAATCCTGGGAGGGGACGAGGGGCATCACGGGCCACCCGTACGGCCACTGCCCGGCCGCAAGCGGCGCCCAGTCACGCCACTCCAGCCGAATCCGCTGGTGATATGGGCAGAAGGCATCGCATCCGGAGTATCATGGGACCCACAGGGACGGAACGGGTTGCAAGGGGGTGCTCATGAACAGCCAGAGGATCGCGCTGCTGACCGATAGCGGCACGAACACGCCAGCCTCCTTCGCGGCCGAGCATGACATCCGCATAGCGCCGCTGCGCATCACCTTTGCCGAGAGGGCCTACGACAGCGGCGTCGACATCACGCCCGCCCAGCTCGCGGCACGTCTGCCCCTCGAGGTCCCGAGGACCTCCGCTCCGGCTCCCCAGACGATACGAGCCATGCTCGAGCAGGTCCGCGAGGATGGCTACGACCGTGCGGTGTTCGTCACGATCTCGTCGGGCCTGTCACCTACCTACCAGACCGTCCGCATGGTCGCCTCCCAGATGAGCGGCTTCTCCGTCATGGTGGTCGACTCCCTCTCCATCGGCGTTGCCGCCGGGCTGGTGGTGATGGCCGCTGCGGAGATGATCGACCGGGACGTGCCGTTCACGCGCATGCAGCGCAAGCTGGACGACCTGGCCCGCCGCACCGACGTCTTCTTCTCGACGACGACCCTGGAGTACCTGTGGCGGGGAGGCCGCATCTCCGAGTCCGTCTATCGCCTGGGCAGCATGCTGGACATCAAGCCGGTCATCACCTGCAACGAATCGGGGCACTATGTCGTGGCCCGCAAGGCGCGCGGGTGGGAGCGGTCCCTGCAGGCTGAGGTCTCCCTGGCGCGCGACCGTGCCCGGCGCTTTGGTCGCGTGATGCTGGCGGTCTGCTGCTCCGACTCCTGCGACTGCTTCGACATGCTGGAGGGCAGGCTGCGCCAGGAGATGGCCGTGCTGGGGGTCGAGGTGGTGGGCGTCGTGCGCTCGGACGTATCCGCCGACCTGCTCGTGCATACCGGACCCGACCTGGTCGGCGTCGGCATCCAAGGGGTCGCCTTCTAGCACGGCTGACGCGGGCCCGCATCACCTTTGGACGGGGTGCGTAGTCGGCTGCGGTTGGATACCACCGCCCGCCCACATCGACTAGAATTTGAAATCCATAGACAGACTCGAACCTTGCTGGAGGGACATGTCCAAGACGCAGAACGACATCCATGCCACGCTCGACGTCTCCCAGGAGCCGGCCGCCGTCATCATCGCCGAGCCAGCCGTCGTGAACCGTCTGAGCAGGCAGAGCACCATCGACGAGATCACCTCGAACGGAACCATTGCCGCCGCGGTGATGGTCATGGCCGCCCTGCTGGCCGTGATCGTGGCCAACTCTCCCATCTACGAGGTGGTCCACGAGATCTTGGAGGCGCGCCTGCTGGTGGCGCTTGGCCCGCTCGACTGGTCGATGTCGGTGGAGGCCTTCGTCAACGACTTCCTCATGGCGATATTCTTCCTGCTGGTGGGCATCGAGCTGAAGTACGAGATGACCGTCGGCCAGCTGCGCTACCCGCGCCAGGCGGCACTGCCGATGCTGGCGGCGGTGGGTGGCGTCGCGGTGCCTGCCGTCATCTATGCGGCGCTCAACTGGGGTCGCACCTCCATGGGCGGCTGGGCCATCCCCATCGCCACCGACATCGCCTTCGCGCTGGGCGTTATGTCTCTTCTGGGCGACCGCGTCGCCCCCGAGACCAAGGTGTTCTTCCAGACGCTGGCCATCGCCGACGACATCCTCGCCATCGTGGTGCTGGCGCTGTTCTACGGCCAGTCCCCGAGCATCGCCTGGTGCGCCGCGTCGCTGGGCGTCATCATCGTACTGGCCCTCATCAACCAGGCCCGCGTCTACACGTCCAAGGTCTACATCGCCGTCGGGCTGGTGCTGTGGCTCTGCATGTACAACTCGGGCATCCATGCCACGTTGGCAGGGGTCATCCTGGGGTTCTTCCTGCCGGTGCGCTCCGACGTGCGCCTCTCCAGCCTCAGTGGCTGGCTCTCGGAGATGGCGGACGACCTGGACGACAAGTTCGACGACCACGCCCATGTCCTGGGCCAGCACGACTTCACCCATGCGGCCGTCTCGGTCGAGCGCGTCATGCATCACGTCACGCCGCCCCTGGAGCGCGTCGAGCACGCCATCGCGGTGGGGGTCAACTTCATCATCCTTCCGCTCTTCGCCTTCACCAACGCCCAGGTGCGCCTGGTCGGGATGGACATATCCTCCATACTGCACGACTGCATCGCACAGGGCGTCTTCCTCGGAGCGGTGGTCGGCAAGCCCCTGGGCATCGTCGCGGTCACGGTGCTCCTGGTGCGCATCGGCTTTGCCAAGCTCCCCGATCACGTCAGCTGGAGCCAGGTCGTCGCCGTGGGCATCATGGGCGGCATGGGATTCACCATGTCCATCCTCATCTCGGGACTCGCCTTCGCCGACCCCGGCGAGGTCCTGGCGGCGAAGTGCGCGATCCTTGCCGGGTCGGTCGTCGCGGGCGTGTTGGGGCTGGTATTCGTGCACGTCCATGACGCGGTGAAGGCGGGGCTCAGGAGGGGCTGACGGCCGGTCACGAGGGCGGGGGCTCCCAAGCTGCACGGCCCCCGCTCATGCTATGCTCTTGGAACGTGAGAGTGAGAGGGGGACGCGGCGGGTGCCTGACACCTTTCGCATATCGCTGAGGAACTACCTGGTCATGGTGGCGGTCTGCCTCGGGGCAGCCGCAATCGCCATGGCGCTGTGGCTGTTCAACCGCGAGGTGTCGTGGATAGGCATCGCCATCCCCCTGTTCGTCTACTTTGACGTCAGCCTGCTGTTCCTGATATCGCTGGGCATGTGGGCCGTCGGCTCGGAGGACGCCGACGCGCACGAGACCTGCGAGCCTATCCTGCGCCGCTACAATCGCACGGGCAACGTCGACGACCTGCTGTATGGCTACGAGCTGTGGCGTCTCGACAGCCATGGCATGGCGACGCGCATCGACTTCCTGCGCGCGGTGATAGACATCCTGGTGGAGGACGGTTACGTCTTCGAGGCCGCCGACCTGCTCAACGACTACCAGAAGATAGCCACCACCCCCGACAGCCTGCGCGACTACCGGCGCTTCCGCAAGGTCTGCGAGCGGCGCATGGATGCGATCATCGCCGAGGCGGAAGAGCAGGAGCGCAGGTGGGAGGCCGAGCGTCGCGAGGAGGAGCGCCGTCGCGAGCTGCGCCGTCGCGAGGTCCTCGAGTGGGAGTAACCATTCTGCGGACTACCCGCCCGTTTCCCATGGTCCCGAGAGGGCTGCGGAGCGCCTGACTGCTCGCTTGGAGCAGGGGCGAGGCCTCTGGCGCTATTCGACGGTGCCGTAGACGAAGCCCCAGCCATGGGCCGTGATGATGGAGTTCAGCTGGTCGCAGAGGCGGGCGCGCTTGTAGGAGCCCCCGGGCAGCAGGTCGACGACCTCGCGCAGGTCGTCGCTGAGGTCGTCGATCTCGGCGCGCATGATGACGTCCAGGCGGGACACCGAGCCCGAGGGGCCCACCTCGCGATAGAGCGCCTCCACCAGCTGCTGCAGCTCGCCATACTCGGCGGCGGGGGAGCTGCCGGCCGGTGCGGCGTCGTGGTCTGTGTAATCGTACGTTTTCATGTGGCATATGGTAACAGGACTTGCGACCGATGTTGCGTATACTCTTGGCAACGCCGCCACCGAGGGGGCTGTGCGGACGCATGCCCGCATGCCAGATGGACAGGGGAGAGCCATGAGCAACGTGTACGAGGAAATGACCACTGCCGAGCTCGACGAGGCGATTCGCGACCTCGAGGAGCAGGCGGACGAGATCCGCGCGCGCGGCCTGTCGCTGGACATGGCGCGCGGCAAGCCCTCGGCGGAGCAGACCGACCTGTCCCGCCCGATGCTCGACCTGCTCACCGGTGACGTCGAGCTCTCCGACCAGGGTGCTCCCGTCGCCAACTATGGCGCCCCCGACGGCCTGCCCTCCGCTCGCCGGCTGGCCGCCGACCTGCTGGGCGTGGATGCGGCCAATGTCATCGTCAACGGTTCGTCCAGCCTCAACCTGATGCACGACGCGGTCGTCAATGCCCTGACGCAGGGCATCGGCGGCAACCGCCCCTGGATTGCCCAGGGTCCCGTGAGGTTCCTGTGCCCCAGCCCCGGCTACGACCGCCACTTTGCCATCACCGAGCGCTATGGCATCGAGAACGTGCCGCTGGCCATGACACCCACCGGCCCGGACATGGACGAGGTCGAGCGACTCGTGCAGGGCGACGCGTCCGTCAAGGGCATCTGGTGCGTGCCCAAGTACGCCAACCCCACCGGCATCACCTACTCCGACGAGACGGTCCGCCGCTTTGCGGCGCTGCGCCCGGCAGCCCCCGACTTCCGGGTCTTCTGGGACAACGCCTACGTCGTCCATGACCTCTACGACGGGGGCGACCAGCTGCTCAACATCTTCGATGCCCTCGCCGAGCAGGGACGCACCAACCTGGTCTACGAGTTCGCCTCCACGGCCAAGGTGACCTTCCCCAGCTCCGGCATGGCCTTCGTCACGGCCAGCCCCGACGACATCGCCGAGCTGCGTGCCGCCTTCTCCATCATGCGCGTGTCACCGGAGAAGCTGACCCAGCTGGCGCACGTGCGCTTCCTGCGCGACGTCGACGGCATACGTGCCCACATGGCGCGCCATGCCGCCATCCTGCGTCCGCGCTTCGATCTGGTGCAGGAGAAGCTGACGCAGGGTCTGGGTGACGCGGGCGTGGCCACGTGGACCAATCCCCGCGGTGGATACTTCGTCTCGTTCGAGGGGCCGCACGGCAGCGCCAAGAGGATCGTCGCGCTGATGAGGGAGCTGGGCGTGACTCTGACGGGGGCGGGTGCCACCTGGCCGTATGGGGCAGATCCCCTCGACAGCAACATTCGCATCGCGCCGACGTTCCCCAGCCTGGAGAGCCTGTCCGATGCCCTCGACGTGTTCGTCGTGGCCGTGCGGCTGGTGTCCGCCCAGCTGGCCCTCGAGGCGCGCCAGGGCTAGGCCTGTCGCGACCAGGGGTCGCCCTCTCCGCAGAGATTCGGTAGAATCACGATTCCCGCGCATCGGTGCGCAGGCGCACCCCTAGAATTTTAGGGTTGTGTACCCATTTCTGTCGAAAGGTCAAGCAGCATGGCTGACAAGGGTCCGGGTAGCTCCGGCAGGACCGCCAAGAAGCGTCTCGCACGCGCCAAGATCAAGCCGACGGACAACGGCATCAAGTCCTCAAAGGGACGCAAGGTCGTCGTCGAGGAGAAGAGCAAGACAGAGCTGAAGCGCGAGCGCAACAAGAAGCTGACGGGCATCGCCGTAGGCATCTTTGCCGTCATCATGGCGCTGTCGATGATGTTGCCCTCGCTGACGTACATCTTTGGGAACAACGCCGCCGAGCCGCAGGAGGAGGCCACGCAGGCCGTGGATGCCGAGGAGGCCTCCTCAGACGACGCGGCGACCGACGAGGACGTCCCGACGGGCATCGCCGCGGTCGACGCGAACTACGCCACGGTCGTCGACCCCCTCGAGGCCAAGCTGAAGGACAACCCCCAGGACCTGGCCACCCTGCTCAACCTGGGCAACGACTACATGTCGTGGGCCAGCACGGCCGGGGCCTATGCCACCGATGACGAGGGCGTGGCCCACGTGAACGACCTGTTCGGCAAGGCCATCGGCTACTTCGACCAATACCTGCAGCTCAACGACTCCCCTGCGGTCAAGGTCAACCGGGCGCTGTGCGTGTACTACTCGGGCAGCACCGACCAGGCGATCGCGGACCTGGAGGCGCTGACCACCGAGGAGTCCGGGTATGGTCCCGCATGGGCCAACCTGGGCATGCTCTACGAGAACGAGGGCTCGACCGATGAGGCGCGTGCCGCCTACCAGAAGGCCGTCGAGGCCGACCCCGACGACGAGTACGGCGCGAAGAGCTACGCCAACCGGCGTCTGGCCAGCATGTCCGCAAGCAGCTCATCGACCGATTCCAGCACGGGTGGCGCCGCGGCGCTCGAGGACGCGCTGGGAGCAGGCCTCTAGGAGGAACAACATGTCGCTTGCCATCACCACCACGACCACGCCGGATGGCGCCATCGTCGTGGCCGCTTCGGGAGAGGTCGACGTCTCCTGCGCCTCCGAGCTGCGCGACGCCGTCGATGCGGCGCTGGACGCCGAAGCCAGCCGCGTCGACGTCGACCTCGCGGACGTCCCCTACATCGACTCGACGGGCATCGGCGTCCTGGTCGGCGCCGCCCATCGTGCCATCGACCTGGGCATCGGCTTCGGGGTGCGCAACCCCCAGCGCAACGTCAAGCGGGTCCTCGACCTTCTGGGCATCACGCTCGAACTGGGCGCCGATGCGACCCAAGGCTAAGAGACGCGGGAGGTACGAGGCGTGTTTGGCATCGGAGAGACCGAACTTCTCATCATCGTCGCCTTTGGCTTCATGATCTTCGGACCGGACAAGCTGCCGGGCATGGGTCGCACGATCGGCCGTGCCCTGCGCCAGTTCCGCCAGGCCCAGGAGGGCTTCACCGAGGTCGTCCAGTCCGAGGTGATGGACCCGCTGCAGGAGGCCATGGGAGACCCGCTGGACACCGGCACGCGCAAGCGCCACCGCGCGACGGCCGAGGAGCGCGCCGCCGCCCTGGCGGCAGACGCCGACATCGACGCGGAAGCCGGCGAGACGACCGCGCACAAGGAGACCTTCGCCGAGCGCAAGGCCCGCCTGGCTGCCGAGCGCAAGGCCCGCGAGGCCGAGGAGCTTGCCGCCGCGCAGGCCGCCGACGCCGACGCCGAGGAGTCCGGGCCGGAGGCGTCCGTCGACGAGGAGCCGCAGGAGCAGCAGGAGGAGAAGCCCGACACCAGCGCCGCCGCGCTCTATGCGTTGGGGACGGGCCGCTCGAGCTTCAAGGCCGCCAAGGAGAAGGCCAAGGAGGAGGCTGCCGAGGCCGAGGCCGCGGCGGCAGCCGAGGAGACCGCCGAGGAGGCTGTCCCTGCCGCCGACCCAGCTCCCACCGACGCCCCCGCCCCTGACGGCACCGACACGACCGAGGGGAAGGAGGTCGGAGGCGAGCAGGCCTAAGGCCTGTGCTTCCACACCGCTATGCCTATCGGACCAGCACGTATGCCCCTGATGGATCACCTCGGCGAGCTGCGCCGCAGGTTCACCATCGTGGTGGTTTCCCTGCTCATCACCGCCGTGGTCATCTACTTCGCCACGCCCACGCTCATCGACATTATGCTCGACCCCATCCGCTCGTCACTGCCGGAGGGCCAGGACCTGACGGTCATCAGCGTGCTGGGCGGCTTCACCATCCGCTTCAAGGTCGCCGTGTTCTTCGGCGTCATCGTGTGCCTGCCGATCATCATCTGGGAGATCATGGGATTCATCCTGCCGGCGCTGCACGAGAAGGAGCGCAAGTGGCTGGTGCCCACCGTCGGTGCGATGATCGCCCTGTTCTTCATCGGCATGGTCTTCTGCTACTTCATCATCCAGCCCGCGGCCTTCGACTGGCTGTTGGCCCAGTCCTACGACTTCGCCAACGTCATCGCCGATGCCGAGGACTACCTGAGCATCATGATGCTGCTGGAGATCGGCTTTGGCATCGGCTTCCAGCTGCCGCTGGTCATCTTCTACCTGTCGGTGCTGCACGTCGTGCCCTACCGGACCTTCCGCGAGCAGTGGCGCATCATCTACGTCGGCCTGCTGACGATGGTGGCCATGATCACGCCGGACGGCTCCCCGGTCACGATGCTGCTGATGTTCTCGGCGCTCGTGGTGCTCTACGAGGTCGCCCTCGCGATCGCACGCCAGGTCCTCGTTGCCCGCGATGGCAAGGAGTCGCTGTACTGGAGCCGCGAGGAGTACGAGGAGCACGCATTCGACGACTAGCCGCACCCATGCGACCGATTCCATCGTCCGCAACCCCATGGCCACCCCACAACGACGCTTTCGTCGGGTGGGGTGGTCCTTCCTGATGGGGGTTCGCCCCCGTCCGGTCAGTCCGCCCCTCCAAGCGCAGACAATGCGACTCCATCACGCTTTCGCCATATCCTGTCTGCCGTCTTGGGTATAGTGTCGTGACACGGTTGGCGTCGGCACGCTCGCTGGCGCCGCATCAACGACAGAAACCAGAGGATGCACGTGAAGCTGGTAGTCACAGAGAAGAACGACGCAGCGCAGCAGATCGCGCGGCTGCTGTCCACATCCGGCCGCCCCAAGGCCGACAAGGTCTATGACACGCCCATCTACCGATTCTCCGTCAACGGGGAGGAGTGGGTCACCATCGGCCTGCGTGGCCACATCATGGCCCCCGACTTCCCCCCGACGCTCAAGTTCGACAAGAAGGAGGGCTGGTACGGCCTGACCGCCGAAGGCGAGCACCTGCCCGCCGACCTGCCCGACGGACTGGAGCGCCCTCCCTACAAGTCCAAGCGCAAGCCCTTCCTCGCCGACGGCGTGGACATCAAGGGCTGGAAGGTGCCCAGCCTGCCCTATCTGGTGTGGGCTCCCATCGAGAAGCTGCCGGCGGAGAAGGGCATCATCCGTGCCCTGAAGAATCTGGCCAAGAAGGCGGATTCCATCATCATCGGCACGGACTTCGACCGCGAGGGCGAGCTGATCGGCTCGGATGCCCTGCGCCAGATGCGCCAGGTCGCGCCTGACACGCCGGTCTCCCGCGCTCGCTACTCCGCCTTCACCAAGGCGGAGATCGACCACGCCTTCTCGAACCTCGTCGAGCTGGACCAGAACCTCGCCGACGCGGGCGAGAGCCGCCAGTACATCGACCTGGTCTGGGGCGCGGTCCTCACGCGCTACCTGACGATGGCGCGCTTCGGCGGCCTGGGCAACGTGCGCAGCGCCGGTCGCGTGCAGACCCCGACGCTGGCCATCGTCGTTGAGCGCGAGCGCGAGCGCCTGGCCTTCGTGCCCGAGGACTACTGGGTGGTCTGGGGCGAGCTGGCCAAGGACGGCACGGACTTCCGCGCCACGCACGCCACGGCCCGCTTCAAGGACCAGCGGGAGGCAGAGGCGGTCTTTGCCCGGGTGCGCGACGCGTCCAGCGCCCGTGTCGTCTCCATCGAGAAGAAGACCCGCACCCAGCGCCCGCCCGCACCCTTCAACACCACGTCCCTGCAGGCTGCCGCCGCCTCCGAGGGCATCAGCCCCGCGCGTACGATGCGCCTTGCCGAGAGCCTGTACATGAACGGCCTCATCAGCTACCCGCGCGTGGACAACACGGTCTATCCGCGATCGCTGGACCTGCGCGGCTGCGTTCGCACGCTGGCCGCCGTGCCCCAGTACGCCCCCACCTGCCAGCAGCTGCTGTCGCAGGACAAGCTGACGGCCACGCGGGGCAAGCAGGAGACCACCGACCACCCGCCCATCTACCCGACCGCGGCGGCAGACCCCGACAAGCTCCAGCCGGCCGAGTGGAAGCTCTACAACCTCATCGCGCGCCGCTTCCTGGCGACGCTGATGGGTCCCGCGACCATCGAGGGCACCAAGCTGACCTTCGACATCGAGGGCGAGCCCTTCACCACGAGCGGGTCGGTGCTTGCCCAGCCGGGCTTCCGTGCCATCTATCCCTTCGGCCTGAAGAAGGACGACCAGCTGCCGCAGCTGGCCGAGGGCGACGTCTGCGACGTCAATAGCATGCAGCTCGACGCGAAGCAGACCGAGCCTCCCGCGCGCTACAGCCAGGGGCGCCTGATCCAGGAGATGGAGGCGCGCGGCCTGGGCACCAAGTCCACCCGTGCCAACATCATCCAGCGCCTCTACGACGTGAAGTACCTGAAGAACGACCCTGCCGAGCCCAGCCAGCTGGGCATGGCGGTCATTGACGCCCTGACCAGCTACGCGCCACGCATCACCTCGCCGGACATGACGTCCGAGCTCGAGGACGACATGACCAAGGTGTCGGAGGGCCAGGAGACCCAGGACCAGGTGGTCACGCACTCGCGGGCGCTGCTGGCGGGCATGATGGACGCGCTCATCGAGCACAAGGAGGACCTGGGCGAGGCCATCGCCGACGCGGTGACGGCCGACGCGAAGGTCGGCGTCTGTCCCAAGTGCGGCAAGGACCTCGTGATGAAGAACTCCGCCAAGACGCGCGGATCCTTCATCGGGTGCATGGGATGGCCGGACTGCGACGTCACCTACCCGGTGCCCTCGCGCGTCAAGGTCATCCCCATCGAGGGCGAGGCGGGCGTATGCCCGCAGTGCGGTGCGCCGCGCATCAAGTGCCAGCCGTTCCGCCAGCGCGCCTACGAGCAGTGCGTCAATCCCGCCTGTCCCACCAACGCCGAACCCGACGTGGTCGTGGGGGAGTGCTCCGTCTGTGCCGCGGCGGGCCGTCACGGCAGTCTGGTCGCCCACAAGAGCGAGCGCAGCGGCAAGCGCTTCATCCGCTGCACCAACTACGACGAGTGCGGCACGAGCTACCCGCTGCCCCAGCGCGGCGAGCTGCATGCGACGGGAGATACGTGCGAGCATTGTGGCGCCCCCATCGTCGAGGTGACCACCGCCCGCGGACCCTGGCGCATCTGCGTCAACATGGACTGCCCGGGCAAGGAGAAGGCCGCCTCCTCCGGTCGTGGGCGTTCGGGTGGCAAGCGCGGGTCCACGCGCACGAGGAAGAGCTAGCGGCAGACGGGACCAGTCTGTCCATCGGGACCGGGAGGGGCGAGGAGGCCATGGCGGGAACGTTCGTCACATTGGAGGGCATCGACGGCTGCGGCAAGTCGACGCAGGCGCAGAGGCTGGTCGAGGCGCTGGGAGAGGCGGGCGTCGAGGTCGTCGCGCTGCGCGAGCCGGGTGGCACCGCCATCTCCGAGAAGATTCGGGCGCTGCTGCTCGACCCCGCAAACGCCGAGATGGCCGACGAGTGCGAGCTGCTGCTCTACGAGGCCTCTCGCGCCCAGCTGGTGCGCCAGGTCATCCAGCCGGCCCTCGAGCGCGGGGCGGTGGTCGTCTGCGACCGCTTCTACGACTCCACGTATGGCTACCAGTTCGGTGGCCGCGGCCTTGACCGCCAGCTTGTCGATACCTGCAACGCACTGGGCAGCTGCGGCCTGGATCCCGACGCGACGGTCGTCTTCGACCTGGAGCCCGAGGTGGCGCTCTCCCGCGCGACGAAGGGCGGCGCCGACCGCCTGGAGGCGGAGGGCATCGCCTTCCAGGAGCGCATCCGCGCTGCCTACCTGCAGCTTGCCCAGGAACAGCCCGACCGCGTGCGTCTGGTGGACGCGGTGGGCACCCCGGACGAGGTGTTCGAGCGGCTGCTGGCTGCCTTGGCTGACGTGCTGCCCATGCCGCCGGAAGGCGAGGAGGCCTGATGCCCCCTGCCGTCACGCTGCCCCAGGCGCTTTCGGTCCTTGACGACCAGCCCAGCGTGCGCGACTTCCTCGCGCGCGCGGCGGTGGGCGGACAGCTCTCGCACGCCTACCTCTTCCTGGGTGCGCCTGGGTCGGGCAAGACGGAGGCCGCCCTGGCGCTCGCCCAATGCATCGTGTGCCCCAACGGTGGCTGCGGCTCGTGCGACGAGTGCATCCGCGTGCGCCATCGCACCCATCCCGACGTGCGCGTGGTCGATCCCGAGAGCGCCTCGGGATACCTCGTCGAGCAGGTGCGCGAGCTGATTGACGACGTTCCGCTGGCGCCCGTCCGCGGACAGTCGAAGGTCTACATCCTGACCAATGCGGGACTCTTGCGACGCGAGGCGGCAAACGCCCTGCTCAAGACCATCGAAGAGCCTCCCGCCGGCGTGTACTTCATCCTCGTGGGGCGCACGGTGGATGCCATCCTGCCTACCATCGTCTCCCGATGCCAGCGCGTGCCCTTCAAGATCGTGTCGCCGGGCATCGCCGTGCGTAGCGTCGAGCGTGCCGTCGGGGCGTCCGAGACCGAGGCGCGCATCGCCCTGTCCGTCGCCGGCACACCGGAGCGCGCCGGGCAGTTCCTTGCCTCGTCGGGTCGTCGCCAGGTGCGGCGCCTGATGGTGCGCACGATCGGCGAGCTGGCGCGCGATGACGAGTGGGACGTGCTCTGCTCGGCCCGTGCCCTGGTCGAGGCGGTCTGGGAGTCGCAGGGCCGGCCTGCCGCCAAGGGTCGCGGCAAGGCCGACGACCCCGTCCGTCGCGAGCTGGAGCGGCGGATCGAGGGCCGGGAGGACTACCTCTCCAAAGGGGCAATAACGCAAATTGAGAAGAGCGTGAAGCGCGAACTTACGGCGCGCGAGCGTTCGGGTATGATGGAAGCCCTTGCCGCCGCCGAATCGCTGCTTCGCGACGTTCTGACGCGCTGCGAGGGAGTCCCGACACCCATCGTCAACCAGGACGTCGCCGATGCCGTCGAACGCATCGCCGCAGGCACCTGTACTGGTGGTGCGGTGCGGGCGCTCGAGGCCGTGGCGCAAGCCGCGGACGACATCTCGCACAACGTGAACCCCCAGCTGGCCTTCGAGGTCATGCTCCTGTGTGTCAAGGAGGCACTCGCATGCCCACCGTCATCCCGGTGAAGTTCAAGTACGCAGCCCGCGACCTGTGGTTCGACCCCGCTGACAGCGGCGCCGAGGAGGGCGACCACGTCATCTGCTCGACCGAGCGCGGCGACGAGATCGGCCTGGCGACGATGGATGCCATCGAGATGGACGACGAGCGCCTGCACGACACGATTGGCGACGCGACGCTGAAGCCCGTGCTGCGCGTGGCCGACGATGACGACCTCGATCGCGCCGAGCGCCTGGCCGACCTTGGGGAGGAGGCCTTCCCGACCTTCCGACGCCTGGTGGCGGCCTCGGGATTGGACATGAAGCCGGTGGGGGTCGAGTACATCTTCGGCGGCGGCAAGGCCGTCTGCTACTTCTCCGCGGAGGAGCGCGTCGACTTCCGCCAGCTGGTGCGCGACCTCTCGCGCGAGCTGCACGAGCGCATCGACATGCGCCAGATCGGGGTGCGCGAGGAGGCGGCCATCATCGGCGGGTTCGCCCATTGCGGCCAGGAGCTGTGCTGCGCCCGCTTCGGCAAGCAGTTCGAGCCGGTCTCCATCCGCATGGCGAAGGAGCAGGACCTACCGCTCAACTCCACCAAGATCAGCGGTGCCTGCGGGCGCCTGATGTGCTGCCTGCGCTACGAGTTCGAGGCATACCGCGACTTCAAGAGCCGCGCGCCGAAGCGCAACGCCGTCATCGAGACCCCGCTGGGCAAGGGCAAGATCATCGAGTACGACACCCCCAAGGAGCAGATCTGCCTGCGCCTGGAGAACGGCAAGCTGGTGCGTGTCGCGCTGGCCGACATGGAGGCCTCTGAGGCGGCGCACAAGAAGTCCGAGGAGCTGGGCTGCCCGTGCCGTCCCGACACGGTGACGCGCGCGGCGCTGGACCGCCTGGAATCGCCCGAGATCAAGATGGCCCTGGCGGAGCTCGACCGACAGAATGGCGTGCTGCCGCAGGAGACCTTCGACGAGTCGGACATCTTCGTCGAGACCAAGCCGCGCCGCCGCCGTCGCAAGCAGGGCGGCGACACCCAGGCCAATGCCGCCCCGCAGCCTGCAGCCCCACAGCCCCAGGAGGCCGCGGGGGAGGGCGGCAGCCGGTCGCGTCGCCGCCGCCGCAAGGCCCAGGCTGGCGCTCCCGAGGCTGCCGCGCAGGGCAAGCCCGAGGACACTGCCCAGGCGCAGCCCAAGAACGCGGCACAGGCACCCGCGCGACGCAGGCGCCGTCACCACGCAGCCGGCGACGGGTCCGCCGAACAGCAGGCACAGGCCCAGCCGCCGCAGGCCGCCCAGCAGGACAAGCCGCGCGGCATGCAACCCAAGCGCAAGCGTCGTCCCGGCGACCGCGGCAACGCGGCGGGTGCCCAGCAGCAGGGCAGCGGTCAGACGAAGTCCCAGCCGAAGCACAAGGCGCCTGCCCCCCAGAGCCAGCAGCGGACGTCGGCCGAAGCGCCTTCCGCAGAGGGCCAGCCGGCCAAGAAGCGCCGTCGCCGCCATCGCGGCGGGCGCGGTCGCGGCAAGGGTGCCGGCGGCGAGGGCCAGGCCCCGTCCGCCCCGTCCGGCGAGTAGCCGCCACGACCGAGGGGACGTGCGATGTACCAGCTGAAGACCGAGGCGAGCTTTGACAGCGCCCACTTCCTGACCGACTACTACGGCAAGTGCGAGAACCTGCATGGCCACAGGTGGCGCATGGTGGTCTATATCCAACAGGAGAGCCTGCGGGAGGACGGCACCATGAAGGACATGGTGCTGGACTTCGAGGTCTTCAAGCGCGCCGTGCGCTCCCTCGCCCTCGAGTACGACCACACCTTCCTGGTGGAGGAGGGCTCGCTGGCCCCGGCGACGGTCGCGGCTCTGGAGGCGGAGGGCTTCTCGCTGACGATGCTGCCCTTCCGCACCACCTCCGAGAACCTGGCCCATCACCTCTGCGACCGACTCCTGGCCCAGGGCCTGCCCGTATGCCAGGTGGACGTCTACGAGACGCCCAACAACTGCGCCATCTATCGTCCGTAAGGTTCCCTTCGGGACTCCGGCGGCGCACGCGGCCCCCACAGCCCTCGAGCCGTGGGGGCCGTTTCGTCACCCATGCACCGGAGGATGACGGTGCGCTGGTGTCAGGTTCGGACAGGGACTTACGAATGTGCAAAGTAACCCTTCGTCGGGCCCATTTGTGTCGGTCGAGGGGTGTACACTCGAAACCGATGGTCGCCTTCTGCGTAGTTGGGACGGACATGCTGCTTCGGGCCTTTCATGGGGTTAACCTAGCCGGTTGGCTGACGTTGGAGTCGTGGGTCACGCCCGAGCTCTTTGCCGACTCGGGCGCGTTGGACGAGCCGACGCTGATCCTCTCGCTCGGCCAGGAGCGCTACCGCAATCTGGTGGAGCGCCATCGCGACTCCTTCCTCTCGCAGGCCGACTTCACCCAGATCGCCTCGCGTGGCTTCAATGCGGTGCGCCTGCCCGTCCCCTGGTACTGCTTCGGTCGGCGCGGACCCCAGCCGGGGCCCTACGTGGGCTGCATCTCCCATGTCGACGACGCCTTCGACTGGGCCGAGGAGGTCGGTCTGGGCGTGCTGGTAGTGCTGGCCGTCTCGCCGGGCACGCCCGGCGACGGCGCGGGATTGGTGCGCGACCAGGTCGACTTCAAGGAGTACCGCGAGGACCTGCTCGACGTGATGGCCGCCCTCTGCAAGCGCTATGGCACGCGCATGGGCTTCTTGGGCATCGAGGTGGCCGACGATCCGGTGACGCAGGTGCGCAAGGGCTTCACGCTCACCGACGGCGTGCCGATGCACTCCCTGCGCAACTACTACCGCGACGCCTACGACACGGTGCGCACCTACGCGGGCGAGGACGCCCTGGTGGTGCTGCCCGACGCGGGACGACCGAAGGACTGGCGCAAGTTCATGGCCCAGGACACCTACCACAACGTCTGGCTGGACTGCCACCTGTTCCATCACACCGACCATGTCGATGCCGCCGGTCCCTCGGCCGTGCGCACCCTGGTCGATCGCTCTCGGCGCTACCTGGACCGCGCCGAGCGCAGCGGCTTGCCCACGATGGTGGGCAAGTGGTCGGCGTCCCTGCCCTATGCCGACACGATGATGACTCCCGAGGGCCAGATCGCCCTAGCCCGCGTATACGTCTCCGAGCAGCTCTCGGCATTCTCCAACTGCCCCGGTTGGTTCTTCCAGACCTGGAAGACCTCTGGCCGGCTGGTGGGCTGGGACGCGCGGGTCGCCCTTGCGACCTTCGAGCGAAGGATGCTCGACTGATGGCCGCCGAGGCGGGCGTGGGCCTGCTCTCGGTCGTGGGCACGCCCATCGGCAACCTCTCGGACGCCTCGCCACGCATGGTGCAGACCCTGCGCGACTCGGATGTGGTGCTGTGCGAGGACACGCGCGTAACGGCACGCCTCCTGTCCCATTTCGACCTGCATGTCCCGCTGGTGCGTGCCGACGAGAACGTCCTGGACCGGCGCGTCGGCGCGACGGTCGAGCGCATTGCCGCGGGAGAGCACGTCTCGTTCGTCTCCGATGCGGGCATGCCCGGCGTCTCCGATCCGGGCCAGCGTCTGGTCGACGCCGCCCTCGATGCCGGCCTGCGTGTCGAGGTCGTGCCCGGCCCCTCGGCGGTCACGTGTGCCCTGGTGGCGTCGGGGCTGCCGATGGAGCACTTCTTCTTCGAGGGCTTCCTGCCGCGCAAGCGTGGCGCGATGACGTCGCGCCTGCGCGAGCTCGCACCGGTGCCCGGTGCGCTCGTGCTCTACGAGTCCCCTCGCCGCGTGGCATCGACGCTGCGGGTGATTGCCGAGGTGTTCCCCCAGCGTACGGTGGCGCTGCTGCGCGAGCTGACCAAGCTGCACGAGGAGTGCGTGCGCGACCTTGCCCCCCGTCTGGCCGAGCGCATCGCACAGCGCGACGAGGCAGAGGGGCTGCGCGGCGAGTGCGTGGTCGTCATCGGGCCGCCGACGTCGGCCGAGGCTGACGCGGCCAAGGACGACTCGCTCGCGCCGTTGGACGAGGCGATCGTCGAGGGGCTTGCGGCGGGGGAGCCAAAGAGCGCACTGGCGAAGCGTCTGGCACGAGAGCGCGGACTGGCGCGACAGGATGTGTACGATCAGGTGGTTTCGCTGTCCCGCGGCAGGGGTTGAGCGCCTCGCGGCGCGGCGACCATTTGCCGTTTCGGACGGGAGGGGGCAGGATGGTCGGGCAATCGACTGGAACTGGCGTCTCGCGACGCGTCGCAGGGGCTTTGCTGTCGGGCCTGCTGGCTCTCTCCCTGTCCTTCGCCCCGACTCTTGCCTGTGCCGATACGGGGGAGGGGGCTGCCGACGCGATGCCGCCAGTCGCATCGCTGGAGGACGTGGCTCTCACGCTGCCTGACGACCAGACGACCGAGTCGGACCAGGCGACTGACGAGGCGGCCCCCGTCATGCAGGGGACGGAAGACCAACTGTCCGCGGATGCCACCGCCGATGGGGGAGTGGCCAATGAGGTCGACCCGGTCGTGGCGGGCGGTGCCCCGGAACGGGTTGCCGAGGACGATGCGTCGGGACCTGCGGCGCCGGACGCTGCGGAAGAGCCTGCGCCGCTGGCTGTCGACGAGCAGGAGGCCCCACCGGCCACGCACGAGGATGGATGGGCCGTCGACGACGATGGCATCAGCTATTGGCGTGGGGGACGGCAGGTGCGGGGCTGGGTGGTCACCCAGGAGGCTCCCGATGGCACCAGCGGCGGGCTGAACCGCTACTGGCTCGACGCCGATGGTCACCTTGCGATGGGTCGCGTCATCTCGCCCGACGAGGGGGATGGTGCCTGGTGGGCCTATGCTCGTCCCGAGGGCCCTGTCGTTCGCGGCGCCTATGGGACGACCGATGGCGACGGAAACGAGATCGTCTACCTCGCCGACCAGGACGGGCGTATGCCCTCGCGCGCCGGCTGGCTGGTCAGCTCCGCATACGGCCAGGGCCTGCAGCGCTACTACCTGCAGCGCGACGAGGCGACAGGCGCCTGCGTCACCCGCGTCGGTGCGTCGATGGCCGGATGGGCCCACTGCACGCGCCCCGAGGGCTACGTGGTCCGCGGGACCTACAGGAGCGGATCGACCGTCTATTTGGCAGACCAGGACGGTCGTGCGCCCACTCGCGCCGGCTGGCTGGTCAGCTCCGCCTACGGCCAGGGCCTGCAGCGCTACTACCTGCATGCCGTCGATGGTGGCATCAGCGCCGCCCGTGTCGGCTACTCGACGGATGGCTGGGCTCACTGCACCCGTCCCCAAGGCTACGTGGTCCGCGGGACCTACAGGAGCGGATCGACCGTCTACCTCGCCGACCAGGACGGGCGTGCGCCCACTCGCGCCGGCTGGCTGGTCAGCTCCGCCTACGGCCATGGCCTGCAGCGCTACTACCTGCAGCGCGACGAGGCGACGGGTGCCTGCGTCGCCCGCGTGGGTGGCTCGAAGGCCAGCTGGGACCACTACACCAGGCCCGAGGGCTATGTCGTGCGCGGCAGGTACAAGAGCGGGTCGGACCTGTATCTGGCAGACCAGGACGGCCGCCTGCTGGGGCTGTCCGACGCAAAGACCGGCTCCCGTCCCCTGAGGGGCTGGCTCGTCAGCGGTGCCCTGACCTCGGGCACCCTCCAGCGCTACTACCTCTACCGGGTTGCCGGGGACGTCTATGCGGCCCGTCCCGGCGCCTCGAGTGACGGTTGGCCCCACTACACGCGTCCCGAGGGATACGTGGTCCGCGGCACCTACAAGAGCGGCACGACGATCTACCTCGCCGACAACGAGGGTCGCGCGCCGGCTGGTGGCGGCTGGCGCGTCACGGGGGTCTACACCAAGGGCGTCCTGCAGCGCTACTACCTCTATCGCATCGAGGGCGGCATCGCCGTTGCGCGCGCGGGGCTCTCGTCCGATGGCTACCTGCACTTCACGACCGACGATGGCTATGTCATGCGCAACACCATGCGACCCATCGACGGCACGTGGTACCGGGCGAACAACGACGGCCTGCTGACCAAGACGGTTCCGGTCGACATCATCCAGTCCCTGCGGCCCTCGCTCGAACATGGCTACAAGGGACCCGAGCACCAGCGCTACATCGTCCTGCACGACACCGAGGGCGGCGGCAACGCCTGGAACATCATCGACGGATGGCTCTCCTCCGGCAGCGCGGTGGCCTCGCACTTCATCGTCAACCGCGACGGCAGCGTCGTCCAATGCGTCTCCATGGACCAGATCGCCCATCACGCGGGCTTTGGCGACACGGGCCACAATGGCTACTATGGCATCTCCGAGTCCTCGCGCGACGACCGAAGGGGCACGGTGGGCATTGGCAGCTGGGCCAGCGACTATGGGATGAACGCCTGGTCCATCGGCATCGAGCTGGTGCACTCGGGCAACCAGGCATACCCAGAGGCCCAGCTACGGGCCCTGGATGGCCTCATCGCCTACATCGATGGCTACTATGGCTTCGAGAGCACGATCATCGACCACAAGATGTGGCGCTCGGGCAACTCGGACACCTCGCCCGCCTTTGCCGGCTACCTCGCCAACTATCGCCGGACGCGAACCCACGACGGCAGCACCTGGTAGATGGCGCAGGGCCCGACACGGAGGAGTGGCAGGCTGTCGTGTCCCCGCTATTGTCCCGATGGCGGATTCTGCGTTTCAGAAGTCTAGAGACATGATGGAGGTTGCACGACCTGCCATAGACTGGTATACCAGCGTATTTCTCCACGTGAGGGGGTACTATGACGGGTCGCTCCACGAGACGACATCATGTGACTAATGCAGCCATGCTGCCTTTCGGCGCGCGCCTAGCGCGCCTGGGAGCGTCAGCATGCGTGGCGGCTGCGCTTGTGACGACACCCACGATTGCCCTGGCGGAGGACGGACTTGCCGATGAGGGTGCGGCTGCCGTCGTCGAGACGACGATGGCCGTGCAGGACGAGCCCGTCATCGACGCCGTCAGCACGAACGACGAGGTAGTCCAGGCCGAGTCCCCGGACGTCGACGAGACGTCCGATCCCGCGGCCGACACCGTGTCCGACCAGGACGAGGAAGCCGACGTCCTGCCCGATGACTGCGGCATTGGCGTCGGCGACGACACCGACGTCGCAACCGACGAGGCGTCGGATGGCGAGGCCGTTGCCAACGAGGCCGCGGCCACCCAGGACGAGCCCGCTGCCCTCGACGTGACGGAACCCGCCGAGACCGACGGCGACGTTGCGGCCGCAGCCGGGCAGCCGGCGACGGACGACGCACCCGAGCAGCTTGCCGCACCGGCCACGAGCCCCTGGGCCGGCGGCCACTGGACGGTCAAGTCCGACGGCGGCAAGCTCCAGCGCTTCTGGGTATCCAAGACGGGTGAGACCTTCAAGAACGGTCTCGTCAGGCCCGAGTGGGGCGCGGGCTACTATGCCTGGGCCCAGGAGAACGGCTGGATCGTCCGCGGCATCTATAACAATGGCACCTACGTCTGGCTGGCCGACAACAACGGCAAGCTGGCCAACCCCGGCTGGCTCGTAAGCAATGCCTACGGTCAGGGCCTGCAGCGCTACTTCATCGTCGACGAGGGCGTCCATGCGGCCCGCATCGGCTACAACGCGGGCAACGGCAGCTCCGTGTGGGCCCACTACACCACCGAGCAGGGCTATGTCCTGCGCGGCAGGCTCCAGGCGTCCGACACCAAGCTCTACATCGCCGACAACAACGGCAAGCTGCCCACTGCCAAGGGCTGGCTGGTCACGAACGCCTACGAGGGAAAGCTGCAGCGCTACTACATCGAGAACGGCGCCGCCAAGACGGGTACCTTCAGGGTCGATGGCAAGAACTACCTCGGCCTGGTCGACCTGGGATACGTGCTGCGCGGCTACGATGCCACCAACCTCGCGTATGCGAACAACGACGGCGTCCTGGCCTCCAACCGCTGGCTCGTCACCAACCAGTTCGGCCATGGCACGCAGCGCTACTGGATGGGTGCCGATGGCCTTGCCCTGCGCAGCGCCCTCACCGATCCCGCAATCGCCGGTTACCGTGCCTACGCGCGCCCCGAGGGCTACGTCGTGCGCGGCAAGTACATGACGGGTGGCAGGACCTACCTCGCCAACAACGACGGCAAGCTCGAGGCCGATGGCTGGCTGGTCACGGCCGCCTATGACGGCAAGATCCAGCGCTATTACATTGACAGGGACGTCCACGCGTCCGTCGCGGGCTACTCCACCGATGGGTATGCCCACTTCACGCTGTCCGACACCGGCTACGTCGCCCGCTCGATCTTCGAGTCCGGCGGATGGGTCTACTTTGCCGACAACAACGGCCTCATGCTGACCCGCGACAAGGAAGGCTGGATGGTCACCGGCAAGTACTCCACCGACGGCAAGCTCCAGCGCTACTACATCGAGAAGACCCTCGATGGCGCCTGGGCCGCGAAGGTCGGCTACTCTCCCAAGGGCTACGCGCACTACACCCTGTCCAAGCTGGGCTATGTCATCCGCACCGTCACCCAGGACGGAGACTGGGTCTACCTGGCCGACAACAACGGCCAGCTGCAGACCATGGGCAAGGAGGGATGGCTGATCACCAGCAAGTACTCCACCGACGGCAAGCTCAAGCGCTACTACCTCGAGAAGACCCCCGACGGCGCCTGGGCCGCGAAGGTCGGCTACTCGGCCAAGGGCTACGCGCACTATACGGAGGCCAAGACCGGCTACGTCACCCTCAACAAGACCTTCTACGAGTTCAGCACGAAGAAGTGGTACACCGCCGACAACAACGGGAAGCTGAGCGAGATCAAGGCGGGCGTCACGACCATCATCGAGACCTACCTCAACTGGGCGCTCAACCTGGCCAACGACAACACCCACGGCTACAGCCAGATCGATCGCTGGGGACCGGCCGACTACGACTGCTCCTCCATGGTCGTCACCGCCCTGCGCCAGGCGGGCCTCCCCACCGGCGAGGCCTCATGGACCGGCAACATGCGCACCGAGCTCTCGAAGCTGGGCTGGCTCATCATCCCCTACAACGGCAATACCTCCAGCCTGGTGCGTGGCGACATCCTGTTGCACGACCAGAACCACGTCGAGCTCTATCTTGGCGACAACAAGCGCGTCGGTGCCCACTGCGACGAGAACGGTGGCATCGGGTATGGTGCCCGTCCCGGCGACCAGACGGGCGAGGAGATCTGCGTCCGCGACTACATCGGCAACTGGTTCACCTGGGTCCTGCGCATGAAGGGCTAGGAGACACAGGCACCTGTACGTCAATGGGGCCCTCTCGACCGAACGGTCGGGAGGGCCCTCTGGTGTCTCTGGGCCGGGCAGTCGAACGGGCAGGTCCCACGAGCCCTCCCCGCGAGGTCGATGGGGACGGAAAGCCTCCTTTCCCATGTCGCGCCAGAACTGCGTGCGTTGGCGTACAATAGGCAAGTTGCAACCTTCGTCATCAGGAGGAAGTCCATGGCAGACAAGCCCAGCTTCTTTATCACCACCCCCATCTACTACGTCAATGCCGCCCCGCACCTCGGCACCGCGTACTGCACCATCCTGTGCGACGTGATGGCCCGCTACAAGCGCTCCGTCGGCTACGACGTCAAGTTCCTGACCGGTCTGGACGAACACGGCGAGAAGGTCCAGCAGGCAGCCGAGGAGCATGGCATGACGCCGCAGGCGTGGTGCGACAGCCTGGCCCCCGCCTTCCACGAGATCTGGAACACGCTGGAGATCAGCAACGACGACTTCATCCGCACCACCGAGCAGCGCCAGATCGACGCGGTCCAGTACCTGTGGGAGCGCATGAGGGAGGCCGGCTACATCTACAAGGGCTCGTATGACGGCTGGTACTGCGTGCCGGAGGAGACGTACTTCACCGAGACCCAGGTCGCCAAGGCCGACGAGGAGCGTCACACCGAGGGCCAGCACCTGTGCCCCGACTGCGGCCGCCCGCTGGAGCGCGTGCAGGAGGAGTCCTGGTTCTTCAAGCTGTCTGCCTTCCAGGAGCGCCTGCTCGCCCTCTACGACGAGCATCCCGAGTTCGTCATGCCCGACTTCCGCATGCGTGAGGTGCGCTCCTTCGTCGAGGGTGGTCTTCGTGACATCTCCGTCAGCCGCACCAGCTTCGACTGGGGCATCCCGGTGCCCTTCGATGACGGCCACGTCACCTACGTGTGGTTCGATGCCCTGCTCAACTACGCGACCGCCGTCGGCTTCGGCAACTCCGAGATGGCCGACGAGTACGCGCGTCGCTGGCCCGCCCAGTTCCATGTCGTGGGCAAGGACATCATCCGCTTCCACTGCGTCATCTGGCCGGCCATGCTGATGGCCATCGGCGAGGCCTTGCCCGAGCACGTCTTCGCCCACGGCTTCCTGATGGTGCGCGACGACGAGAGCGGCAAGAACGTCAAGATGTCAAAGTCCCTGGGCAATGCCATCGCGCCGCAGGACGTCATTGACCTGCTGGGTGTCGAGGGCTATCGCTACTACTTCATGACCGACTGCGTGCCGGGCGAGGACGGTGGCATCTCCTACGGCCGCATGGAGCAGGTCTACAACGCCGACCTGGCCAACAGCTGGGGCAATCTGGTCTCCCGCTCGCTCAACATGAGCGCCAAGTACTTCGACGGCCAGACGCCCGCGCTGCCCGAGGGGTGGGCGCAGGCCACCAACCCGCTGCGCGACATCGCCGAGGGCATCGCCGAGCGCTACTGCGCCCACATGGACCGGGTCGAGTACGTGCAGGCCAAGGATGCCATCATGGAGCTGGTGCACGCCGCCAACCATTACATCGAGGACTCGACTCCCTGGGCCGTGGCCAAGGATCCCGCACGTGCCGACGAGCTGGCTTCCATCATCGCGAACCTCCTGGAGTCCATCCGCATCTGCGCGCATCTGCTGGAGCCCTTCATGCCCGCAACCTCCGAGGAGGTCCTGCGTCGCATGTCGCTTGCCGACGAGGCCCTGACCGACGATCTGGTCGGCATCTGCGCCTGGGGCGGCCTGGCGGGTGGCGTCCCCGTGACCAAGGGCGACGCGCTCTTCCCGCGCCTGCAGAGCAAGTAGGCACCCGACAAGACCCGTACTGGGGCTCCCCGGATGGCGTGCTCGTCGTTCGGGGAGCCTTGTCGCAGGAAGGGGATGGAGCATCGCATGCCTGTGCACTCCTGGTTGGCCAGCCCGCGCGAGACACGTGCCACACTGGACCAGTTTGGCCTGTCCGCCAAGCATCACTTGGGGCAGAACTTCCTCGTCAACGATGCGATCATCGGCAAGATACTCGACCTGGCCGAGCTGGGCGACCGCGATGTCGTCTTCGAGGTGGGTCCGGGCATCGGCACGCTGACCGTGGCGCTGCTGCCCCACGTCGGGGCGGTCGTGTCGGTCGAGGCCGACCGCAGCCTGCAGCCGGTGCTTGTACAGACCTGCGCCCAGGACTCCGAGCGCTTCGCCCTGGTGATGGGGGATGCCCTGCGCGTCCGTCCCGACCAGCTAGCCGACGCGGTCGCATCCCTGGGCATCGAGGGCCTCGATCCCGAGCCCACCAAGCTGGTGTCGAACCTTCCCTACCAGGTTGCGGCGACCGTCGTGCTGGGAGCCTTCGAGCGGATGGCGCACGTCGAGCGCGTGGTGGTGATGGTGCAGGCGGAGGTGGCGGACCGCATGGCGGCGACACCCGGCACCAAGGCATACGGGGCCTATACCGCCAAGCTCGCCCTTTACGCTCGACCGACCGGCCGCTTCGAGGTCGGGCCCTCGAACTTCATGCCGGCGCCACACGTCGACTCGGCGGTCATTCGCCTGGACCGTGCCCCCATGGCCGATCCCGCGACCGGCCTGGCGCTTGACGAGGGCCAGGCCTCGTGGTGCGCCACCGTCATCGATGCGGCATTCGCCCAGCGTCGCAAGACCATACGGAACTCCATGTCATCGAACGGGTTCGAGAGGGACGAGCTCGACCATGCGTTCGAGGTGGCGGGCATCGATGCGCGCGCACGGGCGGAGAGGCTGGCCCCTGCCGACTTCGTGCGTCTGGCTGCCGCCTTGGAGCGGAGGTAGACATGTCGAAGAAGCATCGCATTTCGGGCGAGGAGCTGATGGCCCTGACGCGTGAGGATGGCATGCTGTTCCATGACGGGAAGGGCCAGCCAGTCGAGCTGCCTGTCGCAGGGGCGCCCCTGGCGGACACGCATGGGCATCTGACGCACTTTCACCAGCACGATGCGGCCATGGCACTGGCGCGGGCATCCCTTGCGGGGGTTGCCCTGCTGGGAGTGCCTGTCGACCCGGCGGGTGACGCCCGCGACGCGCAGGCGCTGCTGCAGCGCATCGAGCGGATGGTCGAGCATGCCGGGGATTGCGTCGAGCAGCTGGTCAACTGGGGCGTGAGGCCCATGGGCCCTGTCGCTGACGGGCTGTTGGACCATGTGCGCCTCTGGGCAGGGGTCCATCCCTATGGGGCGGCGGACTTCAATGCCGACCGCGAGGTGCGGCAGGCAATGGAGACCCTGCTGGCCAGCCCGCGATGCGTGGGCATCGGCGAGTTTGGCCTGGACTACGGACCCTACAACAGGTGCGACCCCCGGGAGCAACTGCAGGCCTTTGCCACCCAGCTGCGGATGGCCCACGATCTGGGCCTGCCCGTCGAGCTGCACATCCGTGATGCCGAAGGGGACGAGCAGGCGCTGGCGCATCGGGAGGCGGCGCAGGTCCTGGAGCGTGATGGCGTGCCTGCTGCCGGCTGCGACCTGCATTGCTACACCTCGAACGCATCGGTCATGCAGCCGTTCGTCGACATGGGTTGCTATGTCGCCTTCGGAGGCGCGGCGACCTTCACTCGCTCGGAGGACATACGGGATGCTGCCGTGGCCTGCCCGTCCCACCTGCTGCTGTCCGAGACGGACAGTCCGTACATGGCTCCGGTGCCCCTGCGCGGCATGGAGTGCGAGCCGGCGATGGTGGCCTTCTCCGCGGACGTCGTCGCCACCGCTCGTGCCGAGGCGGGTGTGGCTGCGCGCACGGAGACGTACGAGGCCCTCTGGCACAACGCCCATCGTCTCTTCGGGCTATAGGGTCCTGGCGCATCGTGTGCCGGTGACGCCGTTGTGGCCATAAATGCCAGTCGAGACGTCTGGCTAACGGGTCCTGGAGTTGTCTGCGCTTTTCTGAGGGCTTCTCGGCCATATGCCGCTGTTGTCTGCGTTTTGCGTGGCCCGTCATGAGCGCTTTGCGTTGTTTGCGGTTTCGTCTGCACAGAATACAGCCTTGTCTGCGTAGCCCTCGAACCGACCTCGACCGAAACGCAAACAACTGTTGTCGTCCTTGTCCTAGCGCCGAGGGGACAGTCGGTTATGACAGAGTGTCTCCATCAGCGATGATTCGAATCGGTCGATAGGCCTCCAGAAGTCGCTCGAGCGACCACGCGGCATTCGCCGGGCTCGTGGAGGGCAGGCCCGTGCAGGGCATGCCACAGACAGGCTCGCAGAGCTTGCGATAGAGGCGTGTGGCGGTCGTTCCCGTCGTGAAGATGGCGGCGATGGGCGCCAGCTCCAGCGCGCGGGCGATGTCGTTGGGGATGGGGTTGGCTATCGATGCGTCCGACGCCCCCCGGATCTGGCAGCTCTCCAATACGTCCCAAAGCGCAACATGATGTCGCCTGAGCAGGTCGAAACGCCCTTCGTTGGTGCGGGGGTCATCCTCGTCCCACAGGTGGGCGATGGTCGGCCAGAAGCGGTTGCGTGGGTTGCCGTAGTTGATCTGGTTCTCGCGCGACTTGGGGCTGGGAACCGTGCCCAGCACGAGAACCCTGCTATCGGGCCAGATGACCGGTTCGAACGACCTGACCAGTTGTGTCGCCATGCCCAGCTCCCTTGTAGAAGTCGTGTGCGCGTACGTGGCCCTTCGATCGATTCTACGCCAGCTGCGAGCTTCGTCGTCCGGGGGACGCATCGCCAACCAGCCCAAATGACGGCATGGTGCCAAAGTCGACGGCCCGTGTCAGCTGGCTGCGACTGGGAGCGTGGCCTCGGACAACGTCGCCTTGCGATGATGGATGCCCCTTGGGCGAAAGGAGATTCCACATGGAAGAGGTCCTGTATGTGCTGGGTCCTGTGTCTTCCCTGCTGGTGTGGCGGGCGGCTTCCCGCGGTGTCGTCGACATGCCCGTGCGCGATGGCCACCAGCCGGATCTGCGGCGGAGCTATGCCCGCGTGCGCGACCTGCGGACGTTCTCCACCGTGCGTGCGCTGGGTGATGCAATCCTTGACGTCATTGTCGGATCTGCGAGCAGGACGCACTACTGTCCCTCGCTCGAGATGATGGTGCTGCGGGGCACCCTGCCGCAGGACTCCTTCTGCTGGGTGGAGAATGGGCTGTACGTCTGCTCGCCGGAGTTGTGCCTGGTCTTGCTTGGGCGAGGGGGATGCACGTTGCATCTGGTGGAGCTTGCCTGCGAGCTGTGCGGGACCTACTCCATCGCGCACGACCAGAGCGGGTCGTTCGTCAACCGTCCCCAGCTGCTCAGCTGCGACCGAATGTGCGAGTACCTCGACGCGCTTGGGCCGTGTCACGGGTGCGCGGCAGCCAGAAAGGCCATCGCCCTGGCTGCCGATGGCTCGGACTCCCCGCGGGAGACCAGCATGTTCCTCTCTTTCACATTGCCTTCGAGCATGGGAGGGTTCGGCTTTCCCAAGCCCACGCTCAACGGTCGTATAGAGCTCTCCCGTGAGTCGCAGAAGGCCTTGGGCAAGTCCTACCTTGTGCCTGACGAGGTATACAGGGATGCCGATGGGCACATACTGGCGATTGCCGAATATGATGGGAAGCAGTACCACCTGCTCACATCGGATGCTGATGGCGAAGGTATGACCATAGATGTCGGCAAGGTGCTCTCCGACGACCAGCGCCGCGAGGTGATTCGCGACGAGGGGATCGACTTGGTAAGCGTGCGCACGGAAGACACCCTCGATTTCGAGAGATTCGAGCAGAAGGCGATGCGACTGGGCCGACTCTTGGGAATCGAGGTGTCCAGCCAGAGCGGTCGGCTGCTGTCGAGACGCGCGAGTCTGTTCGCACGGCTGTTCGACACCAAAAGGTGGCATGACGAGCATGCGCTGCTGGCTCGGCTGGCGGGATACCGCCGGGAGATCCATCATCGCGCGCCTTTGGATGACGTGTAACCATGCTGGAACGAATGGGTGTGCCATCGCAGGTACTGTTGTCTGCGTTCCCGGAAGAGTGTCACACGCTCCTGCGCAGAAAACGCCGTAGTTTGCGCAGTTCAAAGCGCAGACAACGCAAACCGCTCGGAAGTATCGCGACTAAGCGCAGACAACGGGACCAAAACGATCTCAAATCCGAAATAAAGCGCAGACAATGGGCCGAAAGCCACCTGCCCAACGCACTCGATGGGGGAGGATCTCCATGAGGGGGTGTGGCGCGGCGCTCGAGGAGCTGCTGTGGCCGACGCGCTGCGCGATCTGCGACCAGCCGGGCGAGCTGCTCTGCGATCGGTGCCGCGCACATCTTCCCTGGATAGAGCAGCGCTATGCCTGTCCCAACTGCGGGGCGCCATTTGGTCAGCTGACCTGCACCCAATGCAAGGGTGGATGGCCCACGCGGTCCTGTGTCTGCGCATGGCCGCTGGCGGGTGCCGGGGCGTTGCTGGCCACCGGCCTGAAGGATGCGCACGAGCTGCGGCTGGCGCCCATCGTCGCCGCAGCCATCGCGACGGCGCTCGACGAGGCCTCTGCCTGGCCCGCCTCCGATGGTGCCGGGCGTTACGACCCGCCTTCGACCGATGCCCTCTGCTTCGTCCCGGCGACGCGGGCGGCCTATCGCCGTCGCGGCTTCGACCACATGGAGCTGGTGGCGCGGGAATTGTCCTGGTTGCTGGGCCTGCCCCTGGCCGACGTGCTGGTGCGGGAGGAGGGTCTCGACCAGAGGCGGCTGGGGCGCGACGAGCGCTCCCGCAACCTCATGGGCACCGTCGAGGTCACCGATGACGTAAGCGGCCTGCACCTGTTGCTTGTCGATGATGTGGTGACGACGGGAGCCTCGATGGAGGCATGCGCGACGGCGTTGCTCGGGCGAGGGGCCCGAGCGGTCAGTGCCTGCGCGCTCGCCCGCGTCTGGTGAGCCTTGTGCATCCGTTGGGCTGGTAGCTGGTATACTTCCTATCGTCTCATTCAGGTCTGTGGTTGCGGGGTTGCATAGGCAGCCCCTAGTCCATGGCAGACGAGGCCCAAGGGATCCACGTAAGCCGCCGCGTGCGCGTGGCGACGATCATGGCTCGTCCTAGAGGTAAGTCGTACCGCCCGTCAGACGCAAGAGGCATCCGGCCTCGCGGGCGAGAGGGCCAGTAGTGAGGGCGCCACGGCGTGCCGAGCGAACGTCCCAGTGCGCGAGTGTGGGGGCAAAGACCAGGTCAGCTGGGTGAGACGCGAAGGATTGCAGGCGCGTGGCGGACGGCCGCGCGAGACGGAAAGGTCGAAGGCATGGCTCAGGGGACTTGGGGACGCGTTCGTGCGGCTGTTGCGGCTTTGGCGGTGACGACGGCGCTCACGGGATGCACGATTCCGTTCGTCAACATCGAGGTACCCATCGATCTACCGGACCTCTCGAGCATCAACCTGCCTGACCTGCCCGACATCGACCTCGAGAAGTTCAACATCCCGCGCTTCACGCTGCCGATCGGTGTGACGACCTCGGTGGAGGAGGCGCGCCAGAGCGTGCTGGCTGACAACGTCTCCACGCTGAGCGATGACGCGCTGGTGCTGCCCGGCTATCTGACGGTGGGTGTCAAGACGGGGACTTCGACGGCGCCCCTGTGCATCGAGGGCGAGGCTGGCAAGCTCATGGGCATGGACGTCGACATCGCCGCCGCGCTGGCCAGCGAGCTGGGCCTGAAGGTCCGCTACATCCCCGTCAGCGACGCTTCGTCACTGGGGCCCGAGGTTGACGTCATCATGAACGGCCGCACCGACAACCCCGATGACATCACCATCGCAGGCACCTACGTCGAGGCAGCCATCTCCTTCTTCCACAAGGGCGACACGACCGTCTCCATCCCCACCGACCTGGGTGGCAAGAGCGTGGGCCTGCAGGGCGGCTCCCAGGCAGAGGCGATGCTCAACGGCACGGGCCTCAAGATGAGCCAGAAGACCTACGCCAACCTCAACGAGGCCTTCGAGGGCCTGTCTGCCGGAGAGGTCGACTACGTGCTGTGCGAGGCCTATCCGGGCGCCTACCTCGCATCGCTGCACAAGGGCATCACCTTCGCGGGCTCGCTGGAGAGCCCCGTGACGGCAGGCGTCGCCGTGCGTACCTCCAATGCCGAGCTGACCAGCCAGCTGCAGACCGCCTTCGCCTCCATCTCCCAGAATGGCATCCTGGAGCTCATCCGCATGCGTTGGGTGGGGCAGATGCCCACGCTGACGATCGACTCCCAGATCCAGAACGTGCCCGCGGACGACACACCAGCCCCGGCCGAGAACGTCGACGACGGGTCGGATGCGGGCTCGATTGCCGTCACCGGACTGTAGGGGTCTGCGGCCAAAAGCCAGAGCGCGACGGTGCCCCCTCGTCAGAACGGACGAGGGGGGCACGTCTTTGTCCCAGCCGTCTGGCTGCCCTCCTGCGTACCGCTTGCCGAGTGGGTGCGAAGGCGTCGCTGCGGCGATGCGCCACTCGGCGAATAGGCGTAGCGCGGATTTCCGATTCGGTATGTACTTTATACAAGGCGTGAAGCCACTCAGCCTTCAAGGACCACACACGACGTTAGGAGGCATCGATGGTTGACATCAAGATCTCGGGTCGCAAGATGAGCGTCAGCGATGGGATGCGCGAGCGGGTCAACGAGAAGATCGGCGAAGCCCTTCGGGTGTTCGAGGTCCAGCCCATGACCTGCGACGTGGTGTTGAGGGTCGACAAGAATCCCTCCAACCCCGACCGCAGGACCTGCGAGGTCACGGTTTACGTGCGCGACAGCGTCGTGCGCGTCACGGCCAGCTCCAACGACATGAACGTGGCGATCGACGATGCCGCCGACAAGGTCGAGCGTCAGCTGCGCAAGTACAAGACCAAGGTCGTCGACAAGCGCAAGCGCTCGCCGCGCGGCCTGGCCCATCCCGAGCTTGAGGCCGTCACCGCCGAGAACCTCGCCGACCTCATCGAACCTGCCGACGAGGACGACCAGCTGGTGCGCGAGAAGATCATCGAGCTGACGCCTATGACGGAGGAGGAGGCCCTCGTCCAGACCGATCTGCTTGGTCACGATTTCTATGTTTTCGAAAATGCGACGACTGGCCTCGTGAACGTCATCTATCACCGTCATAATGGTGGATACGGCATAATAAAGCCGCGTATCGAGAGCGAGGACGACGAGTAGAGCGGCGTCCTCCATAGAGATTGCGAGCACCATGGAGCAGGACGTCAAGTCGTATGACACCATCTCTGATGCAATAGGGCAAGACAGCGCCACGGCCGACGTGTCGAACGTCGGCCGCGCGTATCACCGCCAGCGGACCTGCAGGGTCATCGTCGACTCGCCGGGCGACTTCTCGCTGGAGGTCGCACGTCTGCTGGGGGTGCGGGTCATCCCCTTCAGCTACGTGACCCCCGAGGGCGAGTTCCTCGACGACCTGTGGGAGACGCGCGACCCGCACGACTTCTACGAATACATGCGCAAGAACCCCGACGTGCGCATCACGACGGCTGCCGTCACGCCGGGCCGTTACATGGAGATCTTCGAGGAGGAGCTGGCAGAGGGACTGCCGGTGCTCTACCTGGGATTCACGGGCGGGCTCTCGTCCTCGATCGACTCCGCGCGCCAGGCGGCGAAGGCCATCATGGACGCACGCCCCGAGTCCAAGATCTACGTCCTGGACAACCTGTGCCCCTCGATGGCGGCAGAGCTCCTGGCACTCGAGGTCGTACGCCAGGCGGCCGAGGGGCTGACGGCCGAGGAGCTCTACTACTGGGCCAAGGACGCACGCTACTTCATCCAGGGCTACTTCACGCTGGACAGCCTGCACTGGCTGGGCCTGGGTGGCCGCATCCCGCCCACGGCGGCCAACGTCGGTGGCAAGCTGGACATCAAGCCCGAGCTGACCTACGACCGCACAGGTGCGCTGTCCCTGCGTGGCATGTGCCGTGGGCGCAAGAAGGCGCTGCGTGCCATACTCCAGGACTTCCGCGACAACTACGTCCACGACACGTTCCTGCCCATCGGCATCGCCTCGGCCGACGCCGAGAAGGATGCCGACTGGTTGGAGGCCCAGATTCGCAAGGAGAAGGGTTGCGAGGACGTCGTCGTACTGCGCAGCACCATTTCGCCGGTCATCGGTAGCCATGTGGGACCCGGCATGGTCGCCATAGCCTTCTGGGGCACCGACCGCCGCGAGAAGCTGTCGCTGACCGACCGCATCGCTCGCAAGGTACGTGGCGCGCAGTAGCGGCAGGGCGGGAGAAAACATGACGCAAGACAAGGCCCGTTCGGTCGCCTTCGTGGGGACCGGCATCATGGGTGCCCCGATTGCGGGACACCTGCTGGATGCGGGATATCGCCTGACCGTGCACAACCGTACGCGCGAGAAGGCTGACGAGCTGGTCGCGCGGGGTGCCCGCTGGGCCGACAGCCCGGCAGAGGCCGCGCGTGACGCGGACGTCGTCTTCACGATGCTGGGGTATCCCCAGGATGTCGAGGACGTCTACCTTGCCACCGACGGGCTGCTGAGGGCGGCGAAGCCAGGCGCCTGGCTCATCGACCTCACGACCAGCTCGCCCCAGCTGGCGCGTGACATCCACGATGCTGCCGAGGCCTGGGACAAGCACGCCTTCGACTGCCCGGTCACCGGCGGGGACCAGGGGGCCATCGCCGGCACCCTCACGCTGATCGCCGGCATCTCGGAGAGGGATGCCCAGCCGGTCGTTCCGCCGCTGCAGGCCTTCTCGTCGCACATCTACTGGTTCGACCAGCCCGGTGCCGGCCAGGTTGCCAAGCTCTGCAACCAGATCTCGGTGGCGGCGTGCCTGGCGGGTGCCGCCGAGCTGCTGGCACTGGCCGAGGAGGCGGGCCTCTCGCCCGAGGTGGTCTCAAGGATGGTCGGTGCGGGCATGGGCGGTTCCGCCCAGCTCGAACGCGTGGCACCGCGTGCGCTGGAGGGCGACTACGAGCCTGGCTTCATGGCCGAGCACCTGCGCAAGGACTTGGGGCTGGCGCTCGAGGTGGCGGACGACCTGCAGCTCAGCCTGCCTGCCACCCAGACCTCGCTCAACCTGGTCGACATGCTCTGCCAGATTGGTGGCGCTCGAAAGGGCACCCAGGCGCTCTCCCTGCTCTATGCCAACGAGGCCGATGCCGTGGCGGCAGGGCTCGACTGGTCGCTGATGCCCGCGGACGACGGCCAGGGGCCGGACAGTCCCGCGCGCCAGCGCTATTTCGTCGACCCCCGCCAGATCTGAACGACACCTTCCTACGGGCGGAGCCCGTATGGACGCGCCGGTAGGGTTCGGCGCACAAGGAAAGGACCTAGCACTACATGAGTGAGACAACCCAGAGCTCGATGGCGGTTCTCATCGACTATGAGAACCTCGCCCTCGGAACGGGGAGGAGAAAGCGCAACGGACACCAGGAGGCAGGCCCCAAGCCCGATGTCAAGCGCATCCTGGAGCGACTGGTGGACAAGGGCCGCATCACGGCGAAGCGCGCCTACTGCGACTGGCAGCGCTTCTCGGACGCCATCACGCCCCTGCACGAGCTGGGCATCGAGCTGATCGAGATACCCGACCGCGCCTATACCGGCAAGAACTCGGCCGACATCCGCCTGGCCGTCGACGCCATGGAGATCTGCCTGACGAAGGACCACATCGACACCTTCGCCATCCTCTCGGGCGACTCGGACTTCTCGCCGCTCGTCTCCAAGCTCAAGGAGTTTGGCAAGACGGTCATCGGCGTGGGCATGAAGGAGGCGACCAGCTCGCTTTTGACCGAGGTCTGCGACGAGTTCCTGTTCTACGAGGACATCGTCAGCGACGGGCGCATACCCTCGTTCGAGGGCAAGGTGTCGCAGGAGAAGTATCCCTGCTACCAGCTGCTGTTCGAGACGATTGACGCCCTGCAGGGCGAGAGCGACAGCCAGATGCTGGCGTCGCGTCTGAAGGACACGATGAAGCGCAAGCGCCCCCAGTTCTCGGAGCGCAGCTACGGCTACCGCTCGTTCAGCATGCTGCTGCGCGAGGCGGCCAAGCTGGGCTTCATCACCATCCATCAGGACGAGAGGAGCGGGACCGTCATGGTCGACGGCTTCTCCGAGTAGCGATTGACGCGGGCCCACCGGCCATGCCGGTCCCGCATGATGGAGTGACCCCGGCATATGACCGGGATGCCTGCGGCCGCGCTATGGCCGGCAGGGGCAGAGGCCGACCCAGCGGGCCGGCACCACAGAGAGGAGACCCACATGGCTGACGAAGCCGTTACCATGAACGCAGACTACCTGGTCAGCGCCTTGGCGGGGTCGCGCAGGCGCTCGCGCCAGGATGCGGCCCATCAGATCGCGCTGGTCGCTCACGAAGATGCGTCCCAGCTGATGCCGTTCGTCGAGGACCTGGTGGACGCGCTGTATCGCCCGGAGGCACAGACCCGTTGGGAGGTCTTTGACGCGCTGGGCGAGTGCGCCCTCATCAACGCCGACGCGGTCGAGGAGGGCTATGACGGGGCGGAGGCATCGCTCTTCGACGACGGCTCCGCGACGGTGCGCCTCGCGGCCTTCCGCTTCCTGTGCCGCCTGGGTGCCTCTGACCCGGCTCGCTCGGACATGGTGTGGCCGCTGCTGGACGAGGCGGTCCAGTGCTACCACGGCGATCCTGAGTACCACGACATGCTGGTTGCCCTGCTCGAGTACTCCCGTGGCGACCTCTCGGACAAGAGCCGCGATGCCCTGATCGCACGTGTGGGCTTCGATGCCGAGAACGGCCAGGGCTTCACCCGCGCCTACTCGTCCCAGATCATCGCTGCCGCAAAGGGCGGGGAGTAGCATGCCGAACAACGTTGCGGGTTCGTCCGGCTCGCTGGCACCTGCGGAGGTCTATGCTCCGCCCCAGCGCAGGCGTGGCTCGCGCATCCCGACGCTGGTGTGGCTGCTGCTGGTGGCGGCTGCGCTGGTCGGTGGCGCCTACGTGGGCCGCGACGTGCTGAAGACCCCCGTCAACTTCGGCGACCTGGGGGGCATGACGACGATAGGCGAGGACGACCTGGACCGTGTCGTGGCCACCTATGTGGTGGGTGACGAGGTCTTCGAGATTACGGCACGCGACGCCATCGCCCAGTCCAGCTCGCTAGATGCCATCCGCAATGCGGACGGCAGCTATGCGGTGCCCTCCGTCGAGAGCGTGATCGCGGCGGCACGGGCGGCCGTGGTCATGCGCGAGGTCGAGGCGCGTGGCATCACGGTGAGCGACGAGGAGATCGCAGCCTACGCGCTGGAGACCTTCGACACCGACGACTATGGTGCGCTGGCCACGGCGTTCAGCATGGACGACCAGACGTTGCACGACCGGCTGCGCGAGTCTGCCTGCATGGCGAAGCTGCGCTCCCAGGTCGTGACCGTCGAGGCGGTGCCGCCCGAGGAGGCCCTGGGTCCCGAGGATGGCAACCTGGAGGCGGCCTCCGAGGACTACGCCAATTACGTCATCGCGCTTGCGGGAGACGAGTGGGACAGCGAGCGAGGCACCTGGGCCAGCAGCGAGGGACCCTTTGCCACCGCACTGAAGGACTACGACGTGCGCAGCGACATGGCGACCTACGGGGCGGCCATGACCGCCTACAACGTCGCCTACCAGCTCTACAGCGCAAACACGGTGACCGCGAACACCCAGTGGACCGAGTTCGTCAACGGGCTGCTCTCGCAGGCCAGCCTGGCGACCTCGTCACTGGTGTCCTAGGTCGGCGTGATGCGTGCCATCGTCAGCGCGTGTCTGCTGGGGCGCCGCTGCCGCTATGACGGCGACGCCAAGCCCTCGGCTGCGGTGCAGCGGCTGGCGGGGCATCTGGAGTGCCTGCCCGTGTGTCCCGAGGTGGCCGGTGGACTGCCGGTGCCGCGGGCCGCAGCCGAGCGGGTGGGGGAGCGTGTCGTGACACGCGACGGGTGCGACGTGACGGACGCATTCGTGTCCGGGAGCCGTGCTTCTATGGAGGCGACGCGCGCACACGGGGCGACGCTGGCCGTTCTCAAGGCCAAGAGCCCCTCCTGTGGCGTCGGTTATGTGTACGATGGGACGCATACCGGGAAGTTGGTTCGCGGCAACGGCATCTTTGCGGAGCTGTTGGAAGGGGAGGGTGTCTGCATGGTGACCGAAGATATCGTTGAGAGCTGCCGTCCGTCGGTCGAGCATCCGGTTGCGGTCGTGCTGGGTACGGGCCTGGGACACCTGAGGTCGCTCGTGCACCCCGTCCGCCGCATCGACTACCACGACATCGACGGCTTTCCCGCTGACGCGCGTCCGATCTCGGGCCATAGCTTCGAGGTGACGATCGGCACGGTCGACGAGGTCCCCGTCGTTGTCTATCCCGGACGCATCCACCTCTACCAGGGGTACTCCGCGACGCAGGTGACGGCGCTCGTGCGTCATGCGCATCGCCTGGGGTGCCGCGACATTATCTTCGCCTGCGCCACGGGCGCCGTCAAAGGCAACGCGCACATGGGCCTGGGCATCCTGACGGACCACATCAACCTGACGGGGGTCAACCCCCTGGTGGGCGACAGCGACCTTCGGGGTCCCGAGACGCCCTTCGTGGGGATGACGGACGCCTACTCGCCCTACCTGCGCACGCTGGCGCGCGGCGTTGCCGACGACCTGGGCATCGCCGTCGAGGAGGGCGTGTACGCGGGCGTGCTGGGACCCAGCTTCGAGACGCCGGCCGAGGTACGCATGCTGCAGATGCTGGGGGTCAGCTACGTCAGCATGTCGACGGTGTGCGAGGTCATCGCCGCCCAGGCGCTGGGGATGAACGTTCTGGGGCTGACGCTGGCCGCCAACTATGCGGGCGACGGCACGGTCACGCACGAGAGCGTGTTGGAGGAGGCGGGGCGCCATGCCGACGAGTTCGAGCGGCTGGTGCGCGGCATCCTGCGCCTGCTGTAGGGATTCGGCATACGGCGCAATTGGGTCTTGCATTGGGTACCCCCTGTTGGGTATAGTTATAAATCGCCGCAAGGCACCAGAGACGCCGGATTAGCTCAGTTGGTAGAGCGACGCACTCGTAATGCGTAGGCCAGCAGTTCGAGTCTGCTATCCGGCTCCACGAAATCCGCAGGTCAACCGCTCGTCGGTTGGCCTTTTTTCTTGCGAGTCAAAAACGCGTCCAAAAACTAGCAAAACGTTCGGACTCGGTTCCTGCACCAGACTCGCCACCACCTCCCCTCGCGGCGCATTTTGTGTCCGCACCGCCTGCTAAATTGAAATGATGCCCGGCCATCTCTCCCGGCCGGTGCCTTCCCTTGTGCCAGATCCCCTTCCAGCGCCGGATCTGGCACAACTTGTGAAGCCTACCGCAGAACCGTCGGCTTCCACGGTATCCCGCCCTATGGGGCGGGTGGCTCCAGCTCGCAGACCTCATGCTGCCCGCGCCACCACAGCGTGGCCCCCGGGTCCCACTCGACCACCATCACGTCACCGTCCGCCCACCTCCTGTCGACTATCTCCAGATCGGTCCTGTCCGGGTGCACGACGAGGACGTTTCCGGTGCCGCGAACGTGCCTCGTGAGCTTCTCGAACCGGATGTTTGACCTCGACAGCAGCTTCGTGTAATCCTCCCGCGATCGGCCAAACGTGTCCTCGAACGACCCCCATTCCGACACGAGCACCGTCCCGCCACCGACATCGGCAAGCCAGCCGACCCCGGCCCTCGCCGCCGCCTGGTTTGACTCGTTGTCTGCGACGGCAGTTCTCCGTATGACGTAATAGTTCATCGTGTGCGCCAATCCATTACAATCAGGCATGGTCAGATGGTTTGGATGTTTGGACTCTATGGGGCGTGAGGTGATCATGACGAGGCCAGAGGACTTCGGTGCCGTTCGGCTCGAGGACTACGAGCCTGAGGGCTGGTACCAGGAGTACCGCGAAGACTGCGAGGAATGGCCCAATTCCGCCGAGCGCCTCATGAGGAACCTGAGGGGCAGGGACATGCCGCCAGCCCTCGCCTGCGCAATCAACGACTTCCTGCGGGACGTTGCCGTGCTGATCGATGCGCATGCGACTCACGACGCGTAAACTTCAACAT
>CACYWP010000009.1 GCA_902778135.1 uncultured Coriobacteriaceae bacterium
CTCTACGCGGCCGCCGGCGTGCCCACCGCGCGCCAGGTGCGCGTCGCCGACCCCGGCGAGGTGCGCGCCTTCGCGGCCGAGGTCGGCTACCCCCTGTTCACCAAGCCCGAGCGCGGCGTCGGCGCCGGCGGGGCCCGCAAGATCGTGGACGAGGAGGCGCTCGAGGCCCTGCTGGCCCAGGACCTGGACGAGCCCTACGTGCTCGAGGAGTACGTCGAGGGCGAGCTCTGCTCCTACGAGGCCATCGTCAACTCCAAGGGCGAGGTGCTCTTCGAGAACCAGTCGGAGTTCCCGCCCTCCATTGCCGACACCGTCGAGTTCATGCTCGACGTGGCCTACCACGCCTGCCCGGACGTCGATCCCAAGCTCGCTGCCGCAGGCAAGGCCACCATCAAGGCCTTCGGCATCACGAGCCGCTTCGTGCACATGGAGTTCTTCCGCCTGACCGCCGACAAGCCGGGCCTGGGCAGCAAGGGCGACTACGTGGGCCTCGAAGTCAACGTGCGCGCGCCCGGCGGCTACACCCCCGACTTCATCAACTTCGCCCACTCTGCCGACGTGTACCAGATCTGGGCCGACATGGTCACCACCGACACCACCACACATGGCACCAATGGTGATACCTACTACGGCGTCTATGCCTGCCGCCGCGACTGCCACCGCTACGTGCACACGCATCAGGAGATCATGGACCGTTTCGGCGACATCATCTGCATGCAGGGCCGCATGCCCGACGTGCTCTCCGACGACCTTGGCAACGACTTCTACGTCGCGCGCGCCAAGACGCTTGACATTCGCAACGAGTTCGTGGACTTCATCCAGCTTCAGGCATAGGATAAGGCTCCTGACGTTGTCTGCGGCCCGCATCGCTGCCGGTGCGGGCCGCTATACTGTCTTGGGCCGCCCAGACCACGAAGCGGCTTCGTCCGTCTTCGCTCGCGGGCAAGGGAGGAACGTGTGAGCACACAATCGGCTGCAGCGCCATCGGCGCCAAGGAGGGCGCATCCCCTTGCCGAGGGGTTGCGCGACGGCCTCCCCATAGGCCTTGGTTATCTTGCCGTGGCTTTCTCGCTTGGCATTGCCGCGCGACAGGCAGGCCTCAATGCGGTGCAGGGGTTCATGGCAAGCCTGCTCTCCGTCGCCTCGGCTGGGGAGTATGCGGGCTTCACGCTCATCGCCGCACAGGCCTCCTACGCTGAGATTGCGCTCGGAACCCTTGTCACCAACGCCCGCTACCTGCTGATGAGCACCGCCCTCTCGCAACGCTTCTCGCAGGACACGTCCCTCGCCAAGCGCATCGGCGTGGGACTGGGTGTGACCGACGAGCTGTTCGGCCTCGCCATCGCCACGCCTCGCGTGGAACCGTTCTACCAGTACGGCGCGATGCTCTCGTCCATCCCCCTGTGGTGCATCGGGACGTCCGCCGGCATCGTTGCCGGCGAGCTGCTGCCCGCGCGCGTGGTGACCGCGCTTTCCGTGTCGCTCTTTGGGATGTTCCTGGCGGTCATCATGCCAGCGGCCCGAACGGACCGGGTGGTGCGCATCTGCGTGCTTGCGAGCTTTGTGGCCAGCTATGCGGCAACCCACCTGATTCCCCTCACCATGGCCTGGAGCAGCGGTACGCGCATCATCGTGCTCACGGTCATCATCGCTGCGGCAGCAGCGCTCATCCGTCCCGTTGACGCAGAGGGAGACGATGCCGCATGAGCGCACGCATCTGGCTGAGCATCATCGTCATGGGTGCGGTGACCGTTGCCATCCGCCTGCTGCCCCTGACACTCATACGCAAGCCGCTCAAGAACCGCTTCCTGCTGTCGTTTCTGCACTACGTGCCCTATGTGACCTTGGCCGTCATGACCTTCCCGGCCATCGTCGACTCATGCGAGACGCCCGTAGCAGGCATCGCGTCCCTCGTGGTGGGGGCAATCGCTGCCTGGTACGGGGCCAACATGGTGAGTGTGGCCGTCATCTGCTGCGTCGTCGCCTTCGTGCTGGGCCTGCTTTGACCAACGCCCCCTGCGTGCACGGCCCGCGGCAACAACGCGCGCTGGCGACATGACCCCGCGTCGCTGACGCGCGCGTCATGCGGCAGGATCTCCCGCTGTCTCCGTCAGCGCACGGCAAACGCACGCGCGATGTCCCCCGCCATGCGCCACGGAAGCGGCCGTAGCTCGCGGTCGGCGATGTGGATCTGTTCGCGGATGGCGATGCCCTGCGGGCAGTGACGCTCGCACTTTCCGCAACCCACGCACTGGCGCGCGAAGGCCTTCTCCCTGCGCAACGACACCGTCTGCCAGTACTCCTTGCGCCCGCTCCCCTTGCCCTCGGTGTACATGTGGTTGTAGCAGCGGAAGAGCGCAGGGATGTCCACACCCTGCGGACACGGCATGCAGTACCCACAGCCGGTGCAGCCCACCCTCATGCGGGCGTTGATGGCGTCGCACACCTGCGCCAGCAGGGCAAAGTCCTCCTCGGTGAGCCGGCCGGCTTCGACCTCGCCCGCCACGCGGCAGTTCTCGTCAATCATCTCCAGGGAGTTCATGCCGCTGAGCACGACGGTCACCTGTGGTTGGTCCCAGAGCCAGCGGAAGGCCCACTCGGCAGCGCTCCAGCCCCGCTGCGATGCCGCGATCAGCCGCTTGCCCTCTTCGGGCATGAGGTCCACCAGCTTGCCCCCGCGCAGCGGCTCCATGATGACGACCGGCACCCCGCGCTCGGCAGCGGCCATGAGGCCCCGGCGACCGGCCTGCGTATGCTCGTCAAGGTAGTTGTACTGGATCTGGCAGAAGTCCCAGTCGTAGGCCTCGAGCACCGCGATGAAGGCATCCGTACTCCCATGGAACGAAAAGCCGATCTGCCCGATCTGCCCCGCTTCCTTCTTTGCGGCAACCCACTCCTCGATGCCCAGCCGTTGCAGGTTCTCCCACTGGGCAAGATCGGTCACCATGTGCATGAGGTAGTAGTCGATGTGGTCGGTACGCAGGCGACGCAGCTCCTCGTCGAAGAAGCGGTCGATGGCGGCAGCGCTATGCACAAGGTACTGCGGCAGCTTGGTGGCAACCTTCACCTTGTCGCGCACCCCATTGCTCTCCAAGACCCTGCCCAGCAGCTCCTCGGAGCCCGGATAGACATACGCCGTGTCGAAGTAATTGACTCCCTGCTCAATTGCATGCAGGATCTCGCGCTCGGCCTTGTCGTAGTCGATTGCCGCACCCTTGTGTGTGAAGCGCATGCAACCAAAGCCCAGGATGGAGAGCTCGTTACCGTAACGGTCATTGCGATAGTTCATAGCACATACCCCCTTGTGCTCACCATCATAGCGTGATGTCGGGCTGCTTGAGGGGAGAGGCGCATGTCAGGGGGCAACCCGCATCACACCGCACGACGTCGCAGGTCACATCCCGTATCATGGTGCCATTCCGCATGCAAAGGAGCCACCTTGGAGACACGGGAACCCACCACAGCCGTACGCACCTTCCAGCTGGAGTACGCGCGCTTCCGCATGCTCGCGGAGGCGGAGGTCATGGGCGTCGAGAACCCCGGCATCGAGTTCTGGCTGCTGGGACTGCTCCACCTTGCCTCGGTCTCGGACTACCGGATGGACATCTTCTCCACCCCACAGGTCGGTTGGGAGGACAAGCTGCAGGCACGGTCCCGCATCCGACAGGAGCTTGCGTCACGCGGCATCATCGCCAGTAGGCTGGGATCCATCCTACGCACGCTGCTCTCCCAGGGAGCGGAGAGCGACCCCGACCTCGTGGAGTCCCATCTTGCCGCAGACGACCCCCTGCGGGAGCTCCTCGACCACCCCACCGACACCATCGCCCAGGCAATCATGCGCCTGCAGCTGCTCACGGTGTTGAAGAGCTTCCGCGACACGCTTGAGGCCACTACCGAGATCGGTGCCGTCACCGAGGACCTTCCCCCAGAGAAGCCATCGTTGGGGAGACAGTGGGACGCATACCGCATCGCACTCGTCGAGTCTAGAGGAAGGGCTTGGGGTGCCCTCAAGCTGATAGATGACCCCGACCTTCTGTGCGACTTGGCCCTGCACGCCGCATACCCCGGCATACGCCACGAATCCCTGTGGAAGCTCAATGGTCAGGATTCCTTGCACGGCTCCAAGATGCGCCGCCTTCTGGAAGGGGTCGCAGCCCACGATACGGAGACGGGCGTTCGCAGCTTTGCCCAGCGCCTCCTGCACAGGCTGCCTCAAGAGCCCGAGCCCAAACCCAGCAAGCCCCACAACCTGCGCCACAGTGTCCTCAACCCGAACCTCGAGGCTCTCTGTGCATGGGGCATGCTCGACCCGGACGACCCCGATGACCTCGACCTCATCTCCTACCTCTATCACGTGAACAACTGCATGCGGTTTGGCAACCTGCTACCCGACACGTATCGCCGCAGGCTCGACCAGTACGAGCTCAGGCGCTCTCTCATGCGCCGCGAGTACGAGATTGACGTTCTCGAAGACTATGTGATGAACGGCGAAGACGACTACCTGCGCGCCTTCTCCTTCTGCCGGCTCACCGGATGGGCGCACTGGGAGGACTGCGACCAGTTCAGCACCCTGGATTATGGGTGCGGAGCGGTACCGGGATACACCCCCGAGCAGGCAGCCCGCCTCTGCGACAAGGTCAAGCAACAACTGGGCAGCTATCCTCCTGACTATTACCCATGGAGTCCCATGGACCCACGCGACGTGGTGCGCGAGGGAGCCTACATGGTGTCCGAGCAGCTGCGTTACGGGCGCAACTTCTACGATGCGACCAGCTTTGTGGGACAGCTCGCCCGCGAGGAGGCAGCCGCACTGGGCATCGCAGAGGAAGGTCCCGAGTTTTGGCTACTCGGAGCTCTGCATTTTGCCCAGTATGGCCAAGAAGACACACAGCTGCCGTACTTCCCCTTCCGCTCTAAAACCGATGCGGAAGAGGAGGCCATGCGCTGCAGGCAGCTGCTCGACGCATACGGCATCGAACGCGCTCGTTTCGAACGCCTTTTGCGTGGCGCACTTGCGCAGGGAGCCGAGAGCGACCCCGCCCTCCTCCCCAGCCTCTTCGATACCGCAGAGCGGGTGAGGGATTGGCATTGGAATCCCGTCAAGCCCGTCGACCTAATGAAGGCAGCCCTGAGGCAGCCCACCGATACCACGCGCCTCGCCCTGATGCGCCTTGGCCTACTCATGACACTCGAACGATGCTGGCCTGGCCTGCAACGCGGCCTCTCGTACCGGCCCGACATGTTCCGCGACCAGTTCCGTCTCAAGGAGATCGACCTTACGCAGGTGGACATCTCCGGAACGACAGACTTGAGCTACATGTTCCAGCGCTGCCGCTCGCTCACCGCCATAGACCTCTCCCCACTCGACACCGCGCACATCACCAACATGAGCCGCATGTTCTGGGACTGCGAGGCGCTCACGTCCATCGATCTTTCGCCACTCGACACCTCACGGGTCACCGACCTCTCCGGCTTCCTCTATTCATGCGAGAGCCTCCGTTCGGTCGACCTCTCGCCCCTTGACACCTCGCGGGTCACCACTATGGAGAGCCTCCTTCAAGGCTGCGAGCGTCTGGAGGAGGTCTGCTTGGACGGACTCGACACCTCGCAGGTCACCACGATGGAAGGCATGTTCCGCTTCTGCCACGCGCTGTGTCGCGTAGACCTCTCGGGACTCGACACCTCGTGCGTCCAAGACATGACCGGCATGTTCAGCAAATGCTACCGCCTCGAGGAGTTTCCCGACCTCTCCCGCAACGACACCTCGCAGGTCGAGGACATGACCTTCATGTTCGCCAATTGCACGTCCCTACGTTCCGTCGACCTCACCCGTGTTGACCTGCGTTCTGCCAAGAAAATGTGGGGCATGTTCGAAGGGTGCACGTCACTCGAGCGCGCCGACCTCTCGGGCATTTACGCGCCGCAGCTCGAGCGGATAGATGACCTGTTCAAGGACTGTACCGCACTCGTGGAGGTGAGCTTCGAGGGCTTCCATGCGCCACGTCTGGACAATGTGGCCAAGCTGTTCAAAGGCTGCAGCTCGCTCAAGAGCGTCGACCTCAGCTGCCTCGATATCCTCGATGCTGATAAGCCGCTCTTTGCCTCGGAGGCCTTCGAGGACTGCACGGCACTCGAGCGGTTCAGCATCCCGGCTGCTTGGCCCCTCAAGTACGAATCATACGGTGCCACGCTGCCCAATCCCACCGCCCCATGCGGCAAGTGGTGGTCGTGCGCAGAGGGGCGCTGGATGAGCCCCGGGGAGATATGCGAACGAGGTCCGATGGCCGACACCTTCACGAGCACGCCGCAGGAGGCGAGCTGAACCCCAGCCGCATGCGCCGCACGTGCACAGGCATCGAGGGGTGGACCGATAGACCCGCCCCTCGAACTATGACAACGTCAGTCGTCGTGTTTCTCTGACCTGCCTACAAGATCATCTCGATGATGAGGGCACAGACGCCACCCAGCGCCATCGTGGCAGGCAGGGTGACCACCCATGCGGTGAAGATGCTGCCGGCCATGCCCCACTTGACCTTCTTGGTGCCACGCACCGAGCCGGCACCCATGATCGAGGTGGTCAGAACCTGGGTCGTGGAGACCGGGGCACCGAGGGCCGTCATGGTCTCGATGGCAAACGCCGATGACACCTGGGCCGCGAATCCCAGCGCCGAGTCGAGCTTGGTCACACCGTTGCCCACGGTCTTCATGATGCGTCGGCCACCGATCGAGGTTCCCAGTGCCATCGTCGCCGCGCACGTGACCTTCACCCACATGGGCACGCCCGAACCCTGGGGCAGTGCACCGGCGGCGATGAGCGCCAGCGTGATGATGCCCATGGTCTTCTGGGCGTCGTTGTTGCCATGGCTGTAGGACATGACGAGCGAGGAGGCTATCTGCAGCTTGTGGAAGAGGCTGCTGGCCTTGGCGGGATGCCAGTAGGCGAACAGCTCCAACAGCAGCTTCATCAGCAGGAAGCCGATGCACAGGCCGATGAGCGGCGAGGTGAACAGCGGAATCAGCACCTTCTCGGCAACGCCACCCCACTCGACGGTGCTGGTCGTACGGGTGAAGACGATGGTCGCGCCGATGAGGCTGCCGATGAGGGCGTGGCTGGAGCTGGAGGGGATGGAGAACCACCACGTCGCCAGGTCCCAGATGATGGCGCCCAGCAGCGCCGCAAGGATGACGTAGAGCTCCAGCGACACGTTGACCAGCCCATGGGCGATGGTCATGGCCACCTTCTCGGCCACCTTCTCGCTGGTCAGAGCACCGATGAAGTTCATCGCCGCCGACATCAGGATGGCCGTGCGCACCGGTAGCGCGCGCGTGTACACGGTCGTTGCAATGGTGTTGGCCGTATCGTGGAAGCCGTTGATGAACTCGAAGACGATGGCGGAAGCAAGCACGCCGAGGAGCAGTGGGCTAAGCATTTTTCATCAGCACGCTGCGAACTACGTTCGCAACGCCCTTGCACGAGTCGACGGTCGACTCCATGGTGTCCAGCAGCGACTTCCACTTCAGGATCTCGACCGCATCGTTGTGCTCGTGGAAGATGTTGGCCAGCCCCTGACGAGACACGGTGTCGCCCTCGTCCTCTATGGTCCCCACCGTGTGCATCTTCTCGCGCACGACCGGGTCCCTCTTGAAGTTCTCGAAGTGCTCGAACAGCTCCTTCAGCTCCATGGCCGCACGCTGCGTCAACTCGGCCATCTGTATGGCCTCGGGGCGCATGTCATCGATGTCGTAGAGGTCGAAGCGCGCGGCAGCGTTGTCCATGCCGTCGGCGATGTGGTCGAGCTCGCGCACCAGCAGGTTGATGTCCTCGCGGTCGAAGGGCGTGATGAAGGAGTTCTCCAGCAGCGTGAGCGTCTCGCGCGTGATGGCGTCGCACTTTACCTCGTAGTCCTTGACCTCGGGGATGCGCGACTTCTGGGCGGGCCAGTGGTGGGTGATGTCGACAAACACGTCGGATGCCGCCGCGACCTGGGTGGCTAGCTCGATGAACTTGTCGTAGAACTGGTTTTCGATGTGACGCACGCGACTCATGTCTACCACTCCCTCACATGTAAGCAAGGACCTGCGGATGAATCAGGTACAGAACGTAAAGAGCTTGTTCTCATTTTGTCAACTCTTTGCATCCTTGTACCCAGTTATACGCGCAAACGTGAATATTATAGCGACATTCGGCGGATATTATAGGCTGTTCGTAAAGTAAACGTTAAGCACACTAACCAAGCCCATGGCAAGAACGAAGCGCTTCGGAGGCATCCGCGCGATGGCTTGGGGCTCCTTGTCCCAATGGGTCCACGTCTGCTAGACGCGTTTTTACGCAACGACTCCGTGCACGCAATGGGTTGTGCCTGCATGTTCTCACGGCATCCTTTGACTATTTGAGAGTCATGTCCAGCATAGGTGTCCCATTGGTCACCCCTGGGGGTCGGGCAGTCCATAAGCTAGGTCTCATGGTGACCGAGGGACAGATCGCAACGACACGACGCAACCTGGGCAACCGCATCCGCCTCGTCCGCACGGGCCAAGGGCTGACGCAGGGCAGGTTCGCGTTGATGATTGGCATGGACCGAAGCTACCTCCTCGATGTCGAGAAGGGCCGCCGCAACGTCTCCGTCGACAACCTCATCAGGATCTCGAACGGTCTCGGCATCAAGCTGTCCGATCTCTGCCGGGGAGTCGACGAGCAACAGGCGATGTGAGGACGCCGGTACAGCCCTATTGCACGCTGACGTCCACGCGCTCGTCGAGAGAATCGGCGCTGAGAGCCGAGGCAATCTTCAAGTCGAACGACTCGCTCTTGAGGACGTCCCTGCCCAGCGGATAGCTGGAGACGACCTCTCCGCCCTCGTCGTAGGTGGCAACCATGGCATCGACCTTTGACGAGGCCTTGCCCTCCCCCTTCTCGACATGCAGCGTGTAGGAGAGGTCCTCGGACAGGCCGATCGTCATCGTGTCGTCGCTGAACTGGAGGCTTGCGCTGACACCCACCAGGTCCTTGTCCACCTTCCCGTTGCGCGCCACGCAGACCAGGACGCCAGACTGGTCGTAGACGCGCACGTCATAGGAGGTGGGCAGGATGACCTTGGTCGGATAGGCCGACCCGCTCATGGAGGGACGCAGCGACGGCGCCGCGATAACCGAGGCGACCGATCCCACGCAGACCTGATCGATGCTCGTCGAGGCACGCATGTGCGCACTTGCGTTGTCCACCGAGCTGTAGTATGTCGAGCCGCTCTCGAACAGCGTGTAGATGCGCCCGTCGTCGACGCAGCTTTCCTCCAACAGCGGGGGCAGCCAGAGGGTCCGCGCGCCACTGATTGCCAGGGACCTCACACCGTCCGTCACATCATAGAGATACGAGCGCGAGATGTTGCGGCGACCCTGCGACGAGTTGAGCAGCAGATAGGTCCTGCCCCCGGCCTCGGCAAAGGTGGCGCCCTGCGTCTCGGCAGGCATGTGGTACGAGCCCTCCCAGGAGAACGTCGTCGCATCCCCCGAGGTATCGACGGCGAAGCAGGCAAGGATGCCCTCGTAGAAGTCTCCCACCCACAACCTGTCGTCGTACCAGGTGTTGAAGGAGGCCTCCTGCATCCTGCCGACGCTGCCGTCAAGCGCGACCAGCTCTATCTGGTCTCCTCCCAGGCGCACCGCATCGCCGGGATCGGCAACCGAGGCGTCCAGCGTCGTCAGGGGGATGCGCGCCTCGCACAGCTCGCCGGCCATCGTATAGGTCGAGGTTGCTATCCAGAGGTTGCTGCCATCGCAGGCGATGCCGCCGACATGGCGCGCCTCGCTCGGCAGGCCCGTCAGCACCAGCGTCTTGCGGTACGACCCGTCCTCCTTGTCCAGGACGAACAGGACCGAGGGATGGGTATCGTCCCCATGGGCATGGACGGCATTGGCGGTCAGCTCGTCCAGCAGGGCCTCGTTGCCGCCCTGGGTGCGCAGGGTGTCGCCCTGCAGCGCGGACACGAGCGACCCACCGGCGCAGTATGCCGAGATGACCAGGTACTTGCTGGTGGCGCAGATGCCCTGCGGCACCATGACGTCGCAGTAGTCGGTGCCGAGGTTGGTCTGCATCAGCCCGGGCACCGCGAAGGCGTCCAGGTTGGAGTAGGACAGGAGCGACGGGTACGACAGGCACACGTCGGCAAGCTCGGGGGCGCTGAACTGGCTTTCCTCGCCCAGCCAGTGCGCATAGTCCGGATAGGTGCGCCGCTCCGTCGAGGTCTGGTAGAGCCTGTTGGGAGTGTCCGTCATCGAGATGATGCGTCCCTCGTCGTCCGCCTCGAAGGTGTCGGTACCCACCTCCAAGGTGCCCGACTGCAGGACATAGCCCTCGTCTGTCGTGTAGTGCGGCCAGCCCTCCGTGCTGTAGCCCACGACGGCGGAGTGGGTCGACGCCTCGACGTAGTAGCGACGCATGCCCTGGCCGTAGGCATCCGAATCGACCCAGCCAGACTCTGCCAGGCGCCCATCCTCGTCGGCAAGGTAGACGTTCTGCCCCACGCGCAGGGCGCCACGCAGGACGTAGCCCTGCTCGGTGGTGTAGTGCGGCCAGCCCTCCGAGCTGTAGCCCACGACGCAGGAATGCGTGGATGCCTCTACGTAATAGCGCTGGATGCCCTGGCCATAGGCGTCGGACACGACCCAGCCGGGGTCCACCAGCCGCCCATCCTCGTCGGCGAGGTAGACCTTGCCGTGCCCGTCAGCGTACCAACCCACCGCGATGGAGCCATCGGCCGTCGCATATGCCCAGTAGTCCGCATCGCCACCCTCGTCCGGGGCGATCAGGCGTCCCATGGCCAGCCGGCCATCCGCGTCGAGCCAGTAGCGCTTGAGCTCGCCCACATCCCCCTCGGGGGTCTCGTCGGTCAGCTTCCAGCCGGCCGTCGCCTGTCGCATGCCGTTGTCGTACCAGTAGTACGACACGCCCCTGTCCGCGGTGTACCAGCCCGTATAGGCGTCTTCCAGCGTCGCGGGAGGCATGACGGAGTAGTCCTCGAACCGGTCGGCGGACGAGTTCGAGCCGGCTCCCCCATCCCCCTCGCCCCGCGAGGCGAACGTCGAGAGGAGCGTGCGCGCCTGGTCCAGCGGCCCCTCGAGCCAGCCGACCCTCCACGAGACGACGAGCGCGACGAGCAGCAGGGCGAGAAACGGCAGCAGGCCACGGCGGCCCGAACCGCGTCGCTGTCTCCTTCGCCTTGTCCTCATGAGCCTCGCCCCTCACTCGCAGATGGTAAGGAAACAGTTTACCGCCGCACCGCGACACGAATGCCCGGGCAGCGACACGACGAACGACCTTCACAGTTTGCGACCATACCCCACGATATGCGGGTCGCCCGCCGGTTACGCAAGTGACGGATTCATTTCCAGAATGTATCGTGATGCCATGGCCCCTGATCCTGCGAGGAGGGTCGCACAGGGGTTGGCGGGAATGGGTCCCGCAAGCCAGAGAAAGGGAGAGACATGGCTACCAGCAACCTCACTCGTCGTACCTTCATCGGTGCTGCCGGCGTCGCCGGCCTGACGCTCGCCGCGTGCGGTGGTGGCGGAGGCGACGATGCCGGCACCACCGAGGCCGCCTTCGACGGGACCATCACGGGCACCTACGACATGCATGTCCAAGGCTACGACTGGGGCGCGGGCGTGGACAAGATCACCATCGCCCTCAGCGCACCGCTCGACACCATCGACGTGGACAGCCTCACCGTGACGGAGCACAAGCAGGCAACCGACTGGACCTCCGAGACCTTTGACGTCGTCGAGGCGGACTTCCCGCGCACCATAACCGCCGCCAGCATCGACGGAAACAACGTGGAGCTCGAGCTGGCCTGCGACCCCAACAACGGCAGCCCGTTCCTCTATGCCATGGCGACCGCCAGGAACTCCTGGTGCGACCCGTACGAGCTCAACATCGCCATCGCCGAGGGCGTCGAGCTCACCAGCGGTGGCGCCGCCGTCACCGGCCTGACCATCGATCCGGTCGCCGTGAACAAGACCACCTCGGCCGACGCGTGGACGTTCGACTCCTACACCGCCGCTGATGGCACCGTGTACCCCTACGCGGCATGGGATCCCGAGGGCGAGAGCAAGAACCTCGTCATCTGGCTGCACGGCGCGGGCGAGGGTGGCAACACCGAGAACACCGACGCCTACATCCCCATCCTTGCCAACAAGGTGGTCGCCCTCTCCGAGGACGACTTCCAGGAGACGGTCGGTGGAGCCCACGTCGTCGCCCCCCAGTCCCCCACCATGTGGATGGACCAGGGTGCCGACGCCGACGGCAACCCCGTCTACATCGCAGAGGACGCCACCGAGGTGACCTCCATCTACACCGAGTCCCTCGAGGACTTCATCGACGCCTACACCGAGAAGGTCGGTGCCGAGAAGGTCTTCCTGTGCGGCTGCTCCAACGGCGGCTTCATGACCCTGTGGATGGGCCTGCACCGTCCTGACAAGTACGTCGGCATCGCCCCGATCTGCGAGGCCATCCCCGACGGCGCCATCTCCGACGAGCTGATCGAGGGCATCAAGGACCTGCCGATGTACTTCGTCTGGTCCGATGACGACACCACCGTCGACCCCGCCACCCACGAGATCCCGACGGTCGAGCGCCTCAAGGCCGCTGGCGCCCCCAACCTGCACGTCTCCACCAGCGAGCATGTCGTGGACACCTCTGGCCTGTACAAGGACGAGGAGGGCAACCCCCACATGTACGCCGGCCACTGGAGCTGGATCTACTTCGACAACAACGAGTGCGAGTGCGTGGATGACGGCCTGAAGGTCTTCGACTTCGTCGCCGACTGCTTCGCGTAACCCCCCGACGCCACCCGTACGACAAGAAGTGGGACCCCTCGTCGAGGGGTCCCACCCCTTTGCAGCCTTTAGGGACTGTCAGCAGGGGGCCGGGTGTGGCCCATCCCTGGTCACACCCGGCCCCATCACGCCTGCGAATCGTCACGACCCTACAGGAAGCGACGGAAGAAGGCGACCTCGTCGTCGTTGCAACGTGCGGCGTCGGTGGCCGTCGGTTGCATATTGAGATGGAACACGTGCCCCAACGGCTCTTCCAGGCCGGCAAAGATATGCACCTCGTGCATCACGTCCACCTCGCGGAGCCTCGCATCCATCGCATAGACGCCGTCGTGCAGGAAGTCCCCGTCACAGGTCATCAGGTAGACGGGCGGCCAGTCTGCGTTGGTGTGGGTTACGACGCTGATCAGGGAGAGCTCGCGCTCGTCGCCCCCGTTGGGCAGGAAGTCCCCCATCAGGCCCGTGGTCATGTCCGTCGGGTCGTCCGAGACGTGGATCTCGTAGGCGCCGCAGTTCAGCGCCACGGCAAGCGGCTTGAACCCCACCGGTGGGGCGAAGTCGAACTCGGCCGCGTAGGATGCCTCGGTGCACATGCCACAGAACAGGCCGAGCATGTGCGCGCCGGCGGAGTCGCCCACCGCAAAGACCTTCGCCGGGTCCCCACCATATGCGGCAATGTGGTCCACCGTCCAGTTGAACACCAAGCAGGTGTCCTCCATCGACGAGGGGAACTTGAACTCCGGGGCGAGGCGATAGGTATAGTTGACCACCACAAAGCCGCGGCGTGCCAAGTCCATGCAGTAGAGGTGGTAGAGCTCCTTGTCGCCATACACCCAGCCACCACCATGCACCGACACGATGACGGGAAGCCCCGCATCGTCCGCAGTACCCTCGGGACGGTACACGTCCAGTAACTGCCAGCGGGCGTCTGGCCCATAGGCGATGTCATCGAAGCGCTGGACCCCCGCGGGATCGGGCACCCCCGCATCACGGATGGCATCACCCGCGGCAAACTGCGCGCGAATCATATCGGACATTGCAGACATCTCGATCTCCCTCCTGTAGGCAAGCCACTGCCAGACGCGAAGAACGCCGACCCATGCGCCATGATGTCACCTGCCGAGGCATGCGCACGCTTGCGGCGGACTCCGCATCACCCGCACGTCACAAGGATGCGCCCATCTTACAACGAGGCCGAGGCGGGCTTCATCCCTGCAACCGCCCGGAGGTACTCCTCGTCATCGATCGAATGGTCGTGGCGCGCGCCCATCCGTGCCATGCGCCCCTCCCTGTAGGCGATCAGCCGGTTGTTCGGCAGCTCCTGCCAGTCCTGCCCATCGGGAAGCGGCCTCGTGCAAAAGAACGCGGTGCCACCCGAGGTGCGCACGTAGAGGGTCGGACGGACGGTGTTGGTGTGGACATAGGTGTACTCACCGTCATCGATGACCAGGTTCAGCTTGTTCGAACGGGACAGCTCCTCAACCGCATGCGAGAGCACCACAAAGCGCTCGCCAAAGGTCAGCGGGGCACCCTTGCGCTCGGCGAGGTCGTCCAGCATGTCGACGAGGTATATGACGACCTGCTCGCTGTCGGTGCCTCCCACCGCAAGCGCCCCATAGCCATCCAGCAGCCGGTCGTCCAGGATGGTGCCGTTGTGCGCGATGACCCAACGACAGCCGAAGAGGTCCTCGCGCATGAAGGGATGGCAGTTGTTGTAGGTGAGCACGCCCATGGTCGCCTGGCGGATGTGCGCGACCACGTTCGTCGAGCGGATGGGCTCCTCCAGCAGGTAGGCAAGGAAGCTCGAGTCGATGGCCCGCAGCTCCTCCTTGTTCAGGAACACGCGCGAGCCCTCGCGCCACGACAGCCCCCAGCCGTGTGGGTGCTCGACGCTGTCGCGGAAGAAGACGCGCAGGTGGTCGTTGGCCCGCACGGGTCGCCGCGAGTTGATGGCGTAGAGTTCGCACATGGGACAGCCGCCTCCTTCTTACAGCACAGAATAGCGCATATGCAGGCGAAGGCCCCGAGACTCGGCTCGGGGCCTTCCGGACGCATGCCGTACCCTTGCTCCTAGCCCAGCGCGAGGCCAACCAGGTCGAGGAACTCCGCGCGGTCGTTCGCCTCGGGGTCGCCCACCAGCTCGCATATCGAATCGTAGTCGGCAGTTCCCACATGCTCCGAATCGCGCAGCACCATCGCAAACTCGATGACACCCGCCTGGAAGCGCCAGTCCTCGCCAGGATCGCGCTGCCAATCCTTTTGGCTGATGACCCACTCCTGCTGGCGCACCTTGCCGCCTGCCGCCGGCTTGTAGCGCACCGATGCGGTCATCCACTCGTCGCTGGAGGCGTCGCCGGTGGCACCCGTCCCATACTTCAGGTCGGTCGTCCCCACCTCCAGGTCGGAGTCGGCCAATGCGACCTCGTACGCGACGGTGAACTGGTTGCTCGGCCCGACATCGCCCGCGTCGCGCTCGTCGTTGGTAAAGTCCTCGTCCGCCATCGCGCGGTTCTCGTAGCCGATCAGCCGGTAAGCCTTCACCTGGGCGGGATTGAACTCGACCTGGACCTTGACGTCGTCGGCCAGGGGCACGAGGTTGGCCATGAGGTTGGTGCCCAGCACGCGTTCGGCCTCCTCGATGCAGTCGATGTAATGATAGGAACCGTTGCCGTGGTCCGCCAGCGTCTCCATCTTGGTGTCCTTGTAGTTGCCCGAGCCAAAGCCGAGAACGGACAGGTAGATGCCAGTCTCACGCTGCTCGTCAACGAAGTCGTGCAGGTCGGACTCGCTGGTGATCCCCACGTTGAGGTCGCCATCGGACGCCATGACGATGCGGTTGACCCCACCCTCGATGTAATGGTCCTTCGCCAGGTCGTAGGCCATGCGCAGGCCTGCCTCCCCGTTCGTGAAGCCGTCGGCACGCAGGCGACGAATCGCGCGCATGATCTTGCGACCCTCGGTGCCCTTCGCCCCATCCAGCACGACCTCCTCGCCGTTCGCATACGTGACGATGGAGACGCAGTCGTTCTCGTCGAGGTGGTCGACCAGCTCCTCGAAGGCCTCCTTCAGCAGGTCCAGCTTGTCGGGCTCGTCCATCGACCCGGAGATGTCAATGAGAAACACCAAGTTCGAGCCCCGCTCCGTGACCTCTGCCGCCTCGGGGGCGGTGGCAAAGCCCAGGGTGACCAGCTTGGTCTGGTCGTTCCACGGGCAGTCGCCGACATGCACCGTCGTCTCGAACAGGTCGTCCGCACCCGCCTTCGGTGTCTTGTAGCCATAGGAGAAGTAGTTGAGCATCTCCTCGGTGCGGACGGCCCCGTCGGGGATCTCATCGAGGTCGTAGCCATCACGCAGCATGCGCCGCAGGTTGGCATAGCTGGCCGTGTCGACGTCGGAGGAGATGGTGGACAGGGGCCGGGTCGTGGTGGACACGAATCCCTGCTCCGTCAGGTCGGCATACTCCTCGGTGTTGAGCGGGACGACCTCCTCGTACCAACCCTCGGTCTCGCCGACCCCGTAATAGTTGGCCTCGGGCATCGCATCCATGGCGACGGGCATCGCCCCTTCTGTCCCGACATCCTCCAGCACGATCTCCTTCGGTTCGCTGGTTGCCTGAAGGGGCTGCTCCGAGCGCCCAAAGGGCAGGCTGCAGCCCACGAGGGCCAGCGACAGCGTCACGCATGCCGCCGCATGTCCCAAGACCGACACCCTACCGAAACGTTCCCTCGTTGCCATGACGGACTCCTTCCGCCTCGACGTTTTCTTCCGATCTACCAGGGATACGAGCGATGGCGGGGAATTGTCGGAGAAATCTTGGGAATCCGTTCGCCGGGAGGGGTGGGAAGGTTCGGCGCATGCGCGACGCCCACGGCTCGGGGACGGTGCGGCATCGGAATCGCACCGCGTCGAGTCATGGGCGTCGCGCGGACCAGGGGGCCAGTCTAGGACGGGTCGTCGATGACGTCGCAACGCCAGAAGGTGTCCTCCCCGTCGTACTGGACCGCGTAGCCGTCTCCATCCGTCAGCCGGTACACCGTGCAGGCAACCCCCTCGTCGGAGTCGAAGGGGCGTGCGGTCGCCTCCCCCACCGACTCGCCGACCCCACCCGCGTCGACCTCGACCGTATACAGTCCATCTACCAGGGCGGACAGTCGCCTGCCATCCGCCAGCTCGATCAGGGGACAGAGGTCGACGGTCGTGAGCTCCCGCTCCGTGGCGGCTTCGGGCGCCGCGTCGAGCATGACCTCCTCCGCCGAGAACTCCTCCTCGGCGTCCATGTCGCCAACAGCCATGTCGTTGGAAGCCCCCGCCGTCGCGCCTTCTTCCACCAGGGCCTTGTCCTCGCTTGGCATGGCCGTGAGCCCGATGCCCGCATCCGAGGCAGCCTGCGACTGGCCAAGGCCCGACATCATGCCAATGCGCACGACGACCAAGGCGGCCACCAGCACCGCGGCCACGGGCAGCAGCGCGCGCCAACGCGGCCGTCGTGGGACGAAGGGGATGACGTCGGCACCGGAGCCCGCATCCGCAGCATCGCCTGAGGAGGGGACGTCATCGACACCAGTCCTCGCACTCTGGGCGCTCAGGAGGTTGGCCAGCATCATGTCCTGGGCCTCCCCACCCAGCTCGATGCGCTCGAACGCATCGTGAACCTGCTGGTCGAGCAGCTCGTCTGTGTCAGCCATCACGCCTCGCCTCCCAATGACTTCCTCAGCATGCCTCGGGCGTCACGCAGCCGGTTGCGCACGGTCGACGGCTTCTCGCCCAGCATCCGCGCGATCTCGTCGGTCTTGTAGCCCTCGTAATAGTGCAGGTAGACCACGTCCTTGTACTTCTCTGGCAGACGAAGCACCGCGTCGAGCGTCGCATCGATGGGATCCGTCCCATGCGGGTCCGCCGGCTCCTGCTCGGGCATGGCCGTCACACGGGTGCGCGACGCGCTCTTCAGCAGGTCGCGGCACAGATTGGACGCGCACACGATGAGCCAGGCCTTCTCGTGGCCCTCGCTCTCGAACGAGCGCGGATGGTCCACCAGCTTCATGAACGTCGCCTGGGTCGCATCCTCCGCATCGGCGGCATTGCCCATGAAGGAATAGCAGACACGATAGACCGTCTGCACGTGTCGGCGGAAGATCGCCTCTATGTCGCACGTCTGCGGCACGCTTGCCTCCCCTTTACCCTAGACACGACTGAGCCTGCCCGAATGTCGGGCAGGCTCTAGTGTAGTGTCTCGGAATCGCTGAATCCTTCCGATTCGACCATCGGGGACGGTTCTCCTTGGTCGAAAACCTCTGGGCGACCGGTTCGACCATCAGGGACCCGACCGTGGAGAACCGTCCCAGACGGTCGAATCTCGTTCGAGAGGGGTGGTCGTGATGGTGGCTACTCACGATGTCCCAGGACGATGGAGGCCACGCCGCACAGCAGGCCGCCGACCACCCAGGGAATCCAGAAGTAGATGCGCCAGAACGGCTCGCCATACCACGTTGCCCAGAGCATCAGCGGCAGGGCGACGGCCGTTGCCAGCAGCATGATGACGCCACAGGCAGCTCCCACACGCTTGGATGCGCGAACCTTGGCCAACACCCTCGCTGCACGATCCTCGCCGACGATGCCCGCGATCTCCTCCTCCGAGAGGTCCTCCAGGGCTTCGACGTTGTAGGCCTCCACATCCAAGCGGCTATCCAACACGCCTGCATGCACGATAACGGTCACACCAGCCGCAACGCCCACAAAGAAGAGGAACATGAGCGGCCCCATCAGCCCCACCTGGTCGGCGAAGGCCCCAAAGACGAAAGATGCCAGGATGAGGCCGACGCCCACCGCGATCCGCACGCCAAAGGCTCGCTTCTCGGAGACGCGCTGCTCGCCTGTATAGAAGTCCGCCACATACGGGTGGGCCTTCTGGAAGGCGGTGTGCTCGAGCGCCGATGGGATGACGAACAGGAGTCCCGCAGCGACACAGCCGAAGAACCCCAGGGCCGATGGCCCGTCCCCGAACAACTCGTCGAGGGTGGAGCCAGCCGCAATCCCCAGGACGCACAGGCCCACGCCAATCGCCAGGCGCTTGGCATAGGTGCGCCAGTGATCGTCATACCCGATCACATCTTCGGCGAGCGCGGCCGACGGCACTGCAAGCTGGGGCTCGGGCGCACGTGCGGTGAGGTCCCCCTGGACCAGCTCGTCGAGCGTGCAGTCAAAGATCTGGCAGAGCTTGAGCAGCTTGTCCATCTCGGGATAGGCCTTCTCGGCCTCCCACTTGGTCACCGACTGGCGGCTCACGCCGACCATCATCGCGAGCTGCTCTTGGGTCATGTTGCGCGTCGCGCGCAGGTGCTGAAGGTTGTCACGGAAGCTCATGGTTCGGTCCTCTCTGGATGCGTCAACACTTGTTGCCGGCACATCTGAGACTAGGGTAGCGCAGATTGCCTGACCACCAATCCTGGGCTGCATTTTGGCACCCAGAGGTTGCAACCAGCAGTTGCAACCGCAGGTCAGAGGCCTGACAACCAAGAATCGCCTTCCGGAAGAAGAAAAGGGGGCGACTCCAGGCATGGGAGCCGCCCCACGGTTCGGTCGCTTCCTGCGCGACGCCTACATGTCGTGCGAGTCGACGAAGGCATCGGCCATGGCGTCCTCCATCGGGTACATGACGGCACCCTCGCTGCGGAAGCCCGCCTCCACCTTCAGCATGTCGGCCGTCGGGAACCAACGCGTGGAGAAGACCGTCTCGCCACCGTTGGCGTAGATCTCGATGGCGGAGGTGTCCACCAGCACGCGAAGGTCGTCGAGATGGTCCAAGGGTACCTGGCGGTCGATGCGACCACCCGACACCTTCGCGTCGGAGAAGCTGATCTCGAGCTTCTTTCCCGTGTACGCGATCTCGATGGCGTCGTCGTCCAGGACCAATGCGCCGACGCCCTCGATGCCCGTCAGCACGATGTCGGCACGATGCTCGTCGATGGCGATGTGGCGGCTCGCATGCAGGGGGATGGCCTCGCCGCGTGCCGCCTCGATCTCGGAGACGGGGTTCTGGCGCAGCAGCCCGTTGGCACCGATGGTCAGCACACGCGGGACGGTCAGGCAGTGGGCCCAACGCAGCCCGTCGGGACTGCTGGTGCGGTTCTCCTCGAAGGTACCCATCCATCCGATGAGGATGGTACGACCGGATTCGTCGACGAAGACCTGCGGCGCGTAGAAGTCGTATCCCAGGTCCCATTCGACGAAGGTCCCCTCGTCGACCAGCAGGGTGTCGAGGATGCTGCCCTCCAGCGGGAAGTAGCCCGCCTGCCAGAGGTTCTGCCAGCGGTCCACCTCGTCGGGCAGGCCCTGCGGGCAGACAGCCAGGAAGTCGTGACCGTCGATCTGCACGATATTGGGGCACTCCCACATGTAGCCAAAGGGGTTCTGGGAGTAGACCTGCGACTTGATGCGCCACGTCACGCCGTCGTCGGAGCCGTAGAGCAGCACCATGCCCTGGTCGTTCTGGTCGCGCGCGCCTAGCAGCATCCACAGGCGCCCGTCCTGCTCCCAGACCTTGGGGTCGCGGACATGCAGCGTGCAGACGTTCGGGTAGTCGGAGTTGCGCAGCAGGACGTGCTTCTCGGAGAAGGTCTCGCCATCCTCGCTGGTCACGAGGATCTCGTTTGCCTCGCGTCCCGTGTGGACGAAGTCCATGTTGGCCTCGGGGTCGTCCTTGTACACGACGTTGCCGGTGTAGTAGAGGCACATCAGGTCTCCCCCATCGGACGCCGCGCCCTTGCGGACGAGGGCCGATCCGGAGTAGACGCCGTTGCGGTCCTCCTTGATGTCGGTGACCAGGGACGTGCCGCAGTCCTTCCAATGCAGCAGGTCGAGGCTGGCGAAGTGACGCCAATACTTGGTGTCGATCTGGGGCCACATGGGATTGAACTGGAAGAAGGCGTGGTAGACGCCACGGAACTGGCAGAGGCCATTGGGGTCGTTGAGCCAGCCCGCCTTGGGGGCGATATGGAATCCGAGGCGATACCTGTCATGGGACATGTGCGTGATGCTCCTTGTACGAAGGGCGGTTATGGAATGCCGCGCGTTGTCCGTCGCGCGGTTCTAAGGTTTATAGCATGACCAATCCGCACTGGGATGCCCTTCGCCGACTGTCGGCTCGGTTGATGAAACCTCCACAAGCGGCTGCAGCACCGACCTCGGGCAGCGCGCGGCCAGCCGCAAAAGGCCCCATGGCCTCGAGCCATGGGGCAGGCAGTCTTGCGATTGCGTGGGTGCCCGCCGTGGACTACTCGGACCAGTAGTCGACCGGCTGGTAGCTCTTGACCAGCTCGAGACGCAGGGCCTCGATGGTGGAGCAGTTGGCGATGACGTTGACCGGCTGCTTGATGGCGGCGATATCGCTGACGAGGGCCGCGTAGCTCTTCTGGACGCGGATGTTGCCCTCCGGCACGCCCGCGCGCAGCAGACGGTCGCGCATGTCCTCGTATTTCGGCCCACCGACGATGACCTGCGTGTTTGCGTTGACGATCTTCTCCCAGCGCACGTCCTGGATCCAGTCCGTGGTGATGCCGTCCATGATCTCGGCCCCCAGCAGGCACACCAGGTTGTCGGGCAGCTCGCCCTCGGAGACGAGCATGTTGATGAGCTGGTTGCATCCCGCGGTGTTCTTCATGAGGAGCAGGCGCGTCAGCGTGCCGTCGATGTCGAAGACCTCGAAGCGGTGCGCCGCATGCGTGAAGCGGGCCAGTGCCTTGAAGACGTCCTCCTCGGGCATGCCCGTCGCCAGAAGGCCGGCGACGGCAGCGACGGCGTTGTAGACGTCGTACCCCGCGCGGATGTTTGCCTCGACCACATGCTCCACGCCGTTGATGCGCAGGGTGAGCGTGCAGCTCTTCTCGCGCCTGTCCTCGATTCTGGTGCAGGCGATGTCGGGCCTATGGTGCCTGCGTCCGCAGTTGGGGCAGGCGTACTCGCCGAGGTGCGCGAAGGTGCGGTGGGAGAACTCCAGCGGGGCATCGCAGTCGATGCACGAGACCGAATCGTCATAGTCGGCAATGCCCTCGTCGTACACAGGGCATTCGACGCCAAACCAGATGACCTCGTTGTCGACGACGTCGGCGATGGATGCGGTCACCTGGCAGTCCGCGTTCAGCACGAGCTTGGTCTGCGGCGAGCTCTGGGCCGCCTTGATGATGTAGTCGCGCGCCGTGGTCCAGCTGGTGTAACGGTCGACCTGGTCGCGATAGAGGTTGGTCACGACCATGACCTGCGGATGCATGGCAGGCAGGATAGTCTTGGACGAGCCCTCATCGCACTCGATGACGGCCCAGTCGCTCTTGCGCCTGCCGCCCACGGAGCTGTCGAGGCACAACGTCGTGGCGATTCCCTGCTCCAGGTTGGTCGACGAGGGGTCATAGGCAGCCGTGCCATAGGTGTTGATGACAGCCTGCTGCACGATGTGGGTGGTAGTCGTCTTGCCGTTGGTACCCGTGATGGTAATGGTCTTGTGTCCGGCAGAGAGCTCATCGATGACCTTGGGGTCGATGACGAGGGCGATCTTGCCGGGCAACGCCCGGGCCGTGCGACCAAGCATGCGCATGATCTTGTGGCTAGCCTTGCAGGCGGCGATAGCCGCGCTCATTCTGATGGACATGACCTGGCCTCCTCGCGTAGCTGCAGGCAGCTACGATGTGTCGTGTGTATCCGCGTGCGAGAGTCAACGCAAGATAGTATAGGTCGTATCTTTTGCCCCGCGCGGCGCAACCTCGGGCACATGGCGGATTGTCGCAAGTGCTAGAGTTTTGAACGAACTGTGAAGGCAGTCCGATTGACAGAGGTGAGCTTGACCTCGATCAGACGGATATGTATATTAATTATTCGCGCACACGATGCGCCCAGACATTGCGGGGTGGAGCAGTCTGGTAGCTCGCCGGGCTCATAACCCGGAGGTCGTAGGTTCAAATCCTGCCCCCGCGACCAAATTCTCGCAGGCCCTCCGGGGCCTGTTTTCATATACATATGAGCCGCACACTGGCATACTTCTCACCCGGTAATAACTGTGCCACGCGAGATCATGATCGACTTGCCGCACGCCAAGGCGTCATCAAAGCGAGAGGCACCCTCCTCAATAACGAGTTCCCCAAGCGTGAAATTGAGGGCAAAGACACGTGAGGTATCGCTCCTTTGACCAATCCTTAGACCACCCAAAGCGTATGTGCCTCACTCGCTTGTAAGTTGAACTGAGCAAACGGTAAGATGGAAAGCGCTTCTACGATGAAGCTTCGCCGCCCCGCGAAAGGACACCAGCCATGGCACGTGCCAACGATTCGCTTCACGTCCACTTCTCCATCTCCATGGGGAAGGCGCTTGCCCTGCTTGTCACTTTGGTCCTCTTCGTAGCCCACACGCCCACCACGGCATACGCTGCCGGAGAAATCAACGACTACCTAGATTTGAAGCAGGCGTGTCAGAATGGTGGCTCATATGTCCTGAACACCGACATCACATACGACGCTTCAGATCCAGACTGCGGAGTAGACCCGGATTACCCTAGTTCGGGCTATCCCGCCTATCCTCTTATTACAGGAGTCAGCAGCGTCATCATCGACCTCAATGGCCACACCATCGATGCAAACAACGCAACGAATGCATTCTGTGTTGACGATGGCAGTCCTGCTGTCGACACGAGCTTCACCATCACGGGAAACGGAGTAGTGACAGGCGCCCGTGCTTCAGGCATATGTGTCTTTGGCAATCAATCAGCCTTCACCCTAGAGGGTGGCACCGTCACGGGAAACGATACGGGCGTGTTTACCAATGGCGGCAACATCTTCGTCAGCGGTGGATGCATCACAGATAATGCTCAGCATGGCATAAGAATCCTCAGCAATTCGTCGTATAAGGCTTCGCTTAGCCTTCGGGGTAACCCAACGTTTTCGGACAATGGATTCAGCGATATTCTCCTGATAGCGGATAACAATTCGGATACCAAGCCCATTACCATCTACGACAGTTTTGCTAAGCCCGCTTCTCCCATCACGGTGAACAACGCGATAGGTGGCGTGGTCAAACCGGGAGTCTTCACAACTGGCTTCAAGACCTACTGCGAGGGCGAGCCCACCGAGTATTTCGAGAGCCATTCCAATGCTTACTCAGTCGTGTGGGAAGGCGATGAGGCGGCTCTCATAGAGAATTACGCGATCAAGTTTGTCGACAGCGACGGAACCGTGCTCAAGGATGAGGTCAGATACCCCAAGGGTACCAAGAGCGACGACATTGAGAAGCCTGCCGATCCCACCAAGGCGGACGACGCGCAGTACACCTACGCCTTTGCCGGGTGGTCGCCCGCCATCGGCGACGTGACCACGAACGCCACCTATACGGCCACGTACACCCCAACACTCAGAAAGTATCCCGTCACGTTTGTCGACGAGGACGGCACAACCGTACTCAAGGGAGCGACCGAGTACGAATACGGCACTACGGCGGATAAAATCGTAAGGCCTGCCGACCCCACCAAGGCGGACGACAAGGATTACACTTATGCTTTTGCCGGCTGGTCGCCTGCGGTCGCCGACGTTACGGGAGAAGCCACCTATAAGGCAACCTACACGGCAACGCCCATTCCAAAGGGCACGCTGACATTTGATTTGGACGGCGGCACGTTGGGCGGCAAAACGGGCGCCATCACCATCGTGGCCAACGTGGGCGAAACGATCAAGCTGCCCGGTGCACCCACCAAGAGCGGCTACACCTTCAAGTGCTGGAAAGGTTCGGAGTACGCAGCAGGCGCAGACTACAAGGTAGAAGGTGACCACAAGTTCACCGCTGAGTGGACCAAAAGCAGCCAACCGGCTCAGCCTTCAAAGAGCAGCCCTAAGACGAAAGCCTCTACCAGCACCGAGAGCAGCAAAGCATCTCTGCCCAAAACGGACGATCCTCTGGCAAGCACTTTCCCCTTCGCCCTTGCAGCTGCCTTCTTGTCACTTGCGGCGTTCATCTTTGCAGGGCTCGTACGTCAAGGGCACAGTGAGGGATAAGCTCGGCTGCGGAGTATCCGCAAAGACCTCTCCACATCAGCCAGTGACAGCCTGATTCGCCACCTTTATAGCGCTCAGGCAGCGTACTCTTACGACGCGATTATCGTCGGTCTCCGCGATTGTCTGCAGAAGCCCGAGGAAGGGCTCCACGAACTCCGGCTTGCGCTTGCCGAGGACGCGGAGCATCTCGGGGGCTTTCATTCGCACCCCCTCATCTACGTCGTGCAGAAGCCTCTCGAACACCGGCAGGTGCTGTCCGTATATATCGGGAGTGCTTGTGGCCATGTTCTCTGACGCCCAGACAAAGCTCAACCTGACCCCCGCATCCTCGTCGGAGGCAAGGCGGAACAGGCCTGTCCAAAAGGGTTCGATTGCCGGTGGTCAGCTCGCCCGATTCTGCCGAGGGCTTTTGCAGGTCAAAGCGGCCGTGTCTCCTTTCGCTGGTGGAGACAAATTGGAGACGTTCGGCGAAAAACCAGTGTCATCCAACGTCACCCAACGGAACCGACGTCATCAAGAAACGACTGTTCAAAGCACTAATGGCTACTAGTGACGAACAGTGTCGGGTCACAGGACTGCCCTCATAACCCGGAGGTCGTAGGTTCAAATCCTGCCCCCGCGACCAAATTCTCGCAGGCCCTCCGGGGCCTGTTTTCATATCCGTCCATCTGGGACGGTTCTCCACGGTCGAACTCTCCCGCGGCGGTTCGTCCATCTGGGACGGTTCTCCACGGTCGAACGCGCCTGTGGCTGACAAGCCTTCCCCACCCTCCGATCTTCGCCTCGCTCGTGTCGGCATCATGAGGAACGGGCGAGGTTGTGAGGCGGGCAGAAGCTTCACCTCGTTCATTTCCCCTGGGAAACCAGGAAGCCCTTTATGGTCAGCAGGGCAAAGCAGACGGTTCCGGCGTATGGCTGCCTGGACACGATGAACACCATGACGGCGACGACCGATAGGACCATTCCCGCAACAAGGAGGCGCTTGGCCCAAGCCTGGCTATCGAGGTTGGCGGCGACCAGGCTACCAATCCCTTCCAGAACAACCGCGCAGATGATTGCCGCGAACGTGGACTTCAGCCAGGGACTGACTCCCGTCAGCTCGAACAGGGCAACCGTGGCGGTGGAGTCCGCACCGTCCCCGAAGGCGGGGATGAGCAGCAGTATGGCAAGGAACGCGTCGAGCGCACCGCAGATGAGCGAGCGGTACCTGTCAGCGAACGCCCTCTTCTCGTCCGCGGCCGCCTCGATGATCTCGTCCGGGCAGATCAGCTCGTCTATCGAGACGGAGAAGAACCGTGACAGCCCCTTGAGCGAGTCTATGCTCGGGTAGCCCCTGCCGGACTCCCACTTCGACACGGCCGTCCTCGAGACGTAGAGGGCCTCGGCGAGCTCCTCCTGCGTGAGCGACCTCGATTTCCTCAGCCCTTGCAGCTTCTCGCTGAATTCCATCCTCATCCCTCCGTGCGCGGTCCGGCCTCATTCCGGTCCGTGAGCGCGACCGCCGACCCATACAGCATGAACAGCCCGGCCGCAAGCAGGACGGCCCCGACGATGTCGGTTGCCCAGTGCACGCCCGCGACCAGCCTCCCGAGCACCATGAGCGCCGAGAACGCGACCGCGAACGCGGTGGCGGCACCCCTGACGGCAGGGCCTTTCGCCCTTCGGTCCACCTGGAGCTTCAGCGTCGGCATGACGCTCAGGACCAGAAGCGTCGTGGAAGAAGGATACGACGCCTCCATGATCCCGTCTATGGGTATGGGGCGGTAGTTGATGGGGACCATCTCGAAGACCAGATAGCATAGGATGACGACGATGTAGTAGGCGCCGAGCAGCAGAAGGTCGGCGTCCACCCGGAGCAGCCCCCTCCGCCCGACCAGCTGCACGGCACCCAAGACCCCGAAGCACAGGCAGACGGCTATCGGCACGAGGCCGAGCCAGTCCGTGGCCGTGTAGATTCCCATGTGCACGCCCGTGACCCCGTGGAACCACACGTTGAACGTCGCGAGACCGACGTCCGTCCCGTTTTGGCCCACCGGCTGTACGTCGACGTGTTGAATCAGCCCGGTCCACAGTGCGAAGGCGGCCAACAACGCCAACCCTGCAAGAAGCCCTCTCCTCGGTGACCTGTTAGGCATTTCCACCACTTCCTTCCGCTCCTCCCATTGCGAGACCGAGGCTATCGGGTGGCAACGCAGGCGGAAAGAGCCGCGCGGTCACATGGGCGACACGACTCGTGTCATAGCCGATGAGCAGGCGTTATGGGGTGACGGCAACCACTCGGGCGTTTTTTCAAACGGTTGGCGGTGCGAGGTTGTGACGATGGATGACACTTCACCAAGACGATTACGGCGACTGATGGAGGTCTTCTCATGGGCTCGAAGGGAATGGACGAGTACTGGATGCCCAAGCATGCGAAGGGGAACCTGCGGGGCTGGAGTTCGCACTTCCCTCGGTTGCATCGAGCCCTGGATTCGGTCATGGGACGACTGGATGGGTGCACGCGAGAACTTCCATGACTCTCGTGATAAAGACGCGCTCGGGTGATTGAGAAGAGCTTGCCCTTATGTGCTCATAACGAAGTACACGACAAAGGATCCGAGCGCCTTCTGCCCGGCGGGCATCGCGTCTCATGCGAGCGCCACGTAGGCCGCCACGGCGACCCCGGCCGCCGTGAGGACCCACATCCGGACCCCCGACGATTACCGCTAGTTGCATTTCTGCGACAATGACAAGGGCAGGAAGGCAAACGAGGAATAGGGGTCAACATGGCATTCAGGAACCTTGGCAGCGAGGGCGAGTTGTTCCCGCAGTCGGTGTTCATCATCGCGAGCTACGGCGAGGACGGCACGCCCAACGCGATGAACGCGGCGTGGGCCGGCGAGTGCAGCCGCAAGGAGATCTGCTTCAACATCGGCGACCACAAGACGACCGCCAACATCGTGAGGCGCGGCGCGTTCACCGTCTCCCCCGCCGATGCTGCGCACGTGGTGGAAGCAGACTACTTCGGCATCGCCAGCGGCAACAAGGTTGACAAGGCGGCGGCCTCCGGCATGACCTTCACGAAGTCCGAGTTCGTGGACGCGCCCGTGATCGAGGAGTTCCCGCTGACCATGGAGTGCGAGGTCACGGCCATCGACGGCGACGAGCACGGCGCGCGCATCGTGGGCCGCGTGGTGAACACGCGCGTGGACGAGTCGGTGCTCGACGAAGAGGGCCGCGTGGACTTCGGCAGGATGCGCCCCATCGTGTACGACAGCACCCGTCGCATCTACCGCGTTGTCGGCGAGGAAGTCGGCGGCGCCTGGGACGCGGGCATGAAGCTGATGTAGCCCTGTAGCGAGACAGAGCGTTTGTGACACCCCCCGCACCATCGTCTTGAGACGGACGCGGTGCGGGGGTATCTCATGCTTGACGGATACGGACTTCACCAACTCATCTGAGACATCTGCGGCACCTCGCTAGCGTATGAAGTCCTCCCTGAGGTTCTCGTACAGAGCCTCGTATCTCTCCTTCTCAGAGTCGAGGCATACCAAGTAGTGGTCCGTGCTGCCCTCCGGATCGGAAATCGGAACGGCGATGCGGTCCTTGCTAAATAGGGTTCAACTACAATCCCAGAAGCAAACAAGGGGCCTGACCCGTTCTCCGGCTGGCAGAACGGGTCAGGCCCCCTAGATTGCCGGAACGGCAGAGCGGAGCAAACCATGGATGAACGAAGATCCGAACAAGCCGGAAGCCACATGACACGGAGGTCGTTCGTAAGGCTCGGGGCCCTCGCCGGTGGCACGGTTGTGCTCGCCGGCCTTTCGGCATGCGCCGAGCAGGAGACTTCGTCCGGTTCCGCCAGTCAATCTGCGAGCGCTTCGACCTCGCAGTCTGCAAGGGACTCGCAGTCGGCTCCATCCACGGTCTCGGAAACGGCCCCGGCGGTCTATTTCGCCCGAGCAGTAAACCCCGAGGCGCTGCAGGCGGTGTTCGACGCGATCGGCGATGGCCTGTCGGGCAACGTTGGCGCGAAGCTGTCCACCGGAGAGCCGGGCGGCGATCATTATCTGAAGGCCGACCTCATCTCGGGCCTCGTGAGCGCAGTGGGGGCGACGATCGTCGAGTGCAACACGGCCTACGGCGGCGGCAGGTCGAGCACCGAGGCCCATTACCAGGTGGCGAATGACCACGGGTTCACCGGCATCGCGGACTTCCAGATCATGGACGAAGACGGCTCGCTCCCACTGCCCGTGAACGGAGGATTCCACCTGAGCGAGGACCTCGTCGGCGCGCACTTCCCGGACTACGACTCCTTCCTGGTGCTCTCGCACTTCAAGGGGCATGCGATGGCCGGGTTCGGCGGGGCACTCAAAAACATCAGCATCGGCATGGCGTCGCGCGAGGGCAAGCTGCTCATCCACTCGGCTGGCGCGGACCGAACGAGCTGGCAGAGCGCGGCGACCCCCGACTTCCTGGAGTCGATGGCCGATGCGTGCCAGGCCGTGCTCGCGGCCCAGCCGAACATGCTGTTCGTGAACGTGATGAACAACCTGTCGGTCGACTGCGACTGCGACAGCAATCCCGCACCTCCCAAAATGGCAGACATCGGCATTCTGGCCTCCGCTGACCCTGTCGCTCTCGACCAGGCCTGCGTCGACCTCGTGTACGCAAGCGACGACGACAGCGCCGACCTCATCGCGCGCATCGAGAGCCGCGACGGGCAGCACGTCCTGGAGGCTGCCGAGTCGTTAGGCATCGGCAGCCGCTCTTACGAGTTGGTTGAAATCGGGTAGCCACGAACAGAGTTAGCGACGCATAATGGGTACCCGTACCGGCGCTACAGGGGGCATTATTTAGCGACCATCAACTCTGAGCAACCAGTACAATGCGCATAGGCGAGCTGCCACGACGGAAATGGTGCTGGCCGTGCGCTCGGCCATGGCTCATGCCCAGGCATCCGAGCGACGAGCAAGAAGGCGGGATGGTGCCCTATGAACCTAGCCGGCAAACCGTCTCAGATGACGGTGTTCGACGCACTGTACTCGATGGTCGCAGGAGATGGCAGGGGCGAGGCGCTGCTCGGGAACAGCTTCGACATCGCGAGGGACGCCTACGAACGCACACTCATAGGCGACGCCTATCCGGCAGCCTACCTTGAGTTTCCCCTCTTGGGACCGCCGGGGTTCGATTTGCTCACGGTCCATAGCACCATGCAGCCCGAATCTCGGTTCGCACCGGGAGCAGGTTTTGGCTATCAGGCGATGTTCGACTGGTTTTCGGACGTTTGCGAAACAGGCGTCAACGTGAGTTGCGGAATCGAGCTCGACACATCGGTTGGCGAAACCGAGCGGGCGGGCGTGTACCTGCAGTACCGCAAACACCCCGACCTGATTGCGCCATTTCTGGATTCCATTGGCGAGGAGGCCCGGACGGAAAGCTTCCTGACCGTGGCCAATCGCATGCCAGAAGGCTGGCCGCCAGCCTATGTCGGCCTCTTCCCCGGTCGAGCAGGCACTCCGCTGCGCATCGGCGGCTACCTGGGACAAACCGTGCAGAAGGCATGTGCCGACGACCCCGCGCTTCTCGCCGCCCATTTCGACCAGATCGGCTTCTCTGCCTACGACGACGAAATGCTCTCGCGGTGCAGCACGTTCCTGTCGCTCGCACCGTCCGTCGACTTCCAATTCGACATCATGTCCGACGGGACCCTCAGCGACGTGTTCGGACTGTCGCTTTCGTTCAACGAAACGATGCCTCGCCAGGCCCGCGCCTGCATGGAGAGCGGCTATGGCGCCCAGATATGCAGGACCTTGCAGGAATGGGGATTGGCAGACGGGCGCTGGAGGCTCATCGCCGGCGCAGCCTTCGGCCGGCATGTGCCATTCGACCGTGAAGACGGATCCCAGGGCAGGTTCGCCCTCTGCTGCATGTTCAACTACGCGAAAGTCAAGTTCGCCGGAGCCGTGGCGCAGCCGGCAAAGTTCTACTTGAGATTGTCTGCTGGCGAGGTGGAAGCATGAGCGCCGATGCGACGATGCTGTACGAGACCCTGTACGGCTTTGCCTCCAAGGACGCAGAGTCCGATCTGTTCGGGACGACCGCCCCGCTCGCGCAGGAGGCCTTTCTACGCGCTTCGGAGGGCGTGTCGGTGCCCACCATATGGTTCGAGGTTCCGCTTTCTGGCCCGGCGCGCTTCGACCTGCACGTCGCGCATGACAACGCCGACCTGCATGAGCATGCCCCATTTGCACCGGATGCCATGGACGGGCACGGCGAGCTGCTGAACTGGTACGCGTCCGAGCCCCGCGAGGGCGGCGGGCTCGCGCTTGCCTACGACGCGGGAGATGGCTGCATCGACGCCCCCGCCATGCATGTCAACGTGAACGCCGCCGAGGCTTTCGATATCGAGGGGTTCTTCGCCCACGTTGGCAGGCCGAAGGCAACGGCGCTCTACCGCGACTTCGCAAGGCGGCTTCCACGAGGCTGGCACATATGGTACTTCGGCGTGCATCCGGGCAGGCTGGGAGCTCCCGTCCGAATCGACTGCTTCGTCGACAAGGGCTTGAAACGCATGTATGCCGCCGACCCCGCAAAGCTGGAGGAAGACCTCCGAAGGGTAGGCTTCTCCGTCGAGGGCCCGATGGCGCGACGCGTCGGCACCGAAGTGGCTGCGTCCCCCCTTGGCATGGAGCTTCAGTTCGATGTCCTCTCCGACGGGACGCTCGGACGAACCGTGGGCATTTCTGCCAAGCTTCCCCTCGTGGCTGCGAGCGCGGCACGCCTGCTTTGGGAGCCCGACGGCGGAGCTGCGCGGCTCATGGAGTTCGCCGTGGATTCACACGTTGCTGACGCCCGGTGGCGACGGGTCCGGGACACCATATTCTCGGAGGCCGTGCGGGACGGCAACATCTTGCAAGCGCTCTACTGCGTCCCTGTGTTTGCGAAGTTTCGGGTGCGTGAAGACAAGCTCCTCGATGCGAAGCTTTACCTGCAAGCAGGCGCGGTCAGCCTATAGCGCCTGCACACGCCCTCTCCCGACGACCAGGTTCCCAAAGGTCAGCTTCACCGAAGGTGTCGACACTCATTTATACGCCGCTCGCCAAGGGCGCCGAGGGCATGGAAAACCATATGTTGTCAGACGCCATCACTATATCGATAGGCATTATCTCGATTTGAGACGATTGGCTTGCTCCTACATACTAAAATAGAAGTAAGTCATCATGACAGGACTCACAAGGACAACCGGACCGTAAGGAGGTAGGGTATGGCAAGCTTCAACGATTTGACCCCTGAGCAGATGGAAAAGGCGAGGGCATGCAAGAGCGCTGACGAACTGGTCAAGCTCGCCGCGGCCGAGGGCATCGAACTCACCGATGACCAACTCGAGGTCATCTCGGGTGGCACGTGGTACGACTGTATGAACGAAACGTGGTAACGCTCGATTCGAACGCATTTGCCTAGACGACGCGACGATTGCAATAGGCGACCGTCGCGTCGTGGTGTTTCGTCATTTGCCTTGGCAAGATGACGCCGTCGATGCCCGGTGGCGGGCCTGATGCTGCGCGCGTTTTGCGGCGGGAAGAGGGAGACATGGCCAGGCGCACACTCATGCAGCGCGACCGGGAGCTAGTCGACTTCGAGGTAGATCCGGTGACGGGCGAGGCCCGCATCATCGATGTGGCAAGCGACGGTCTTGCTGCCCCTATGGGACTGGTCGGGGAAAACAGGCATCGGATTCTGACGACGCTCATGACAAGGCGCGCCTTGTCGCCCATGCGCAGGGACAAGGACGACGTCCTTGCGGCCTTTGGAGCAAAGTCACCCGTTGACCTCGCGCTCATGGGACTGGGCCTCTCCCTTTCCGACCAGCTCTGGTACCGTGCCCCCGGATCTTCCGAACGCTGGGAGGACGTGAACTTCTTCGACAACGGGTGGGACCCGGGCTTTGGCGCGGCGGTCCTTTCGTGCGATTACGTCCGCCTGGCGACCTGCTCGCCCGACGTTCCCGAAGTCACGACACCTGGCCACGCTGTCAAAGCGTGGGAGCGTAACGATGACGGCATCTACCTTGTCAAGGCAGCCGAACACCCTGATGGCATCGAGCTCGTGGGAGCCAAGTTGGGGTTCGATCTGTGTTCCCTACTCTTCGGCGAAGGCCACTACGTTCCCTTGCGTGTGGAGGAGCGCTATGGCAGGCCCTGCTCGATCAGCCCGATTATGTTGGATGGCGACGAGGAGCTCGCCGACGGGAATCGGCTCTGCGCGATGGCGGATATGTGGGAGAGTCCTTGCCTGAGCAGAGGGGGCATCACGACGGAGGGATGCGATGCCCTCATCGATGCCTATGAGGCCATCGGAGTCGCAGATGCCTCGGCGCACGTGGCCAGGAGGGCATGCTTCGCCTGCCTTACGCTGCTATCGGATTTCAACCCAGGCAACTTCGGTGCCATTCGCAGAATCGGCTCGGATGTGTGGCGTGTGGCGCCCATCTTCGATTACGACAGTGCCTTCGGCCTCCCGCTCAATGGCGACTCGATTTCGTATCTATACGAGAACCCTTTGCTCGTCGAGCTGCTCTGCGTCCAGCGCTTCAGCTTCCTCAAACCATCCTGGGACTGGTCCTGGTGCGACCTGCGAGCACTCGATGGCTTCGAGGACCTCATCCTGGCGTCATACGCCTCCTGCGGTAGCCTGCCGCCAGTCTACGCAGAGCTCATTGCCCACCTGTTCGTCGCGCAGCGCGATTACGTGAACAAGGTCGCGTCGGGCGAACGGGCGTAGCGACGGGTCTTGGCCGAGTGCCACGCCTTCGCAGACATGCACGTGATTGCCCGAGATGCCGGCACAGTTGCAGAGCCGATCTCCCGCTATCTCATAATGCCTCGGCTACGTTCCACCGCGTCTGCCTTCGCGCGACTCGAGCTGACCTATAGGCTGGGCTCTCTGCCAGCGGCTGTCTTCGCCTCATGACAGTGAGCTATAATACGAGCATTCGGATAGAATTTTGAAGAATCGGTCTCGTCTCGTAAATCGTGAGGGTGTGATCTGGATGGGCTCAAGAGGTTTGACGCAAGAGCAATGGGACAAGCTGCGTGAGTGCAAGACACCTGAAGACATCCTGGCGTTGGCGCAGGCGGAAGGCTACGAGATGACCGATGACGAGCTTCAGCAGGTCACTGGCGCCGGCGACGGCTATGTTCAAAGCGGTGGCTACTGGGATGATGGCCCGCACTATACCGCCTGGTGCCCTCATTGCGGGAAGCAGTACTACTTCATGGATCCCGACGACCCGGCAGATTGGTGCCCTCATTGCGGGGGCAAGCTTAGGTAGGGGAAATCCGAGCGCGTAAGCACCACATCGACGGATCGGGGCTCATCTGCTCGTTGCCCAGCGCGATTATGCGAACGAGGTTGCGTCAGGCGAGGACGGCATCGCACACGCTACGAACGCTTCCTCAGCTCGCATTCGTTCCTAGCCCATCGCACTGCCACTCGGGAGCCACGGCCCCATCACCCCGGAACGTGCTGCGTACGGCAGGCCCCAGCGACCGCCTCTCCGCACCCGACACAACCGCAACCCTTGTCCTAGTTAAGCAGCTGGATGAGGCGCTCCATGTCGTAGCTATGGATGAGCTCGGCGCCTTCGCGCAGTGGCTCGTGCTTGTCGCTGAACACGACATCGGCCTCGCTGGGGTCTTCCACTACCTCCGTCGCGAGATCCCAGGCGAAGTCGCCGAGGTTGATGACTTCGGCGATCTCCAGGTAATCCCACAGGAAGTCCAAGCGCGTCTCGCCGGCGACGCGCTCGCGGCCGTCGCGCGCCATGTTCAGCCATACGAACTCACGCGTCTTCATGTCGATGCCGAACAGATACGCGAACGTGGACGGACAGGTGACCGTAAACGACGACTTCACCGTCTTGGGCTCGAAGACCTCCCCCGAGTCGTCCCTGTCACGCGTCATGTACCCCGCCTTGCACAGGCACTTGTCGAACGGGACCCTCGTGTACACGTTGTCACAGAGCACGACGTAGCGTGCACTCTCGGGGAACTCCCTCTCGAAGAGGTCGATGTCGATGTCGAAGTACTCCGAGCCGCCCTTATAGCCTGATGTCTGATCGCCCGAATACAGAATCGAGTCGCTATGCGACCAGGTGCGCCACGAGAACTCGTCTTGGCTACCGTCCTCGTGAAGGACGAACGCGCTCAGGTCGATGTCGTCGACACGCTCCCAATACGTGAATGCGCGGATCTTCTTGCCCTCGGGCATCCGCAGGCGCGACCCACGCGGCAACGCGCCCACGCCACCCATCGACGTGCCCTCCTGCAGCGGCAGGGCGATGCGCCTCATGTCCTTGTCGATGTACACCTTGCCAAGCGTTCCCTTGCAGACGCGTTCGAGCTCCTGGCGCAGGCGCAGACGAACGCGCCGCGCGATGCGCTCTTGAATGACCGTCGTGCGCTTACAGCTCTCGTCGGGCGTTTCCGTATGGATGCGCATCATGCCGAACTTCTGGAACTTGAAGACGCGGCAGGCCTTCGGGTCCCTTCTGCTGTAGTGGAGCAGCAGCTGCATGAGCAGGATCTTGTTGTCGGTCTGGATGGCGTCGAGCACGTAGTCCACGGTGGCGGGGAACTTGCACCTGCTGAGGAGATAGTCGAGGTTGCGCAGGACGGCACCCACGCCCTTTTCCTCGCGTAGTAGGTCCAGCGCCTCACGAACCTCTTCCTCGGCAAGGAGCCTCTCGAACTCCGAATACACGGAACGCGCCTCGTTGTTGCGGATGATGTCAAGGAAGCGTCTTGCCCTCTCGTTCGCAGGCTTGTAGTGGATGTGGTGCAGAAGACCCTTCCACTGCTGCTTCTTCTCCAGGCACGTGCGCATGTCGCAGACGCCGTCCTCGAAGATGCGGTCGAGCACGTCCGTCAGGAGCTTGCGGTCGCGATTGCGCAGGTTCAGCTTTTTGACGTTCGCGCTCTCATAGCTCTGGAACTGCAGCTGCTCGACGAGCCGCATGACGTCGGAGAGCTTCAGGAACCGCACGAACCGCAAATCGCGCGTGTCGATCAGCAGGCGCACGACGGTATCCTTGCAGCTGCACGCCGTGACCTCGTAGTCATAATCCTCGACGAACGCACGGACGACGTCGTAGTGCACCTTGTTTAGGGGGCGCGTGCCGGAGAGCAGCGAGCCGACCACGCCTTCCAGATGCACCAACGCCTCGTCCTCGCCGATGATCGAGAACTCTCGCACGTCGACATCCTCGTTGAAGCACTGCCGCAGGACCCGCTCCTCGAACAGCGAGTGGCCGGGATGCGAGAAATCGCAGAGCCCGTACGTGCGCATGTAGTGCAGCAGACGGTCGACGACGATCTCTTCGATCGAAAGGTACCTCACCGACGCGGGAAACCCCTGGTAGAACGGCTTTGGCACATCCACGCCCAGGTTTCGCTTCGCGACCTCCACCATGTCGAGGTTCGCCCAACCCGGATTCGACACGATGCGGATGTTGAACAGCTTGGCCAACGACGCAAGGACTGCCGGCGCCAGCTCGTCTTCGGCAGCGCCCACGAGGAGCCGCTTCGAGAAGAGAAAGTCGTGGAACAGATCCCGCATGACAGTCGCCCTTCGTCGCAAGCGGCGACCCGGGAAGCTCCGGGTCGCCGCTGTGGCTTGAAAAGGCGGGTGAGAGTGCCGGACTGAATTCATGGAAGGAATGGAAATAAGCCCGACTAGCTACCCGCACCTAGATAGTAGCACGGCACCTCCCCGATTGGCAGAGCATGACGGGGGCCTGTCCGATTGCGAGATGGCGCGTGACCATCATCGAGGAGGCCTACGATTCAGATTGGGACGGCTGCCCAAACCAAAGGCACCTGGGGATGGTCCCTCCCCGACAGCCGGAGTCGCAGAGACCCAGGCTGTCGGGGGTATTCCTTCCTACTGTACGACCTTGGTATGACCGTCGAATTTCGGGCAGCCCGGGATGCTCCAGCCGCTGACCATTCCGCCGCTGATCGCCTCCAGCTCCTCCTCGCCGAGCTCGACGCCCTCCTCCTTGGCCAGTGCGAACATCTCCTCGGTAGTCTTGCACGCCTTGGCTTTCTCCAGCAGCTCCGGCGACAGGTTCTCGAAGTCCATGCATGCCCCTTCATTCGCGAGTTGCGCTTCCAACAACCTCATTCGACACGTCGTCGCGCCGACATCAGGGAATTTATATTGCCAACGTGGCCGAGGCGTCGGTTCCTCGCGACAATGCGGTTGAGAGGTGCCATTTCTGGGGCGTCTACCGTCCTCCTACCTTCGCCGAGCTCGCCCATGTCGTCAGGCATCGGGGGCGGTGGGCCGGCGGACAGGCTACTCCCCCTCCGAATCCTCCCGGTCGTTCGCCATGCGCCGCGCGGAATATGCGGACACGACGCCACCCATGGCCGCAGCGGCCGCAGCCCAATCGCCCATGCCGGCAAACGGATCGCCCGTGTCCGGGAGCTTCGAGGCGGAAGGCTTCGGTCGTCCCGCGTCACCGGCGTCGCTCGCAGGCGATTGTGGTTTCTGTTCGGGCTGTGGCTCTGGCTCTGGCTCGGGCTTCGGCTCCGGTCCCGGATTGGGAGTCGGATCGTCGGTGGATGCCTCCCTGGACGGAATGACGGGCCTCTCGTCGGGACTCATGATGACGTTCGCTATGTGGAAGACCTCGCTACCGTAGTCGAGCCTTCCAGCATCATCTCCAAGCTCGAGATAGCCGGGCACCACCGAATCGGTGAGCTCGTCATCCACGTCTTGCAGCAAGAGGCCTCCGGATCCCGCAACGAGTGCGGAGCTTCCCAGCGGGCCCTCGTCTGCCCCGTCCTGCTCGCCATAGGGTTCGTCATGGTAATACACCGTTATGCATTGCCCCTCTTGCGGCACGGTGTAGACGTCTGCGCGTCCGTAGTCGACAACCAGGTAGTCTCGATAGCCGTCTTCGGCGCAGTCCTCGTTCGTGAGCAGCCAGAGTTTGGACCCGTTCACCCTTGCCACCGGATACGTCACCTGCTTGAGCTCGCCGGGGTCATCCAACTCGTCGCAATGGACGAGCTCAAGGGTCGCCTCGTTGTTCACGTAGCGCGCACAGACATACGCACCCGTTGGGGGAAGGTCGGTCATCCCGTCCCCAATCGGCATCTTTGACTCGCCGAGACCGTTGACGTCGAGAGTGAGCATCCTTGCATCCGATGACACCGACAGTACGGTACACGTATCCAGGTACACATCCTCTTCCATGTCGGACCAGTCGATGTCGCTCACGATGTAGCGATGGTCGAGGTCGTCGGCGAACTCCGTTTGGAGGGTGTACGCCATGGTCAGGTTTGCGATGCCATCCTTCAGCATATCCCTGCCTGGAGCATCCTCGGGGACGACCATGATGCTCGTCTCGAGGGAGTCCATGTTGCGCACGGCTATCAGACAGGATCCGTCTTCGAGGGCGACGAGGCTCTCGAGTGCCACGCGTGAGGTCACGAAGCGCTCTTCATCGCCTTCGTCCTCGCCGGTCCCCATGACCCCCGACGCGAAGAACGTTCTCAGGTCGTCGATCTTCTGCATGACCTCGTCGCCGCCGGAACGCCGACCGCCCCGCAGATCGATGTTGAATTCCTGCAGCATGCCCGACACCACGTCGAGCGCACCCACCATGTCGTGGCACCCGTTGCAGCCAATCCGCAAAAGAAGGTCGCCCCGCTCGTCAGGGCCCAGGCCGCCGTAGCCCTCATACAGCTTGTCCACAAGCATGGCCAGCCGGCATTCCCCTTCGTCATCGTCCCAGATGGAATCGCCCTCGTATCCGGATTCGACGCGCTTGGATTGGTTCGTGTTGTACGCACCGGAGAAGAAGCGGTGGGCGCCATGCTGCCAGTGGTTGAAGGCCTTTGCCGCATCAAGCAGCTCGGTATGGTTTTCCGACAGGCTCGCCTTGCGGTACGCCCAGCCCATCGCCTGTATGGGCGCAATCAGGTAGGTGGGCGTATGCAGGCTGAGTCGCCCGGCATCGCAGACAAGGGACCGTTCGTCTTCGTCGAAATGCGTGGGCATGACCTCGGTGTCGACCCACGCTCGCACCCCGTCGTCCCAGGCGGTCCCCTGATACAGATACTCGAGCAGGCGCGTGACGCAGTCGATGGCCTCGTTCATGCCGAGCGTGTTGAAATAGGTGTGCGCGTCGCCGAGGCAGTCCATCTCGGGGCCGAGCGCATTCTCAAGCGTCTCGGTTCCCCCCGTGGTCGTTGTCATCCCTCGTGAGCGCCTCACGCCAGTTTGTGGGATTGTTCGAGTCCGAGATGGCATAGCGGTCGAACGGGACGTGATAGCCGAACGCCGCCGCCTCGTGACCGTTCTGCATCTTTTGATTGCAGAACGCGAGAATAGAATTGCGAGGAGCGTCGTCCCCGTCGTGGTACATGCGGCAGGTATGGGCGGGGCACCAGAGGTCCTCGAGCGTATGGCACATCATGCCGAGCGCACGCAGGCGCAACCTGCGACGAGGCAACCTGACCGAAGCCTCATTCGAGCTGACCTGCAGTGACACGCACATGTCGTGCGCATCCGCATCGAGCTGGCCATACGTGTCGACGAGGCCCCTGAAGATCCGCTCGGCCTGGCCAGGAGAGACGTCACTTGTCTCCGTCACCTCGCCCGTACGTGCGTACTCGTAAGCCACGCCAAGCCATTGCAGCACGAACCTCTTGACCTCGGACTGTTCGAGAAGGTTCGAATGGTCCGCCGTCGATGACAGCATTCCGTGGATGAAGCCGGCACGGTCGTTTGCCGAGAACTGCATGAGGGCATCGAGGCCATAGGCGCTCGTCTGGTTCGCCTGATTCGTCTCAAATAGATGCTGGCCCACGTCCCAGGCACCCTCGTAGCTATTGGCGCCCGAGAACTTCGGGACGGAGTCGGCGTAGAAGCACGAGTTCGCGTAATCCACCAGCGTGTCTACGGCCGCATCGTTCCAATACGATCCGATGCGCAGGTAGGCGAGGTTTTCGCGGTAGAGGTGCGTCGCGAGGTCACTGGCGTCCGAGAAGGCCCTGCCCTCGCCGGCGTCGACCATGTCGCCTGCAATCGTTGCGTATCGTGCATCGCCCTGCACCTCCCCCGCCCAAGGGTTCAGGAGCGACACCTCCTTGCCGGCTTTGGTGGCATGGTTGCGCAGCACGCGCGCATAGGCAATCTGGACAAGGTCCTCATGCAGGCAGTCACCCATGGAGCTGCGCTCCATGACGGTCTAGGTCGCGTTCGTCCACGAGCTCCATGCCTCTGCGCGCTTGGGTGGGGACACCAATGCAGCAAGACCGAAGAGCGCCCCGGCACCCAGCAGGCTGCGGCGTGTCAGGTTCCGGGCAATCATCCCATCCGATGCATGAGGCGATTGCCCGACAGACGAGCGCCAGAATCCCGCATCTCGGGTTCCCGACCAACTGGAAGCAGACTTCCCACCAGTCCCCTTTGTCATCGCACATACCTCCAGCTCGTCGTCCGAGAGAACGCAGCGCCTAGACCATTCTACGTATACGTTCTAGCGCTGACGGCGGAGGAGGGGTGGACCGTCGACAAACTGGAGGTAGTTGCCGGTGACGACTCCTAGAATTTCTACCATTCTCACACGTACGAGGATGGCAGTCCCTGCATGCGATTCGGTCATCTGCATCATGGCGACGGGATGCGCGAAGGGCCATCCCCTCGCACATCCCGTCGCCCATGGGTTCGACCTGTCGCCCCCTAGTGGGGCAGAATCGGATCGAGCACCGTCTTGGTCCACTGGTGCCTGCAGTCGCCGCAGGTGCAGATGGCGCAGCCAGTACCAGGCATCGGGTTGATGAGGATGGCGTAGCTTCCGCACATGGGACACTGTGGTAGGGCCTCCTTGGGACTCCAGTCGCCTCCCGAGATCGAACGCATCTCCTCGTCGCTGAGCTCGTAGCCCTCCTCCCTGGCAAGTGCCAGGATCTCCTCGGGAGTCTCGCAGGCATCAACCTTCTCCACCTGCTCGATCGTCAAGTCCTTGATGTCCATCGCGCCTCCTCTCCATACACGTCAACCTGGTCATGGCTTCCCGTTGGCCAGATTCCACGCGCGCGCCTCGCCCCGGGTCCCAAAACTCTCGGGTGTCAAGACCATACTACGGCCGGGTATTCGGGCAGGCAAGGGCACCACATCGCCGACCGGTCGCTCGTCGCGGACGGCCTTGCGATGCCCTAGCAGTCCTTCGGGTCGTCCTTCTTGTCGCTATGATCCTTCAGACGCGGGTCCTCCCAGTCCGAGGTTGCGCCACCGGCAACCCCGTCGAGCTTCACGTCGTCCAGCTCGTGGCTCTCGTCCGATGCCTTCACCTGCTGATCGGGGTTCAGATTCTCCAGCTTCATGACCGTTCCTCCCTGTCGTTATCTCGCGAACATCTGCGCTTGCCTATACTACGCACGCACATCCGCATCCGTCTCACACCAGTGGGGCACACACCCCATCGTCTCGTCGGCCAGCTTGCTCACTCGTAGCGGGCCACGATTCTCAGCGTCTTTGCGTCGACCCAGGGGAAGACACGCTTGAGCACCTGCTCCTCCATGTCCTGCCAGAAGGACACGTCGAGGATCCAGAAGCCAGCCACGAAGACCACGCGGAGCAGTATCGCCTTCCATGAGGTGGGTGCGATGCCAAGGAGGGGCGTCACGTTCATCAGGACGAGGATGACGGCCACGATCGTCAGCACGTGGACGACGTACAGCGCAACGGTAATGATCCGCAGCTTTCTGAAGGCCTCCTGCAGGCCGATGATGGACCCGTCCTTCGAGAGTGGTCTAAGGAGGCTCTCCTTGGCATACTTGGGGTCCGTCATCTGGAGCGCCCCGTAATGGGAGTCGTACCTCATTCCGCTGATCTTGTAATACTTTGCACCGAGGGCTGTCGGCAGATACAGCGCCAGACTCATGGAGAGAGGCTCCAGGAGCTGCGAGGAGCTGGCCAGGAGAAGACAGGGCAGCGTCGAAAGAAGCAGCAGAAGCGGCAGGGCAAAGCGATCGACCAGCTGCAGCACATACGTGCGCTCCCACCGGACGTCATCGGCATACTCCCCCTTCTCGCCCTCGATCAGGAAGCCAAAGCCGGACAGGATCCCAACCCGGGCCATTGTGAGCAGAATGCCGGCAATCCAGCCGATCAGGGACCCTGGCGCACATCCATAGCTGGCCGCACAGGACAGTTCGCCCAACCCCTTGGTCACGATGACGGCCAGCGCGGTGGCGATGAGCGGCGTGGCATAGGCAACCTTGCGCAGGATGTCGAACAGGGCGCTCTCCTTGTCCGACTCGATCGTACGCATCCCCTGGTACAGGGACTCGTCGGCGCCAAGCTCCACCAGGGCGTCCAGCGACCGCTTCCTGTCAGCCGTGACGGGACCCGGGCTGTGTAGGCGGAAGGCCATGACACGACCCTGTTCGGTGCCTGCAAAGATGGCATCTCCCCTGCTGGCAAGCGAGCAGATTCCCTCATTCCCCGACACGAAGGCGCACGGCGTCGCCTTGGAGAGCTCGTAGCACACCACGACGCCACTGGGATGCCCCAGTGTCATACAGTCGTCCGACACCTCCATGACCTGGGCGCCAGGAAGCGCATCGAACGAGACCAGACAGTCTCCCCGGCGATTCCAGCCACAGACGTGGCCGTCGGTTCCATAGGTGTACAGGAGGTCGTCAGGACCAGAGGCCATCAGACACACCTCTTGCCCGACGTGGATGGAGGTGCCGAAGTGCACCTTGTCATTGAAAAGCATCAGCACGTAGACGGTCTGTGGCTCCTCCCTGCTGACCAAGGCGGCATCGATGTCGGACCAACGGGCAAGATGCGTGATCGTATGGTCGGGCCAATCGATGAGGCGCCTGGGATACCCATTGGGCCTCTCGAGCGTCTGGTGGCTCATGGGACCGTCCACCCAGTAGTGATGCAGGGTCCCATCGTTTGCGAGCACGACCAGGTTGTCGCCCACGACCGCAAGCTCGCTGACGCCGTCCTGCCTCCGCAGCTCGTCGACGTACATCACCCTCGCGTCTGCCTGGTGCAGCACCCGCGGCGTCATGTCGTCGAAGCTGACCCACTGCTGGTATTCTCCGAACGATCCGGCGACAAAGCCACCCTTCCAGGCAGCAGCGGCCGTGTAGAACCCCGGCACTTCGGACCTGAGGGGCTCGCCTCTTCGCTCGAGGACGGTCCTCCCGCCTCGCTCCACCAGCTCGAAGCAGTCGACGCTGGTGTCGCCCAGCGCGACGAGATGGTGGTCGTCGCAGTCGAGCGAGCTTACGGCGGACAGGGATTGCTCGACGCGCACGCCTGCCTTGGCGCCGATCTGGTACGAGCGCACCAGTCCCCTGCCGTCACCCATGTAGATGGTGTCACCAACGGCCACAAGCGTCCGCGCGTCATGGCAGGGGAAGGTCTCGGTCGGCTCGTCCGCCCCCTCGCATGGGAAGACCGCAACCGAGAAGGGCGTGGCAATCGCAACATGGGCACCAACCTTGCAGAGGGCACGGATGTAGGGGCCCTGCTCGCGCCAGTACCTCATGATCTTGCTGTCGCGGACGGCAAAGTCATAGCCATCCGAATAGTCGGCACTCGTGACGGAGTCCGTGGCAAGGTCGCGGAAGAAGATGCGCGGATAGAAGGTGGTGTAGACCATGCGCGTGCCAGACAGGACCACCCCTCCGACATACCCGCAGCGCGTCCTGTGGCGTGCGGCACGCCTGCCGTCCCAGTAGGTGACCCGCTGGTCCAGTCCCCCGTACGCCATGCGTCCCCCATCGCAGGCGAGCGCGAGAAGGGGGTGCGAGCCACCCTTTCGGGTGAAGGCGAGCCCGTCCCCCGCCAGGTCGTAGCCCATCACCGCACCAGATTCGTCCGCAGCCACCAGGAGGCCGCCGTCGACCGCCAGGCTGTTGATGGCATGGCGTCCCAGGCGGATGGTCCTCAGGACCTTGAGGATCTGCATCTGCCAGAGCGCGACCGTGCCATCGTCACAGCCCGCATAGAGCACGGTACCGTCCGACGCCAGGCAGCGCACGAACGACTCCCCCGCACCGACGAAGCCCTTGCGCATCCCCAGGTGACGGTCGTAGACCCCGATCTGGTTGTGCTCGTCGACCACCACGAGGTCGTCCATGTGCAGACACATGGCCGTGATGGGCACCTTGCCGTGCTTGAAGGCCAGGCTGCCTTCGGCGGGGGTGGCGAATGTCGCGTTGAGGGGCTCGAGCCACGAGCGCCGCTCGCGACCCGCAAGGCCATCGAGCAGCTCCCCGACATCTGCAAGCCGGTCGCGCCACGGCATGAGCCGCCCGATGAGCTGGGGCGCCAGCTGTGCCGGATCCCTCTGCAGCACCGGTGCGGCCAACCTGAGCGCGTTACCCACGAGCCTGCAGCTGTGGCTGTCGCCCACCAGGCCATAGTCGCGAATCATCGACGCCACGCCCGACACCGCCAGCTTGCGGGAGAGCCATTCGGGCGACAGGAGGAGCTCTTGGAGCGGCTGGTCCCGATGGGCCTCGTGCAGGTGGTAGGGATACTCGTCGAAGGGTCGCGCCACCTCGCAGGCATAGCTGCCGTCCGAACGGGGGTCGACGTGCCGCCCGAAGCACCTGGCGAGCGCCTCCTGGAACCGCAGCCTTAGCCCGGCGTAGCGCCTGAGGGCAGCCTGCCGGAAGCTCTCGTGGAAGAAGTCGTACAGGCGGTCGCGCCTGGCGAGGAAGGGGCGCAGCTGGCGGAGGAGCACGCGCAGCTTCGGCCGCAGGTCATCGGCGGATGCCTCGCCAAGCCCCTGGATGGCGACGACGAGCTCGTCCTCGTCAAGGCCTCGGCGGGAGCACGCGAGCAGCCCGAACAGCAGGCTGCTCAGGGGTTGTGACGCCACCGCGACGGTCTCCGACTCGAGGCGCACGAGCAGCTCGTCAAAGGCCGCCTCCGTATCGCCGCCAAAGCGCACGATCTGGCTCTTGATCTCCTCGAAGCGACCGAAGACGCGCAGCTCAGACAGGATGACGCTCAGGTAGAGCGGGGTGTCAGAACCCGATGACCCGACGATGAGCCGAATGGCGTCCTCGTCGAGGTGCTTGAGGTACTGCGACAGGAAGCGGTCGATCATCCCGCGCTTGAACTCCTCGTCACAGGCGGTCTGCAGCGGATGCACGTCGACGTTGGCGTAGGCCGCCATCTTTGCGAGCGTCTCGTCGTCAAGCGTCTCGGTCTTGCAGCTGAGGATGACCTTGAGCCCTGCGGGCAGCTGCCGCGGCAGCAGCTCGAGCAGGCGCATTCCGTCCTGGGTCTGGTTGAGGGCATCGATGAGCAGGACGGTCGGTCCCTGCGCGGCCATCTCGACGAGGTAGTCGTCCAGATGCACGTACAGCTCCTGATCCGTCGCGGGCGGCTCCAAGCCGCACTCCCTCATGATGGAGGAGAGCGTCGCATGGAGGTCCGAGGTCGAAGGGGAGATGCCGCAGAGGCGGACGATCAGCCGCGGCTTCTCCTGATACTCGCGAACGAGCGCACAGAGAAGCGAGGTCTTGCCCGAGCCGCCCGAACCTGTCACCAGATAGGCGGTGCGCTGCGGCGACAAAAGGTAGCGTCGGAGGTCCTCGAGGTCCCTGTGCTGGGGATAGTACGACTGCTCCTCGTGCCAGATGAACTCCATCTCGGCCGCGTCCGCATCGGACTCGTCGCCAAGGACCATATGCTCGGGAAACTCCTGTGCGATCTGCTCCTTCAGCTGTCTCAGTATCACCTCTCCCAGGGCTTCCCCATCGGCGGAGAAGGAGCCGAGCTGCCCTCCCCCCTCGGAGCGCTCGAACTTGCAGTCGTACTCCGTCACCGAGTACCCGCCCTGCCTGATGACGTCCTTGAACGTCGCGATGCTCTCCAGGTTCTCCTCGCTGTCCTGGTAGCGTGCCCGCAGGGAGGACGGGACACCCTCGAGGAACCCATCGCGGCGGAAGTAGAACAGGGCACGGCGGCAGGGAGGCTGGCTCGTCAGGGCATCCTCGTACATGCGCTGCATCGGCGCGAAGAGCGCGTGCTCGACCTCCATCTCGGTGATGGAGCAGCGACCCACCAGCTGGGGAAGCCCCGGATACTCGACGACGGTGTTGTTGCTGATCTCTCCCTCGGTGGGCACCCAGCCCCTCCTCTGTCCGAGGAAGCAGACGAAGAACGGCCGACAGCGGTCGATGTTGTGCAGGCAGGCCGCCACGGTGTTGTGAGTCTGCGCATCCTCCTCGGTGATGCCCCAGCGCAGGTCGATGTCATAGAGATGGATGCGTCTCCGCTCGCACCAGTCGAGCAGCTCCGGGAACACCTCCTTGACGAGGTAGTCGCGCTCGCCGTGCATGTCCTGGAAGGTGCTGCTGATGAAGATGGTCGCGTTTTCCCACCGCATGACACGCTCCTTTGCCCGTCCCGCGAGCTGACTGACCCACCTGGCCGCACAAACACTATATCGCCGTGCCACGTGCCCGCCGTCCCAGGCACTGGGCAATCTGGCATTCGTGCCGCTGGCGGCGGGAGACCGGAGTCGCCATGGCAGGCCCTATCCACACTTGATATATTCCATTTATGGAATAATATGAATCGCAGATGGGACGCGCGGAAGGGAGGGACCGTGCTGCGCCACGGCATCCTGGGCCTTATCAGCAACGGGGACAAGACCGGCTACGAGATCATGACGGTGTTCCGGGACTCACTGAGCCACTTCTGGAAGGCGCAGACCAGCCAGATATACCGAGAGCTGCAGACGATGGAGAAGGCCGGGTGGATCAGCCAGACCCACATCCCGCAGGTGGGAAAGCCGGACAAGAACGTCTTCTCCATCACCCCCGCCGGGCACGACGAGCTGCTGCGCTGGCTGCGGGACGACGGCACGCCCCTGAGCTTCAGGAACCCGCTCCTGATGAAGACCTTCTTCATGGGCGAACTGCCCGTCGAGGAGAGCATCGCGTTCTTCGAGGTGCTCAGGGACGTGTCCATCCTTCCCGAAGGCGGGCGGCAGGCCTCGGCCGATGCCGACATGTACCAGCAGGCAGTCGACCACCCCGAGAAGGCCATCTACTGGAAGCTCACCATCGAGTTCGGACGCAGGTACGAGAGGATGCAGCGCGAGTGGTGCGACTGCTGCATCCAGGAGCTCGAGGGGCTCAGGCGCATGCAGGACGCTCGGGCCCATGACGGCGCGGCGACCACTATCACATGGGAGGACCGGGCATGAAGGTGATACTGCACGACTTGGGTCCCGATTACCACGAGGCAATCGGGCGCAGATGCGACGTCGAGCTGGTTGCGGACGGAAGGTACGCCCCCTGCCAGGGCTGCTTCGGCTGCTGGACCAAGCATCCCGCAGAGTGCTTCATGAAGGATGGGCTCCAGCGGGTCTGTCGCACCATCGGACACGCGGACGAGCTGGTGATCGTCACGAGGAACCTCTACGGGTCGTACAGCGCCCCCATCAAGAACGTGCTGGACCGCTCCATCGGCACCTCCACGCCATTCAGCACCTATCGGGGCGGGCAGATGCACCACACGTTGCGTTACGGCAGGCATGACCTATGGAAGGTCGTCGTGTACGGCGATGCCACCGAGGCGGAGCGGGGGACCTTCCGCTACCTTGCCGAGCGCAACGCCATCAACGACGGGTTCGCGCGATCCGAGGTCGTGTTCCTCGCGAGCCTTGCGGAACTGGAGGAGGCGCTATGAAGACGGTCCTCATCAACGGCAGTCCCAAAAGGCGGCTCAGCGCCTCCAGCTACTTCCTCCTTCTGCAGCGCCTGTTCGTCGGGGGACAGAAGGTCACCGAGACGCTGCGCACGCCAGCCGACCACAGCCGCATCCTCGCACAGCTCGATGATGCGCAGGCGGTGGTGTTCTGCCTTCCCCTGTACGTGGACGGGATTCCGTCCCACGTGCTGCACTTCATGGAGGAGATGGAGGCGTACTGCACCCGGAACGGCCTGCACCTCAGCGTCTACTGCATCGCGAACAACGGCTTCATCGAGGGACGCCAGAACGAGCCCCTCATGCAGGCCTTCGAGCACTTCTGCACGAGGGCGGGCCTCTCCTGGGGAGGTGGCGTCGGGATCGGGGGTGGCGTCATGCTCAACGTCACCCGCATCCTCTTCGTGGTGGACATCGCCTTGCTGGTCGTGAACACGGCGCTCGGCGTGGCGACGACCGGTGACCTCTTCCCACGCGACGCCTGGGCGAGCTTCGGGACGAACGCCCTGCTCCTGCTGTACTTCAACCTTGGCGTGCTGCTCTACCTCGCACGCATGGGCGCCGCCATCCGCAGGGGCGTTGCCTGCGGCAAGAGGTACACCCGCATCCTCATTCCCTCGTTCGTCTTCATCCTGTTCGCGGACGTCTTCTTCGTCATCGCCTCCCTGTTCCAAGGGGGCCTCTTCAGAGGCTGGCTGGCAAGGAAGGAGTGATCGCGGGAACGAGGGCTTCTAGGCCCGTACGGGCGCCGGCCTGCACCATGGTGTCGCCCGTCCCCCAAACGACTAGCGCGTTGACAGCTCGCGCAGGTGGCCGAGGTGGATGCCGATGTGGCCGATGCCGAGGATGACGGCGGCAACCACGGCTATGGGCGACTGGTACCAGATGCCCAGAAGGATGGCGGAAGCGACGGGCAGGCTCGCAATGGGTACGGGAATGGGCCCGAGGGGCTGGTACATGCCGTCAAGCCTCTCTCCACCCCTGAAGTAGCGGACCCAGGCGACCTCGTAGAGGACCATGAGCAGGAGGGCGGCCATCAGCCAGAGGAGCCATGGGAACGAGAGGCCTTGCGGGCAGACGAATATGACGGCAGAGGTGGTCGTGAGCACCTGGCCAACCCGCTCGAGCATGAGGAGGGTCTTGTCCTCGTGTGCGGAGATCTCCTCGTAGCCGAGGGGTTGGCTCTTCGCCCACCTGATGTTCGGGACGAACAGCATCGCCAGGAACACGATGCCGACTATCGAGAAGCCAAATCGCATCTTCACCTTCCAACCCTGTGCCGGAACCCCTCTCGGCATTGTAAGGCATGGGACATCACGTCGGGTGCCCAGCTCATGCGCGCCTCGCCTAGCCTGTGACACCAGTTGGTCGCGAGGACGACCCCATCCCTCCATGTCCGCGACCACCAGCGAAACCGGATTCCCGTCGGGCAAATGGCACAGGACGGATGAAGCTATAGTCAGGGATAGGCTCTGGGGGCCAGGCCACCTCACGTGTCGTCGAGAGAGGAGCATCGCATGGCATCGTCGGCCGAATACCTGGAATACGTGCTCGAGCTGCTTTCGGGCGTACCCGAGGTCACCACGCGCAAGATGATGGGCGAATACCTGCTCTACGCGTCGGGAAAGCTCTTCGGTGGGGTGTATGACGACCGCTTTCTCGTGAAGGACACAGATGTCTCGCGCGTCGTCCTCGCCACCGAAGAGGTGCCCTACGAGGGGGCCTCGCCCATGCTGCTGGTGGACGTGGAGGACCCGGACGGCGTGGCCAAACTCGTGATGGACATGCTGCCCGAGCTTCCCGACCCGAAGAGGCGTCGCAGATAGCAGCCCCTCTTGCGAAGAAAGCCAGCGTCAATTGCCCAGCTGTGACAGCACCTGGGTCGAATGCCGCGACCGGTGTATGGGCACCAAAGGTGACGCCACCCTCACGTGCCAGTCCTGCAACCACCCCGCTGCGGTTGGACGCATGCCTTCCGACGCCGTCGCCTCACAATGCCTCACACACCCCAATCGTAGCCCTAAACGCGTCCCATAAGACGCACAGTGCTCCGTCTGGAGCTTCATGCCATGCCATCCTACCTGCCCATGACGCCCCGCCTCATCTGCCGCACGAGGCGATACGGGTGGTAGGCAGCCCTCAGGAGCCAGGGACACGAGAGTGCCATGCGATAGGCAATCCGGGGGAGACGGCCCATGCCGTCAGTCCCCCTCGCCTGGCCGACCTCGACGATCTGCCTCCGCAGGTCCCTGCGAAACGCCCTTGCCTCCGCGCCTGCCTCGGTACACCTGGCATACCCGGCGACCAAACCCCTCAGGCCCTTCGCACGGACACGCTGGCGAAGCTCGGGGGTGAAGATCTCGGGATGCGCCTCGACATATTCCTCGAAGTGGCTGCGGGCCAGAATCCCGTCGGTGACATTCTCGACCGAGCGGACGTAGGTGATGCTTCCCGGCCTCATGCGATGCAGGTACAGCGACTGGTCGATGACGCAGAGCGACGTGATGAGGTCGAAGACCCGGAACGTCGTGTCTGTGTCCTCGTAGACGTGCCCAACGGGATAGCGAACGCTCTCCCACAGTTCGCGACGATACAGCTTGTTCCACACGCTCACGTTGATCTTGCCGGCGGCGATCGCCCTCAGTGCGTCCTCGCGCCCGTACACGCCAGCCTCGATCGAGGGGGCCACGCGCGAACGCTTGCGCCGTGGCTTGCCGTCACGCGTGAGCGGGCCCCTTGCCGGGTGGAAGGAGTATCGGCATGCCGACACGTCCACTTGCTCGCGAACCATCGCCGCAACCAGCAGCTCCACATAGCTCTCGTCGAAGGCGTCGTCGGAGTCGAGGAACGCGATGGCGTCGCCATGCGCCAGGTCGATGCCCGCGTTGCGTGCGGCGCTGAGACCCCCGTTCTCCTGATGCACGACCACGATGCGCCCGTCCCTGCTCGCATAGTCGTCGCAGAGCTCCCCCGAGCCGTCCGTCGAGCCGTCGTCGATCACGACGACCTCGAGGTTCCCGTAGGTCTGGCGCAAGACGCTATCCAGCGCCTCGGCCAGATAGGGACGTACGTTGTACACCGGGACGATCACGCTCACGAGCATGTCGTCGCCTGTCGCACGCCTGGGGTTGGAGTTTTCCGTCGGTAAACCCATGTGAGTCTTTCAATCTTGGTCCCATGCCTTTCGGGCATCATTCTAGCCACTGGGACGACCCTGGCAAGAAGGGGGCGCTGCGCGAGTCCAGACCGCCTGGCCACCCGACGACGGTCCAAACGCGGGCTGGCATCGCGACGTCACATGCCGCTGGAGTGCACCCGAACACGGTGGGCCCTCCGCCGGCACGTGGCGGCGGGAGGGACCCAGCAGATGCGGCAGGCTACCCGCGCGCGGGTCGCTTGTCCCTGAAGGGCAGGTAGAACACGGTGAAGACCAGCACGGCCAGCGCGATGACGATCGCTATGTAGACGTACCACTGCCACCGCTCGGTCAGCAGCAGGCCGATGGGCGTGCGGTAGGTGAAGAAGAAGTTGGGCGTGTTCTCCACGCCGAGGAGCGTGGTGCCCGTGTAGGTGACGTAGGCAAACGCCGAGTTCATGTAGATGGACATCATGCCAAACGCCAGTATGATGGCCAGCGACGAGCGCAGATGGCGCGAGAAGCTGATGTTGACCTCCCCGCAGCGCGCGATGTAGACCCCCAGCACTATCAGCATAGAGTGGTATGCGAAGAACTGGTAGGCGATGGGATGCGTGAAGGCCTGTGCGGGCTCGATGCCATTGGTGAAGATGGAGGGCAGCGCCAGCGCGAGAAACGCGCCGAAGACGCAGGTGGGATACATGAAGGCAAGGATGGTCTCGCGTCGTTTGGCACTTTCGGCAAACCGCACGTAGAAGATGAGGAAGATCTGGATGGAGCACAGGTGGAAGGGCAGGTGGCGCCACTCGATGAACATGTGCATGGCACTGCCGTCCGCCGTGGGCACCATCTGTATGTAGGTGAGGAGCTTGATGAACTCGGAGGCTGCCGCGAGCACGCAGGACGCCGACAGGACCTGCTCGAGCGGCAGCTTGCGCGCAAGCAGCTCGCGCAAGGTCAGGAAGATGGCCACGGCGCAGATGGCAAGCCAGACGAGGTGCTGTGGGCTGAACACGGTTATCCCCTCCTGGTGGGCTGACGGGCATCGACTGCGGGACGCGCACGCCGGGTCGAACGCGCATGGCCCGGGCTGCCCGCATGCCCCACGACGCGCGGCCACCCTGGGGACGTGCGCCCGCGAGGCAATCAGACACCTGAGATTCTGAGGTTGGCGCACGTGACGTCAGACCTCGCCCGGCACGTTGAAATTATGTCGTTACAAGATGTCCGCGACTCCCGCGAAAGGTGTCACGTGACAGGGCGGCCCCATCGCGACTTCGTGCGGACATGCCAGGAAGCCCTCGTCTGGGACTCGCCCAAACGCATAGAATGGGGCTTGTGGCACAGCCATGCCACAAGCCCCGCGCAAAGGACGTCACGCCATGCCCGTCTCCGAGATAGCCCAGGGAATACTCCTGCCCTTCCTAGGCACCAGCCTTGGCGCAGCCATGGTGTTCGTGCTGAGGCGCGAGATCCCGCCCAAGGTCCAGAAGGTCCTCACGGGCTTTGCCGCTGGCGTCATGGTCGCAGCATCGTTCTGGAGCCTGCTGCAGCCTGCCCTCGACGCGAGCGAACAGATGGGGAGGCTCTCGTTCGTGCCCGCTGCCACGGGATTCATGGTGGGCATCGGGTTCCTGCTCCTGCTTGACGAGATGACCCCGCACACGCACATGGACCTGCAGGACGAGGGCCCCAGGACAGGCCTGCGGAGGACCACCAAGCTCGTACTGGCCGTCACGCTGCACAACATTCCCGAGGGGATGGCCGTCGGCGTGGTGTATGCAGGATGGCTCGAAGGCGGTCAGGCCGTGAGCCAAGCCGCGGCCCTCGCGCTGGCGCTTGGCATCGCCATCCAGAACTTTCCCGAAGGGGCAATCGTCTCGATGCCGTTGCGTGCGGAGGGCGTGAGCAAGGCCAGGACGTTCTGGTATGGCGTGCTGTCAGGCGCAGTGGAGCCCGTGGCAGCCCTCGTCACCATAATGGCCGCATCGCTCGTGGTGCCGGTGCTCCCCTATCTTCTGGCCTTCGCCGCAGGAGCCATGATGTACGTGGTGGTCGAGGAGCTCATCCCCGAGATGAGCGAAGGCGCGCACACCAATGTGGGCACGATAGCCTTCTCGCTCGGGTTCGTGCTGATGATGGTGCTGGACGTCGCACTGGGGTAGCGCGGGCGTAACCGTCCCGGGGACGGATCCGTGACGGTGATGGCTGGCACGCGACATGACCCGTCGCGGCACCGGTCCGGGGTTGCATGCGTCAGGAGTTGACGCACGGCTGCAGCCCTGTCACGCTGCGGCTTCGCGCCACCGGTCCGCCTTCGCCTGGTCGTGCGGCACGTCGGTCGTACCCGTCTCGCACCAACCTGACAGCGTTGTCATCGCCTCGCGGAACTCGGCCGCCGAGAGACCCTGCCTGAAGGCCTCGATCATGCCGTCGCGGTCCTCTCGCGCCACATCCGCCGCGCCGTCGTCCACGGCACGGTCAAGCCAATACAGGGCGGCGAGGGCATTCCTCTGCAGGCCGGCGCCAGCGTCATAGAGCATGGCCAGGTAGTACTGCGCATACCCATCGTTCCCGAACTCGGCTGCCGCACGAAGCACCTTGGCAGCCTCGGCATGCTCTCCCCTGTCGAGATGGGTGCTGGCAATCGCGAACAGCCCGTGGTTGACCTCTGCCCTCTGGTCGGCGGCCTCGGGATAGACCCGCGTGACGAACACGGCCATCGCGGCATACAGGTCGGCAGGTGAGCGTCCGTCAAAGCCCTCGTGGATGTGGTCGAACATGCACTTCCCGCAGAGCTTGCCAGCCCGCTCGTTGCCGAGAAGCTCCGCCTGGTGGAACAGCCGCGCCGCCTCGACGAAGTCTCGCCTGCCCCCAAGCCCGCGTGCGCGGAGGCTCCCAAGGTTGTAGAGCGCCGTCTCGTTTGGCTCGATCTGCAGCGCGCTCGCATAGGCCTCCACCGCAGACTCGTAATCGCCCGCATCGAGCGCCACCTGGCCGAGCAGGAGCAGGGACCTCATCGCCTCGTCGGGACCCATCGGCTCCTCGTGATGGTGGTGATGGTGATGCTCGTTCCCCGAATGCTCCAGCTGGTGGCCTTCCTCGCCCGCGTGGCCCCTCTGTTCGTCAACGGCTCCCATCGCAACCCCCACTCGCCACCGGTTTTTTGCATCACCACGATGCTGCACGCCATCGCACCAGTGTATGCCAATCCGGTAAGCGTTGCCGCGCATGCGCGCGTGCCGTCCCTTCCCAGGGGCGGCACGCGCAGGTTCGATTGTTCCTGACTTGCTAGAGCGCTACGGTACGCTCCTCGTCGATGGCCGCCACCTTGCGACGCCTGCTCGCATAGCGCTCGGCGGTCAGGGGCTCGGTCTCCATCCACGTCTTGGCGATGGCCATGGCGAGGACGGGGCCGATGATCTTGCCACCGATGCAGAGCACGTTGGCGTCGTTGTGCTGGCGGGCCAGCTCGGCGCATACGGGATCCTGGCACACGCACGCGAAGATGCCGCGGAACTTGTTCGCGATCATCGCGGAGCCATACCCGACGCCGTCGACGAAGATGCCACGATCGCACTCGCCCGTCGCAACCGCCTTCGATGCCGGATAGATGAAGTCAGAGAGGTCGCAGCCCTCCTCGTCGTACGTGCCGAAGTCGACCACCTCGTGACCTTCGGATTCCAGCCAAGCCTTGATGTCGTTCTTCAGGCGGGTGCCCGCGTGGTCGTTGGCCATGGCGATCTTCATGGAAGCCTCCTTTGACGGTCCTTGGACGTATAGCGTGTATGTTAGCGCGCGTAGGCAGCCGGCACGCCGCACGTGCTAGAGATACCGGTCCAACGCCTTGTCCACGCGTGCCATGCGCCTGGGTCGCGGGTCCTCTACGAGCCTTCCGCGGCACATCACGAGGCGCAGGCGGCGCAGGCTCGTCAGGTCCTCGATCGGGTTGCGCTCGCACACGATGAGGTCGGCGCTCTTTCCTGCCTCGAGCGTCCCCGTCTCGTCGGCGATGCCCAGGATGCGCGCGTTGGCCAGCGTGGCCGTGTGCAGCGCGAAGGACGGCGTGACGTCACAGAAGCGGACGAAGTAGTGCAGCTCGCGCCACATGTCGTAGTGCGTGATGAAGGGGCAGCCGCTGTCGGTGCCCAGGCCGACCGGGATCCCCTCGGCAAGGCAGGCCTTCGCACAGGCGATGATCCCGTCCATGACCACCTTGCCATTGGCCTTGGCAACCTCTGGCGCATGGCTCTCGTCCGCCGACATGAGCGCGTAGGGCAGGGCAGGGCTGATGGTGCAGACATCCGCCGCGCCGCGCTCCCTGAAGAGGTCGATGATGTGCTCGTCGGGACGCGCCCCATGCTCGATGGTATCCACGCCGTTCTCGAGCGCGACACGCACCCCTTCGGGGCTCTCCACGTGCGCGCACACGCGATACCCCAGCGCGTGGGCCTGTTCGCAGGCTGCTCGCACCGTCTCGGGCGGCATGCGCAACACGCCCGGCTCGCCCTCGTCCGACGCGTCCATCACGCCACCGGTGATCATCAGCTTGATCCAGTCGGGATTGGTCGCCGCGATCTGACGCACATGCGCGACCGCCTCCTCGGGCGATGATGCCTCGGTGGCCAGCGAACCCGCAAAATGCCCGCCCGGCACGCTGACGCCCGTGTTGCACACGAGCATGCGCGGGCCGAGCATCCGGCCCGCGTTCACGCGGTCGCGGATGGTGCCGTCGAAGTCGAGGATGCCACCCACGGTGCGCAGCGTGGTCACGCCCGAGAGCAGCTGGTTCTTGGCCGCGTCGGCACACAGGGCACGATAGGCGGCCAACACTGGCGGGACCTTGGTCAGGGTGTCGAAGAGCCTCTTGTAGTCCACGGGCTTGGCATTGGCGCGAGGGGGCTTGCCCGAGGCGGCAAGATGGGCGTGCAAGTTGATGAGACCAGGCATCACCCATGCGCCAGCGAGGTCGATCACCTGATAGCCCATGAGCTCCGACGTGGCGATGTCGCCAACGGCGACTATGCGGTCACCATCCACCAGCACGGCCCAGCCATCGTGGGCGACCATCGTCCCTTCGGCATCCAGCGTGCCGTCAAGCACATGGCCGCCTACCAGCGCATACCTCATAGTCTGCCTCCTTCGTCACGTGGGTTTGATGAGAGGGCCCGACGGCGCGTCACTAGCGCTCGGACCCCGGACGACCGGGCAGCCCGTTCACGAAGCGCTCGATCTGGCCGTTCACGAACTCGGGGTTGTCGACGTTGGAGTTGTGCCCCGCCCCAGGCACCCACACGAGGGGGATGCCCTCCCCCTTCGTCCACCTGCGGTTGAAGGTCTTCACGTCACCCGCATGGTCCCTCTCGCCGCAGAGCAGCAGCGCCGGGCAGTCGACGTCATAGGGCCTCAGCGACTCGACCGCATCGGCAAGCATCCGATAGCCATGCGCCGCGAGGTCGCAGTACTCGCCCTTCGTGTAGCCATCCATGAACGACCGCATGTTGGCGCGGCCCCGCTTGGTCGTGGCCGCGCCCACCGAACCCCACGGCTTGAGCAGCGCCCAGGGAATGGCAAGGTACATGCCCTTGGTGTGACGCAGGAACTTGACCTCCCAAGTGGGATAGTACTTCCGCTTGAGCGGGGCGGAATCGATCGAGACGAAACCCGCTGCCTCGCCCGGATACAGGTCCAGGTACGCCTGGGAGACGTAGCCACCCAGCGACTGGCCCACGAGCACGGGTCGCGCGATGCCCTCCGCCCGAAGGATGCCGTGCACGATGCGGGCATAGTCGTCCATCGTGAAGTCGAGCGGGTACGGACGCGACGCACCATGGGCGGGCGCATCCCACACCAGACAGCCGAGCAGACCGGAAAAGTGCGATACCTGCTGGTCGAAGAGCGTATGGTCCGCCGTCAGCCCCGGCAGGAAGACGAGCCACGGCACATCCTGCCCCGCAGGTCGGTCGACCCAATAGCAGACGTCACCGCTTTCGGTCCGATACGTCTTGGCCTCCATGGCACGACTCCTTGTCTGTCAGTCTCTCCACCAGCAGGCGCACCGCACGCGCTAGCCCAGACCGGAGATCAGGTTCATCAGGTCCTGGTAGAACATCGAGGGGTTGTGCCTCACGATGAAGCCGCCCTGGAAGTAGCCATGGTCCACGTGGAGGTCCGGCGCCACGTTCCAGATACCTCGCTCGATGTTGGCCCTGTCCAGCGGCTTCTGCGGCGCGCCGAACGGCGCGCGGGCAGAGATGGTGTTCACCAGCCCGTCGTTGGCGTGCCACTCGTCGTCCACCACGCAACCCCTCCTCGTCGTGCCGCTGTAGCGCGCCATGTTCGTCGATGTCTTGGCGAACAGGGGGTCAACCAATGACAGGTCGGGCCTGCGGGTGCCGTCGTCCTGCAGGGACGTCGCATCGGCAGCGACCGACAGGTAGTAGACGTGCGGCAGCGTATGTATCCTCTCGTTCAGGTCCTGGGCGTTGTCCAACTGCATGTCCCAGTTGGCCCAGTCGCGCCTGTCGCGGCCATCCGTCTTGATCTTGGTGCGCGACTTCAGCAAGCGGTCCAACAGGCGATAGCGCAAGGGCAGCCTCACCTGCCCGGTGTCGAAGTTCGGGTCGAGCGTCATGTCGTAGGCAGTCGTGCCGTTGGTGGGGGCCGCAAGCGTCACGATCGCGAAGATGCGATCGGCCATGCCGCCATCGAAGAGCGCCGAGCGCTCGCTCTCAGGCGTTGCGGCACGCTCGTCCTCGCTGCCGTTTGCCAGCAGCTCGCCGAGCAGGCGAATCGTCGCCCCACCAAAGGAGTGCCCGATGAGCACCAGCCTGGTTTCGTCGGTCCACGCGGGAACGAGCGGGTCATCGGAGAAGTCGCGCCCATAGCGATCGTGGCGATAGGCCTCGCTATGCGCCTTGCCATAATCGGTCCTCGTACCGGCAATCTGCGCATAGAGCTCGCAGGCCCGGTCCCAGGCACTGCCCTGTGGCGAGACGCTTGCCGCATGGGCATCGAATCCCTGGTCGCGGAACATCGCGACCACATCGCCAGACGCTCCGCCCCAGTAGGGCTTCTTCTCGTACTCCTTGTCGTACCGCCCCCAGCCGTTCAGTCCGTGGCAGAAGACATAGGTCAGGCGTGGCATGTCCAAACCTCCAAAGCCAGCTATCGTCCCGTGGTTGCGCCTGCAATGGCATGTCGCATTATCGCACGTGCCACAGCGCTCCGTCAGATGCCGCGGCGACGTTTCCATGTTGGCCAGCTGGCGCACGTGATGGGCCATCCCCGGGAGGCATGGGGTCGCCTGCAGCAGGTCGCGCCTCGGGAGGCGGGCGGGAGATGCCCTCCCCCAGACTGAGCTATCCTAGGGGCACCATTTCCAACGACGGGAGCACCCATGAGGCCACACATCATCGTCCACATCCTGCAGTCCATCGACGGGCGCGTCGCCGGCAACTTCTTCTCCCAGGCCTACGACCTGGTCAGCGAGTATGCGGCCATTCGAGACGAGCTCGACGCGGACTGCATCATCTATGGGGCGACCACGGCGGCGCAGGTGCTCGCGGGGGTGCGCGCGGGCAGGCCCACCCAGGTGCGCAGGCCCGTGCCCGCTGGTGACTTCGTGGCGCAGGAGGCCGACTTCTGCTTCGCCATCGTCGACCCCGAGGGAACGCTGCGCTTCGACGCCGCAACCACCTCGCGCGGTGGCATGCAGGGCCACATCATCCAGCTCCTGCGCGAGGACGTGAACCCCGGATACCTCTCCTACCTGCGGGCCGTCGGGGTCAGCTACGTGCTTGCCGGCAGGGGCAGGTTCGATGCGGAGCTCGCCGCCGAGAGGCTGCAGGAGCATTTCGGCGTGGCGCGCGCCCTGCTCATGGGCGGTGGGTACGCGGATGGGACCTTCGCCGCAGCCGAATGCGTGGACGAGCTGTCGCTGGTCGTCGCACCCGTTGCGGAGGTGGCAAGCGGTCAGCCCTCCCTGTTCGAGACCGTCCGCGGCCTCTCGGCCCAGCCGCTCGCGTTCCAGCTGGCGGAGGTGCGCCAGCTCCCGTCCTCGGGCCTCTGGCTGCACTACGTGCGCTAGGGGACGTCCGCCCGAACTCGTCGGCAGGCAGCCCCGGCCGTCAGCGTCCCCTGGGGAACCACGGGATGCAGCGATTCACGCGGTTGCAGTAGTCGACGTATTCCTGCCCGTAGAGGTCGAGCAGCCACCGCTCCTCGGTCAGTCTCATCAATACGGTCAGGAATGCCCAATACGCAGGCAGCAGCACGAGCAGCCATAGGTTGCCGAACAACAGGATCGCGCCGGCACACACGAGCGTGAACGCGGCGTAGATGGGGTTGCGGACGATGGCGTAGGCCCCGCTGGTGACCAGGCGGTTCGACTCGATGCCGTCATCGATCTTGGCGCCGAACACCGCGGCGTACCAGAGCGCGGCACCTCCCAGCGCCAACGCCCCGCCCAACAGCCGCAACGGTAGCGCCGCCACACCTGCGCGGGCCATCGGGACGACGCCCGCGACGGTCAGCGCGATGCCGGCGGCCGTGCAGAGGGCTATCGTCGCCACGTATGCAGGGCCCGGGCCATACAGGGGCAGGTGGCTCTCCGCTCTATCCAAGTTGGCCTCCTAAAGTTAGCGTTACCTAACTTAGGTATTCTCGCACAGGACCCGCGAGACGGGAAGCGTCGCAGGCCTTGTCGCTCCCGTCACGCACGACACTCCCGCCACAGGCGCATGCGGCCTTCCCTACTCCGCAGGATAGACGGCCTCGGCATCCGCATAGGCTGCTGCGCCGATCCGCTGCATCGTGGACATCGCGAGGTATTCGGAGTAGCCGCCGCCGTCCCCGCACAGGCACACGAGCACGAAGGGCCGGTCGCCCTCGACGATGCCACCGTCATGGCGCACCGTGCTGCCCGAACCCGTCTTGTGCGCGAACACGGTCCCGTCAGGCAGGCCGGCGGAGATGCAGGTGTTGTCCGTCTGCCGCTCGAGCATCTGCAGCATCAGCTTGCTCGACTTCTTGTTCACGAACTTCCTCTTGTAGACCATCTTGAGCAGCTTCGCGACGTCGTTGGCCGACGTGTAGTTCTCGAACCCGCTCTCCGCCGCCCCAAAGTCCATCATGCGGCGCTGCAGCCTCGTCTGCTTCAGCCCCAGGGCCTCCGCTTCGGTGTTGATGGCATCCATGCCGAGGCGGTCGATGAGGACGTTGGTGGCCGTGTTGTCACTGTCGGCAATCATGTGCGTCAGGAGCGTCTGCATGTCCAACGGGGTCCCGGGCGCCATCTGGTTGATAACCCCCGTGCCGCCCACCATATCGGAGCCACGCAGCTCGTACACGTCGTCGAGGGACTGCTTCCCGTCGGCGACCTGCCGGAAGAAGGTCTCGGCGACAAGGAGCTTTATCATGCTGGCCGACGGGACCTGCTCGCTGCCACCCAGGCTGACCCTCTTGTTCGACTGGAGGTCTATCGCACACACGCATACCCGCATGTCCGTCGAGTCGACGATGCCCTGCAGGTCGCTCTCCCACATCTGCGCAAGAAGGGCTCCCTTGGCCTCCTTCTCCGCCTGTGCGGCGGCCTCCTCGGCGGATTGGTCGTCCTGCCCCTCGGCCTTCGACTCTGACTCGGGCTTGGATTTGGACTCGGATTTCGAATCGGATTTGGACTCGTTCTCCCTTGCCTTCTCCTCGGGCTCCATTCCCTCGTCCTGTGCCTCGCCTTCGACCGGATCCTGGGCACCTTCCCCAGCGCCCTCCCGCACGTCAGTCGGTGCGTCCATGGGGGTTCCTGCCGGAACGCCACCGGCGGCGAGCGACACGGACAGGGCGAGCGCCCATGCAAGAGCGGGCATGCGGTTACGCTTCATGGCAGATCCCTGGTTCGAGTGAGGCGAACGCGCACATTGTAGCCCACCAGCCGCAGGTGCCGGCCCGATGGCCACCCGTGGCTGCCAACTCGGGTATGCTCGTGACAGGTCCGAACGTCCGACGGGAGCGCGCCATGCACACGAGCCATCTTGCCACCGCCCTGGCACTCTGCCTCATCGTCCTCTCCTCCTGCTCCTTCCCGCAGGGCACCTCGCCCAGCCGGCAGGACCAGGACCAGGTGGTGACGCAGGATGGCGGGGCGAACGCACCGACAGATCCGCTCGATGGCATCACCGCCGACTCGCGCGTGGTGGCACTCTCGCGCTCCGTCGCAGAGATGTGGCTGCTGGCGGGCGGGCAGCTGGCGGGCGTCCCCGACGATGCGCTCGGTCTTGACGGTCTTGACGAGACGGCCGAAGGCATAGGCAGCCTCACCCAGCCCGACCTCGAGCGGATACTGGCACTGCAGCCCGACCTGGTCATGCTGACCGAGGACCTGCCCTCGCACCAGCAGATGCGCGCAAGCCTGGACGAGGCGCAGGTGCCCGTACTGGTCGTGGACGTCGACAGCTTCGACGACTATGCGCAGACGATGGCGACCCTGACCACCATCACGGGACGCGATGACCTCTTCGACCAGAACGTGACGGCCGTCCGCGCCGCCATCGACGAGGTGCTCGAGCACGCCGCCCAACCCGATCGGGGCAGCTACCTGGCACTGAACGTCTCCCCCACCACGAGCAGGGCACTGGGGGACGACGACTTCGCCTGCGCCATGCTCGACGACATGGGTCTCTCCAACGCCGCGGACGACATGACGCTGGATGCGCCTACCCCAGACGCCATCGCCACGGTTGACCCAGACTGGGTGTTCGTCATCTACCAGGGAGACCTCGAGCAGGCCCAGCAGGCCTTCCAGGAGGCGTTCTCCAGCGACCCGGCATGGTCGGGGCTGACGTCCGTGCAGGCGGGACATGTCGTGGTCCTGCCCAAGGACCTGTTCCAGTACAAGCCCAACGCACGCTGGGCGAGCGCCTACGCATACCTCTCCCAGGTCCTGAACGTCTCTTGGGCATAGGTCTTGCGGTCACCTGCCGTGAGGGCCATCCCGCCCCTATCGCAGCAGCTCGCGCAGCTCGTCCAGTGCCAGGTAGTGGCGCCTTCCGCAGAAGTGGCAGTAGACCTCCGCGGTCTCGCCCTTCTCTATCATGTCGCGCAGCTCGCGCTCCCCGAGCGCCGCGACCGCCCGTGATGCGCGCGCCTCGTCGCAACCGCAGTGGAACTCTGCCGGAACGACCTCGAGCTCTTGGTAGTCCATGTCGCGAAGGACGTATCCCAGCAGGTCGGACGGAGACATCCCCCGCTCCAGCAGGTCGGTGACCGAGGTCACGGCCGCCAGGTTGGCCTCCAGCTCGTCCACCAGGCTCTCGAAGTGCCCGGGCATCAGCTGGACGATGAAGCCTCCCGCCTGCCGCACGCTGGTGTCCGTGTCCACCAGCACCCCCACCCCCACCGAGGTCGGCACCTGATCGCTGACCGCAAAGTAGTAGGTCAGGTCCTCGCCGATCTCGCCGGAGACCAGCTCGACCTGGCTGGAATAGGGGGCGATGCCAGGCCGGTCGAAGACCACCGACAGCTCCCCTGCCCCGATGCCGCCACCGACGTCCAGGTGCGTGTCCGCCTTCGGGGGCAGCCACACGTTGGGATGGTTCGCGAAGCCCTTCGCCTGACCATGGTTGTTGGCCGTGACGGTCAGCCCGCCGATGGGACCGTCCCCATGGACGGTCAGGGTGATCAGCTCGTCGTCCGCCTTGGACATGGTGCCCATCATCAGGCCAGCCATCAGCAGGCGCCCCAGCGCCGCCGTGACCAGCGGACTCGTGCTGTGGTTCTCATGGGCCGTCTGCACCGTCTGGCGAGCCGTGATGGCTATCGCACGAACCATGCCGTTTGCGGCGATGCCGCGGACGATATGGTCCCCGCGGCGGATGCGCGCGTCCGCCAAGTCGATGATCCGTCCCTCCATTGCAGCCCCCTCCGTCACGAGACATGACAGGCATCCGATGATAGCCGATACCCTGCCCGCCGCGACCCAGCCAGCCACAGGCCGCGTCCCGCATGCTTGGCGAAGCCCCGCCAAACCATTCCCGTGGTCGCGGTAGAATCCGTATAACACGATGCTCTTGTACGATTGCACACCGACTGGGAGGCTGCCATGAACAAGATGACCCGCACGCTGACGAGCTTCGGCATCGCAGTCGCAACCATCCTCGTCTCGCTGGCCACGATAGCCTGGGCAATTGCCGCCCCCAAGGCCCCCGCCGGCCCCGAGCCGCAGGCTCAGGAGGAGGTCGTTCCCGAGGAGACCGCAGAGCAGCAGGCCGTCGAGGCGCCTGCCGAGGAGGCCCCCGCACCCGAGGAGGCCGAGACCGAGCAGCCCGAGGCGGACGAGCACGAGACCTTCGTCGCCACCTGGGCCGAGCGCATCGACAACTTCAATGCGGGCTACCCGCTCGAGGGGTACGGCCGCGCCTTTGCCGAGGCGGCCTACACCTATGGGGTCGACCCGCGCTACTCGCCCGCCATCGCCCGCGTCGAGAGCGGATCCGGCCTCAACTGCTACTACGACCACAACGCATGGGGCTGGGGCTCGTACTCCTGGCCCGACTGGGAGAGCGCGATCGACGGGCACGTCAGCGCAATGGCCAGCAACTACGGTCACACGCTGGACTACGGCGCGGCCTCCGTCTACAACGAGTCCGACCCCGACGGCTGGTACAGCGAGGTGGCCTCCTCCATGAGCCAGATCTGGGAGAGCGAGAGCCTGTAGGCCTCGGGCGACGAGACGGGTGCGTCGCGGTCTCCCGACCCGACCGGCACGGCTACAATGGGCCTTCCAGCACACCGTACCCAAGCCCGGAGGCACACGTGAGCAAGCCAGACAACTCCCATGAGTACTTCGCCCGCTGCGCGGGTGGGTTCGAGCAGGTCCTGGCCGACGAGCTGCGCGGCCTGCGCATGCGTCGCGTGCGTCCGCTGAAGGGCGGCGTCGCCTTCTTCGGCGAGCTGTCCGACGGCTATCGCGCCTGCCTGTGGAGCCGCGTGGCCACCCGTGTCCAGCTGGTCTTGGCACGTGTCCCCGCAGCGGACGCCGATGAGCTGTACCGGGCGGTCGCCGACGTCGCCTGGGAGCGGCAGATGCGACCCGGCGCGACCATCGCCGTCGATGCCCACGGCCGCAACGACAAGCTGGTCAACTCGCGCTTCGTCGCACTGAAGGTGAAGGACGCCATCTGCGACCGTCTGCGCGAGGTGTGCGGGACGCGTCCCGACGTCGATCCCCACGACCCCGACCTCGCCATCGACGTCGCGCTGCACCAGCAGCGCGCCACGCTCTACCTCAACCTCTCGGGCGCCTCGCTGCACCGGAGGGGCTACCGCGAGGAGGGTGTCCAGACCGAGGCTCCCCTGAAGGAGACCCTGGCTGCGTCGATGCTGCTGGCCGCCGGATGGCCGGACGTCGCCGCCACCGGAGGCATGCTGGTCGACCCCATGTGCGGGTCGGGGACGCTGGCCATCGAGGCCGCCCTCGTCGTCGCCAATGGCGCGCCGGGACTGATCCGCCAGCGTTGGGGCTTCGAGGGCTGGCTGTCGCACGACCCCGACCTGTGGGAGGCGCTGCGCGCGCAGGCCCAGCAGGACCTGCTGCCCCCTCAGGGGAAGCCACCCATCATCGCGGGGGACATCGACGCGGATGCCGTCCGGATCGCCCGCGACAATGCCCAGCGAGCTGGGGTTGCCGGCCTCATCCGCTTCCACGTGGACGACGCAGCCCGACTGGCACGCCACCTGCACGCCACCCGCCACGCCCGGGGCGGGCTCCTGGTGGCAAACCCGCCCTATGGCCAGCGCCTGCTCTCCCAGCGCGACCTGCCCGATGTCAACGCCGCCCTTGCCCAGGCGGTCGAGGCGCTGCCATCGGGATGGCAGGTGGCGCTGATCACGCCTGACACCAGCATCGACACCGCGCTCGGACGCACGCCCGACCACACCATCGCCTGCCACAACGGACCCCTGGAGGCCCACATCCGCCTGTATCGGGACGCCATGGCGCACCGGACGGTACAGGACGTCGTCTCCCTGGCTGGCGCCCAGCGGGCGGTGCCCGTGGCGGAGGTCACCAGCGCCCAGTTCGCCACGCGCCTGCGCAAGGTGGCCAAGGAGCGCAGCCGATGGGCGCGCAAGACCTCCACCAGCGCGTTTCGCGTCTACGACGCGGACTTGCCCGACTTCGCGCTATCCGTCGACCTCTACGTGGGAACTGGTCCCGACGAGGGGCGACGCCACGCCGTCATCGAGGAGCGCAGGCGTCCCAAGTCCGTCGATGGGCTGCTGGCAGCCCATCGCCTCTCCGACGCGGCGGCCCTGGCGTCTGCGGTGCTGGACGTCCCGGCACGCGACGTGCTCGTCCGACCGTGGCAGGCAGAGCGGGACGCACGGCGGCAGGACACCAGCGACCCTCTGCCGCTGACGGTGTCGGAGGACGGGTTCGCCATTGCCATCGACCTGCAGGGACGACCCGACACGGGACTGCCGCTGGCGATGCGTGGGGTGCGCGAGCTGGTGGGGACGCGGGCCAAGGGCAGGCGCGTCGCCAGCCTCTTCGCGTCCTCGGGCATCGCGCTGATTCACGCGGCGGCAGCCGGTGCCTCCGCGACGACCTGCGTCGACGTCTTTGCGGACCGCATCGACTCCGTGCGCTCGGCGATGGCCGCCAATGGGTTTGCGGGAAAGCGATACCGGTACGCCTGCGCCGATGCGCGCACCTGGTTGGAGCGGGAGGCGCAGGCGGGACGCACCTATGACCTGATCGTCTGCACGCCACCCGGTTGGATGGCGCCCCGAGAGGAGGGCGGCGACTGGGAGCTGCAGCGCGACCACGTCGACCTGCTGCGGCAGGTCGCACGCGTCCTCTCCCCCACGGGCACCATCGTCTTTGCCTTCGAGGCGCGCGACGTCCGCCTGGACCAAGGCTCCCTTCGGGACCAGGGGCTCTCCGTCACCGACGCCAGCAGCCAGACGCTGCCTCCCGACTTCGTGCGCTCCGCTCGTCAGCACCACTGCTACCTGCTCGAACGCTCCTGACAGCATCGGCCCGGCCTGACCGTGACGGCCAAGCCGGGCCGATGACCCTGGTTCTTGCGAGACCTGCGGGCTACAGGTACTTGCGCCAGTCCTCCTCTTCCTCCTCGTCCTCCTCCTGGCGCTTGACCTCCACCTTGGGACGCGCGGCAGGCTTGACGTAAGGCGCATCGTTTGCCTCGGGAAATGCCGCGAAGGCATGCTCGAAGCGGGCCAGGTTCTCGTTGAACCGCTCGCGCGGCACGGCAAACACCACCTGCTCGGCAACGTGCCTGCCGCTGGCCAGCTCCTCGCGGAACAGCTCGGCCACCACGCTCGCATCCCAGCCGAACGTCCCGCACCCGTAGGCGCCCAGAACCAGCTTCTTGTGGCCCAGGTCGTCGGCGATGGCCATGAAGAAGCGGATGCGGTCGCGCATGGCGGCGACCAGCGTGTCGTCGGCGATCCGGTAGTTCTCGCGGGCACGGCGCGCATTGGGCGCGGCGACCACGATGACGTCGGCATAGCTGTGGTATCCGTCGCGCTCGAAGCGCACCTTGGGCACCACCATGCCCCGGTTGCGGTACAGCTCGCAGTTGATGTTGCGGCGGCGGTTCTGGGCGTACCAGGACTTCTGCTCGCGCAGGACGTTGAACAGCGTGGACTCCGCGCACAGGGCCTCCTCCTGCGCCCATGCGCCGCGGTCGTAGGCACCACCGGGCTCGGTGAACGAGGCGAAGTCGAGAACGGCCAGGTCACAGGCGCTGGCAATGCCGCGGCCACGCTCCAGGACCGCGGCGACGCTGTCCTGCTCCACGACCTGGACGGTCGGGACGCACCCCTCGACCTCGGGCTTGGGCATTCCCTCGTAGGTGCGCAGCTCCGCCAGGGAGCGCTTCACCTCGCCCGCCAGCTTCGCGTCAACCTCGGCGATGTGGGCGCTCGCCCGCTCGGTACGCTCCTGGCGGCGGTCGCCACCCCGGCGGTCGTTGCGACCCGCACCGCGCCGGTCGTCGCCTCTCCTGTTGCCGCGCTCGCCCTGTGCCATCGTGCATCATCCCCAATCGGTTGCCGTGCGTCCACATGCAAACGATGATACTCGTTCGGGCGCGCCACGAGCCAAGGGGACCGACTCCCTCATCAGGTGGCAACCTTCCCCCATCGTGCAGAAGCACACCCCAGCCGCCGCTCCCGGCCACGGAACATCCTGCGCACTTGCGGGAATTGCAGCAAAACCTCGCCATAGGTGGCCACCGCGCTTCCTATTATTATGAAATCGTTCTCATGCCCATTCGGCCCAGGCAATCGGAGAAAGGACCCGCCCATGACCATGCTCGTCAAGCTCGACCAGTCCCACAACTGGCGCCTGAAGTATCACCTCCAGATGCCGCACGGCACGATGACCGACCCCAACGGCCTCTGCCAGTTCAAGGGCACCTACCACGTGTTCCACCAGTACGAGCCCCGTTGGCCGCGCGAGTGGGGCCATGGCTGGGGTCATTGGTCCAGCCCCGACCTGCTCACCTGGTACTGGCACGGCGGCGCCATCATGCCCAGCGTCCAGACCGACAAGAACGGCTCCTACTCCGGCTCCGCCATCGCCAACGGCGACGAGCTGTGGCTCTACTACACCGGCAACGAGCTCATGGGCACGCGCGCCGATGGCTATGACTTCGACTTCAGCGGCCGCAAGGCCAACGAGACGCTCGTGCGCTGCACCGACGACGGCGACATGTGCCACATCACCCTCGGCGAGAAGGAGCCGGTCCTGTGCAACGACCAGTATCCCGCCTACGCCTCCAACCACGTGCGCGACCCCAAGGTCTGGCGCGAGGACGGCTCCTGGTGGATGCTGCTTGGCTGCCGCACCATGGAGAGCCATGGCTGCGCACTGCTCTACAAGTCCGATGACGGCATCAAGTGGGAGATGGCCGGCAGCGCGACCAACGTCGGCGACGGCCCCTTCGGTTACATGTGGGAGTGCCCGAGCGTCGCGACGTTCGGCGACAAGGAGTTCATGTTCGTGTGCCCGCAGGGCGTGCCCAAGACCGAGTACCGCTTCCAGACCATCCACAACTCCGGCTACTTCCCCGTCAAGGGCAAGGTCATCGACATCCTGCAGCAGGACCCGGGCAAGATGGACGCGGACGGCCCCTATCCCTGCATGGACGTGGACGACTTCGTCGAGCTGGACTTCGGCTTCGACTTCTATGCCTGCCAGGTCTTCGAGGACGAGCAGGGTCGCAGCATCCTGATCGCCTGGGCCGGCGTCGCCGACATGGAGTTCGAGTATGACGTCCCCACCACCCCCGAGTGGGCCCACAGCCTCACGGCCCCGCGCGAGCTCAGCCTCAACGAGGCCGGCAGGATCTGCCAGTGGCCCGTCGCCGAGTTGGAGCAGCTGCGTGACGAGGAGGTCGAGTTCAAGGCCGAGCTCGCCAAGGGCTCCACGGGCTTCATGGGCTCCTCGACCTACGACAAGTTCAGCATGGACGGTGCCATCGGTGCCCGCTTCGACGGCATCGGCGAGTTCCAGATCACCGACATCGAGGGCAAGGGCCACTTCATGCTCAACGGCGACCTCGAGTTCGTCATCAACGACCACGACGCCGAGCTGGTCTTCCACAGCCACGCCGGTCGCTTCCGCAGCATCCGTCGCCTGCCGCTCTCCGCGCTGTCTGCCGGCAAGATCGAGAGCCTGCGCGTGATGGTCGACACCTCCATGGTGGAGATCTACGTCAATGGCGGCGAAGTCACCATGACCACCCGCTGGTTCCCGCTCGACATCAAGAACCTGGCCGTCACCAGCACCATCAAGGGCGACCACAAGGCATGGGCGCTGCACGGCTTCGAGTTCCAGAACATCGCGTAGGCGAGACGCCACACGACTGTTGCCAAGGGGGCGTGGCCTGAAAGGGTCACACCCCCTTCTTTTGTCTGCGTTTTGCGACGGCAAGCAGGACGAGCTGCGCAGAGAAGGGCATATTCTGCGCAGCGCAAAGCGCAGACAACGCAAACTGGAATGTGCAGAGCACGCAAAGCGCAGACAACGGTTGGTTTTCGCCAGAGAACGTCACGAGAAGCGCAGACAACGAGATGCCATCTTCCCTGTTCCGACGGCGATGGCGTTGCACTACTATGGAACGATACTTCGGGCACCCACGACCGGCGGGGGGACGGGCATGACCCACGGGTTCATTCGAGACAACAGGCGCCAGCCCGACATGCAGGCTGGCGTCGGGGACACGGGAACGCCGCGCGACGGGGCGGCAGGCATCGCCCCCGACGGGGGCATCAGCCACATCGACATAGCGAACGCGCTGGCCTACCACTACGACTGCGTCTACTACATCGACCTCGACAACGACCACTACGTCGAGTACACCTCGTCCGCAGAATATCAGGCCCTGGGGATCGAGGTCGCGGGCGACGACTTCTTCGCCGACAGCGCGCGCACCATCCGCCGCATCGTCCACAGGGACGACCAGGCCTTTGCGCTGATGATCCACCAAAAGGCCTACCTGCTGGGGGAGCTGGACAGGCACGGGCTCGTCTCGGTCACCTACCGCATCATGTTCGACGGCATCCCCCGCTACTACAACGGGCGCTTCACCCGGTCGGGACACGATGGTGACAGCCGCCTGATCGTGGGATGGGCCAATGTCGACAGCGAGGTGCGCCGCGAGCGCGACTTCGAGGCGGCCCAGAGCGAGCACCGCCTGCTGCGCGACGTCAACAAGGCCCTGACCTCGGACTACGTCAAGGTCTACTACGTCGACCTGTCCGACGACAGCTACCGCGAGCTGACTCCCGACCCCAAGACCGGCGACCTGGTCGTGACCATGGGCGGACGGGACTTCTTCGAGGACGCCAAGGACATGGCCCGCCTCGGCATCTACCACGCCGACATGGCCCGCTTCGTGGGTGCTCTGCACCGCGAGCACGTCCTGGAGCTGATGGAGGACGCGCCGTTCATACTCACCTACCGGGCACTGCAGAATGGCAGACCCGTCTGGCACACGCTGAAGGCCCTCTACTCCGACCGGCGCACCCACATGCTGGTGGCCGTACGCGACATCGACATTCAGAAGCGACGCGAGACCGACTACGAGCACAAGATCTACTCGATGTCCCAGCTAATCAACCGCGACATCATGACGGGTGTCAAGAACAAGAACGCCTTCCTCCAGGAGGAGAGCAAGTGGAACCAGCAGATCTCCGACGCGGGCGGCATGACCAGCTTCGCGGTCGCCGTCTGTGACATCAACGACCTCAAGCTCATCAACGACACCCAGGGACACGCCGCCGGCGACCAGGCCATCATCGATGCAGCGCGCATCATCAGCGACATCTTCAAGCACAGCCCGGTGTTCCGCATCGGCGGGGACGAGTTCGCCGTCGTGCTGTCCGGGCGCGACTACAGCCGTCGCTCCGCCCTGATGGGCCAGCTGGAAGACCGCATGCGCGAGAACGCCGAGCTCGAACAGGTCATCCTGGCCAGTGGCATCTCGGCCTACGACCCCGTCACCGACGACGAGTTCGCGGACGTCTTCAGGCGCGCGGACACGCGCATGTACGAGAAGAAGCGTCAGATGAAGGGCAGCTTCCGCTAGGCACGACGGGCTGCCCGCGCATCCACGATGGCCGTGATATGTGGTGCCGCGAGCAGCCCGCCGCCACCGTTGAGCATCCACCGCTACCTGATATAATGGACGAACCGTGAACGCCCCCTCGCCTGCCTCGTCGGCCCGCGTTGCCCAAGAGCACGGTAGCTCCCACCAGCGGAGCGCCAGACCGACCGAGGGGAAACTCCTTGACGCTGAACATAGCCACTTCCTCTGACCAGGAAACCCGTGCCAGTGGCACGATTGACGAGCGCGACGCCCTGACCGGCGTCCGTGGCTACTACACGCTGCTGCGCGACTTCGACTACGACGAGTACGCCGACGAGGACGTCTACGTCGTGCTGTGCGACCTGGACAACTTCCGCATGCTCAACGACGCCTATGGGGAGAACCGCTGCAACGACGTGCTGGCCCGCGTCGGCCAGGCGATGCAGCAGTGCTTCGGCGACCGTCGCACCTATCGCTACGGTTCCGACGAGTTCCTCATCGTCAACGCCTTCTTCGACGAGCACGCCTTCCTTGACAAGCTCGACGTGTTCAACCGGCGTCTCGACGCCATCGACATCAACGGCGCCAAGCTGCACATGACCTGCAGCTACGGTTACGCGTACGGAAAGGTCACCAGCTCGGAGCTGCTCCACGAGGCCATCCGCCTTGCCGACCGCAAGATGTTCGAGGCGAAGCGCCTGGGCAAGAACCGCGCGGTCAGCGCCTCGTTGGAGACCGACCCGGCCTTGCAGGGCTCGCACCATCGCGACAACGCCCTCAAGACCTACGAGGTCGACGAGCTGACGGGGCTCACCAACTACATCTTCTTCCGCCGCGAGCTGACGCACCTGCTGCGCGACCAGCAGGACATGGTCGTGGCCGACGACGAGCGGCTGGCCCTGGTCTACTTCAACGTCCAGAACTTCAAGGGATACAACCAGCAGTTCGGCTTCGATGCAGGAGACGAGCTGCTGCTGCTCATCAGCGAGGAGATCCAGGCCGCCTACCCGGGATGCCTGGCCTCGCGCTTCTCCGCCGACCAGTTCATGGTGGTGGCCACCACCGCAACTGCCGAGCGTGGGTTCTACGAGGTGCGCAGCGCCTTCCGTCGCCGGCGCAAGGACACCAGCATCTGGCTGCGCGCCGGCAGCTACGTCCCCAGCGACGAGGACAGCGACGTGGGCCTTGCGATGGACCGCGCCAAGATGGCCTGCGACAGCATCAAGGGGCGCCGGGACATCTTCTACCGTCCCTACGACGAGGAGCTGCGCTCGCAGATCACCACCCACCGCTACGTGCTGGACAACTTCGACCGCGCCCTTGCCGATGGGTGGATCCGCCCCTTCTACCAGCCCATCGCCCGCGTGGCGACCGGCGACGTCTGCGACGTCGAGGCCCTGGCGCGCTGGATCGACCCGCGGCACGGAGTCATCAGCCCAGCCGACTTCATCCCCGTGCTGGAGGATGCCCGCCTCATCCACAGGCTGGACCTGTCCATCGTGCGCCAGGTGTGCGCCGACTACCGTCGCGTCGACGATGCGGGCGGCCACTTCGTCGCGCCATCGGTCAACCTCTCGCGCCTCGACTTCGAGCTGTGCGACATCGTGCAGGAGATCGTGGACATCTGCGACGAGTACGGCATGCCCCACAGCTTCCTGGCCGTCGAGGTCACGGAGAGCGCCCTGTCCGGCAGCCAGGAGTTCCTGCGCACCGAGATCGACCGCTTCCGCGAGCTGGGCTTCCAGGTGTGGATGGACGACTTCGGCAGCGACTACTCCTCCCTCAACCTGCTGAAGGAGTACCAGTTCGACCTCATCAAGCTGGACATGGCGTTCCTGCGGGGCTTCGAGGGCAACGAGGCGTCGCGCGTCATCATGGCCCACATCATCGGCATGGCCAAGGAGCTGGGCTTCAAGACCTTGGTGGAGGGCGTCGAGACCGCCGAGCAGTACGAGTTCCTGCGTTCCATCGGCTGCGGTCGCGCCCAGGGCTGGTACTTCGGGCGGCCCAACGTCCTCAAGAGCATGATGGCCTCCATCGAAGCGGGTCCCCACTCGTTCGAGCCCTACGACATGCATGAGTACTACGAGGACGTGGGTCGCATCAACCTCATGCGTCCCAAGCCCGCGCCACCCGTCGACGGCCACTACGCCTCTGGCGACATGCCTGCGGTCATCGTGGAACGCCACCATGGGGTCTTCCGCTACCTCAACGTCAACGACACCTATCCGCGCTTCCTGGCAACGATGGGAATGCATTCGGTCAGGGAGAGCGAGGAGCTGATGAACAGCTCCCAGCACAACTACGACCGCCTGCGCGAGAGCATCGACCGGGCGTCCAAGTCGGGTGACTGGGACTTCACCTCCTTCGAGGACCTCGGTCACCATTGCTCGCTGCTGACGCATGTCATAGCGCGCTGCGACGAGGAGGACGCACTGGCCGTCATCATGGTCACCATCGACGCCCTCGTCCTGGACTTCACGGGTTCCTCGGACACCATCGGCAACCAGGCCGCCCTCGGGGCGGGCTAAGGAGTACGACATGGCCTACCGCTCGTTCAACACCATTGAGGAATGGGACCGCCGGATATTCATGGCGGGCCTGGCGTTCATGCAGTATGCCGGCTTCAAGACGCCGCGCGAGTTCTGCGCACGCACCACGCTGATGATGGGCGACGTCGACACGGACAGGATGCTGCTGTTCCGCAACACCATCGACCGCGACGAGAAGGACGCGCTGCAGGGCAACACCTCGACGCTGTCCGACTACTTCGATGCCACCATCCCCGCCTATGTCCACCCCGACCACCAGGAGCGGGCTCGTCGGTTCTTCAGCCTGGAGCACCTGCGCGACTCCTACGAGCGCGGGCGCATGACCGAGACGCTGGAGTACCCCTGCATCCTCGACGACGGGACCATGTGGATCCGCGCCTGCTACTTCCTGGAGCAGGACGAGGACGGGGGCGACGTCGTGGTCACCATCGTCCTGATTGACATCACGGGACTGCATGCCGGCGACGAGGCCCACTAGGGACCCCGCGCGACGCGACAGAACGTAGGCCACGCGCCCCTCGGCCCCACCAAAGGCCGAGGGGCGCGTGGCCCCGGATTGCCAGGCTGGCCTTACGACAGGCAACTACCAGCGGCGATGATGCCGTGGCATGGGAATGTCGACGTTCACGCCCAGGATGATCTTCACCAGCCAGAGGAAGAACAGCAGCACCAGGATCGGGATGATGCACGAGGTCACGACCATCACGGCCAGCGCCTCGATGAAGTTGTTCAGCGAGTTCTGTGCGCTGTCGATCAGCTTTCCCAGCTCGTCGGGCATCTGAAGCAGGAACGACAGCGGATTGGACGAGTCGCTGCCCTGGCCCTCCGACGCGCTCTCCTCGATGGCCTCGGTCGTCTGCTCTGCGGTCTGGATCGTCTCGTTGATCGACGACTCGTAGGTCGCCTCGATCATGTTGGAGACCCGCACGCTGACCGGCACCACCAGGAAGCTCGCGAAGCCAAAGATGACCAGCCTGGCCCCCAGGCTGCGCATCGAGTGGCTGAACCCCTCGTAGCGATCGGCAAGCAGAGCGACGACGAGTACCGCGCACCCTGCGGGCACCAGGAACCGAAAGGCCACGAGCCCCATGATCGTCAGCAGGTACTTCTCCAGGTAGATGGCTGCCAGCACCACCAGGAAGTCAGAGCTGATGTCCACGAGCTTCTCCGCGATGGGCGTGCCGGCATCGCCGGGCAGAAGCGATATGGCGGCAGAGGAACCCGTCGATCCGGCAACCAGGTTGGTGACGGTGGACTTCTTGCCGTCGAGCGACGAGATGGTACCCGCATGGAACTCCACCGACGACGCCAGGGGCGCGATGAGGAAGAAGGAGGCCAGCGCCAGCAGGATGGCGGCTGCCATCAGCGCATACTTGACCTTGGAATCCATCCTGTACGGATTCCCATACGTTTGGGCATGGTATCCGTCATCAACGCGCAGGGCGCCCTCGTCACGACGCCGGATCTCCTCGCTCATTGCGCTCCCCCTCCCGGGTCGCTTGCCGGACAGCTCCATTCTAGTGCGCCAGGCCATACGTCCGGACAGCGCGACGGGAACCGGGCCCAAGTGGCAGAAAAGGCGAGACGTGCGAGCAGCGGGCCTCGCGGATCCGTCAGGCCGTGCCCGCCTTGGTGCCACCTCCCCGCAGCTACAGCAGGCGACGCCTGCGCAGGGCGAGCGCGGTGATGAGGCAGACCCCCAGCGTCATCAGGTTGATGATCATGAAGCCATGCGGCGTCTCGGAGAGGGGCATCCACTGGCCCGCGACGTTCATGCCATAGGCACCCGAGACGACCGTCGGGATGGACAGGATGATGGTCAGCGAGGTCAGACGCTCCATGACGCTGTTCAGGCGCGAGTCCATCAGCGACGAGACCAGCTGGCGCGTGCCATCGATGATCTCGCGATAGATCTGGGCCATCTCGATGGCCTGCTGGTTCTCGACGATGGCGTCATCCAGGATGTCGCGGTCCTCGGCCTGGTGCAGGTGCCCGTAGCGCGTCAGGCGGTTGAGCACGTTGGCATTGCCGCGCAGGGACGTGGAGAAGTAGACCAGCGTCGACTCGAGCTCGTGCAGGCGGATGAGGTCGCTCTCGTCGCTGACCTCCTCGATGCGCTCCTCGAATTCCATCCTCGTGCGGTCGATGTTGGCCAGCACCTGCTGGTAGCGCAGGGCTATGCGCAGCATGATGCGATAGACGAAGGCGAGGCGGTTCTCGGTGGACAGGTCGCGGATGCGGGCCTTGTGCAGCGACGACAGCACCGACGTCTCCTCCGAGCAGACGGTCAGCACGTTGTCCTCGGTGAGGATGACGCCCAGCGGGATGGTGTTGTACGCCTGCTCGTGGTGGCGCTCCTCGCGCGCGGGGACGTCGACGACGATGAGGGTGTAGTCGTCCTCGGTCTGGACGCGGGCCTTCTCCTCGGGGTCGATGGCGGCCAGCACGTCGTCCTGATCGATGCCCAGCGTCTCCGCGATCTGGGCGGCCTCCTCGGCGGTTGGGTTGGTCAGCTCTATCCAGGTGCCCGGAACGATCTCGTCGACCTGGCGCATCTCGCGCCAGTATGACCGAAACATCTGAATCATGACATCCCTCGCAACCATCCATACCGGCTTGCGCATCAGGGACGCGACGGGGCCCACACCGTCCCGGAGGCGCCAGGAGCGTGTCTGCGCAACGTGGTATATCGTAGCGCACTCGTGCCGATGCGACCGGGAAGACTTGCCCCAAACCGCTGCCCGAGCAGATAGTATGAAATCGTTCTCGTAGGCTTTTGCCAGCTAGAATAAGGCATATCCTCGTTTCGATGGCATCTCCCCAACGAAAGGATCCCCATGCCCAACAGGAGCTGGGAGGTTGGCTTCCACCTCCGTTCGCCTCGCAACTGGCTGAACGACCCCAATGGCCTCTGCCAGTTCGAGGGGACCTACTACTTCTTCTACCAGTACGACCACGACTGGCCCACGGTCGACCAGAAGGCATGGGGGCTCTTCTCCTCCCCCGACCTGCTGCACTGGACCTATCAGGGCGTACCCCTCCAGCCATCCATCGCCGAGGACCGTCATGGCGTCTTCAGCGGCTCTGCATTCGTCGAGCGCGGCGCGGGCGATGACGGGCGGGACCAGCTTCGCCTCTACTACACCGGCAACGTCGTCGCCCCGGTCGCCGGTCACAGCCCCAAGGACTTCGACTACGTGTACGCCGGCCGCGAGCAGAACACGATCACCTGCGTCGCCGAGCGCGACCCCGAGACCGGAGCCCTGGCCATGGGCGCCCGCCAGGTGCTGCTGCGCAACACCGACTACCCGCAGGACTGCAGCTGCCACGTGCGCGACCCCAAGGTCTGGGAGCAGGACGGCAAGCGGCGCATGCTGCTGGGCGCCCGTCACATGGACACGCACGGCATGTGCCTGCTCTACGAGTCCGACGATGGTCTGGACTGGCACTTCAGCCACACGATCTACTCCGACTACGCCTTTGGCTTCGTCTGGGAGTGCCCCAACATCGTGCAGCTCGACGGACGCGACTACCTGGCCATCTCCCCGCAGGGGCTGCCGCGCCTGCAGGACCGCTGGTTCAACCGCTGGACGCCGGGGTACTTCGAGCTTCCGGAGGGCCAGCGCCTGCTGGACACCGAGGTCATCGACGAGCGCACCTTCGTGCAGTGGGACTTCGGCCACGACTTCTACGCCCCGCAGACCTTCGTCGACGACGCGGGTCGCACCATCCTGGTGGGCTGGATGGGCACCTTCGACGACCACTACTCCTCCGTGCCCGACGGGCTCGACTGGTGGCACTGCATGACCGTGCCCCGCGTGCTGACGCGCCGCTCCGACGGCAGGCTGCTGCAGAATCCCGTGCCGGAGCTCGAGGCCCTGCGCGGTACGGCCACCTGCTTCGACAACGGTGGCGCACGCATCGGGGGACGGCTGGCGGACATCGTCCTGCCCCACCTCGAGGGGGAGGGCTCCCTCACGCTCGACGACAGCTTCCAGGTCTTCTACGAGGGCGGACGTCTGGGGCTCAGGTACCTCGACGAGAGGGGTTCCGCCGGCCGCCAGGACCGCTCCATCCCGTTGGACGAGCTCCGCGACCTGCGCGTGCTGGTGGACGGCTCCGCGGTCGAGGTCTATGCCAACGGCGGGGCCGAGGTCTTCGCGTCGCGGTGGTTCTGTCCCGAGAAGGATGACCTGACCCTAGCCTGCAGCTTCTCGGCTGCCGGAAGCGCCTATCCCATGCAGAACACCATGGTCGAGATGTATGAGACAGCCGCCGCCAAGGCACCCGACCTCGAGCTGCCCGGCTGGAACGAGACCGTCCCCCACTAGTCGCAACGGGGGTAATGAGAGTCGACCATCGGGGACGGTTCCCTTTGGTCGAAAACGAGAGTCGTCCGAGTCGTCATCAGCCCTTTTCGACCAAGGAGAACCGTCCCCGATGGTCGAAGCGAAAGGAGAACACCCACATGAAGCTTTCCAACAAGTGCATGCTCATCACCTACGCCGACAGCCTGGGCAAGAACCTGTCCGACCTGAAGGAAGTGCTGGACACCCATCTGGACAAGGCCGTTGGCGGCGTGCACATCCTGCCGTTCTTCCCCAGCTCTGCCGACCGTGGCTTTGCCCCCATGCGCTATGACATCGTCGACCCCGACTTCGGCGACTGGGCCGACGTCAAGGCCATCGGCGACGACCGCTACCTGATGTTCGACTTCATGATCAACCACATCTCGCGCCAGAGCCCCTACTTCCAGGACTTCCTGGCCAAGAAGGACGACAGCGAGTTCTCCGACTTCTTCATCCGCTACAAGGACTTCTGGGCGGCCGAGGGCGGCTTCCCCACCGACGAGCAGGTCGACGCCATCTACAAGCGCAAGCCGCGCGCGCCCTACGTCGAGGCCGAGTTCGCCGACGGCACCACCGAGAAGGTCTGGTGCACCTTCGGCGAGGAACAGATCGACATCAACGTCAAGAGCGAGCGCGCCCAGCGCTTCTTCCGCGAGACGCTGGAGAACATGGCCGCCAACGGTGCCTCGATCATCCGCCTCGACGCCTTCGCCTATGCCTGCAAGCGCGCGGGCGGCAGCTGCTTCTTCGAGCAGCCCGACACCTCCAACCTGCTGGACGCCATGCAGGAGGTCCTGGGCGAGGACATCATGGTGCTGCCCGAGATCCACGAGCACTACACCATGCAGTTCAAGGTCTCCGAGATGGGCTACTGGGTCTACGACTTCGCCCTACCGGTGCTGACGCTGCACGCCCTCTACTCTGGTGACGGCCAGTACCTCAAGCGCTGGCTGGAGATGAGCCCCAAGCACCAGTTCACCACCCTCGACACCCACGACGGCCTGGGCATCGTCGACGTCAAGGACCTGCTGCCCGACGACCAGACCGACTGGGTCAAGGAGAAGATGTTCTCCGAGGGCGCCAACGTCAAGAAGATCTACAACACCGAGGCCTACAACAACCTCGACATCTACCAGGTCAACACCACCTACTACAGCGCCCTGGGCAACGACGACGCGGCCTACGACCTGGCCCGCGCCATCCAGATGTTCGCCCCCGGCATCCCCATGGTCTACTACGTGGGCCTGCTTGCCGGCAAGAACGACCTCGTGCTGCTCGAGTCCACCAAGGAGGGGCGCAACATCAACCGCCACTACTACAGCATGGACGAGATCGCCGGCGAGGTCGAGCGTCCGGTGGTCAAGGAGCTGCTGCGCCTCATGGAGCTGCGCAACACCCATCCTGCCTTCGACGTCGAGGGCGACATCGAGGTCAGCTGCGGCGAGGACGGCGCCTTCCGCATCCGCCGCACCGCCGGTGACGCCTGGGCCCAGCTCGACGCAAACCTCAAGGACCACAGCTACGAGATCACCTGCTCGTAGGCATTCGTCCCCAAGCATCCAAGGGGGCAGCCGGGGTGCATCCCGCGCTGCCCCCTCTTCTCTGCCACGACAATCCGGAGGGCACGAGCCCCCCAAACCCCCCACGATGGCGGTACGATAGAGGAAGGAGACTGCATTCGCTTCTTTCGGGCAGGGGCATCATGGACATCAACGAAATCGCACGGCTAGCGGGCGTTTCGCGGGCCACCGTCTCGCGATACCTCAACAACGGCTACGTCAGCCAGGAGAAGCGCAAGCTCATCAGCAGGGTCATCAAGGAGACTGGCTACGTCCCCTCCCAATCGGCCCAGCAGCTGCGCACCGGCAAGACCAACCTCGTGGGCATCATCATCCCCAAGATCAACAGCCAGTCGGTGGCACGCATGGTCGCCGGCATCACCGAGGGCTTCGCGGGCACCGACTACCACACCCTGCTCTCCAACACCAGCAACAACCCGGATGAGGAGGTGCGCTGCCTGCGCGTCTTAGCCGAGCGGCCACGCGTGGATGGCGTCATCCTCGTCGCGACGGTCATCACCACCGAGCATATCGCTGCCATGCGCGCCCTCTCGATCCCCATCGTGATCCTGGGACAGCACATCGACGGCTTCAGCTGCGTCTACCATGACGACTACCGCGCCACCTTCGACGTCGCGAGGCTCGCCATGCGCACCTCCCGACAGCCCGGCTACATCGGCGTGCGGGAGGATGACATCGCGGCGGGAGCCATGCGCCACCGTGGCTTCCTGGACGCCTGCCACGCGGCGGGCATCGAACCCCTGCCCGAGGCCCAGGTCATCGGCGACTTCACCGTCGAGTCGGGCTACCTCTGCTGCGAACAGATCCTCGACGCGGCGCCACAGGTCGACACCATCGTCTGCGCCTCGGACGACATGGCCTACGGTGCCATCACCTGCCTGCGCGAATATGGGCACCGCGTGCCCGACGACGTGCAGGTGACCGGCATCGGCGACTCCGAGCTGTCGCGCATCCTGATGCCATCGGTCACCTCCGCGCACCTCTTCTACAAGACGAGTGGACGTGAGGCCGTCAAGATGCTGCGCGAGGCCATGGACGAGGGCGACGACATCTCGCGCCAGCTGAAGATGGGCTACGAGATCTACGGCCGCAACTCGACGCGCTAGGCGAGTCACCCTCCACCGTTGGGGGCCTTCCCCGTCACATGCGGTGCCACTCGCCGCGGCTCCCGCGCTGGTAAGAAAAAAGAGTGTGCAAATGCACACTGATACGCCACCCTTTGCATATTCCGTTCTCTTCCATGTTATGATTCCGTTTGGTTAACAGCACAAAGGCGGGAACGACATGGGCAAGCGCGTCACCATCCAGGACATAGCCGACGAGCTCGGGCTCTCGCGCAACACGGTCTCCAAGGCGCTCAACAACGCCGGGGGCCTCTCCGACACCACGCGCGAGCGCATCATCCAGAAGGCCATGGAGCTGGGCTATCGCCAGTTCGCCTTCATGGGTTCCACCTCCGACTTCGGCCGTCGCGACCCCTCCCCCGCCCCCATCGAGGGCCCGCGCGAGGTGGCGGTGCTCACCACGCTGTTCATCGACCGGTCGCACTTCGGCTCGCTCACCCTCGACGCGCTCCAGAACGACCTTGCCCAGCGTGGCTATATGCTGAACACGCACCGCGTGTCCAAGGAGAACCTCGCCGAGCGCACGCTGCCCCTGACGCTGCGGTTGGAGAACGTCGCCGCCATCGTGTGCATCGAGATGTTCGACCATGACTACGACGACATGGTGTGCTCCCTGGGCATCCCAACGCTGTTCCTTGACGGTCCCATCCAACTGAACGGCTACCAGCTGCCCTCCGACCAGATCCTCATGGACAATACGACCGGCATCTCCCGGCTCGTCGGCGACATGCTCTCCCAAGGCGTCACGCGCATCGGATTCATGGGCGACTGGCTGCACTGCCAGTCCTTCCTCGAGCGCTACCTGGCGTTTCGCAGTGCCATGCTGCTTGCCGGCGCACCCATCGACGAGCGGCTCTGCCTCTGTTGCAACAAGGTGGCACGGATACACTCCCGGCTGTCCGCCCTCGACGAGCTGCCCGAGCTCATCGTCTGCGCCAACGACTTCGTGGCCATCGACACGCTGCGCGCCTTGCGCAAGATGGGTCTCGACGTCCCCCGTGACATCCTGCTCAGCGGCTTCGACGACTCGTCCGAGTCGCGCAACTGGGTGCCACCACTCACGACGGTGCATATCCACACCCAGTCCATCGCCTATTCGGCCATGCAGCTGCTCATGACCCGCCTGCAGGAGCCCGACCTGGCCTATCGTCGCGTCTACACCCAGACCGACCTCATCTATCGCCGCTCCACCGATCGCATCCCGGAGGCATAGCCGTGGCCATATTCTCCTACGAGAGCAGGTTCAGCAGGATCATGATGCACATCGCATACGGCTGCTACCTCAACCTGCTCTGGGCGGTGTGCTCGATTCCCGTCTTCACGGCCGGCGCGTCGACCACGGCGCTCTACACCGTGGCCTGCAAGATCGCAAAGAACGAGGAGGGTGACATCACCCAGCAGTTCTTCCGTGCCTTCCGCAGCAACTTCAAGCAGGCGACCCTCATCTGGCTGCCGTTGCTCGCCCTGGGCTTCGTGCTCGGTCTCGACGTGTGGGTGGTCATGCGCCTGCGCGCCACGGCGACGGGCACGCCAGCCGTGCTCTGGACCCTGCTGCTGGCGGTCATCATCGTGGCCTGCATCCTCTACGCGATCGAGCTGATGTTCGTGTTCCCCCTGCTGGCAAAGGTGGACAACACGAGCCTCTCGATGGTCAAGAACAGCCTGCTCATCGGCATCCACTACCTCAACTGCACCATCTGCGTCTTTGCCGTCCACTTCGCGATGTTCGTGGTGGCCGTGCGCTTCTTCACACCCATCCTGCTGCTGGGCGAGGGGGTCTGCGCCATCGTGTGCGCCTATCTGTTCAACCCCGTCATCGACGCGCTCTCGACCAAGCCTGACGGTGACGTCGCCTCCGGGACCTTCGATCGATGAGGCTGCCCGAGGAGGAGCGCGCCCGCTACCGTGCCGCCTTTCGCGCCATGAGCCTTCCCCAGAAGGCCGAGTACGTCTTTGCGTACTACAAGCTGCCGCTGGTCCTGGCCCTCGTGGCCATCGTCTCCGCAGTCTCCATCGGACGCTACTTCCTCACGCACAAGGAGTCCTTGCTCTATGTGGCGTATGCCAACGTCGAGCTGACGGACGAGGATGACGCGCGAATCTTCGACGGCTACCTGCGCGAGCGAGGCGCGAACGCCCGCACCACGCAGGTCAGCCGCTACTACGACCTCTATCTCTGCGACCCCGAGGGCAGCGTCGACCACCAGTACTCCTACGCGTCCCGCGTCAAGCTGCTGGCCACCATCGATGCGGAGGAGCTCGACGTGGTGCTCATGAGCAAGGGCTCCTACGACCTGCTCTCGCACAGCGGATACCTTGCCGACCTGCCGGAGCTGCTTGCGACGGGAGACCCCAAGCTGTTGGCGCAGGTGCAGGACCTCCTGCAGTCCAACGACGTCATCATCGAGGACAACCAGGTGGAGCTCGACCTGGGGGAGGCGGACGCCTACGAGGCGACCACCGAGCCGCACGTCAATGCCATCGAGGCAGACACACTGCCCGCCTTTGCCTCGATCGACCTCAACGAGCACCTCTACCTAGGGGTCATCGGAAACACGCCCCGTACCGACGAGGTGCTCTCGCTCATAGCCTACCTGTGCGGACAAGGCTGACGACGACTCCCCTTGCAGGCCAACCCTCCCCTTTTGACGGGGAGTCCCAAACGCCCTGGATGCTACGCCCTGGATGCGGCCATGCCCCGCGAACGGGATGGTGCCCGCCCCTGCAAGTAGGAACGGGCACCGCAAGAAAGGGAGAGAAGCACTTCCTTCTTTAGAAGTCGTACTCCTTGCACACCGGCTTGTGGGCAGACACGGAGGCCTCGTCGTACCAGATGAGGTTGTTGCTGGTGGCCTTGTCGAAGAGCTGGATCAGGTCCGGCTGGGTCGTGAACGCAACCTGCGCGCCCATCGAGACGTCGGTCTCCAGGCCGACGGTCGGGACGACCATGACGACCTCGTCCTCGTTGGAGCGGGCGTGGATGTTGTACTCGCTGCCCATCATCTCGGAAACCTCGACCTTTGCGGTCAGCTGGCCCTCGCCCACGGTGATGTGCTGGGGGCGGATGCCGGCGACGATCTCGCACGGCTGCTGGCCGTTCTGCTTCAGGGCCTTCTGCTGGAAGTCGGAGAGCTTGAACTTGACGCCACGGATCTCGGCGTAGTAGACGCCGTCCTCGAGCAGCAGCTTGCAGTTGTCGAAGAAGTTCATGACGGGCATGCCGATGAAGCCGGCGACGAACAGGTTGACCGGCTTGTTGAAGACCTCGACCGGCGTGCCGATCTGGTTGACGTAGCCGTCCTTCATGATGACGATGCGGTCGCCCAGGGTCATGGCCTCGGTCTGGTCATGGGTGACGTAGATGAACGTGGTGTTGATGCGCTGGCGCAGCTTGATGATCTCGGCGCGCATCTGGTTGCGCAGCTTGGCGTCCAGGTTGGACAGGGGCTCGTCCATCAGGAAGACCTTGGGGTCGCGGACCATGGCACGGCCGATGGCCACGCGCTGGCGCTGGCCGCCGGAGAGGGCCGCGGGCTTGCGGTCGAGGTACTGGGTGATCTCGAGGATCTCGGCAGCCTCGCGCACCTTGCGGTCGATCTCGTCCTTGGGGGTCTTGCGCAGCTCGAGCGAGAAGGCCATGTTCTGATAGACCGTCATCTGGGGATACAGGGCGTAGCTCTGGAAGACCATGGCGATGTCGCGGTCCTTCGGCGCCACGTCGTTCATGAGCTTGCCGCCGATGTAGAGCTCGCCGCCGGTGATCTCCTCGAGGCCAGCCACCATGCGCAGCGTGGTGGACTTGCCGCAGCCAGACGGACCGACCAGGACGATGAACTCCTTGTCCTTGATGTCGATGTTCACGTCGTGGGTACCGACGTAGCCGTTCTCATATACCTTCTTGATGTCCTTTAGGATGACCTCGGACATAGTGTTCCATCCTTTCCGCTCGTATGAGCGCAGTCGTTACCTGTTAGGCAAGGTCGTATTTCTCCACATCCATCACGACCCCGCCCTTGGAGAAGAACGTGATGGCATCGGCCGACAGGTCGGTCGGTATGGTCATGGTCATGGTCTGCTCGCCACCGTTGATGAAGACCTCGACGCTGCGCTTGTCCAGGACGAGTCGCAGCGAGAGCTCGGTCGGTGCGCCAGGTACGTCGCATTTGCGGTGGTGCACGTACGCACGACGCGATCCCGCATGGATACGATTGATCTTGAGCGTGCCATTGACGGGGCGATAGCGCAGCGAGCAGTGGAAGCGCTCGTCCTGCGCGAACCAGATGACGAACTCCTGGTAGGGGTTGTCCGGGTCCGCGGCACGGACGTTCACCAGCAGGTCGGCAACGCGTCCCCTCACGCCGTCGAGCTCCGTCGTCCCCTCGATTGCCACGTCGTGGTATTCGACGTGGTTGCGGCGACGCTCGTCAAGCTCGCGTATGGGCCATTGGACCAGACGCCCATCGCGCACATGCAGCTCGCGCGGCACGGTCATCTGACCAAACCAGCGATGCACGGTGCTCTCGGAGATGCTGTCCCAGTTCTGCATCCAGGCGATCATGACACGGCGACCGTCAGGCGTGAGCACCGTCTGGGTGGCATAGAAGTCGATGCCATGGTCGATGGTGCGATAGGTCCTGCCCTCGAACGCGCCGGTCTGCGGGTCGACGCTGCCGATGATGCAGAGCGTCCCGTTGCCGCTGTAGAAGTCGTGACCCTCGGGCAGCATGAACATCGGGCTGACCAAAAGCACGTCCTCGCCATCCAGGCCGAAGAGGTCCGGGCATTCCCACATGGTGCCGTAGCTGCCGTCGTTTGCAGCCAGGACACCCACGTACTCCCAGTTCAGGCAATCGCCGCTGCGATAGTGCAGGATCTGGCCGTTACCGTCGCGAGCCATGCTCGCGACCACGCAGTGGTAGCTGCCATCCGCATCCTGCCAGACCTTGGGGTCGCGGAAGTGCTCGGTGCTCGCCCCTTCGGGCAGGTCGCCGTCGCTGATCACCGGATTGCCCTCGTACTTGACGTATTCGACCCCGTTGCCAATCGCGACGCACTGGCACTGGTGGTCGCGCACGTCGCCATCCGGCTTTCGTCCGCCTGCGGCAACACCCGTGTACATCAGCAGGTGCCTGCCGTCAGGCAGGGTCAGGGCACTACCCGAGAAGCAGCCGCTGAGATCGTCATAGGGGGCGTCTGGGGCCAGTGCCACGGGCAGGTACTCCCATGTCAGCAGGTCGTCGCTCACCGCGTGACCCCAATGCATGGCCGCCCATTTGGCCTTGTAGGGGTTGTACTGGTAGAACAGGTGATACCTGCCATCGTGATACGAGAACCCGTTGGGGTCGTTCATCCAGCCAACCCGTGGCGTCAGATGGAACGCCGGACGATCGTCATCGGCAATGAACGACTCCATGTGACGTTCGTACGCGCGAGCCTCGGCAAGCGCCGCGCTCCCGATGTTGCCTACCATTGTCGCCCCCTCTCTCATCTGCCCTTCTCCCGCATCGCCTTGGAGGGTGCCCGCCCCCGGGAGAGGAGGGGCGGGCACACGCCTCATGCGAGGCTTACGCCTCCTTGCTGAGGTAGTCGGTCAGGTAGCGCTGATGGATCTCGATGAACTCGTCGATGCCGTAGGCCTTCAGGTCCTCCTGGAACTTGTCCCAGGCGGCGTCGTCGAAGCCGTTCATGACGGAGTCGGACTTGAAGGTGTTGATGCACTTCTGGAGGTCGGCCTGGAGGTTGGAGACCTGCTTGGTGTCATCGGTGGTCATGAACACGTTGGGGTAGCAGTACTTGCCGTTCATGTCGGGGGTGTAGATGTCCTTGATCCAGTCGAGGCGATACTGGGCGTCGTCCGGGCAGGTCACATACACGCCGTAGTAGCTGTCCAGGATGGCCAGCGGGCCACCGACGCACTCGGCCTCGCGGACCTCGACCGGGGAGGCGTCGCCCAGAGGAGCATGCTGCAGCATGGGCTCGCCCTTGTCGTTGGTGCCCATGACGAAGATGTCGAATTCGTCGCCCTCGTCGTAGGTGCCCCAGTTGTTCTGCGGGCTCTGCATGGGGTCATACATCTGGTCCAGCCAAGCGGCGCACAGGGCCGGGTTGGAGCACTTGGAGGTGATGACGCAGCGGCCGCGATCGAAGCCGGAGGTGAAGGAGTTGGTCTGCGGGGTGATGTTCTTGGTGTCGGCCTGGAGTGCGGGCAGGGGCACCCAGCCCTCGCCGGCGATGAGCTCGTCCATGCTCACCTGGGCGATGTTGGCGACGTCCCAGCTGAAGCAGACGCCGTAGCGGCCGCTCTTGCCCTTGGCGACGTAGGTGCTCCACTCCTGGGTGAAGGCCTCCTTGTCGATCAGGCCCTGCTTGTAGAGCTTGTTCAGCCACTCGGTGCCCTTCTTGAAGCCCTCGGTCTGGGCGACGCAGATGACCTCGCCGTCATCGGTCACGGCGATGTGCTTGCCCTTGTCGGGGTCGCCGTAGCCCTCGCCGAAGCCGTTGATCAGGGCGTAGGGATCCTGGTCATAGTCGTTGAGGATGCAGGACATGGGGATGATGCCGCCGTCGATGCCGAACTCCTTCTTCAGGGCGTCGGCGTTGTCCTTGAAGGCGATCAGCACCTGCTCGAACTCGTCGACCGTGGTGGGCATGTCGAGCTTCAGGAAGTCGAGCCACCACTTGTTGATGAAGGGCATGTTGCCGACGGTCTGGATGGCGGTCTTCTCGTAGCCCAGCTGCTCGATCCAGGGCAGGGCCCAGATGTGGCCGTTCTCGTCCTCGCACATGCCGCGGTACTCGGGAGCCTGCTCGAAGACCTTCTGCAGGTTGGGCATGTAGGTGTCGATGAGATCCTCGACGTTGAGCAGGGCGCCCTGGTTGGCGTACTTCAGCAGGTCGGTGTCGCCGAAGCTGGCCGAGAAGATGAAGTCGGGCAGCGTGTTGGCGTTGGCCATCTCGAGGCTGATCTTGTCGCCCCACTGGTCGGACTGGATGGTCTTCCAGTTGATGTGGACGTTGGTCTTCTCCTCGAGGCGCTTGAAGATGGTGCGGTTGTTGGGCTCGGACTCGGTGCCCACGGGGAAGCTGGTCAGGCCGGAGAGCTCAGCGGTCTCGGCCAGGGGGAAGGCCAGGCTCTCGGGATCGACGGAGAGGTCGACCTCGCCACCGGCGGCACCGGAGCCGCCACCGCAGGCGGCCAGGGTGGTGGCGGCAGCAGCCGCGGACAGGGACAGGAACGAACGACGATTCATGTTGGTGCTCATAAGGTCTCTCCCTTTCTTTTTATACGCACGCATGCGCATGGTTGCGATGTCTGTGGCCTAGCCCTTGACGGCGCCGGCCATGATGCCACTGTCGAAGTAGCGCTGGAAGAACGGGTACATGATCAGCAGCGGGATGCTCGAGATGATGATGGTCGCGTACTTCAGCAGCTCGGCCAGCTGGGCGCGCTGGGCGGTGGACTGCGTGTCGGCAACCATGCCCGGCTCGGGCTGGCTCTGGATCAGGATGGAGCGAAGGACGAGCTGCAGCGGCTGCTTGGATGCGCTGTTGAGGTAGATCATCGCGTCGAAGTAGCTGTTCCACATGCCGACGAAGTTCCACATCGCGATGGTGGCGATGATGGGCGTGCAGACCGGCAGCAGGACGCGGAAGAAGTAGACCATCTCGTTGGCGCCATCGATCTCGGCGGCCTCCTGCAGGTCCTTGGGGATGCCCTGGTAGTAGGTACGCGCGATGATCATGTTGTAGACGCCGAAGGCGGGGGGAAGGATGACGGCCCACATGCTGTCCAGCATGTGCAGCTTGCTGATGAGCAAGTAGGTCGGGATCAGGCCGCCGCCGAAGAACATGGTGATCATGAAGATCAGGTTGAAGAAGCCCTTGCCCTTGAAGTCGTCGCGGCTCATCGGGTAGGCGGCCAGCAGGGTGACCACCAGGGAGATGATCGTGAACAGGATGGAGTAGAGGAGAGCGTTCTTGAAGCCGATCCAGATCTGCGAGTTGGAGAGGACGCGCTGGTAGGCGGTCGTGGTCCACTTGCTGAAGTCGAACGTGAGTCCTTGGTTCTGCAGCGTCACCGGGTCGATGAACGACGCCAGGATGATGTAGACCATCGGGATGATGATGGCCAGGCAGAAGAGGGCCAAGACGATGTAGCCAAGGGCGGTCAGGGCCTTGTCCTCGGCCGGGAGCCTACCAAACTCGCTCTTTTTCTTTTGTGCCATGGTCTCCCCCTTCCTAGTACATGCCCTTGCCATCGTTCATCCGCTTGACGACCTCGTTCATGGTGATCAGCAGGATGACGTTGATGACGGTGTTGAACAGGCCGACGGCTGTCGAGAAGCCGTAGTTGCCGTCGAGAAGACCGACCTTGTACACGTAGGTCGAGATGATCTCGGAGCTGGCGAGGTTGAGGTCGGTCTGGAGGGCGTAGGCCTTCTCGAAGCCGACGCTCATGATGTTGCCGACGCTCATGATGAACTGGATGAGGACGGTGTCCTTGATGGCAGGCCACTCGACCGCCCTGATCTGCTGGAGGATGTTGGCGCCATCGATGACCGCGGCCTCCTTGAGGTCCTTGCTCGCGTTGGAGAGGGCTGCGGTGTAGATGATGGAGCCCCAGCCAGCGCCCTGCCAGATGCCGGAGGCGATGTAGATGGTGCGGAAGGCGGCCGGCATGGTCATGAAGTTCCAGTTGGTGCCGAGCAGCATGTTGATCAGGCCCGTGGGCGACAGAAGGATGCGCACGATACCGCAGAGAACGATGACCGAGATGAAGTTGGGCATGTAGAGCACGAGCTGAATCTTCTGCTTGAGGCTGGTGCTCAGCACGCGGTTGAGCAGGAAGGCCAGCAGGATGGGCGCTGGGAAGCCCCAGATGAGACCGAAGACGCTCAGCTTGAGCGTGTTGGTGAGGTAGCGCATGAAGTCAGGCGAGTTCAGGAAGCGCTGGAAGTGCTCCATGCCCACCCACTCGCTGCCAAGAATGCCCCTGAAGGGGTTGTACTCCTCGAATGCGATGAGCACGCCGCCCATCGGAATGTAGCGGAAGATGATGGTCATCAGAAACGCCGGCATGAGGAATAGCAGGTAGAGCTGCCAGTGCTGACGCACGTAGAGCATCGTGTTGCGAAGGGTCCCACCCCCCTTCTCCTTGGCTGAAGCTGACGACGAGTTGCTCATGTCAATTCCTCCCTCCCTTGTTGTTTGCATTTGCACCTTTTACAGGTTTGCATTTGCACATTCATTAGGGCAAAACACCTCGAGTTTGAGCATAGTTACGCCAAGTTACATTTGTCAACTTGTAATCGATAACAGTTTGCATGTGCACACTTCACTGGTAGGTCATACGCATCAAGTGGTCGATTCCCCCTCGTCCGCCCGCTGACAGGAAGCCCAAAGCATGACAATGTCCGCTTCTTTGGTGGCGTGCGGGGCCATCTCGGATAAACTAGGAGGTGTGAGATCAGGGATGCGGGTGTCCACACCAGCGCACTGACAGAGGGACCTCATGACCAACAAGGAAGTCGCAGAGCTAGCAGGCGTTTCGAGCGCTGCCGTCTCGCGTTTTCTCAACGGGGGCTATCTATCCGAGGAGAAGCGCGAGCGCATCGCCGCGGCCATAGAGCAGACTGGCTACGTCCCCTCCGCCAACGCACGCATCCTGCGCATGAAGAAGTCGGACACCGTGGGCATCGTCCTGACGAAGAGCGACGAGAGCACCCTGTCGGGCGTTACGGCCGGACTGGAGAAGTACCTCTTCGCCGCGGGCTATGGGGCCTCGCTGGCCTACGTGGGCGACGAGGACGGTGCGGACTTCAACGCCATGCGCTCGATGCTCGAGCGCCAGATCGACGGCATCGTGCTCATCAGCTCCGCCCCCGTGCCCGGAAACCTCGAGCTCTTCGAGCGAGCGCGCGTGCCCATCGTCATCGTCGGCCAGCATGCCCGCAACCGCAACTGCGTGCGCTTCGACAACTTCGGCGCAGCCTACGACCTCGCCTCGGCGCTCGGGTGCACCATGGAGAGCCGCGTCGCCTACCTGGACGCGGGCAAGCGCTACCGCTCGTTCGGCAGCGACCGCCGCCGCGGGTTCCTGGCCGGGCTCGAGCGCGCCGGTGTGCCCGAGGGCCACGTCACCGTGGTCACGGGCGGCTTCTCGGTGGACGAGGGGTACTACGCCACCAAGAAGCTGCTTGCCGCGGGCAACGACTATGACATCGTCTCCTGTGCCACCGATGCGATGGCCGCCGGGGCGATCAAGGCGGTTCGCGAGCGCTACGGCACCGTGCGACGGGGCAAGCGTCCTCGGGTAACGGGCTTCGGCAACGACCCCATCCTGCAGGCCGTCGCCGGACCGCTGCCCACGGTCCGCTTCGACTACGAGGAGTGCGGCATCAAGGCGGCCGAGATGATGGTCGACCTGCTGCGGGGCGACGTCAAGAGCGTCACCAGCATGGTGCTGGGCTACAAGGTCGTGGGGATATAGGATCGCCCGCTGGGACCGGTTGCGAGACGACGGGGGACACTTTCTCTTTTCTGCTTGCATGAGCATATGAAATCGATTACAGTTCACAAACAGTACGACAGGGCCTTTATCCACGAAAAATGCCCTGAAATTGATTTCATTTCGGAAGGAAAGGGAGAGATCTATGGCACTTGATGCTGCACAGGCTGCCAGGGAAATCCTAGCGGCCGTGGGTGGCCCCGAGAACGTCGTCTCGGCAGCCCACTGCGCGACCCGTCTGCGTCTCGTCATCGCGGACGACTCAAAGGTAGACCCCGCCGCCGTCGAGGACGCCCTCGGCGCAAAGGGCAACTTCCAGGCGTCCGGACAGCTGCAGATCATCTACGGCACCGGCACCGTCAACAAGGTCTACGACGAGTTCTGCAAGCAGGGAAACATCTCCGCCGTCTCCAAGGACGAGCTCAAGGACGTCGCGGCCCAGAACCAGAACAAGTTCATGGCTGCCATCAAGGTCCTCTCCGACGTGTTCGTGCCCATCATCCCGGCCATCGTCGCCTCCGGTATGCTCATGGGCATCATGGGCGCCCTCGAGTTCATGGCCAACGCAGGCATGATCTCCATCGACACCGGCGGCGTGTGGTGGCGCATCGCCGGCCTCATCAACGCCTGCGCCCTTGCCAACCTGCAGATCCTACTGGGCTTCTCCGCGGCAACCGTCTTCGGCGGCAACCCCTATCTGGGCGCCTCCTTCGGCGCGCTGCTCATCAGCGGCAGCTTCATCAACGCCTGGGGCGCGGCTGACGCCATCGCCAACGGCACCATGATCACCCTCGACGTCATTCCCGGCCTCTACAGCATCGAGTGGATCGGCTATCAGGGCCACGTCATCCCCATCCTCGTGGGCACCTGGATCATGTGCACCATCGAGAAGAAGATGCACCAGATCGTGCCCGACATGTTCGACCTGTTCGTGACCCCGCTCGTGGCCGTCTCCGGCGCCGCCTACATCACCATCCTGTTCATCGGCCCGATCTTCGTCTGGCTCGAGAACGCCATCCTCGGCCTGCTCCAGGCCCTGCTCTCCGTGCCGCTGGGACTGGGCTACATCCTCATCGGCCTCATCTACAGCCCCTCCGTCGTCACCGGCCTGCATCAGATGTACACCACCATCGACGTCTCGATGCTGGGCAACCTGGGCGTCACCTACTGGCTGCCCATCGCCTCCGCCGCCAACATCGCCCAGGGCGGCGCCTGCCTGGCCGTAGCCCTCAAGACCAAGTCCGAGAAGACCAAGGCCCTGGCCGTGCCGTCCGGCATCTCCTGCCTGCTGGGCATCACCGAGCCCGCCATCTTCGGCGTCAACCTCCCCAAGCTCAAGCCCTTCATCGCCGGCATGGCTGGCGCTGCCGTGGGCGCCTTCATCTGCTCGCTGACCAAGCTCGGCGCCACCGGCACCGGCGTCACCGGCATCTTCGGCATCCTGCTGTGCATCAACCAGCCCATCCAGTACTGCATCATGTTCGCCGCCGCCTTCGGCGTCGCCTTTGCCCTGACCTGGGTCCTCTACAGCGACGAGCCCGACAAAGCCCGCGCGCCCAAGGCCGCAGCCCCCGCGCACGTCGACGCCGTCGACGCCGCCGGCACCCTGGCCAGCCCCATGACCGGCACCGCCAAGGCCATGTCCGACGCCCCCGACGCCGTCTTCGCGTCCCTGGCCATGGGCAACGGCGCGGTCGTCGAGCCCACCGCCGGCGAGGTCTACAGCCCCGTCACCGGCTCCGTCACGATGCTATTCGACACCAAGCACGCCATCGGCCTGGTCGGCGAGGACGGCACCGAGGTCCTCATCCACATCGGCGTCGACACCGTCGAGCTGGCTGGCGAGCCCTTCACGGCCCACGTGGCCGCCGGCGACGCCGTCAAGGCGGGCGACCTGCTGATCACCGCCGACCTCGATGCCATCAGGGCCGCCGGCAAGCCGACCGCCACGATGGTCATCGTCACCAACACCGACGACTACGCGTCCGTGACGCCCCAGACCGGCGCCGTGAGCGCAGGCGACCGACTGGTCACCGTCTCCAAGTAGCCAGCCTCGCCTCGGTGGGTGGCGTCACTGGGGGTAGAGCGGCCAAGCCTTCCCTTCCTACCGTTTCCACAGAACCCACCAGAGGGCCCCGGTCATCGCCGGGGCCCTTCCGTTTGCCGAAAACCGGAGAGGCGAGCCCTCCGAGATTCGGCCCGATTCGCTTCCAAGAGCCTGCTCTCGTCGCTGCACACGGCAAAAGAACGTGCCGGAACGGCACCTCTCCATCTATTTCTCATTTCTCGCTCACAAATCCTCCAAGAGACGGTAGAATCACAACGTATGGGAACGATTTCACAGCCAGTTTGGCCGCGGGCTGTGAGGTCGTTCACGGAAACGTGTTTTGTGGAAACGGTAGGAACTACACGAAAGGGAGGGTGTTATGGCAGCTGAACACGCACAGGCAGCCAAGGAAATCCTCGCTGCGGTAGGCGGACCCGAGAACGTCGTCTCGGCCGCACACTGCGCAACTCGTCTGCGTCTCGTCATCGCGGACGACTCCAAGGTGAACATGGACGCCGTCGAGGACGCCACGCTCGCCAAGGGCAACTTCCAGGCCGCTGGCCAGCTCCAGGTCATCTACGGCACCGGCACCGTCAACAAGGTCTTCGACGAGTTCTGCGCTCAGGGCAACATCGCCGTCGGCTCCACCGACGACGCCAAGGCAGCCGCCGCTGCCAAGGGCAACCCCATCCAGCGTGCTACCAAGGCACTGGGCGACGTCTTCGTCCCCATCATTCCCGCCATCGTAGCTTCTGGTCTTCTGATGGGCCTCACCGAGGGCATCGACAATGCCATGGGCAACAGCCTTCAGATGAACAGCTGGTGGATCCTCATCCACAACTTCTCCAACGCCTCGTTCGTCTTCCTGCAGATCCTCATCGGCTTCTCGGCTGCTCGCGTCTTCGGCGGCAACGAGTTCCTCGGTGGCGTTATCGGTATGGTCATGAACCACACCAGCCTCATGAACGCCTGGTCCATCCCTGGTCTCGTCGAGGCTGCTGAGGAGGGCGGCTACAACGCCTACCAGATCATTGGTTCGCAGACTGCTGCTGACTTCATCACCAAGATGACCGGCACGGCCACGACCGCCGCTGAGGCCAGCCAAGGCGCCATCACCGCTGCTGGTGGTATCCCGCAGGTCCAGCTGCTCGGTTTCCTGCCTGTCACGCTGCAGGGCTATCAGGGCCACGTCATCCCCGTCGTGGTTGCTGTCTTCCTGATGTGCCAGCTGGAGAAGTGGCTGCACGCCCATGTGCCTGACATGCTCGACCTCTTCGTGACCCCGCTTACCACGGTCCTCGTCACCGGTCTGGCCACCATGGTCGTCATCGGCCCCGTATTCTCCATGCTCGAAGAGTACGTCATGAGGTTCTTCCAGTTCCTACTGGGCATACCATTTGGCGTTGGTGGTGCATTGGCGGGTGCAATATACCCATTCACGGTTGTTCTCGGCGTACACCACATGTTCAACGCGCTTGAGGCCTCCCTCGTCGCCAACGGCGCCGACGGCTTCAACCCCATCATTTCCGCTGCCAACGTGGCACAGGGCGCTGCCTGCTTCGCAGTCTTCATGAAGACCGCCTCCGCCAAGAAGAAGGGCCTCGCTCTTCCCTCCGGCCTCTCCTCGCTGCTGGGCATCACCGAGCCCGCCATCTACGGCGTCAACCTGCCCGCCGTCAAGCCGTTCATCGGCGCCGTCTGCGGCGCTGCCGCTGGTGGCCTGATCTCCGCCATGTTCGGCCTGTACTCCATCGCCTACGGCATCACCGGCATCTTCGGCTACCTCATCACCGCCAACCCCGTGACCTACACCATCGTCATCGCCGTTGCCTTCGCGGTGTCCTTCGCCGTGACCTTCGTGCTCTATTCTGACGACGAGAAGACCAAGGCCGCCGCTGCCCGCGAGGCTGCCAAGGCCGCCGCTCCTGCCGCTCCGACGCAGGTCGACGCCGTCTCTGAGGCCGGCGTGCTCGCCAGCCCCATGACCGGCAACGCCATCGCCATGACCGACGCCCCCGACGCCGTCTTCGCCAGCCTCGCAATGGGCAATGGCGCGGTCGTCGAGCCCACCGCCGGTGAGGTCTACTCCCCCTGCGACGGCACCGTCACGATGCTGTTCGACACCAAGCATGCCGTTGGCCTGATGGCCGACGACGGCACCGAGATCCTGATCCACATCGGCGTCGACACCGTCCAGCTCGAGGGCAAGCCCTTCGAGGCCCACGTCGCCGCTGGTGACAGGGTCAAGGCCGGTCAGCTCCTGATCACCTCCGACCTCGACGAGATCGTTGCAGCCGGCAAGCCGACGGCCACCATGGTCATCGTCACCAACACCGACGACTACTCTGCCGTCACCCCGACCCTGGGTGCCGTCAAGGCCGGCGACAAGCTCGTCACCGTCACCAAGTAGTAGCCGACATTCGGTACAAGCGCTCCAGCTGCGGGCGGTCGCGAAGGCGACCGCCCGTTTTCTTCATGGGACGGTGATGAAGGAACGGTCCGCCTCCCGCCACCGTATGTCATCGCAGCCCAAGAGAACCCCGACGGCTCTCGACGCGAGCCGTCGGGGTATCGCCCGGACGATTCGGACAGTCGTCCTACCTTGCCTGGCCGTAGTATGCGTCTGGCCCGTGCTTGCGCATGTAGTGCTTCTCCAGATAGCGGTCGGGCGCCGCCTGGGCCGAGGGGTCGACCATGCGCGTCAGCACGCCCATCTTGGCAACCTCCTCCAGCACGACCACATGGTAGACGGCCTGCGCGGCATCCTTGCCCCAGGTGAAGGGCCCGTGGCTGTAGCACAGGACGCCCGGCACCGCCATGGGGTCGATCCCACGTGTGCGGAAGGCCTCGACGATGGTGTTGCCGGTGTTCAGCTCGTAGTCCTCGTCCAGCTCCTCCTGGCTGAGATGGCGCGCACAGGGCACCGGCCCGTAGAAGTAGTCGGCGTGCGTCGTGCCAAACGCCGGCAGGTCACGCCCCGCCTGGGCCCAGGCGACGGCGAACGTGCTATGCGTGTGCACGATGCCGCCCAGCTGGGGGAAGGCGTTATACAGCACCAGATGCGTCTTGGTGTCGGACGACGGGTTCAGCTCCCCCTCCACCTGGTTGCCGGCAAGGTCCATGACCACCAGGTCGTCGGGCGTCAGCTGGTCGTAGTCGACCCCCGAGGGCTTGATGACGAACAGGCCGCGCTCTCGGTCGATGCCGCTGACATTGCCCCACCAACCAACCGGTCTTCCCCCAGATGCTCGCCGACGCCACCGGGCACCAGACCCTGCGCGAGCGCGAGGAGACGGAAGGGACCTCGCGCGGCGCCTGGATGTCGGCGGCCGTGACCCTTGGCCTCGTCCGCGACTTCGAGGAGGCCTTCTCGGTGGCGGCCAGCGAGAGCTCCTATGATCCCTGCGATCCCAACCCGGCCAACGTCGCACGCTACCGGGAGATGCGCGAACGCATGAACGATCGCTATGCGCGGGAGTCCCTGGCCACCCAGTAGGCAGCTGACGCCACCGCAGGTGCCATGGTGCGGTGGTGACACGGAGACGGGTCACCGTCACGTCCCGAAGGGCACGGCAGCGACAGGCCGTCGTGTTACCGTCAGTTGCCCCTCACCTATCGTTTTTGGGCAGTCACGTACCTGTCGCCACTCCGCAGGTCCAAGTGCCGTAAGGTTGCACTACGTATGTGGAATCGTTTTCACCTTACTGAAAGGAGTCATAACGTGATTTCCGTTACTGCACTTGGCGAGCTGCTCATCGACTTTACCGACGCCGGCATCTCCCCCAACGGCCAGAAGCTCTTCGAGCGCAACCCTGGTGGCGCCCCCGCCAACGTGCTCGTGGCCCTCAAGAAGCTCGGTCACGACGTGGCCTTCATCGGCAAGGTCGGCCATGACATGCACGGCCAGTTCCTGCGCGACACCCTCGTCGCCAACGGCATCGACTGCACCGGCCTCATCAGCGACCCCGACTTCTTCACCACGCTCGCCTTCGTCGCCCTCGACGACCAGGGTGACCGCTCCTTCTCGTTTGCCCGCAAGCCCGGCGCCGACACCCAGCTGAGGCCCGAGGACCTGCCGCTCGAGGTCATCCGCAACAGCAAGGTCTTCCATGTGGGCTCGCTCTCCCTCACCGACGAGCCCGCCCGCTCCGCCACCATCGCCGCCCTCGACGCCGCCAAGGAAGCCGGCTGCGTCATGAGCTACGACCCCAACTACCGTGACTCCCTGTGGCCTGGCGCCGAGGCTGCCGCAGAGCAGATGCGCTCCATCGTCAAGTACATGGACCTCATCAAGATCAGCGCCGAGGAGTGCCCGCTGATGACCGACCTCGACGACCCCGCAGAGGCCGCCGCCGCGCTGCTCGAGCAGGGTGCCAGCGTGGTCGTCGTCACGCTCGACGCCGACGGTGCCTTCGTTGCCACCAAGGACGGCTCGCGCATGGTGCCGAGCTTCCGCGTCGAGGCCGTCGACACCACGGGCGCCGGCGACTCGTTCTGGGGCGGCTTCCTCACCGCCTTCGTCGAGAGCGGCCTGGCTCCCAAGGACGTGAGCATCGCGCGCGCCGCCCAGTTCGTGCGCTTCGGCAATGCCGTGGCAAGCCTGTGCGTCCGCAACCGCGGCGCCATCCCCGCCATGCCCGAGCGCAACGACGTCGAAGAGGTCCTGGCCAACGCCGCCGACGAGGGATAAGGACGAGAGCCGACCCATCCGCCCAGCCATCTGATGGCGCAGGACGAGTCCGCCCCCATTGCCCAGACATGGGCAATGGGGGCGTTCGTTGTCTACGGACGCTTCCGTTACCGGCGACCCGAGCCTTCGGACAGCGGTGGCTACAGGGCGAGCGCCTCGATCTCGTCCACCAGACCGCCAAAGCCCTGCTCCGCCAGCGCCACGAAGCGCAGCACCTGCTCGCTCCAGCCGCCAAGGACGTTGACCTTGGCGCCGATGAACTGCTGCGTTCCGTAGCCCTGCAGGTCGATCGCATGGCACCACACGTCGTGGCCGATGAAGGAGCGATACTGGTCGAGCTTGCACTGTATCGCCTTGTACCCGAAGTCGTGGCTGACCCACGAGTGGCCGTTCACCTCGTTGTCGGAGAGCACCACCACGCGGTCTGCGTCAAAGCGGCTCTCCATGAGGCAATCGAAGCCTGCAGCCATGTCCGTGCCGCCTCCAGCCGCGGGCACCGCCTCGATGTCCGCCAGCACGCTTGCTCCCGTGAAGGCAAGCGGCGAGGCCGTCGTGTCGAAGCGACATACCCAAGCGTCATCGCTCACATGCACGAGCAAGGCCGCAAGCACTGCCGCCGTGTCGCGGCAGACGACCTTGGAATTGCCGCTCAGGCACCAGCCCATGGAGCCCGACGTGTCGACCAACACGGCCGTACGACCATGCAGGGGCTCGACGTTCTCGCACGAGAGCACGAGCGCCTGGTCCAGCGCACGCGTGATGCGCGTGCTGAGCAGGTTCGCCACCTTCAGCTCGCGCCAGGCGCTGTAGAAGCGGAACGGCAGCTGACGGGAGCGACGCACTGCCGCGGGGTCGGCCAGCAGGTCCAGCGCCGGCGTCACATCGGAACCCGAGGCGATGATGTTGCGCAGGTTGCGCAGGACGGCCATGTAGCCAAGGCGACCCTCGGCCAAGAGCTCGTTCCATACCTCGGCCGTGTTGCCACGCTCGGACAGCTCGCTCTCCCATCCCTTGGGCACGGCAAGCGTGTGGGCCACGCAGGCATCCATGGCCTCGGCGGCCTCCGCATCACGCGGCACCGGATGGCAGATACGCAGCGTGTCGCGCATCTTGAACTCTCGGTGCACCGACTGGTACTTGGCGATCTGGTAGGCGCCCATCTGCTCCAGGGCGTCACGGATGCCGCGCTGCAGCGCATGGGGCCAGCGGACCGTGGAACCATAGAGCGCCGCATGCGTCGCCAGCAACTCCGTGCCGTCATCGCCACGCTGGGAGGCGATGGCACGCACCATGGGACGAACGAAGTCCTCGCCCGAGCACTCGTGGGCGACGACCGCTGCCAGCACGTGGCTGGCGGTACGGAGGTTACCCTTGGTGCGCGCCCACACGGCAAGCTTTGCCACGTAGGAGCCCTCGCCCTGCTGGCAGAGCCGGGCAGCCAGCTCGAGCAGCGCGGTGGAGTTGTCCCCGTAGAACTTGCCCTCGGCAAACAGCGTGGTGAGCGCCATGGTTGCCAGCTTGGTCTTGTCGTCCATCACGTAGGCCGCATGCCCACTGATGTTCTGGGTCTTGTTGAGTCCGCGTGCTGTCTGGTTGAGAGACGCCATGGTATACCTCCTAACATGGCAATAGTGAGGGTGGCGGCATGGGGCGCGACGGGAGACTGGCCGAAGCCTCGTGACGCTCAACCAAGTTGAGCTGCAGGACTCGAGTCCCGGTCGGATTCGAACCGACAATCTCCACGCCCCAATGAAGTAACCCATCGCTACGGCGCGCCACCCTCCTTTCAATCGTACGACGGAATGGCATGGGACGCAACAGGATGTGACGTATCAGGTCACGGTATGAGGGTGATGAAGTATCCCGTTGCTGCGGCGCATTCCGCTTGAACAGTACCTTAGCGTCTCCCGGATGCGCGGCTCAATACGAATGTGCTGATATCACCTCAAAATTTTGAGGTGATATCGATGGTTCGAGGGCAATGGGCCCCTCGTGGGCGCAGATGGCCGGGCGATGCCCGCCGACGGAGCGCCTGCCATCGCCATCGCGCACCTACCGACAAGATGGGCGCGAAAGCGGCCGCTACTGGGTAATGGACGTGCTCGCGTGCCATACTGAGAACGTTCTCATTAGCGCAAACGGTGCCACGCGAGAGGAGCCCGCTCATGCAGATGCACGTCAACCTTGACTATCGCCAGCACAACTGGAGGCTTGGCTTCCACCTGCAGACCGCGGTGGGCTGGCTCTCGGACCCCAACGGCCTCTGCCAGTTCAACGGCGAGTACCACATCTTCCACCAGTATGCCCCGCGCTGGCCGTGGGCCGGTCATGGCTGGGGCCATTGGACCAGCCGCGACCTGACCACGTGGGAGTTCCACCGCGGGGCCATCATCCCCGAGATGGAGCTCGACAAGAACGGCAGCTACAGCGGCAGTGCCGTGATTCGCGATGGCGAGATGTGGTGCTACTACACCGGCAACGTGCTGGCTCCGGGCAAGCACAACTACGACTATGAGGGGCGCCAGGCCAACGAGACGCTCGTCATCTCCAAGGATGGTCGCACCTTCAGCGATCGCAAGCTGGTGCTGGGCAACGAGGGCTACCCCGCCTACTGCAGCTGCCACGTGCGCGACCCCAAGGTCTGGTGGCAGAACGACACCTGGAACATGCTGCTGGGCGCCCGCACGATGGACGACCATCCGGCCATGCTGCTCTACCAGAGCCCCGACGGCGTCAACGACTGGAAGCTCGCCGGCAGCTGCACCACCATCTCGGGCGAGCCCTTTGGCTACATGTGGGAGTGCCCCAACATCGTGAGCCTCGGCGGCAAGGAGTTCTTCTTCGTGTGCCCGCAGGGCGTTCCCAGCCAGGTGACCAAGTTCCAGAACAACTTCAACAGCGGCTACTTCCCCGTGGAGGGCACCGTCATCGACCTGCTTTCGGGCGACCCCGAGCTCATGGACGCCAAGGCGCCCTACGGCTGCATCGACGAGAACACCTTCGTTGAGCTCGACTACGGATTCGACTTCTATGCCCCGCAGGTCTTCACCGACGAGAAGGGGCGCCAGATCCTCGAGGGCTGGGTTGGCCTTCCTGACATCGAGGGCCAGTACCAGGTGCCCACCTACGAATGGCTGCACACCCTCACCTGGCTGCGCGAGCTCTCGCTCAACGATGCCGGCAGGATCTGCCAGTGGCCGCTGCCCGAGTACGATGCCCTGCATGGCGAGCGTGTCGAGTTCACGAACGAGGGCGCCGCGGACTCGTGCGGCAAGCTCGGTTCCAGCAACTACGACGCCTTCTGCATCTGCGGTGCGAAGGGCGCCAAGTTCGCCAACGGCACGGCTGACGTGTACCTCAAGGGCATCGAGGGCGAGGGGCGTCTCATGCTCAACGGCGACCTCGAGCTCGTGGTGATCGGCGACATGATCGAGCTCGCGTTCCACGGCATCGCGGGTGGCTACCGCACCGTCCGCCGTCTTCCCGTGGCCGAGCTCTCCGCCGGCAGGCTCGAGGACGTCCGCATGGTCGTCGACACGAGCGCCGTCGAGATCTACATCAACGGCGGCGAGAAGACCATGACCACCCGCTGGTGGCCGCAGGAGATCACCAACCTCAACGTGACCTCCACGTTCAGCGCCGCCGAGACCTATGCCTACGAGATGGGTCGCTTCACGTTCCTCAACGTCTGCTAGCAGGCGACTGACGTCGCAACGAATCGCGGGCATGCCCCGCGACAGGGAGACGGGCCTCGTGGCACACCGACCTGCCACGAGGCCCGTCCCTTGGCATGTACCACCGGGCGCCTTCTTTTGCCCAACGCCCATCGACCGCCCCGTGGCGGCACCTGCCAAACCGGCACAATGGGAGTCGTCAGCCCACCACCCAAAGGAGCCCTCGCATGCTCGAAGTCGGAACCCAGGCGCCAGAGTTCTCGCTGCCCGACCAGGACGGCGTCGTCAGGAACCTGTCGGACTACCGCGGCCAGAAGGTCGTGCTCTACTTCTATCCCAAGGACATGACCAGCGGCTGCACGAGCCAGGCCTGCTCGTTCGGCGAGCTGTACCCGCAGTTCCGAGAGAGGGGCGCCGTGGTGCTGGGCGTCAGCAAGGACACCGTCGCCTCGCACAAGCGCTTCGAGGAGAAGTACGGCCTGCCCTTCACGCTGCTCTCGGACACCGCGATGGAGGTCATCGACGCCTATGGCGTGATGGTGGTGGGCACCACCAAGGCGGGCAACGTGTCCCGCCGCGTCATCCGCAGCACGTACCTCATCGACGAGGACGGCGTCATCGTCCGCGCCTTCGGCAAGGTCAAGGCCAAGGACAACCCGACGCAGATGCTCGCGGAGCTCGACCGGTAGGCCACGGACGGCAAGTGGGGGACGACCTCCCCGTTCGTGCTACCCTTGGGACGTCGCATCCCCTTGGGAGGAGAAATCGTGCTTGCTCGCTCAATCTGCCTGTTGGTGGGATACCTCTGCGGCTGCGTGCTCACGGCCGAGATCGTGGCCCGTCGCACTGCCGGCCAATCGATATTCGAGCTGGGTGACGGCAACCCCGGCATGGCCAACGTGGGCCACGAGCTGGGCTCGCGTGCCGCACTCGCATGCCTTGTGGGGGACATCCTGAAGACGCTCCTGCCCGTGCTGCTGATGAGCCGCGTGTTCTCCCAGCTGGGCTGGGCGGTCGTCACGGGATGGACGGGCCTGGGTGCCACCCTTGGGCACATCATGCCCTTCTGGCATGGGTTCCGCGGCGGCAAGGGCGTCACCACCATCTCGTCGACCATCATCCTCATGAACCCGCTCTGGGGCATCCTCGCCGGCGTGGTGGGCGTGGCCACCATCATCCTCTCCGGCTACCTCAGCGTGGCCGCCGTCGTGGCCATGGCGTTCTATACCGTGGTCACCTGGCTGCTCCTGCCTGCGGACTGCGCCCTCATCGCATTGGCTTTCACGGCCATGCAGGTCGTCACCCACTGGTCGAAGCTTCGGGGCATCCGCACCGGCACCACGCATCGCGCAAGCCTCTCCACCAAGTTCTGGGCCAGGTTCGGCCGCTAGCGCGGCGTCCGGGCGAACGACGGGCCGAGGGGGCTAGGCATTCCCAAGATGCTGCGCCAGTAGCGCGCGAATCGCCTCAGCGGTCGCGTCATCCTCGTATTCGCCCTCGTCATCGGGGTCATCGCCCGCGACAGCCGCAGGCGTGGGGCAGGCATCCCCACGCATGAAGGCCGGCGTCTCCCCGGCCCCAACCGCGCGGGCAATCTCCTCGAGGGCGACGGCCGCTCCCTCGTCGGCAACGTCACCCACATGCCAGCGCGCGGCTGCCGCGGCGGCAGGCGTCGCGTTGGCCATCGCCACCGAGTTGGGAATCAGCTCCATGAGTGGCAGGTCGTTGTCGGCATCACCGAAGAAGACGACCTCGTCGAGGGAGATGCCCAGCTCGTCGAGCAGCACCTTGAGGCCGTAGCCCTTGTTGATGCCCTGGGGCATGACGTCACACCAATGCACCTGCGAGGTCGCGAACTCGCATTCCGGCACCAGCTCGCGTGCCCGGGCAAGCAGCTCCTCGTACTGCTCGTCGCTGCCCGCACAGGCTATCTCCGCGGAGATGGCGTCCTCGTCGGGCAGCTCGTCGCAGGCCTCGGCCTTGAAGCCCACGTTCCGTCCAAACCACGCGGCATCGCCCGCGCGTGCGGTGACGCAGTACCACGGGCGCGTGCCACCTCCGTTGTCGGCCGTCTCCACCACCAGAAAGGCGTTGGGGACCGTGGAGAGCAGGCCGTACAGCCGCTCCAGGACGCTACGCTCCACGAGGATCTCGCGCCGCAGCTCCCCATCGACGTACACGCGCTTGCCGTTGGCCGCAATCGCCGTGCCGTAGCAGTCGCGCGCGCCGAAGAAGCGCCGGTCGAGCTCGTAGGCCTGGCGTCCCGTGGCCGGCCCGAAGCGCACGCCCGCGTCGAGCAGCGCACGAACCGCCTTGATGGTTCGGTACGACACGTTCTCGCCACCCTTGGGCAGCAGCGTTCCGTCCATATCCGCAAGCACGAGCCTGATCATGTGACGCCTCCTTGTCGACTCACCAATCGTAACAGGACGCCCCGTCACGGCCCTCGTTGTACCGCATTTCCCACAAGCTCCCCTCCCGTGCCGCATCACCTGCACCTCGCTTCCAATCGCCGCGGTGTGCGGACGCGGACCGGGCGAATGGGTTAGGCTGGTCTTAGGGCGACCGTCCGCAGGCTGCGCATCGAGGAGGAAGACATGGTCCGTTGGGGAATCTTGGGAGCCGGCAACATCGCACATCGCTTCGCCGCAAGTCTCGCGCACGTCGAGGGTGCCTGCCTGGTGGCCGCCAGCTGCCGCACGCAGGAGAAGGCGAGTGCCTTCCTGGCCGAGGTGCCCTGCGCCGACGGCGCCCGCGCCTACGCGGGCCATGACGCGCTGCTGGCGGATGACGAGGTCGATGCCATCTACCTGGCCCTCCCCCACCAGTTCCACCATGAGTGGGCCATCAGGGCCCTGCGCGCCGGAAAGGCGGTGCTCTGCGAGAAGCCGGCCATGCTCACCGCTGCCGAGATGGTCGAGGTGGCCGACGTCGCCCGCGAGACGGGCAACCTCTTCATGGAGGCCATGAAGCCACGCTTCGTCGCCCTGTATGCGCAGGTCCTTGACGCCATCCGCCGCATCGGGGCCATCACGCGCGTGGAGGCCACCCTGTGCAACGACATGCTTGGCTTCGTGGACGGCAAGGGCACCTACCACATGACCCCCGGCCCCGGTGCGGGCGTGCTGCTGGACTGCGGCACCTATTGCGCCAGCTGGATCGAGGCCCTCTGCCCCGGCGAGCCCTCGCTCGTCTCCATCGCAGGCGCAGCCAAGGACGGCATCGACGTCTACGCAGACGCAGGCCTTGCCTTCGGTGACGTCTCCGCGCGTCTGGAATGCGCCTTCGACCGCGGCAAGCCGCGCACGGCCACCATCATCGGCACTACCGGACGGGTCGTCGTCGACGACCTGCATCGTCCGGTCCATGCCACGCTCACGCTGGAGGACGGAACGGTCGAGGAGCTGGACGTCCCCTACGAGGTCGATGACTTCTACGGCGAGGTGAGCCACTTCAACCAGCTGGTCATGGCTGGCGAGAGGGAGTCCCCCATCATGCCGCTGGACGCGTCCATCGGATGCGCTCGGATACTCGACACGATCCGCCCGGCCTTCACCGTGTCACCCCACGCGCTCGAGGTCCTGGAGGAGCAGGAGCGCCTGCTGCGCTATCAGGACAAGTTCGACGCGGACGACGCCTTCCGGCTTGGCGCCGCCATCAAGGGCCTGGCTGGCGACTACGACCTTGGCTACGTGGTCCGCATCGTGCGCGAGTCCGACGGCTACGACCTGTTCCGCTGGGGAGCCGACGGCAAGCGCCCGGCAAACTACGACTACGCCGACGGCAAGCGCGCCTCCGTGCTGCGCATAGGCCACTGCAGCCTATGGGGTTGGACGAAGGCCCAGCTCGACGGCACGGCCGACGAGCTCTTTGCGCAGGGGGACATGCCCGTTGCCGGCGCCTTTCCCATCCGGGTGGGCGACGAGCAGGTTGCCACCGTCTGCGTCAGCGGCCTGCACGAGGGTCTCGACCACGAGCTGCTCGTCCGCAGCCTCTCGCAGGTGCTGCACGTCGACGTTCCCGCATACCCCTGCGTCACGGTGTAGGGCACTCGAGCCGGCGGGCCTGCCATCGGGACGGGCCCTCCGGCGCCCCCCTCAGCCTTCGAGTAGCTCGCTGGCCAAGGTCGACCCCAGCACCAGCACCGCCCCAAGCATCGCCAGTGGCGTCATGCGCTCCCCCAGCACCAGCGCCGATGACAGCAACGCCACCGCCGGGTCCAGGTAGTTGAAGACGGCGACCTTCTGCGCGGGCAGCTCGTGCAGCGACGAGAACCACAGGATGAAGGCCGCCCCGGTGTGCACCAGACACACGACGGCCAACAGCAGCAGCTCGAACGGGGTCAGGGATGCCCATCCTCCGCCCAACAGCACCCGAGGCAGCAGCACCAGTCCCGCGACGCACAGTTGCGCCACCGTCTTGGTCATCGGATCGACATCGCCAAGGAACTGGTTGAGAACCATCACCGCAGCATAGAAACAGGCCGCCACCAGACCAAGCGCCACCCCCTGCGTCGTGACACCCACGGCAGCGCCGGGCTCGAGCACCCCCGATACGCAGGCAATGCCGACCAATGCCAGGCAGAGGCATACGATGCGCGTGCGCGTCAGGCGCTCCCCCAGGACGAAGGGCGAGACCGCGATGACTACCACAGGCGCCATCTCGTAGGCCAGCTCCGCCGTCGCCAAGGTGGTCAGACGGTACGCCTCGAAGAGAAACGCCCAGTTGAGCGACAGACACACGCCCGATGCCACCAAGAGAGCGCGCGTCCGGACACCCCTTGGCAGGCGCAGGCTGCCACCCGTCAAGCGCACGAAGGAGAACAGGAGCAGAGACCCCACGAGTCCGCGAGCCACCGCCAATGCCGTCGATGACAGGGGGATGAAGCGCACGAACAGACCCAACGTGCCGAAGATGACCTCGCTGGCCACCAGCCGCATCGTCGCCCGAAGCCCTGTCGGATGCCCTGCCATCTCCACCCCCTTCGCTGACACGCGAACCTACAGGGTACGCCAATGGCCACTCGAACGTCGGGGACGCAAACGAAAGGGGGCGAGCCACATGCTCGCCCCCCCACTGGGCCCCCTCCCCGTCCCTCGCAAAATGCGAAGTTGCCCTATGCACAAGGCAACTTATGCAATTAAGATAAAGGTGGGGGTTACCCCCAAGTCAACAAAGACGATGGAGCATCGCCGTGCGGTATACCCAGAAAGACATATATCAGGCCTTTGGCATCAAGAGGGACACGCTGCGCCACTACGAGCGACTCGGCATCATCACGCCCGAGATTGCCCCCAATGGCTACCACCTCTACGATGACTGGCAGATCAACCTGCTCTGGGATGCCAAGCGCTATCAGGCGATGGGGTTCTCCCTTGCGCAGATTCGTGACATCCTCCACCGTGACGACCTCTCCAACGTGCAGGAACTCGTGGTCGCGCGCAAGGATGAGATGGAGCGCGAGCTGGCTTACAGGACCATGGCACTCGAGGAGATGCGCGTGTTCCAGCAGAGGTTGGCCGAGGTCGAGAGCAACATAGACACCTATGACGTCATCGAGCTGCCCGAGGCGCGGTTCATTCCCCGACGCGAGGTGCACGACCTGCTGTTCGACGAACGGCTCGACGAGTCGACCCGGTTCGCCGTCGAACATCAGGCCGTCTGCATGCCGCCATGCGCCTACTTCCCCGACGCGTACGGCGAGACCTACTATTGGGGCTTCGCCATGCGCAGTGACCGATACGAGCAGCTGGGCGGCCCCGATTCGGGCTATGTGACCCTGCGAGGCGGAAGGGCGCTCAGCGCCTGCGTGGACGCAGGCGAGCGATGGAACTTCGGCCATGCGCTCTTCACGCAGCTCCTCGAGGAGGCGGAGCGACGGGGCGAACGACCATGTGGCGCGCTCTGGGGACTGCTGCTCTCGCGCACCCATGACGAGATGGGTGGCTATCACCGCTATGTGAAGGCCTTTCTCCCCCTGGAGGATAGCTGACAGGGTCGGCTACCGTCGTGCGGCAAACCCGACGGGATCGGGGCATGGCGGCAACCGACAGCCAGGGAGAGCCTAGCCTTGTGGCTCGAACAGCTCGTAGCGCGCCGCGTCCTCGGGGCCAATCTCACGCAGCACGCGACAGGGGTTGCCCACGGCAACCACGCCCGATGGGATGTCGCGCGTAACCACGCTGCCCGCACCGATGACCACATTGCTGCCGATGGTCACGCCCGGACACACCTGCACGCCCATGCCAAACCACACGTTGTCCCCCACCGTGATGGGCAGGGCGTACTCCAGGCCCTGGTTGCGGCGCTCGGTGTCAACCGGATGGCCCGCCGTCGAGAACGTGCAGTTCGGCGCGATGTAGACATCGTGGCCAAAGGTGACCGGCGCGGCGTCGAGCACGACCATCCCATGATTGCAGTAGAAGTTCTCCCCCACATGGATGTTCTTGCCGTAGTCGCACCAGAATGGCTGGACGAAGGTGCAGTGCTCCCCGTGGCTGCCGATGATGCGATCGATCAGCTTGGCACGAGCGGCCTCGTCGGAGGGCCGGATCTGGTTGTATTCCCAGCACAGGTCCGCGCACTCGCACACGGCACACGTCACCTCGGGGTCGAAGTTCGCGTCATAGAGCCTTCCGTCGGTGGAGGCCGTAAATGCTGCGATGCGTGCGCGCGACTCGTCTGACATGGGTCTCTCCAATCGTCCCAGATGACAAGGTGACCCTCGTCGAAGGGATGAGGGCCACCTCAATCTACCATCTGCCAGGCGCCTAAACTGTCGCACCTACACCTCGAACGGGTGAAGCGTCGGCTCCATCCTGTCGTAGGTGCAGAAGCCCTCGAAGCCCAGCGACGCCAGGTACCTCTGGAAATGCCTCAGGTAGGCACCAAGGTGCTCCGGGGCATGGGAGTCGGACCCCAACGTGATGATCGTGCCGCCGAGGTCGCGATAGAGCTCGAGGATCTCGCGCGCCGGCTGGGAGTCCTTGAGGCCGTAGCGCACGCTCGAGGTGTTCAGCTCGATGCCCTTGCCCACCTTGATCACGTGCTCGAGCGTAGCGGCCACCAGGTCGCGGTTGGCCGGGAAGTCCAGGATGCCCGCCGGGTCGTAGCGCTTGATGAGGTCGAGGTGCGCCAGCACGCTCCAGTGCTCGAAGCTCGTCGTCACGTCGTAGAGCTCCTGGTAATAGGCGCGGTTGTACTCCTCCTGTGTGCGCCCCTCCTGGAACTCGCCCGTCCAGAACTCCCTGTCGCCCACCTGGTGGATGGAGAGCAGCGTGAAGTCCAGCTGGTCGCCCCATCTCTCCCACAGGGCGTCGAACTGCGGAATCGTGTGGACCTGCACGCCGAACTCCAGGCCGCACTTGACGGCGATGCGGTCGGCCCAACGCTCGCGCAGGTCGGCGATGCAGGGGAAGTACGCGTTGTAGTCGACGTTGAGCACGCGCTGCCCCTCGGCCACCTTGGCAGACAACGCCTGGTCCCAGTCGGGTTTGATGCCGTAGTCCACGTGGTCGGTGAAGCAGATCTCGTCGAGGTTCTGCCTCCAGGCGTCAGCGACGACCTTCTCGGGGATGTACCAGGAGTCGTCGGAGAACATGCAGTGAACGTGGTAGTCGGCAAGCATGGTGGCTTCCTTTCGGCGGATGGGCACTGGTCCCATTATGGCCCATTGGCAGCGACCGAATCGGTACGGCGAGAGGAGCCCCCAGCCCATGTCGACAAACGCAACCCGGGTCCAGCAGAACGTCGGTACCGCACCGTGACCGAATTGTGCGTGCCCCTGCACCCCGAAGGTACCGAGGCACGTCCTTGCCACTTACCGGTTAGGGGTATCCTACGTTCCATCGAGACTTTGGAGGATGCCATGCTTTCCAGACAGCGAACGAAGATCGTCTGCACCGTTGGCCCTGCCACCGAAGATGATGACGTCCTGCGCGAGATGATGCGGGCGGGCATGACCGTCGCACGCCTCAACTTCTCGCATGGTTCCCATGACTACCACCGCAGCAACATCGAACGCGTGCGTCGCATCGCTGACGAACTGGGCGTCACCGTCGCCATCATGGTGGACACCAAGGGCCCCGAGATCCGTACCGGCCTGACCGTCGGCCACCAGCCCATCGAGCTCAAGACGGGCAGCCACGTCATCGTCACCACCGAGCCCGTCGAGGCGACGGCGGAGCGGTTCTCGATCAGCTACCAGGCCCTGCCGCGCGAGGTGGAATGCGGCTCGACCATATACGTCGACGACGGGCTGATAGGGCTGCGCGTCGAGCGTGTCGAGGGCAACGACATCCACTGCACGGTCACCAACAGCGGCATCCTGAAGGAGCACAAGGGCGTCAACGTACCCAACGTGATCATGGAGCTGCCCGCCGTCACCGAGCAGGACCGCCTTGACATCCAGTTCGCCTGCGAGATGCAGGTGGATGCCATCGCCGCCTCGTTCATCCGCGACGGGGCCGCCGTACGCGAGATTCGCGACCTGTGCGTCGAGTGTGGGTGCCCCGACATGTTCGTCATCTCCAAGATAGAGTCCTCGCTCGCCCTGGAGAACTTCGAGGACATCCTGGTCGAGTCCGACGGCATCATGGTTGCGCGCGGTGACCTGGGCATCGAGATCCCGACCGCCGAGGTCCCCTTCAGGCAGAAGGAGATCATCGAGCGTTGCAACGACACCTACAAGCCGGTCATCACGGCCACCCAGATGCTGGACTCGATGGTCCACAACCCTCGTCCGACCCGCGCAGAGGTGACCGACGTCGCCAATGCCATCTTCGACGGCACCGACTGCGTCATGCTGTCTGCCGAGACGGCGGCAGGCGCCTACCCCGTCGAATCCGTCCGCATGATGGCGGAGATTTGTCAGCAGGCCGAGCAGCGCCTGCCCGAGCGTCATACCTATCACGACCGTGGGGGCCTGCGCAACGTCAGCGGAGCCACCAGCTTCGGCGCGGTCGAGATGGCGCAGCGCGTGGGGGCGTCTGCGCTGCTGTGCCCCACCGACTCGGGTCGCACGGCGCGCATCATGGCAGCATTCCGCCCACACTTCCCCATCATTGCCACCTCCCGCTTCGAGCGCACGGTACGACGCACGAGCTTCTTCTGGGGGGTCATGGGGCTGATCGCTCCCGAACAGGATGGCCTGGCGCAGATCTGCTACGGCGCGCTGAGGGTTGCGCGCAAGGCAGGCCATGTCAAGACCGACGACCTGGTGGTCATCACCGCAGGCGACCCCATCACCTCGCCGCTGACCAAGCGCTCGGAGACCTCCACCAACGTGACCATGGTCGCCCAGGTGTTCTGAGGCGCCATGTAGGCAAGCCCATCCATGACGAGGGGGTGCCCCGACGCCACAGCGCCGAGGCACCCCCTAGAGCTTCGGATGCGACCGTCGGCCGCTGGCCTACACCTGCTCGAGGTGGAATGCGAGCGCACCGATCAGGTTGGCCTCGTTGCCATACTTGCAGGTGACAATCTCCGGCTTGGAGAACGGCAGGTACGGATGCATCTCGAACAGCCTGTCCACCGCGTCACGGATGAGCGTCGTGGTCTCGGGACGGGCACTGATGCCGCCACCGATGGCGTAGCGCGGCAGGTCGAGGACGGCCTGCAGCGTGATGATGCCCGACGACGCCCACACGGCGTAGTCGTCCATGATCTCCTTCGCGTCCGGGTCGCCGGCCTCGTACGCATCGAACAGCATGATGCCATCGGCATTGGCCAGACCCTTGGCTAGGCCGTACTTGGGCACGATGGCGCCCGCTGCGATCTTGCCGGCCCAGATGGCGCTGCCCGCATGTCCTTCATGGATGGCCGGGTAGTCGCAGACCAGCCACGACAGCTCGCCCGCACCACCGGAGCAGCCCATCCAGACCTTGCCGTCCAGCACGATGCCGCCACCGACACCGGTGCCCAGCACCAGCACGGCGCCGGAGTCGACGTCGGCCAGGGCACCCGACCAGCTCTCGGCGATGGCTGCGCACTTTCCATCGTTGGCGATGGTCGTAGGCTTGCCAAAGATCGCACCATACTTCTCTGCCGCCGGATAGTCGTGCAGCCACGTGAAGGCGCCACCGGTGTACGCCCAGCCACGCGCCGTGTCGATGCGACCGGGCATCGAGATGGCGACACCCTCGTAGTCGTCACCGACCGCCACGTGAACGTCCTCGAGAGATGCCAGCATGTGCTGCTCGGAGGAGGTGTTGGCGGGAACCTTGCCCTGCTCGATGAAGGCACCGTCCTCGTCCATGATTGCATACTTGATGAATGTGCCTCCGATGTCCAGCACGAGGTAACGGGAAGCCATGGCTGCTCCTTCCGTTGGAATGGGAAATACGAATTCAACCGTAGCACGAGACGGGTGGGCTGTTCCCGCATAAGCCCCGGTGCTTGGGCGAGCGGTGGCCCGTGACGTCAGGCATCCGATCGCGTCTCGCCGTCGCGATCCGGCCAGCCCTCCTGTGAGAGGTAGCGAACGGGCTTGCCGTGGCACCGGGCGTAGGCAATCTCCGAGCGCGTGCTCTCGCCGACGTACCCGTCGACATCGATGACGTAGATCTCGTCGGCCATGTCGATCTTGCGCTTGTGCATGTCGTCCAGCATGACCTTGGTGGCAGACAGCGTCCCCTCGTCCATGCCGTCCCACACCTCGGCGTCTCCACCGTGGCCGAACAACCCCACCGAGATGACGATGCATCTGTCCAGCGTCAGGCGCTTCTGCACCTCCATGAACTGGTCACGGAAGCGCGTGCTGCCACACAGCGTCACGACCTTGTAGCCACCAACCATACGGGTCCCCTTCCGCCGATACGGATGGTCTTCCTGCGACCGGGGAGGCACCGCACGTCCGCAGGACTCCTATGAGGGCGGCTCGTCGCGCGCGGCGCGGCGGGAGCGAGGACCTAGCGAGCGTCAGCGAACGATTCCGCAGCTGCCGCGTCGCGAGGGGCGGGCGTCCTTGCCCGAGGGGAGTCCTCCGGACAGGCGGTGCCTCCCCGGTCGCAGGAAGACCGTGCAAGCCCATTCTACCGAGCGCAGAAGACACTCGGACACAGACGGGCGCACTCGCCTACCATGGGAGGGTGGGTTTGCAGGGGGGGCGAGCCCACGGGAGAGGGGGACCCATGCAGTACCGCCGTTTGGGCAAGACCGACCTGATGGTCAGCGAGATTGGCTATGGCTGCGAGTGGATCGAGAAGAAGGATGCGTCCGAGATCCGCGAGATAACGGAGCACGCCGCAGCAGAGGGCATGAACATCCTGGACTGCTGGATGTCCAATCCCCACGTGCGCAGCGCCTTGGGCGACGCCATCGCGGGCACGCGCGAACGCTGGTACATCCAAGGACACGTGGGCAGCACCTGGCAGGGAGGGCAGTACGTGCGCACCCGCGAGGTGGAGGCATGCAAGGTCGCCTTCGACGACCTGCTTGCACGCTTCCACACCGACCACGTCGACCTGGGCATGATCCACTACGTCGACGCGGTGGACGACTGGCATCGCGCGATGGATGGTCCCTACTGGGAGTATGTGCGCGAGCTGCGCGACGCCGGCGTCATCGGCCACGTCGGCCTGTCCACGCACAACCCCACCATCGGAAGGCTGGCCGTGGAGAGCGGCGAGGTCGAGATGATCATGTTCTCGGTCAACCCCGCGTACGACATGAAGCCCGCCAACGAGGACATCAACGCGCTGTTTGGCGACTACGACGACGTCACGGGCATGGACCCCGACCGGCTCGCCTTCTATCGTGCGGCCGAGCGTGCGGATGTGGGGCTGACGGTGATGAAGACCTTTGCCGGCGGACGGCTGCTGGACCCGGCACGCTCGCCCTTTGGCGTTGCCCTGACGCCTGCCCAGTGCATCCACTACGCCCTGACGCGTCCGGCCGTTTCCAGCGTCCTTCTGGGATATGCCAGCGTGGACCAAGTCGCATCCGCCGCTGCCTACGAAATGGCCAGTGCCGACGAGCGCGACTATGCCAGCGTCCTGGCGACGGCTCCCCAGCATCCGGTCAGCGGCCTGTGCACCTACTGTGGCCATTGCGCGCCGTGCACCGTCGAGATCGACATCGCCCAGGTGAACAAGTTCTATGACCTGGCGGAAGTGCAGGTCGCCGGTGGTGGAGAGGTACCCGCCTTGGTGCGCGACCACTACCTGTCGCTGGGGCATACGGCTGACGAGTGCATCGGCTGCGGCCTGTGCGAGGAGCGCTGCCCCTTTGGGGTGGGCATCGTGGAGCGCATGGGCGCTGCGGCGGAGCTGTTCTCATAGGTTTCATCCGGAAAGGAGACACAAATTGGCCAACGAGGCATCGCAAGAGGTTCGGGACGCCATGGCAGCGTTTGCCACGACGGTCGATGACGAGTGGGCTCTGGTCACCGCCGGCACCGAGGCCAGCTGGAACACCATGACCATCGGCTGGGGTTCGGCCGGCACCCTCTGGAGCAAGCCGGTCATAACGGTCTACGTGCATCCCTGGCGCTACACGCACGAGTTCCTGCAGCGCGAGGACTACTTCACCGTCCAGCTGTTTGGTCCCGAGCATCGGCATGACCTGGGCATTCTCGGTTCGGAGAGCGGACGCGACGGCGACAAGGTTGCGCACACGTCGCTGACGCCACGGCCCATCGAGCATGGCATGACCTTCGAGGAGGCCACGACCACCATCGTCTGCAGGAAGATCTACACGCAGGCGCTGGAGCTGGACGCCGTCCCCGCGGACGTGATGGAGCGCTTGGGCAGCAGGCTCTACGTCGACCAGGCGCACACGGTCTTCGTGGGCGAGATCGTGGGCGTGCTGTAGGGGTTGCCAGGCCATCGCCAGTCCGGCCGCCCGACGCGTCGCTTCTCGCAAGCCCGCATGGCCGGCACCGACACAACGCATCTGGGCTCTCAAAAGGGGCGACCCCCGACGCTTCGTCGGGGGTCGCGGATGTGCCGCATGGGGAAGCTCTGCCTACTCTCCCCTAGCCTCCTTGATGATCTTCTGGTACTCGAAGAAGGAGTCCTTGCGCGCACGATGCATGTCGCCCGAGCCATCGTCGTGCTTGTCGACGTAGATGAAGCCGTAGCGCTTGCGCATCTCGCCGGTGCCGGCGGAGACCACGTCGATGGGGCCCCACCAGGTGTAGCCGATGACGTTGGCGCCGTCTTCCTCGACAGCCGCACGCAGGGTCTCGATGTGGGCCTTCAGATAGTCGGAGCGATACGGGTCGTGAATCTTCTCCACGCCGTCCTCGACGACGACCTCGTCATAGGCGCCAAAGCCGTTCTCCACGATCATCTGAGGCATGTTGTTGTAGCGCTCAGCCACGGTGTTGATGGTCCAGCGCAGGCCAATCGGGTCGATCTGCCAGCCCCAGTCGCTCGCCTTGAGGTACGGGTTCTTGCCGCCGAGGCTCATGTTGCCGGCCATCTCCTCGCCGTCGTCATGCGTGGTGGCGGTCATGGACATGTAGTAGCTGTAGGTGAAGAAGTCCACCTTGCCCTCGGCCAGGATCTCCTCGTCGCCCGGCAGGATGGTGGGCTTGGCACCGTACTCCTTCCACAGGCGCTTCGCGAAGTACGGATAGGCACCACGAACCTGCACGTCAGAGGCATACCAGTCGCCGTCGTCCAGCTTCTGCTGGGCCAGCAGCAGGTCGGCCGGGTCGCAGGTGAGCGGATAGGTGGCCAGGAAGGCCGTCATGTTGCCCATCATGACGTCGGGATAGTGGTCATGCGCGTACTTGACCGTCTTGGCGCCTGCCAGGAACTGGTGGTGCAGGGCGTCGAAGCACAGCTGGGCATCGCGCGGAGCCTGCGCCGTGGTGCCGGTGAAGCCCTGCACGAGGCTCGTGGACAGCGCGTTGTTCATGAACGGCATGCCCGTGTTGACCTCGTTGAACGTCAGCCAGTACTTGACCTTGTCATGCCAGCGGTCCAGGCAGAACGTGCTGTAGGTGAGGAAGAAGTCGATGCAGCGGCGGTCGGCCCATGCGTTGTACTTGGCCACGAGGCTGTACGGCGTCTCGTAATGGCTGAGCGTGACCAGCGGCTCGATGCCGTTCTCCTTCAGGCAGGCGAACACCTTGTCATAGAACTCGACGCCCGCGGCCAGCGGCTCGGCCTCCTCGCCCGTCGGAAACAGGCGCGTCCAGTTGATGGACATGCGGAACACGTTCCAGCCCATCTCGGCGAAGAGTTTGATGTCCTCCTCGTAGTGGCCATAGAAGTCGGTGGCCTCCCAGCTGGGATACAGGGCGTTCGGGTCAAACTCCTCGTCAATCTGACGCGGGGTGGTCGCCGTCGCACCACGCATGTGGTCGCACAGGCTGTCGCCCTTGCCGTCCACGTTCCAGCCGCCCTCGTACTGGTTGGCTGCGGTGGCGCCACCCCACAGGAAGCCCTTCGGAAATGCCATGCTTGCTCCTTTCGCTCGTCGCGCAGTGCAGGTATGGAAAACGGGGGGCACTCTCATGCCCCCCGCAGTCTCTCGGTCCGTCGCTAGTCCAGGTCGGTGCCGTTGGACTTGATCACCTTCTGGTAGTAGAAGAAGGAGTCCTTGCGCGCGCGGTGCAGGTCGCCCGTGCCGTCGTCGTGCTTGTCGACGTAGATGAAGCCGTAGCGCTTGCGCATCTCGCCCGTGCCGGCGGACACGACGTCGATCGGGCCCCACCAGGTGTAGCCGTTCAGGTACTCGATGCGATACGGGTCGTGGATGCGCTCGACGCCGTCCTCGATGACGACCTCGTCGAAGGCGCCCATGCCGTTCTCGACGACCATCAGAGGAATCTCGTAGCGGTCGTAGATCTCGTTGAGGGCGAAGCGCAGGCCCTGCGGGTCGATCTGCCAACCCCAGTCGGTGGCCTCGAGATAGGGGTTCTTGCCGCCCATGGACATGTTGCCCGCGGTGGTCTCGGCACCCTCGTGCGTGGTCACGGTGTTGGACATGTAGTAGCTGAAGCTGTAGAAGTCGATCTTGCCGGCCGCCAGCAGCTCCTCGTCGCCCGGCTGGATGTCGGGAGTGGCGTCCCACTCCTCCCACAGCTTCTTGGCATAGCGCGGGTACTTGCCGCGGGCCTGGACGTCGGAGGCGTACCAGTTGCTCATGCGCATGTTCTTCTGGTTGGCCAGCTCGTCGGCGGGATCGCAGGTCAGCGGATAGGTGAGGATGAAGCAGTCCATGTTGCCCATCTTGACGTCGGGATAGTTCTCGTGGACGTACTTGATGGTCTTGGCGGCAGCCACGAACTGGTAGTGCAGCGCGTTGACGCGGTCCTGGGCCGAGGTCTTGATGGCCGAGTTGGGGCCGGTGAAGCCCTTGAGCATGCTGGTGGACAGCATCGTGCCCATGTCAGACCAGCCGAGGTTGTTCTCGTTGAAGGTCAGCCAGTACTTGACGCGGTCGTGGTAGCGGTCGATGACGGTCTTCGCATAGTTGAAGAAGATGTCGATGAGCTCGCGGGAGGCCCAGCCGTTGAAGCGCTCGACCAGGCTGTAGGGAATCTCGTAGTGCGACAGGGTCACGAGCGGCTGGATGCCGTGCTCGACGCAGCAGTCGAAGACCTTGTCATAGAACTCGAGACCCTTCTCCAGCGGCTCGCCGTCACCGTTGGCAAAGACGCGCGACCAGTTGATGGACATGCGGAACACGTTCCAGCCCATCTCGGCAAAGAGGGCGATGTCCTCCTCGTAGTGATGATAGAAGTCGGTTGCCTCCCAGCTGGGGTACAGCGCGTCGGGATCGAAGACCTCGTCTATCTGACGGGGGATCCCGTGGATGCCGTCGCCACCACGCAGGTGGTCGTCAATCGAGGCACCCTTGCCGTCGACGTCCCAAGCGCCCTCGTACTGGTTCGCCGCCGTCGCGCCACCCCACAGAAAGCCCTTCGGAAATGCCATGTTGCCCTCCTTCTCTCGATTCCCCTCGCACCGATGGCGTATGCCACCGGATGCATAGCACTTCAATATTACGATGTGGAATCCTTCCCACAGCGGCTCCGCTCGCCATGCGGGACTGACGAGTGGATGGGCGGAAGCAACAGGAAACCGTCGTCTGTCAGTTGGGTGATGCTGCGGTCAGGCGAGGCGCATGCAGAAGGTATACCCTCCCTCATCCCCGTCGCCGTACTCGACCAGCTGCTCGAAGCCCATGTGCTGGTAGAAGCCCACAGCACGCCTGTTGGCGGCCGCCACGCCAAACGACACCCCAGCAACCCCGTGTGCCCGCAGCTCATCGAGGAGCGTCTCCATCAGCAGCCGGCCATTGCCCGCACCGGTGAACTCCTCCTGGATGTCGATGTGCAGATGCGCGGGATAGCTGTCGTACACGCTCTCGTAGTAGTCCAGCTCCTCCGTCATGCGACGTTCGTACTCGGGCGAGAGCGCGGCGATGCGCCGTGCATAGGGGGCGAACTCGTGCCGCCAGACGCGGTAGTCCTCCGCGCACAGCACGTAGCCCCGCGCGATGTCGTCATCGTCAAGCAGCACGAACGCCGTGCCATGCTCCAGGTAGGGGTCGCAGTACATCAACAGCGTGAACTGTCCGTGCACCGCATCGGTGCGCGCCCGCTCGCTCGCGCTGGCAAGGCAGACCGCCCGCACCTCGTCGCGATGAGCGGGCGTGTAGGGTTCGATGCGCATGGGAGTCCCTCCGTTCGGCCATCCCGTCTGGGGTGCGTGCCCCCTATCCCACCAGCAAGGCCGCGCCAATCAGCCCGGCATCGTCACCGAACACCGCCTTCTCTATGCGCAGCGAGTCGGGCGCAGGCAGGTAACGGGCAGCCTTCTCCAGGGCCTTCTCGAGATAGATGGGATGATAGAGGTCGATGGACCCACCCACGACCACGACGTCGGGGTCGAAGTTCCAGAAGATGTTGGCCAAGCCACGGGCCAGGACCTCGGTGCAGTAGTCGAAGACGCCCTGGGCCACCGGATCGCCGGCGTAATACAGGTCGAACAGCTCCTTGGGCTCCATCTCCCGACCGTAGCGCTCCGTCGCCACGCGCGCGATGCCCGTCCCGCCCGCGTTCTCGTTCAGCGACCCGGGGTTGGCGCTGCCACGCCCGTGCGGGTCGTCGCACACGATGGAGTTCCAGTACTCGGCAGTATTGCCATGGGCACCGTTGACGAGCTCGCCACGGTACACGAACGCCCCGCCAAACCCCGTCGATAGGCCGACGAAGATGACCGACTCGCACCCCTTGCCGCCGCCCAGCAGCGCCTCGGAGAGTCCCGCCACGTTTGCGTCGTTGTTGAGGAAGGTGGGGAGGCCAGTCGCCTGGGAGAAGAACTCGACGATGGGGAAATCGTCCCAGCCCACGAGGTTGGGCGGGTTGAGCACCTTGCCAGCACGCAGGTCCAGAGGGCCGGGACTACCGATGCCGATGCCCGCCAGCTCGAAGCCCGCCTCCTGCTTGGCGCGAATCCAGTCCACGAGCGGGGCGCAGTTTGCCGCAGCATCCCTCGTGCGATCGTTCGGCGTCTTGACGACCTCCACGATTCGGTACTCCTCGTCGACGAGAGCGATGCGCAGCTGTGTGCCGCCGATGTCTATAGCGATGCGATACATGGATACCTCCCGCTCGCAGGTCAGTCGAACGTTGATGTGTCAAGTATTGCGCAGCCCAGCTGGGCATGCTGCGCCCCATCGGCAAGCGCTCGGCTCAAACTTCTGTCACCGCCGCAACGTAGCGCTCGAGCGCCTCCTGTACACAGGAGTTGAGACTCCTTCCGGCGCTGATTGCATAGCGCGCTAGGCGCTCGTGAAGACCAGGCGTGATGCGTACGTTGAACGATCCCTTGTACGGAACCTCAGGTTCAATTCCATGCTCCTCGCAAGCGAGCAGGTAGTCGTCCACTGCTTCGTGGAAGTCGGCAACAACGTCTGTGCAAGTCTTCCCTTCATATGAGATGAGGCTGGAGATTCCTACAACTTTGCCGAAGATGACGTTGTCTTCTTCAGATATCTCGATGGTGCCCACATAGCCACGGTACTTGATGGTATTGCAAATCATATGAGCCCCTTCCTTCCAAAGCCTGAATGAGTTGGCGTATCTGGCAGGGCTTGAGCACGTTACGCGGATGCGACCTCAATCGAGCAATCAGCTTCTCCTTCTGACCCATGGCTCCTCCCTACTCTAGCATGTTCCCTCTCATGTGCAACTAATTACAGTCGCACACGAGAAGCTAAGGCGAGCGGACATGCGCATGCCCACCCTATGTGCAGAGGATCTTGCGGGACATGGGAGAACACTCGACCAAGGACGCAACCGGCATCCACCCGCACTGGCTCATCACAATGCCAGTATACCACAAACACGAACAGTTGTTCTTATATTTTCCAAGAACTATGCTTGCTTCTCAATGACGGCCGCCAACTCCTTTAAGTGGGAAATGCGCAGGTCAGCCGCACTTTGATCGGTAGTTGGAGACACGTATTGTCCGAGCGCCACCACGTACGCACCAGCTGCAACTCCCGCCGCAATTCCCGTAGGCGAGTCTTCCACCACCACGCACTCATGCGGGCAAACACCGAGCTGTTCCATGCATGCAAGGTACACATCGGGTGCCGGCTTGTGGTGCTCCACGTCGTGGCCACTGACGTAGGCATCAACAAACCCAACGAGCCCGGTTTCGCGCATCATGCGCTCGATCATAGCCACCTCGGACGACGAGGCGATACCCACCAGCACACCCGCGTCCTTAAGGCATGCAAACACGGCTGGTGCTTCAGGGTTGCCCAGCGCGCGGTAATCCTCGGGGTGCTCCGCACGATAACGGTCGTAGCCCGCATGCAACCGGTCGCGCAGTACGGCATCACCTGGCACGATGGCCTCCCAGATGGCAACGTCGTTTGACCCGGCAAAGTCCCACGGGCCATCGTAGCTCGGCAACACCTTTGCCAGGTAAGCTGCCCTCCGACGGTTATAGAAGCTCTCGGTGTCCGCCAGCACCCCATCCATGTCAAACAGCACTGCCCTGAACATGAGTCATGTCCCCTCTCAGCCCACGCTACCTGCTAGCAAGAAACAGCGCCCGCACAAGGGATGAAACTCCTCGTGCGGGCGCCGCCTTAGGCTTGGAAATCGACCGTTTCTAGTACTCGAGCTTCCACATGTAGCGACGGACCGTCAGCGGGTGGCTGCGCGCGTCGGCCAGAGCCTCAGCGTAGGTGCGGAACACGGCGGTGTGCAGC
>CACYWP010000010.1 GCA_902778135.1 uncultured Coriobacteriaceae bacterium
TCGGTGGCACAGGCGGTCGGCGGGCTCTCCGTGCTCATCGACGAGAAGGCCAAGGACGGCTACGCGGTTGCCCTGCTGCGGCACACGCCCGAGGGAATGCTGCTCGACAGGCTGCTCGAAAACCAGCAGGTCCTGCGCCAGCCCATCGTGCGCAACGGCCGCCAGGCGACGGTGGGCTACGCACCCGGGGTCTGGAAGACCTGGGAGTAGCCAACGGGCCGGAGCCGACGGCCCTTCCGGCACCCCCGTCGGCCCTCGGTGGACGAAGTTGCGGATATGCGCGGTTCTTTCCGCACCAGCGGAGTGGCGACAAGCCGCCAACTGGGCTTTTGCCCTATGACTACCCTGGCAACGCTCAGAGAACCGCGCATATCCGCAACTTCGTCCACAGTGATCCCGCGACTCGGCCGCGAATGACCCGCAGCGGCCATGCCCATTTTGTAACATGTGCTTCCTGTAGGAAGGCGCCCGCGCATGCCACGTGCATGCTAGGGTGTCAGGGAGCAAGCGCGCTGTGACTGACGGATAGTCGTGGGCGACCACGGTGGAGCAGCGCCGCACATACGCCGACCGTCTGGGCAAGCCTCGTCGTACAAGCGTGGCTTGCCCTTTGCATGGGCAGGCCAGAAACGAAGGGAGCCACCTATGCAAGACCTCGTCAAGCTGCTCGAGGGCAACCCCTATCCCGGCCGTGGTCTGGTCGTCGGACAGGGCGTCGTGTACTACTGGATCATGGGACGCAGCTTCAACAGCCGCAACCGCATCTTCGTCGAGACCGAGGACGGCATCCGCACCGAGGCGCACCAGCCCGAGCTGGTCGAGGACCCCAGCCTCATCATCTACCACCCCGTCCGCACCATGGGCGACGACCTCGTCGTGACCAACGGCGACCAGACCGACACCATCGTCGGGCAGGGCGACTTCATCAAGGGCTGCATGCTGCGCGAGTTCGAGCCCGATGACCCCAACTTCACCCCGCGCATCTCCGCGATTCTGCACGCCGACGGGTCCTTCGACCTCTCCATCCTCAAGCATCAGGAAAGCGGCCGCTGCCTGCGCGAGTTCTTCTGCTACGAGGGCGCCGACGAGGGTGCGGGCTACTTCCTCTCCACCTACGACGGGGACGGCAACCCGCTGCCCACCTTCACCGGCGAGCCCATCGAGGTCAAGCTGCCCACTCCCGACGAGGTCTGGGCCGCCCTCAACGAGGACAACAAGATCAGCCTCTACACTAACGTTGCCGGTGACGTGAAGATCTACAACAAGCACCTCGGCGACTAACCGCCCACCTCACGTTCGACCGTCGGGGACGGTTCCCCGCGGTCGAAAGGTTATAGATGTTTCGACCGCGGGGAACCGTCCCCGACGGTCGAACCACTCCAAGAGACAGGAGCACACCATGAACGAGCTCGAGCTCAAGTACGGCATGAACCCCAACCAGAAGCCCTCCCGCATCTTCATGAAGGACGGCTCCGACCTGCCCATCAAGGTCCTGCAGGGCAAGCCCGGCTTCATCAACTTCCTGGACGCGCTGAACAGCTGGCAGCTCGTGCGCGACCTGAAGGAGGCCACCGGCCTACCGTGCGCCGCGTCGTTCAAGCACGTCAGCCCCGCTGGCGCCGCCGTGGGCACGCCGCTCTCCGACATCGACCGCCAGATCTACTTCGTCGGTGACAACCTGCCCGACCCCTCCCCCATCGCCTGCGCCTACATCCGCGCACGTGGCGCCGACCGCATGAGCAGCTACGGCGACTGGGCGGCACTGTCCGACATCTGCGACGCCGACACCGCCACCTACCTCAAGCCCGAGGTTTCCGATGGCATCATCGCGCCCGGCTACACCGAGGAGGCCCTGGCGATCCTGGCCCAGAAGAAGGGCGGCAACTACAACGTCGTCGAGATCGACCCGACCTACGAGTGCGCCCCCATCGAGACCAAGGACGTCTTCGGCATCACCTTCGAGCAGGGCCACAACAACTACAAGGTCGACGCCGAGCTGGTCAGCAACTTCGTCACCCAGCGCACCGAGGTTCCCGAGAGCGCAATCCGCGACATGATCATCAGCCTCATCACGCTGAAGTACACCCAGTCCAACAGCGTGTGCTACGTCAAGGACGGCCAGGCCATCGGCGTCGGCGCAGGCCAGCAGAGCCGCGTGCACTGCACCCGTCTGGCAGGCAACAAGGCCGACACCTGGTACCTGCGCCAGCATCCGAAGGTGCTGGGGCTACAGTTCGTCGAGGGCATCCGCCGCGCCAACCGCGACAACGCCATCGACGTCTACATCTCCGAGGAGCACGACGATGTCCTGCGCGACGGCGAGTGGCAGAAGTGGTTCGCCGTTCGCCCCGACGTGCTGACCCGCGAGGAGAAGGCCGAGTGGATTGCCACCCAGACCGGCGTGACCTGCGGCTCTGACGCCTTCTTCCCGTTTGGCGACAACGTGGAGCGCTGCCACAAGTCCGGCGTCGAGTACATCGCCGAGCCCGGCGGATCCATCCGCGACGACAACGTCATCGAGACCGCCGACAAGTACGGGATCGCCATGGCCTTCACCGGCATGCGCCTGTTCCATCACTAGGATTCGCGCACAGACGCGCCGCAACCAGGCCCGGCAGGAGGCAGACAGCCCCTGCCGGGTCTCTTTCTGCCCCCAAACCAGTTCGAATCGCCCATCGCATGGTGTCCCCACCTCGCCGCGGAGCCAGCGCGCCGAAAGTGTTCAAGAAATCCCGTTAGTCAGTAGATCTACCTGCCGTCCGAATGGTGCAGGGCTGCATGAGATTCGAATCGTCGCAGCTAGAAGTGATATAAGTATTTAAACCATATCGTTATGCGCAAACAGATTACTGACTAACGGGATTTCCTGAACACTTTCGGCCTTCGCCACACGCAAGTCGGCCTGCAACGCCGCAAACAGCCCGCAGCGGCTCGGCACAGCTTGCCGAAAGCGACCCAGCAGGACTCCCTATTGTCGTTTTGGATTGCAGGAGGCCCCGTGCCTCGGAGGACAGGGAGTACGCCCGTCAGCCGACGGGCACGTAGGTGTCGTAGCGGACGACCTTGCCCGACAGCGAGCTGCTGGGCTTGGCCCCCGCCAGATGCGGCCCCTTCAGCGGGCGCTTCACCACGACCTTGTGCCGAGCGGCACCCAACGCCGCCTCAAGCAGCGCCCCCTCGCTGTCACAGGGCCGCTCCAACCGCTGGAACAGCTGCAGCTTCTTGTTGGTGGCGCCACGCTTGCGCCGCTCGGGAAACATCGGGTCGAGAAACACGAGGTCGGGCGACGTCCCCATGGTCCGCAGGCCTGCGACGCCATCGCCCTCCACCAGATGCATGCGCCTGGCATGGGCCGCCAGCGCCTCGTCGAGGCGAGCCCGGCGCAGCGCGTCCGCCAGCAGCGCCGCGATGACCGCATCGCGCTCGAACAGCGTCACCTCGAAGCCCGCCGCCGCCAGCAGCAGCGCATCCTCCCCCAGTCCCGCCGTCGCATCGACCGCCGTCGGCGCGGCGGCACCTCTCACGCGAGCCGCCCGCACGAGCAGCTCGCGTCGCAGGTTGGCCGGCCTCAGCCGTGGCAGCATGCGGGACAGGTCGCCCCGCAGCTCCATGCCGTCGCCCACCAGCGCCAGGCCACGCTCGTCCTCGCGCAGCTCGAGGCCCTCGGGCAACGTCAGGGCGGACGGCACTAGACCAGCTTGCCGTTGCAGTGGTCCACCATGTGCTGGATCATCTGGGCGATCCAGCCGGTGAAGTCGCGGCGGCGCTGCTTGAACTCGCCGTCGACCAGCTCGTCATAGGTCACCTTGACCTTTGCGTAGCGCGTGACCTTGGAGTACTCGTCGCGGGTCATGCAGCCCTCGACGACGCGCGTCGGACGTATGCCCATCAGGACCTTGGGGTTGTACAGGACGTGGGCGACGTCGTCGTCATCGATGTATATGGCGACCGCCTTGGTCTGACCGATCTGGTTGGCCGCAAGGCACGAGCAGTCGTCCAGCGAGCGCGCCGTGTCGATGAGGTCCTGTGCCAGGTCCGCGTCCTCCGGCGTCGCCTTCTCGCACACCTGCGACAGTATTGCCTCGTCCTTTACCAGATCCCTAATCATGAGCTTTCCTTTCGAAGTCAGGGGCGTCCCGCCCCAGTATCCTAGCGCACGTCCAGCCGTCCGTACCCGCTCGTCCCCCGCGCGCGACAGACCCGCCATCGTCGCGCGGCACGACCGGGCGGACCCTATTCCAGGTATCGGTCGCGCAGCGCGGCCAACGCCGTCCCATCCAGGCCAAACTCCTGCAAGAAGTAGTCTTCGCGCGTCGCATGGCGCTCGTCGACGGCCGCAAGCGCCGCCAGCAGGTCGCCCTCGCTCACGCTGTTGACCTTCGCCCAGCGCTCGCGGTCGGCTCCCTGCAGGTGGGGCGGCAGGTCGTCCGGCATGTTGTTGATGATGTCGGCCCGGTAGGAGTTGGTCAGCAGGAACTCCCACACGATCCGCTCGTCGGGCACGCCCAGCAGCGTCAACACCACCGCGGCGCACACCCCCGTGCGGTCCTTGCCGGCGGTGCAATGGAAGTAGAGCGGGGCCTGTCCCGCAGCCATGCGCTCGACCAGAGCATGCACGGCGGGGTTGCCGAACATCATCGAGCCGTACAGCCTGCTCATGAAGGTCTCCGGACTGTCGGCGATCTGCTCGGAGATGCGGTCGATGCCCGCGGGAGAGAAGTCGACCTCCCTGCCCTGGCTGTCATACATCCCGGAGATGCGCAGGTACTCGGCCCCGTCGGGCACGTAGTCGTCCTGCCCGTCCGCTTCGCCGGTCGCCCGCAGGTCCAAGACCAGCCGCAGGCCCAGGCCGTCGATGCGGCGGCGCTCCGCCTCGCCAAGCCCCACCAGAGAGCTGCCCCGAAAGAGCAGCCCGTGACGCACCGCACGCCCGTCGGCTCCCTCCAGCCCGCCCAGGTCGCGCAGCCCCAACGTGTCACGAAAGCCCGGCACATAGCCGGGAAGCGTCGTCAGATCCATCCCTCACGCCCTCCGTCCCGAACGGCTGCCCCTCGCGGGTGGGCCGTCAGCCCGCCCGCGAGGGGCAGCTTCGCATGCACCCATCCTAGCAGAGGCCCAAGATGCCGCCACCGACTCGCATCGATATCGCCTACCATGGTGAATCGTGAAAAAAGAACCGAATGAAGCAACGAGAGGAAGTCCATGGACAACATCAAGTTTTCCGAGATGCCCTACGAGCGCCCCATCCTTCCGAAGATGCAGGAGGCACTGATCGAGCTGACCGAACGCGTCGCCGAGGCGACCGACTACTCGGTCGTCCGTGAGGCCTACCTCGAGCACTCACGGCTGGAGGCCGACTACCAGACCTTGGCGAACCTCTCCTACATCCGCCACTCCATCGACACGCGTGACAGCTTCTACGAGGCCGAGAACGACTTCTGGAACGACGCCATCCCCCAGCTGCAGGAGTGGGAGAGCAGCTGGAAGCAGGCGCTGCTCGTTCATCCCCTGCGCCATGCCCTGGAGGAGGAGTTTGGCACGCTGGACCTGCTCAACGCCGAGATCGAGGAGCGCGCCTTCTCGCCCGAGATCGTCGGCGACCTGCAGCGCGAGAACCACCTGACCCACGAGTACGCGCGCCTGATCGCCTCCGCCCAGATTCCCTTCGAGGGCGGCACCTACACCATCGCCCAGCTGGGTCCCTTCAAGAGCGACCCCGACGACGCGCGTCGCCTGGCCGCCTGGAAGGCCGAGGGCACCTGGTACAAGCAGCACCAGGGTGACCTCGACCGCATCTACGACCAGCTGGTGCACCTGCGCGATGGCATGGGTCGCAAGCTGGGCCACGACGGCTTCATCCCCATGGGCTACGACCGCATGACGCGCAACTGCTACGACCAGGGCGACGTCGAGCGCTACCGCGCGTCCGTCGTCAAGTACCTGGTGCCCCTGTGCGAGCGCATCTACCGCGACCAGGCCGAACGCCTGGGCTTTGCCTATCCGCTGAGCTACGCCGACATGGCGCTGATGTTCCGCTCCGGCAACCCGCGCCCGCAGGGCACGCCCGACGAGATCCTGGCCCAGGGTCGTCGCTTCTACGACGAGCTCTCGCCCGAGTCGGGCGAGTTCTTCCGCCGCATGCTGGACCAGGAGCTGCTGGACGTGCTGGCACGCGATGGCAAGGAGGGCGGCGGCTACTGCGAGAGCCTCTACTCCTACCACATGCCCTTCATCTTCGCCAACTTCAACGGGACCCAGGGAGACGTCGAGGTCATCACCCACGAGGCCGGCCACGCCTTCGCCTCCTACCTCAACCGCGACCGCACGCCCATCTCCTACGTCTGGCCGAGCATGGAGGCCTGCGAGGTCCACTCGATGTCGATGGAGTTCTTCGCCTGGCCGTGGGCCGAGGGCTTCTTCGGTCCCGACACGCGCAAGTACCTCTACAGCCACCTTCACGGCGGGCTGACCTTCATCCCCTACGGGACGATGGTCGACCACTTCCAGCACATCGTCTACGAGCGTCCGGACATGACCCCGGCCGAGCGTCACGGGGTCTGGCGCGAGCTGCTGGGCACCTACATGCCATGGGTGCGCCTGGACGGCGACATCCCCTTCTACGCAGACGGCGAGGGATGGCAGCGCCAGCTGCACATCTACGAGCTGCCGTTCTACTACATCGACTACTGCCTGGCCCAGACCGTCGCGCTCCAGTTCTGGACGCTGATCCAGGAGGACTTCGACAACGCCTGGAACCACTACATGGCCTACACGCGCCCGGGCGGCACCAAGACCTTCGTCGAGCTGCTGGAAGGCGCCGACCTGACCAGCCCCTTCGACGAGGAGTGCCTGCGTGGGGTCTGCGAGCGCGCCGACGCGTGGCTGGAGGCGTACGACCTGACGGGCATCGAATGAGCCCTCGCAACAGGCGGGCATACCTGGACGACTACCGGCCCACTGCCGACGGTGGCTACGAGTACACGGGCGCCGTCTGGCACTGGGCCCCGCCAGAGGCGCGCCGTCCGCTGATGCGGCGGGCGGCGGCACTGCTGTCCGCGGCGTTCGTCTGCATGGTGGCGGCTGGCTTCCTGCCCGCGCCGGGCGTCGGATACGCCGCATACGTGCTGCTTCCCTATGCCGTCGCGCTGGTGGCGGCCGCGCTTGCGACCGCCAGCCTGCTGCGTCTGGCCCGCGCGGGCGACGAGGTGCGCGACCACGTGTATCAGGCATCGGTGCCACGCCTGCCGGGACGGCTGCTCGTCGGATGCATCGCCGCCATCGCCAGCGCCCTGGGGCAGCTGGTCCACCTTGCCCTCTCCGGAGGGGCACCCTCCCTCGCGGGCATCGCCTTCGCCCTGCTGATGGCTGCCGCGGCGGCCTGCCTCGCCCTGCTCTGCCGCGCCTTCTCCGACATCCCCCTCGCCAGCTGACCGAAGGTCCCCGGGGGTCGGCGCAGGGGCCCCGCACGCCCGCGGATATTGGATAAAGGGGCGCCGTTTACCCTCATTCTTCAACGGAGGGCAGTCTTTCATAAGCCTTTAACGTTTCTATCATTAAACTAGTGACGTTTATATGGGGGAGGCGTCGGCGAGTCCCCTCCCCCACGTCCAACTGCAAATCTCGTCGAAGGGAGAGGTCTCTCATGAACGTCACTCGTAGGAACTTCCTCAAGGCCGCAGGCGCAACCAGCGCCATGGGCATCCTCGCCGGTTGCGGCGGCGGGTCTTCGTCCGGTGGTGCGGGCGGCGCCAGCGACACCCCGCTCGTCGTCGGCTACTCCCCGTTCAGCAGCAAGTTCTCGCCGTTCTTCGCCGAGACCGCCTATGACCAGGACGCCCAGAACATGACCCAGCTCCTCCTGTTCCCCACCACGCGCCTGGGCGAGGTCGTCTACAAGGGCATCGAGGGAGAGTCCTACGAGTACAACGGCACGTCCTACACCTACACCGGCCCTGCCGACATCGAGGTCACCGAGAACGCCGACGGCACCGTCGACTACGACATCACCCTGCGTGACGACATCGTGTTCTCCGATGGCGAGGGCATGACCATCGACGACTACATCTTCTCCCTGTACGTCGTCTGCGACCCCACCTACGACGGCTCCGCCACCCTGTTCTCCATGCCGATCGAGGGCATGGACGAGTACCGCTCCGGCATGGAGACGCTGGGCAGCCTCATCTTCGAGGCCGGCGAGGACAACACCGACTTCGCCAACTGGACCGAAGAGCAGCAGACCGCCTACTGGGAGAGCTACAACGGCACCACCAAGGCACTGGCAGAGGACATCGTCAGCTACTGCGTCGAGAACGGCTATGCCGAGGACGGCGACATCGCCGGCGCCGCCGAGTCCTGGGGCTTCGAGGTCGCCAAGGACGGCACCGTCGAGGACTTCGCCAAGGCGCTCTCCGACGCCTACGGCGCCGACGTCAACGGCATGGTGGGCACCGAGGCCGCCAGCGTGACCGTCGATGACCTCTTCCCCAACCTCGCCGACTACTCCATCGGTGTCGAGACCGGCGAATCCGCGGCCACCATCACCGGCATCCAGAAGATCGACGACTACAACTGCCGCATCCACGCCACCCAGGTCGACGCCAACCTCATCTACCAGCTCGGCCTCCAGATCTGCCCGCTGCACTACTACGGCGACGACAAGCAGTTCAACGCCGAGACCGGTCCCTTCGGCTTCCCCAAGGGCGACCTCTCGCTCGTCCGTGCCAAGACCACCCAGCCCATGGGTGCCGGCCCCTACAAGTTCATCAAGTTCGAGAACGGCATCATCAACTACGAGGCCAACGAGCACTACTTCAAGAGTGCCCCCAAGATCAAGTACCTGCAGTTCCGCGAGGTGCAGGACGTCGACAAGCTCAACGGCGTCGTGACCGGCACCATCGACCTCACCGACCCGTCCTGGTCCAAGGACACCGCCCAGGCCGTCGCCGACGAGAACGGCGGCGAGATCACCGGCGACGTCATCACCACGAGCACCGTCGACAACCTCGGCTACGGCTACATCGGCATCAACAGCCACAACGTGTGCGTCAACGACGAGCCCGGCTCCGACGCCTCCAAGTGCCTGCGCAAGGGCCTGGCCACCATCCTGGCCGCCTATCGCGACGTGGCCATCGACTCCTACTACGGCGAGGCCGCCGAGGTCATCAACTACCCGATCTCCAACACCAGCTGGGCCGCCCCGCACGCCACCGACCCCGACTACAAGGTCGCCTTCTCGGTCGACGTGGACGGCAACGACATCTACACCTCCGACATGAGCGCCGACGACCGCTACGCCGCCGCCCAGCAGGCCGCACTCGGCTTCTTCGAGAAGGCCGGCTACACCGTCGCCGACGGAAAGCTCACCGAGGCCCCCAAGGGCGCCAAGCTCGAGTACGAGGTCATGATCCCCGCTGACGGCACCGGCGACCACCCCGCGTTCATGATCCTCACCGAGGCCGAGGACGCCTTCGCCGAGATCGGCATGAAGCTCATCGTCAACGACCTCTCCAACTCCTCCGACCTGTGGACCAAGCTCGAGGCCAACCAGGGCGAGATCTGGTGCGCCGCATGGGGCGCCACCATCGACCCCGACATGACCCAGGTCTACTTCTCCGACATCGCCAACGGCGGCAAGGAGCCCGGCGGTTCCAACTACATGTACCAGATCGAGGACGAGGAGCTCGACAGCCTGATCAAGGACGCCCGCGCCTCCACCGACCAGGAGTACCGCAAGCAGATCTACAAGGCCTGCCTCGACATCATCATCGACTGGGCCTGCGAGATTCCCACGTACCAGCGCCAGAACGCCATCATCTTCTCGACCGAGCGCATCAACATCGACACCGTCACGCCGGACATCAGCACGTTCTACACCTGGGATAAGGAAATCGAGAACTACGAGATGAAGTAATCCTCTCGTGCGCCCGGCAGGCATCGTCCTGCCGGGCTTTTCCGCACTCCCTCCAGACCCAAGCGAGGTGAACCCTCCGTGCGCAAATACATCCTCAAACGACTGCTCGAGTCAGTCGTGATCCTTGTGTTCGTCGCCTTCATCATCTACGTGCTGATGCGCTGCCTGCCCACGTCTTATCTCGAGCAAGTCGCCCGCGCCAAGTCCCAGCAGCCCGGCTCGAAGAGCTTCGAGGAGTGGATGGCCCAGCTCTCCGCCACCTACGGCATGGACAAGGGCATCCTCCCCGGCTTCCTGTCGTGGTGCGGCCGCGCCATCCGCGGCGACTTCGGCGACTCCTGGCGCTGGACCGTTCCCGTGACCGAGAAGTTCGCCGACTCCGTGTGGATCTCGTTCATCATGGGCGGCATCGCCTTCCTCTTCGAGATCATCATCGCCATCCCCCTGGGCATCATCGCCGCCACCAAGCAGTACACCAAGATCGACTACACCATCACCATCGTGGCACTGGCCTGCTTCTCGCTGCCGACGTTCTTCTTCGCGTCGCTGCTGAAGCTGCTGTTCTGCGTCAACCTCGGGTGGTTCGACCTAGGTGGACTCATCGGGCGCAACTACGAGCAGCTCTCCAGCATGGGCCAGTTCTTCGACCGCGCCCAGCACCTGGTGCTGCCCATCGTGACGCTGGTCGTCATCTCCATCGGATCGCTGATGCGCTACACCCGCACCAACATGCTGGAGGTCCTGAACGCAGACTACATCCGCACGGCACGCGCCAAGGGCCTGCCCGAGAGCAAGGTCATCTACCACCACGCCTTCCGCAACACGCTGATCCCGCTGGTCACGATGCTCGGCGGATCGCTGCCGGGCCTGTTCGCAGGCGCGCTCATCACCGAGACGCTGTACTCGATCCCGGGCATCGGCTACGTGTCCTACCAGTCGATGGTGGCGGGAGACATCCCCTTTTCGATGTTCTACCTGACCTTCATGGCCATCCTCACGCTGCTCGGCAACCTCATATCAGACATCCTCTACGCCGTGGTCGACCCACGCGTCCGTATCGCCTAGGGAGGTGGGGCACATGGCAGACGAAACGACCAACAAGGTCGACGACCTCATCACGCAGGAGATCGACGCCCAGGGCGAGAGCGCCGAACAGAGCGAGTACTCGCTCAACGACGACCGTCGCGTGAAGACCCTCTCGCCCACCGCCCTGGTGGTCAAGCGGTTCCTCCGCAACCGCGTTGCCGTGACGGGCCTCTTCATCCTGGCCTTCATGTTCGTGTTCTCGTTCATCGGCGGCATCGTGAGCCCCTATCGCGAGGACCAGCTGTTCTACCGCTTCGACGAGCAGAACAAGCAGTGGGCCGCCGTCATGGAGAACAAGGAGCTGCGCTACGTCACGGAGAACGACGCGGACTTCCCCTCCGTGGCCCGCGCCAAGTTCGTCCTGGCCCTCAAGCAGGACGGCAACACCTTCGAGTCACAAGGCGTCACCTATCGCTACGAGGAGGAGGGCGAGGAGCTCTACAGCCTCTACGTCGACGGACAGGACGAACCGGTGGCGATGGCGACCTACGACACCGTGAGCTCCTCGACGGGCAACGAGACGCTGCCCTTCGCCTTCCAGCGCGCCATCCTCCTGGCTGACGCGGGCAACAAGGACAGCTTCAAGTACGACGGCACCACCTACACCATGGACGACGCCGGCACCGTCATGGACGGCGAGACCGAGGTCGCCTATGCGAGCCGCTACGTGGCCCAGGCCATCATGAGCGACGTCTTCCTCTCCCGCCAGTTCAAGGACGAGCTCATCGAGGCCATCGAGGCGGGGCAGTCCGAGTTCTCCTTCACCGACGAGAACGGCGAGACCGCCGACTACCTCCTCAAGTACGACGCAGGCAAGAGCAGCTGGTCGGTCATGCAGTCGGTCTCCACCAAGGTCTTCGACACCTACTCCTTCCCCAGCCTGGCCCATCCGCTGGGCACCGACCGCAACGGCATGGACATGCTCACGCGCCTGATGTACGGCGGACGCGTCTCGCTCTACATCGGCTTCATCGTCGTGTTCATCGAGACCATCATCGGCGTCATCCTGGGCGGCATCTCCGGCTACTGCGGTGGCTGGGTGGACAACCTGATCATGCGCATCGTCGACGTGTTCTACTGCATCCCGTCGATGCCGATCATCATCATCCTGGGCGCCACCATGGACGCCATGCGCGTCGACCCCCAGATCCGCATGCTCTACCTCATGCTGCTGCTGGGATTCCTCGGCTGGGCGGGCATCGCGCGCCTGGTCCGCGGCCAGATCCTGTCCCTGCGCGAGCAGGAGTTCATGACGGCAGCCGAGGCGACCGGCATCCGCGCGAGCCGCCGCATCTTCCGCCACCTCATCCCCAACGTGATCCCGCAGCTCATCGTCACCATGACCATGAGCCTGGGCTCCACCATCATCACCGAGGCGACGCTCTCGTTCCTCGGCCTGGGCGTGAAGTTCCCGTTCGCCTCGTGGGGCAACATCATCAACGACGTCAACGACACCTACGTGCTCACCAACTACTGGTTCATCTGGATCCCGGCAGGCGTCTGCCTGCTGGCGACGGTGCTGGCCTTCAATCTGGTGGGCGACGGCCTGCGTGACGCCTTCGACCCCAAGATGAACCGGTAAGGAGGCTGATCGCATGGCATTTGGCAAGAAGAACGCGAAGGACCGCGGTGACGGGTACCTCTCCGCACGCGAATCCCGCGCGATTTCCAAGGCAAACCGCAAGATCACCAACGAGCTCGAGAGAAAGTGGAAGCGCAAGGGCGTGCCCGAGGGCGAGTACCTGACGACCATGCACGACCCCGCGAACGCTGTGGAGTTCGACGACCTGCACACCTTCTTCTTCACCGACAACGGCACCGTCCGCAGCGTCGACGGTGTGAGCTTCGACGTCCCGCAGGGCAAGGTCGTCGGCGTCGTGGGCGAGTCGGGCTGCGGCAAGTCGGTCACCTCCCTGTCGCTGATGCAGCTGCTGCAGCGCCCGCAGGGCCAGATCGTCTCCGGCGAGATCCGCCTGAACCTGGGCGACAAGGCCTACGACATCACCAAGATCACGCAGGAGCACATGCAGCACCTGCGCGGCAACATGATTTCGATGATCTTCCAGGAGCCGATGACCTCCCTCAACCCGGTGTTCCGCATCGGCGACCAGGTGGACGAGGTCATCGCGCTGCACGACGGCGAGGGCAAGACCCCGGAGGAGATCCGCAAGCGCACCATCGAGGCCATCGAGATGGTCGGCATCGCCAACGCGGAGGGCGTCGCGGAGATGTTCCCGCACGAGCTCTCCGGCGGCATGCGCCAGCGCATCATGATCGCCATGGCACTGGCCTGCAACCCCAAGGTCATCATCGCCGACGAGCCTACGACGGCCCTCGACGTCACCATCCAGGCCCAGATCCTGGACCTGCTGCGCAACCTGAAGGACCGCATCAACTCGTCGATCATGCTCATCACGCACGACCTGGGCGTCATCGCCGAGATGGCCGACTACGTGGTGGTCATGTACGCCGGGCGCGTGGTGGAGAAGGGCACCGCCGAGGACATCTTCCACCATCCGGCGCACCCCTACACCATCGGCCTGATGGCCTCCAAGCCGGTCGTCGGACGCGAGGTGGAGAAGCTCTTCTCCATTCCCGGCAAGGTTCCCAACCCCATCAAGATGCCCAACTACTGCTACTTCCGCGACCGCTGCGACCGTCGCCTAGGCTGCTGTGACGGCGACTACCCCTGCCAGATCAGCCTCTCCGACACGCACAAGGTCAGCTGCTACCGCTACTACGAGGAGCACAGGGCCGAGGCCGAGGCCGACGGCAAGGACGACATGAGCGCCTTTGGCATGGGAGAGGTGAGCGCATGAGCGAGACGACCGAGGCCAAGCTGGCCTACGATCCCCAGTACATCCTGATGGTCCGCAACCTCAAGAAGTACTTCCCCATCAAGGGCGGCATGATGAACCGCGTGGTGGGCAACGTGAAGGCCGTCGACGGCGTCACCTTCAACCTCAAGCGCGGCACCACGATGGGCCTGGTCGGCGAGTCCGGCTGTGGCAAGACGACCACCGGCCGCACCATCCTGCGCCTGACGGGCGACAAGACCGACGGCGACGTGCTCTTCAACGGCCAGGAGGTCTACGACCTCTCCAAGGAGGAGCTGCGCCACCTGCGCACCAAGATGCAGATCATCTTCCAGGACCCGTTCTCCAGCCTCTCGCCCCGCCTGCCCATCGCCGAGATCATCGGCGAGGCCGTCCGCGAGCACAACCTGGTGCCCAAGGACCAGCTGGACGACTATGTCGACGAGGTCATGGACCAGTGTGGCCTGCAGCCCTTCCAGAAGGAGCGCTACCCGCACGAGTTCTCCGGTGGCCAGCGCCAGCGCATCTGCATCGCGCGCGCCCTCGCCCTCAACCCCGAGTTCGTCGTCTGCGACGAGCCTGTAAGTGCGCTGGACGTGTCCATCCAGGCGCAGATCATCAACCTGCTGAACGACCTGCAGGAGCAGCGCAACCTCACCTACCTCTTCATCAGCCACGACCTGTCGGTCGTCGAGCACATCTCCGACACCGTGGGCGTCATGTACCTGGGCAACCTCGTGGAGTACGGAGAGAAGAAGGACATCTTCGCCAACCCGCTGCACCCCTACACCCAGGCGCTCTTCAGTGCGATCCCCATCCCCGACCCCGATGCCAAGATGAACCGCATCGTGCTCGAGGGGTCGATTCCCTCGCCCGCAAACCCGCCCGAGGGCTGCAAGTTCCACACCCGCTGCAGCAAGTGCATGGAGTGCTGCAAGCACGTGGCCCCCAAGCAGAAGGAGATCGAGCCGGGACACTATGTGGTCTGCCACCTCTACGACGACGAGTCCGGGCAGGCGTAGCCGATGGCCGGGATGCGCAGGGCAGAGTCGTACGACGACGGGCACACCATCGCCGACATGAGCGATGTCCGGGGCGCGGTGCGTCCCGAGCATCGCGGGTCGGGCGACTTCTCCGACGAGCTTCAGAGCGCCGAGGAGCGTTGGATGGTCGTGCTGGGAACCCTGCGCGCCGCACTGTCGATTGGCATGGTGTACATCGTCGGCTTTGGCATCGCCATCGCGGTGATGGTCGCCCTCTGGACCTGAGGCCAGCAAGACCTAGCCACCGGGACGGGCCGCATGTCGCCACCAGCGCATGCGGCCCGTCCTTTGTTCTCACGTGCGTCACGAGGTGCAGACAATGCCAGTTTTCGTATGACGCTCGGCTTGAGGGGGTATCCTATACCACGCACATTCGCGTTCGAGAAAGACGGGAAGGTTGGTCCCATGAAAAACGTGACTCGTCGCACCCTGTTCGCCATGACCCCGACGCTCGCGCTGGGTCTCGCCGCCTGCGGCAAGGGCGGTGGCTCGTCGAGCGCCGACTCCCTCGTCATCGGCATTGCGGGGGACATCGACTCCATGGATCCCATTCACGCGGAATCCGCGGCGACGCGCGAGCTGCTGTTCAACGTGTACGACGGCCTCGTCAAGCCGGACACCCAGAGCAACCTCAACCCGGCCATCGCCTCCGACTACACCATGTCGGACGACGGTGTCACCTACTCGTTCACGCTGCGCGAGGGCGTGACCTTCCATGACGGCAGCCCCGTCACCGCAGACGACGTCAAGTACTCCATCGAGCGCTATCGCGACGCGACCACGGGCGGCTCGCTCGTCTCCGCCTTCGAGGCGGTCAACCATGTCGACGTGCTTGACGACAGGCATGTCGACGTGGTGCTGAAGGAGGGCGACACGGACTTCCTCGCCTACTTCGCCATCGGCATCACGCCTGCCGCGGTCGTCGACCTCGACATGACGCCCATCGGCTGCGGCCCCTACAAGTTCGTCTCGCGCTCCCCGCTCGAGAACATCGTCCTGGAGGCCTATGACGGCTACTGGGATGCCGACAACGCCGCCCACGTGCCCAACATCACCTTCAAGGTCATCTCGAACACCGACTCCATCGGCATGGAGCTGGCCGGTGGCTCGCTCGACCTCTTCTACCGGACTCCCGAGACGCAGCTGTCCCAGCTGTCCGAGAAGCAGTTCACCATCTACGAGGGCCGCATGAACATCGTCCAGGCGCTCTACCTCAACAACGCCGTCGCGCCGTTCGACGACATGCGCGTCCGCCAGGCGCTCTCGTATGCCATCGACCCTCAGGAGATCATGGACTACGTCTCGGGCGGCAAGGGCACGGAGGTGGGCTCCAGCATGTACCCCGCCTTCACCAAGTACTTCATGCCCGAGCTGAGCGACGTCTACAACCAGGACCTCGACCGTGCCCGCGAACTGCTGACCGAGGCAGGCTACGAGAACGGGTTCTCCTTCACCATCCACGTATCCAGCTCCCATCCGCAGCACTGCGAGACGGCCGAGGTGCTGAAGGAGCAGCTGGCAGCCATCGGCGTCACCGCCAACATCCAGGAGATCGAGTGGAGCAGCTGGATCTCCGACATCTACAACAACAGGGAGTTCGAGGCGACGGTCGTCGGCGTGGACGCGAGTGCCCTGAACGCCCCCTCGATGCTCCGCCGCTTCACCAGCGACGACGGCAACAACTTCATCAACTTCCACAGCGAGGCCTACGACGAGACCTATGCCCGCGCCCATGCCGCCTTCGATGACGAGGAGAAGACCACGCTGTACAAGGAGTGCGAGCGCATCCTGACCGAGGAGGCGGCGAGCGTCTACATCCAGGACCTCCCCAGCTTCGTCGCGCTGTCCAACCGCTTCGAGGGCTACGAGTTCTACCCGATCTACGCGCAGAACTTCGCCAGCATCCGCCCGGCGGAGTAGCGCCCAGGGACGCGGAGCCATGCGATACGTCCTGAAAAAGACCGTGACCACGCTGGCCACCCTGCTGGTCGTCAGCGTGGTCCTCTTCGCCAGCTTCCAGCTGATATCGGGCGACCCCGCCACCCGCATGCTGGGAACGGGCGCCACGCCCGAGCGCCTGGAGGCCCTGCGCGCGCAACTGGGCCTGAACGACCCGCTGCCCGTGCAGTACGTACGCTGGCTCGTCTCATACCTGCATGGTGACCCCGGCATCTCCTACGTCTACAAGCAGCCGGTGTCCACCCTGCTGGCCTCGAAGATCCCGGTCACCCTGGCACTGGCGCTGCTCTCGTTCGCGCTGATGTGCGCCATCGGCCTCCCGGTCGGGCTCTACACCGCCAAGCACGCGGGCTCGGCGCTCGACCACGCCGTCCTGGTGCTGAACCAGGTCATCATGGCCATCCCGCCGTTCTTCTCGGGCATCCTCATCAGCTGGGTCTTCGGCATGATGCTGCGGCTCTTCTCGCCTGGCGGGTACGTGCCCTACACGCGCAGCGTCGCGGGCTTCCTGGGCTACCTCGTCTACCCCGCCATCGCCATCGCCCTGCCGCGCGCCGCCCAGCTGTCCAAGCTGCTGCGCGGGTCGATACTCGAGGAGGCCGGCAAGGACTACACCCGCACGGCCTACAGCCGCGGCAACGACACCAACGGGGTGCTCTACGGACACATCCTCAAGAATGCCCTGCTTCCGACGCTGACCTTCCTGGGCATGAGCCTCGCCAACATGCTGGCTGGCTCGCTGGTGGTGGAGCGCGTGTTCAACATCCCCGGCATCTCCAACACCCTGCTGGCCTCCATCGGCAACCGCGACTATCCGGTCGTCCTGGCGACGGTGATGTGGATCGCCGTCTTCGTCATCGTGTCCAACCTCGTCGTCGACATCCTGTACAGGGCGCTCGACCCGCGCGTGGACGTGGAGTGAGTCGCCATGGCCGGAACGCGTCGCAGCCTACGCCAGACCATCGACCGCCTGCCCAGTCCGCAGGTGTTCTGGGCAGGATTCGCCATCATGGCAGCCGTCGTCGCACTGGTGCTGGTTGGATTGGTGTGGATGCCCTACAAGCCCACCGCCATGAGCGCCGACCGCCTGCAAGGCATCTCGGCCGCACACTGGCTGGGCACCGACAAGATGGGCCGCGACATCCTCTCGCGCGTCATGTACGGCAGCCGTGTCACCCTCATGGTCGCGCTGGGGACGATGGCCATCGGCGCAGGCACGGGGGTCCTCGTCGGAGCTGTGACGGGCTTCTATGGCGGCCTTCTCGACGAGGTCGTGATGCGAGTCATGGACGGCCTGTTCGCCTTCCCCAACGTGCTGTTGGCGCTGGTGTTCGTCTCGCTCTTCGGGTCCAGCACCATGCATGTCATGTGGGCCTTGGGCATCGCCTTCATCCCGTCCTTCACGCGCGTGGTGCGCAGCGAGTACGTGCGCATCAAGCATCTGGACTACGTCAAGAACGCACGCCTGCAGGGAGCCAGCGACGCGCGCGTCATCTTCGTCCACATGCTGCCCAACGTGCGCGGCGTCTTGCTCTCAAACGTCATGATCGGCTTCAACAACGCCGTGCTTGCCGAGGCGGGCCTGTCCTTCCTGGGCATCGGCTCGCAACCTCCCTATGCCTCGCTGGGACAGATGATCTCCGAGGCGCAGGAGATCTTCTTCCGCGTGCCCACCGCCGTGTTGGGCCCCGGCATCGTCATCGTGGCGATGGTGCTGGGATTCTCGCTGATGGGCGAGGGCATCCGTCCCGCCACGCAGAGTCTGGACTAGCCGATGGAGCACAGGGAGAACCCGACACAGGCGGGCGAGGTCATCCTCGAGGTACGCGACCTGCACCTTGAGTTCCACGACCACGACAGACCCGAGGTGGCTGTCGAGGACTTCGACCTCGAGCTGCACCGGGGCGAGATCGTGGGCATCGTCGGGGAGTCGGGCTCGGGGAAGAGCATGACCGCCCTGGCCATCGCCGGCCTGCTCAGCCGTCATGCGCTGGAGCGGCGTGGGCAGATCCTCTTCGACGGCCAGGACCTGCTCAGATGTCCGCGCTCGACGCTGCGCCACTACCAGGGAGACGAGATCTCGATCGTCTTCCAGGAGCCCATGACCTCGCTGGACCCCCTGCAACGCATCGGCCGACAGGTCGAGGAGCCCCTGAGGATACACCGCAAGGAGCTGTCGGCGCAGCAGCGCCGCGAGCTGGCCCTGCGTACCATGGATGCCGTCGGCCTGCCCGAACCGGAGAAGGTCTACCGGATGTACCCCCACGAGCTGTCCGGAGGCATGCGCCAGCGCGTGATGATAGCCGCGGCCACCATCTCCCGTCCCCAGATCCTCATCGCCGACGAGCCCACGACCGCGCTCGACGTGACCATCCAGGCCCAGATCATCGCGCTGCTGCGCAAGATCAACGAGGACGACGGCACAGCCATCATCTTCATCAGCCATGACCTGTCGCTCGTGCGCCAGCTCTGCCACCGGGTCGTCGTGATGCGAAAGGGCCTCATCGTGGAGACGGGCCCAGCCGAGGAGGTCTTCGGCAATCCTCAGGCAGACTATACGAAGATGCTGGTAGACGCGATACCCAAGGTGGTGCTGTAGCCATGGCGAGGATCAGCGTGCCCATGGGCGGCATCTTCGAGACCGAGGCGAGCCTGGGCGACCGGGTGCTCGAGGCAAGCGGACTCGACGTCTTCTACCGCGACCGAACGAAGCTGCTCGGACGCCGCAATGCGCTGACGCAGGCGCTCCACGACGTCAGCCTCACGGTCGGACGCGGGGAGATCGTCGGCCTGTGCGGCGAGTCGGGTTGTGGCAAGACCACGCTCTCCAAGGCCATCTGCGGCATCATCCGCGACTTCGACGGGCAGATCCGCCTGGCTGGCGAGCGCCCCCAGATGGTGTTCCAGGATCCCTTTGGCTCCCTGAACCCCTCGAAGCGCATAGGGTGGCTGTTGGAGGAGCCATTGCGGGTCGACCGGGCGCGCTCATGGACGCCGCAGGAGCGAGAGCGGCGCATCGCCGAGGTGGTCAGGCAGGTGGAGCTGGACGAGACGCTGCTGGACCGCTACCCCGACGAGCTGTCGGGCGGGCAGCGCCAACGCGTCGCCATCGCGACCGCCATCATGCGCAACCCCACCTTCATCATCGCGGACGAGCCGGTCAGCGCGCTTGACGTCACCATCCAGGCCCAGGTCCTCTCTCTGCTGCGCTCCCTGCACGAGGACATGGGACTGTCCATGCTGTTCATCTCGCACGACCTGCGCGTCGTCTACCAGATCTGCGACCGCGTGCTGATCATGAGGCAGGGGCGCATCCTCGAGGAGGGCGACGTGGCCAGCGTCTACCGAAACCCCCAACACGAGTACACCAAGGCCCTCCTCACGGCGGCCGGACTGCGGGCATAGTCCGATCGACGGCCTCGGACGAGGGAGCGTTGCCGCATTTTCTGCCCTTCAGGCCGCCCGCATGGACGAAGTTTCAGTTATGCGCGGTTTATTGCGGCCATGCCAAGTAGTCACAGGGTAAAAGCCCAGTTGAGCAGCACTAGATACTCGCGCAAACCCAAAACAATCGCGCATAAATGAAACTTCGTCCATGCGGGCGGCCTGAAGGCGGGTCCGAAGCCCTCAGAACCCCGGTATCAGCGGACCGGCGATGGACAGACGATGCCCACCGCCGGCCCGCAAGCCGGCATCACCCCGTAACCACCGTGGTCAGCACCACGAACGCCGCCGTCACAGCCACCAGCAGCGCGATCGCGACCCATGTGGCAGGCCTTGCCATATTGAGCGTCCAACCTATCCCAAAGCGTTTGGGCACGATGATGCTGACGTCGTCAGGATTGAAGTAGAACAGCCCCAGGGGCCAGTGCGCGTCATCGTCGTATGCCAGCTCATCGCTCGTGCGCAGCTGTGCCGCGAGGCGCGAGCCTGACTGGCCGAGCGCGACGCCAACCCACGTCTCCGCACCGGCAAAGGCAAGCGCAGCCAGCCCCACCAGCATCGCCGCCTCCCCGAGGGAGATCGTGCCCAGGGAGGAGAGGTTGAACGCAACACCTATGGCTGCGCTGATGACCAAACCTCCCACAAGCAGCACCAGGCTCTGTGCATGCACGAAGCCGTTGTAGGCGATGGCAGACGTCGCCGGTGACGCGGGGTCGATGGGCCGCTTGGAGCGAATGATGGCCCAGTGCGAGAACACGAAGCACAGTCCCATGAAGCCAACCACGATGGCGGGAAAGAGCACGACGCCCAGGCTCTTGGGGGCATAGCGTATGACCGTACCGTCGAATCCGGCCTTCATGGGAATGAGGTCGGGAAACCGGTCGTACGACAGCACGCCGAAGAGGACCAGCGCAAGGATGAGGGGCAGGTAGAGCAGATTCCACGCCAGGGAGATGGCACCCTCGCACTCCTCCTCGCCCACGAAGGCGACGGAACGGCTGGCGGCTGCGACCCATCGCTCGGTGCGCTTCAGCTCGCGTACCCGTGCGCGGTTGCGCAGCATCAGCACGAACCCGACGACCATGGGTATGAAGGTCGCCAGCGTCACCGCACAGGCATAGAGCTGCGAATCGAGCGCGTCCGCTCCGAGAATCACGCTGACGAGTGCCACGGCAGCCGTGCAGAGGACCGTGATGACAGCCACCTTCCGAGAATAGTCGCGCTTGAGCGTGCGAATGCGGGGATCCCCCTGCGCCGAGGGCGGGATGGTCACCGCAAAGCACTCGGTCGGAGGCATCAGCGCAGGCGTGATGGCCAACAGCGTTCCGCACAACAGCACACAGGCAACCATGATGACAACGTACCAGGTCATGACGCATCGTCCTCTCCCTTGGTGCCATAGACCCTGTGGGCCTGCACCCGTGCCAACTCCACGAACTCCATCTCGGACCCACCACGCGCGCGATACTCGGTGGCGAGCCCTGCCAGCTGTCCCGCGATGTGGTCGAGCTGCTCCTGCGCTCGCGCAGGCGACACCGTGCGGGCCGTGTCGGCAATGTAGGCACCGCTGCGCCCGCGCATCACGACATATCCCTCGTCACGCAGCACGGCATAGGCCTTGTTGACCGTATGCATGTTGATGCCCAGGTTGCCGGCCAGGGATCGCACGCTGGGCAGAGGGTCTCCCGGGGACAGCTCCCCCGAGGCAACCCCCTGCACGATCTGTGTTCGTATCTGGCGATAGAGCGGCTCGCTCGAGGCGAGGTCGACCTGCAACAGCATGATCGCTCCTTTCTGTTATATGTGTACTATAACAGTTAGAGCAATCACACGCAAGCGGGCTGCCTGATGATTGTCGTCGACAGGTGCAAGGCACATGGGTTCGACCTGCGCTTCCGTGCAGCCGGCGTCCGACGGCCCGTTTGCCGACGACCTGGATGCGAGGCGGTTGCACGGCCCTGCAGTCAGAGGAAAATGCCTGTCAACGGTACGACGGAAGGGTACGACCCCTGCTGACCCCAGCGGAGCGACGGGCGCAAGTCTGGAAGGGCGGTTCGGAGGTGAGCCACCATGGCAAGGCATTCGGTAGTCACCGAAGTCGAAACCAGCTCCACGAGCAGTAGGCGCGGATGGATCAAGATGGCCCTCGCCCTTCTCGTCGATTTCCTGGCTACCCTCATCCAAGGCGTCGCGATGGCCATCAGTGCGTTGCCGTTTCCGGACGATCCCCTGCTTGGCCTGGCAGTCGGGCATCTCGTCGCGGCCGTCATAGCCATCGTGGCGTTCCTGGCGCTCGGCGGTCGCTCCTGGACGAAGGTCTCCCTGCATGGCCTGGCCTACACCTTCCGCCTTGCTTGGCCCCTGCTGCTCTTGGGTGCGGTTCCCGCCGCCCGCTATTTCTTCCTCGCCGTGACGGGTGACGGCTTCCCCGCCGACTTCCTGCCCAAGCTCCTCGTGACGGCACTCCTGTGCCTTTCCATCGGCATCCTGGAGGAGTTCACGTTCCGCGGGACCATGCTGAACGGATTGCTGGCGGGTCTTGGCCGCTGGCATTGGGGCGTGCTCGCAGCGGTCATCGTCTCGTCATTCTTCTTCGGTCGCGCACACATCGCCGAAGGCGACGCGACCGATGCGGTCACCATGGCACAGGCCATCCTCAAGATCGTCCAGACCGGCATGTTTGGCATCGTCCTGTGCGCGACGTCAATGCACTCGCGCGAAATCGGAAGCGCCGCCCTCTTCCACGCCCTGAACGACTTCCTGATGATGTCCATCACCGTCGCCCTTCAGGGCGGAGGTGCCTCGAACAGCTATACCAGCACGGACAACTCCATCGCCGTCCTAGCCGTCTACGCACTCATGATCGCCGTGTCGCTGTGGCCTACCATCCAGGCGTTTCGCGTCATCTGGAACGAGCACAAGACGGACCTCGGGGCGTTCATGGAGTAAGACAGGGGCTGGCGTCTGCCGACACGACAGGCGTAACAAGTGGGCGTGACCCCTTGCGACAAACATGCTTGCGAAACCGTAGCAGCTACGGCTAAACTAACGAACGTTAGTTAGTCTTATCTGCCACGTGATGCCAGACGGAGGGGCGCCATGACCCGCAAAGAGGAGATCGTACTCGCCACCCTGGACCTTGCGGCGGAGCATGGGCTGCGCTCGGTAAGCCTGGCCCAGATCGCCGAGCGCGTGGGCATGCGCAAGCCCTCCCTCTACAACCACTTCTCCTCCAAGGACGAGATCGTCCAAGAGGCCTACCGCCATCTTCGCGAGCAGGCGCGGGCCAGGAGCGCCATGCCCGACATCGACTTCGACCTGCTCTTTGCGGACCGAAGCCTCGAGGAGATACTGCTGGCCCTCTTCGAGCAGTACCTCTCGCTTGTCATGGACAGGGACCTGTTGCGCCTGTTCAAGGTGCTGTATTCGGAGCGCCCGACCAATGCCGCGGCCGCGCGGATCGTGCTGGACGAAACGGACCACATGGTGCGGCAGGTGGGTGCGCTCTTCCATGCGCTCGCCGACCGTGGAAGGCTGCGGTGCGACGACTTGGACCTTGCCGCCCTGTCCTACGCGATGACGATACATGGGCTGGTGGACCGCGCTCTGGACGAGCTGTGTGTTCGTGGTCCGGAAGCAACCGAGACGCCGCCGGCGCTTGTCGACGCCAAGGCCTATATCCGCTGGTTTGCCCGTCAGATGGAGGCCAGCCATGCGTAAGGCGCTTATCCACTGGCTGGGGCTTGCGGGAGTGGTGTCGCTGGCCTCGTATGCCGCGGCAATGCTGCTGTCGCCCATGGCGTACCCAGGCTATGACTGGATGTCGCAGGCGGTGAGCGACCTCTCTGCGACAACCGCTCCCTCGCGCATGCTGTGGAGCCAGCTTGCAGCCCCCTACGGCGTGTGCAGCGTGGTGTGCGCGACCTGCACGTCGATTCACGTGTCCGAGAGCGGGACGTCGTCGAGGACGTTCCGTCTCGGCATCTACCTCTTCTGCCTGATGCGCTGGGTCTCTCAGATCGGATACGGGATGTTCCCGCTGAGCGAAGGCGGCACCGGCATGACGACCTTCCAAGACCTGATGCACGTGTACGTCGTGACAGCTGCGGTGGTGCTGCTATCCATCGTGTCGCTTTGCCTGCTGGTCATCGCGGGCCGGCGAGACGATCGCGTCAGGCCACTCGGCACATGGGCGGCGGTGGCGCTGGCGATGATGATGGTCGGGGCCATGGGACAAGGGATGGTTCCCCACTCGCTCTTCGGCGTGGTCGAGCGCTTCAGCGTCCTGGCAGCCGTGGGCTTCGACGCCGTGCTGGGCCTGTGGCTGTTCTCCCAAGCATAGGCTGGCCATTCGGGACGGAGGCTGCAGTGGGGAGGGCCACCCGCGAAAGATGGCCCCCCGACTTGCATCGCCACTCCTAGAAGTTGAACTCGGCCTCCCAGTCAAAATCCCCGCTCTCCTCGTAGGACTTGGGCCAGTGGGCACACCATTCGGGCACTGACGGGCTCTCGATGCGATCGATGCTCGGGGTATAGGGCTTGAGGTCCAGCACCGGACTGCCGGGACACGCGTCGATGTGGTAGAGCCCGACCGTCGCCGCCGCCTCGTCCACATAGGCGATGTCGACGCTGGACACGGCTATGGGGTTGGGGCGCATCGGCGAGCGCGTGGCGAACACGCCCAGCTCGTCCGGACCCTTGACGTACGGCTTCCTCTCGATCAGGTCGCCAGTGCCCTCAGTACGGTCGAACCACCATATGACCTGCACGTGGCTGTATCCCTCCAGACCCCTCAGCGCTGGGGCGTATTCCGGGCTCAGGACGATTCTGAACTCGTCGTCCTCGCATTCGATTCTTCCGATGGGATGCACTTCCATCCTGTTCATGGAAGACCTCCAAACATGTTGTGGGTTACATCTCATCGAGCGCTCGATGACCCCATCCTACAAAGTGTGGGGAACACTTCAACCCCTTTTCGAAGTGGGATGCCCATCTGCATGACCTTGCGCCGAAACCCAGAGCTCGACACACCCAACCACTCCTTGCGTGGTTGCGGGACTTCCCTATCCCCGCTCTGCCAGACCGCCTTCCACGCATGACGCCGACGGAAGGCCTTCCTGGCGTACGGACAGGCGAGACGGCACAGGGTTAGTCGCAAGCCGGTTGGACCCGGAGCACGGCGAAGCTCTGCCCGGGCATGGTGAGGCAGTCGCCCCCAACAGTCGGATTGCCAATATGGTGCACGATCTCTCGCCCCACGAGCAGGTCGTTCTCGAGACGCTTCACCTGCGACGAGGGATTGATCGCCAAAAGCAGCCCTCCCCTGGCGTACACGAACGGCGCCGTGTCCTCGTCGCTGTTCACCACCGCAAACGGTGCATCCGCCTGAAGGTCCTCGTAGGCATGACGCAGCGCCACCAGCCGCCGCACCTCTGACAGGAGAGAGTTGGGGTCATCAAGCTGGTCCTCTACGCTCGGTGCATCATCCGCGCCGTCTTGCGGCAGGTAGAGCTGATCGGAAGGCGCTCCCGAGAAGCCAAAGTTCTCCTCATGGCCCCATTGCATGGGCGAGCGACTGCCGGTCCGCTGGTACCCGCCCTCCTTGGTGCGCAGGTCGAGGTAGCGCATGCCGATCTCGTCGCCATAGTAGATGAAGGGCACGCCCGGCATGGTGAGGATGAAGGCATAGGCAAGCTTCAGCTCTTCCGGCGACAGCGTCCTCGCGGGGCGCGGCGTGTCGTGGTTGCACGTGATGAAGCTGATGTAGCCACTCGTGCGGCTGCGTTCGTACTTGGGCAGATAGTCGTCGAGGAAGCGCCGGATGCTCCCACCCGCGTCGCAGCGGAAGTAGCTGTGGTCGCTGCCCTCGGTCTCGTAGTCGCGCAGCAGCGTGTTGTACCCGTTGCGCTGGTGGTCCAGGTAGAAGTCCATGTGGAACCCCGCCTGACAGAGCGCTTGGTCCGGGTTGGACCACTCGCTCACCAGCGCAGCCTCGGGGTACTCCGCATCCATCATCGCGCGGATGCCCCGCCAGATGGCGCATGTGCCACTCTTGCGTTCGTCGTCGTTCTTCACCAGCGAGTCCGCCATGTCCACACGGAACCCGTCACAGCCCAGGTCCAGCCAGAAGCGCATCACGTCCTTGATGGCCTCGATGGTTGCCAGCGCCTCCGGGGAGTCTGTCGCGGACATCCAATGCCTGTAGGGGTCCAGCCACCCATAGTTGAGTGCCGGCTGCGAGGCGAAGAAGTTGAGCATGTATGCGCCGGACCGCTCCGTCATGCCCGCGATGTAGGGACGCCCCTCCATGCCCCAGAGGGCCTCGTCAGTCCAGATGTAGCGCGCGGAGTACTTGTTGGGATCCGCCTTCGCGGACTCCTTGAACCACGGGTGCTGGTCGGAGGTGTGTCCGGGCACCAGATCCAGCAGCACATGGATCCCGCGACGATGGGCCTCCTCGAAGAGTCGCACCAAGTCCTCGTTCGTTCCGTAGCGCGGCGCCACGCGCTTGTAGTCGCGCACGTCATATCCCGCATCCATGAAGGGCGAGTCGAAGCACGGGTTGATCCACAGGGCGTTGCAGCCCAGCTCGGCCACGTAGTCGAGCCGCGAGACGATGCCCTGCAGGTCTCCGATGCCGTCGTCGTTGGAATCCTGGAACGACTGCGGATAGATCTCGTAGAACACGGCATCCTTGAGCCAACTCGGTCCCATAGGTTCCCCCTTCCGGCGCATCGGCGCCCTCATGCATCAAAGACTCAGTCCGTTGCGCCAAAGGTCAGCACGGCAATGCTGTAGGCGGGGAGCCGCAGCACGCCGCCGTCGTAGGCAACCTGCTCCACGCTGGTGTTGAGCACCGCGGCCAGCTGAAGGTTGCCGCCAACCGCAGACAGGTCCTTCTCCACGGCCTGGTCACGCAGGTTCATAACCACGAGCACGTCCCCGTCGGCATCGCCGCGGCGTATGAAGGCCGCAACGCTCCCGTCGCTCACGGCATCCACGGCTTCCGTCCTCCCACGTGCGATGGCGGGGAAGGCCCTGCGCACGCGGATGACCTCGCGGAACCACCACCACAGGGAGAGGTCATCGGTCATCTGGGCCTCGAGCGATGGGAACTTCATCTGCACATCGTCCATGCCCACGGGCCCGGAGCACATCCCCGGTGCCGCAGGGTCATCGCTCCAGTACATGGGCGCGCGCTTGTTCTCGTCCTTGCCCGCGCCTTTCATGCCTAGCTCCTCGCCATAGTAGACGAAGGAGTCGCCAGGCATGAGCAGGCTGAGCGCGTAGGCCATCTTGGTGACGGGGCCATCGTCCTGCGGGTAGAACCCGGCGCTGCGCGCCGTGTCGTGGTTGGTGTAGAACGGCGCGTCGACGTAGGCTGGGTTGGCCCCACCGTACGCGCCCTCCGCGCTCACCATGGCCTGCACGTAGTCCGAAGCCGCATAGCTGCCGCTCATGACGTTGCGGATGATGCCCTCGGAATCCGCGAAGGGGAAGTCGAAGAGCGAGTCGATGCCGCTGGCATAGAGCTGCGCGATGGTCGGGCGATCCGTCCAGGCCTCCCCCACCAGGTAGCAGTCTGGGTCGATGCCCTCGCAGGTCTCCTTGAGGAAGCGCAGGAACTCGACGTTTGCCTCCGGGTTGCCCGTCACGTAGGAGGTCACGGCATCCAGGCGGAAGCCATCCACGCCCTTGTCCAGCCAGAATCGCACGATGTCGCGAACCTCGTTGCGCACCACCTCGTTGCCCAGGTTAAGGTCGGGCATCTCCGACCAGAACCGTGCCTCGTAGTACCACGACGACCCCTCCAGCGGCGCAAAGCCGTCGAGCGGCTCGCGTGAGAAGGTGTAGTACCACACGTACGGGCAGTCCTCGAAGACCGGGTCCTGGCCGTCTGGCAGCGCACGCAGGTAGTCAGCCGCCGCCTGGAACCATGGGTGGGTGTCGGAGGTGTGGTTGAGCACCAGGTCGAGCAGCACGCGGATCCCACGCGCATGGCATTCCTCCAGCAGGGCCTCGTAGTCCTCCATCGTGCCAAAGGCGGGGTCGATGGCGAGATAGTCGTCCACGTCGTACTTGTGGTAGGTGCCAGAGGGGTGCACGGGCGTCAGCCAGAGCTGGTCGAAACCCAGGTCGGCGATGTAGTCGAGCTTCGAACGGACACCGTTGATGTCCCCCACGCCATCCCCGTTCGAATCGCAGAACGAATAGACGAAGATCTCGTAGGTCGTGCGGTAGTCATCGTCGCGCGCGACGGGCTGCAGGCCCGCATTGTAGTCGACCATCTGGACGGCAGAGGTGGGGGTGACGGTCTGCAAGCCGCCCGTCGTCTGGTTCTGTGCGTAGGCCAACACGGCTGCCAGCACACAGACTGCGGTAACCAACCAGCGTTTGATGCGTTCCATAACAATCCTGCCCAACGTAGGTAGAAAGGGACGAAGGAGATTATCCCCTTCGTCCCTTAGCTTATGTCACGTGCAAATAGCCGAACGACAGGAGACGTCCCTGCTGCTTCGGGCCTAACCCTTCACCGCACCAGACATGCCCTCCACGTAGAACCGCTGCATGTACAGGAACAGCAGGGCGATGGGGATGGAGATCAGCACCGCACCAGCCGCGAAGCAGGTGTACCACTGGTAGATGTACTCCTTCTGCAGCATGTTCCACAGGCCGATGGCCACCGTGAACTGATCGGAGTTCGCACGGCAGAGCACCTTGGCAAACACGAAGTCCACCCACGGGGCAATGAACGACGTCATGACCGTGTAGATGACGATCGGCTTGGAGAGCGGCAGGGTGATGCGCGTGAACACCTGCCACTGCGTGGCCCCGTCCATGACCGCAGCCTCGTCGATGGACCGCGGAATGGTGTCGAAGAAGCCCTTGGAGATCTGGAAGCCCAGGCCCGTGCAGGCGCTGTACACCACGATCAGGCCGATCCTGATGGACGAGCCCTCCGTGAAGCCCATGGCCTTGAGGATGAAGTACTGGGCGACCATCGTCATGAATCCCGGGAACAGGCCCAGGATCATGGCCAGGTTCATGTAGGGCCTGCGGAACGCAAACCTCATACGGCTGAGCGAATAGGCCACCGAGAGCACGAAGAAGGTGGAGATGGTGCAGCTGAAGATCGAGATTATCAGCGTGTTCCTAAACATCTTGGGGAAGTTGAGGACGTTGCGGTCGGTCAGCAGCTTGACATAGTTGTTGAGCGTGTAGCCCTGCGGAAGGAAGGTCTTCGTGTAGGCACCAGGCTCTGCGCGGAAGCTGGTCAGGACGATCCACACGATGGGAAGGACCCAGATCAGCGCCAGCACAGCCAGAAGGGCGTGCACGAGCAGGTTGACGATCCTCCTGCGCGGACTCAGCGTGTTCTTTGCCATCTGGTTATCCATCACATGAACGCCTCCTCGTTCTTATAGGAACTGGAATTCCTGTAAGTGACCAGCGTGATGACCGTCAGGATGACGAAGGTCATGATGCCGATGACAGCGCCGAGGTTGTAGTACTGCTGGTCGATGGTCAGCTTGTAGAGCCAGGTCACGAGCAGGTCCGTCTGGCCTGCCGTGTCGCCCACCCGGGTCGGGCCGCCGCCCGAAAGCAGGTAGATGACGTTGAAGTTGTTGATGTTGCCCACGAAGCTGGCAATGAGGTAGGGCATGGTGACGAACAGCATGTAGGGCAGCGTGATCTTGAAGAATATCCTCACGGGGCCCGCGCCGTCCATCTTGGCCGCCTCGTAGAGCTCTGCGGGGATGTTCTGCAGGATGCCGGTGACCTGCAGCATGGTGTAGGGAATGCCGACCCACAGGTTGATGACAATGATCGTCACCCGGGCCAGCATGGCGTTCGTCCAGAACGGGATTGGCTCGGTGATGAGCCCCAGGTTCTGGAGCAGCACGTTCACCGCACCAGACGGCTGCAGCATGATGTTCATGATCATCAGGGTGACGAACTGGGGCACCGCGACGGAGAGCACGAAGCAGAAGCGCCAGAAGCCCTTGGCCTTGGTGTCCTTGCGGTTGATGACCATGGCCAGCGCCATGCCGAGGATGTAGTTGAGGAACGTGGCAAAGATTGCCCAGATGACCGTCCAGGCAAGCACGTGCCAGAACTGACGGCCGATGTTTCCGTTCATGTTGAGCACGCGCGCGAACTGGTTCAGGCCGTCCCAGTCAAACAGGATCAGATGCTCGCCTTCCTTGGAGTAGGTCGTGAAGGCCATCGAAATCATGTAGACCAGCGGGACGACGTTGAAGACCAGGATGCCAAGACACGGCAGCGTCATCAGCGTGACGTGCAGGTTGCCATCGAAGAGGCTCTTCACGTCGTCCTTGATGGTCGGGACGCTCTCGCCTTCCTCGATGAGCCTCTGAAGCGCATAGGAGTGACGCAGTTGCAGGACCCAGAGCACCACAAGACCCGCGATGGCGAAGCAGGTGATCACACCCGCCAGCAGGATCTGCTGCGAGTTGTCGCCCGTCGAATACTCAAAGATCTGCTTGGCCTCGTTCCAGACCTTTCCCTGCGCCTCCGTACCAAGGCTGGGCATCATGCCCAGGCTGTGGAAGCCCGTCGTGGCCATGTACGCCCAGAACGCGACCTCGACGAGCAGAACCAGAGCACCCTTCACGATCTGCCGATGTCCCAGCATTCCGGCCCCCATGAGGACTGCGGAAACCCTCGTGAACAGGTCGCCCCTTCTGAGGGCGTTGCTCACTGTGATACGGTCTTCATTCATAGTGTCCAACCTTGTTCTCTATGAAGCGTACGGCAGTGGGGCGGCCGGGCCGAGGCCCAGCCGCCGAGAAGCGCAAGTGGCTTACTGGACTGCGGAGGTGTTCATGGAGGTGTTCATGGCCTCCGTCTTGTCGGCCGCGTTCTCATGCGTGACGGTGCCCGCCACGAGCTCCTTGCCCATGGACTCGGCAGGCGTCCAGTAGTTGCCCATATCCGCCTGGAGCGGCTGGACGATGGAGGCATAGTCCATGGTGTCCATCTGGGCCTGGGCGAGGGCGTCGTCAACCGTGATGTTGGTGTCGGTCGGGATGATGTTGCGCAGGTCGTAGTGTGCCTGCTGGGCGTCGGTGCCACCGAGGTAGGCCGCGAGCGCCACGGCCACCTCGGGATGCTCGGCGTACAGGGCGGTCGCGGGGTTGACACCCACGGCCTTGGAGCCCGCGAAGGACTTCATCTGCTTGAGCTCGCCATCGATGGTGATGGAGGGAGCCGGGGCGATGCCGAGGTTGTCTCCATACGCGTCCTTCGCCTTCTCGTAGTCCCAGGTGCCGGAGAAGAAGGCCTTGGCGTCGGCGTTGGTGCCCACGTCACCGTTGGCGAAGTTGGAGTTGGCCACGAGGTCGACGAGGTAGTTGGTGACCGCCGCGGCCTTGTCGCCGCTGAAGTCGAAGCCGGCAGCAGCGTCGTCGCCGGTCTCGCCAAAGAGCGTGCAGCCGTTGGCCACGTAGAAGGACGCAATGTACCAGGAGTTGTCCAGCGGGAAGGCAACCTTGCCCTTCTCGAGCATGGCGTCGAGAGACTTGACGTCGTCGTCGGAGAAGACGGACTTGTCGTAGTACATGAACCAGGTGTTGCCGGTGAAGGGGACGCCATACACGGAGCCGTCGTAGGTGACGGTGTTCACCGTGGTCTCGGAGTTGTTGGCCTTGATGGCATCAAGCGTGGAGCCGCCGAGCTCGGCAAGGCCGCCCGTCTTGAGCAGGTCGGGAATCTGGTCGTTGGCGAACATGTACACGTCAGCGCCGGCGCTCGGGTCGGTGCCGATGTTGGTCTTGGCGTCGCCCTCGGAGCACACGCCATACTTGAACGTGATGGTCCACTCGGGATGGGCAGCCGCGAAGGCGTCGCATTGGGTCTGCAGCCACTTGCCGTTGTCGTCGGACTGGTCCTCCTGCGGGCCCCACACGGTAACGGTGACGTCAACGTTCTCGTCGCCGCCTGCGCTCGCGCCACCATCGCTGCCGCCACCGCAGGCGGCAAGTGCCAGGGTCGCCGCGCCAGACAGTCCAAGTGCCAGAATTTGACGACGGGTGATCATGATGTTCTTCTCCATAGCTCTCTCCTTCGAAACAGTCCTTCTCTTGCCTATCCGGGCGTAGGCTCTTCCAAGCCCGGTTCTTGCCAACGTCAGTCGCACTCGAGGTTCTTCTCGGTGCTCGGGTCAAACACGTGCACGGCATTTGGTGCGAGCGTGAAGCGAATCGTCGAGCCAGTCGTAAGGTTCCCGGTGTCAAGCTCGAGTCGCGGCGCGATGATGATGCAGTCCTTGCCGGCCACGTTGATGTGGAGGTGCACCGAACTGCCCATCATCTCGGAGACATCGACCGTGCCTTCGATCATGGAGCCAGCCTTCTCGTCGAGCGTGATGTGCTCGGGACGAGCGCCAACGATGACCTTCTGCGGCCTGGCGTCGTGGTCGGCCAGGTTCTTCTGCTTGTCCTTGGAAAGCTCGATCTCGGCGTCGCCCACGCGCACCGCATACACGCCGTTCTTCTCCACGAGCTCGCCGTCAAAGAGGTTCATCTGGGGCATGCCGATGAAGCCTGCCACGAAGAGGTTGGCGGGGTGGTCAAAGACCTGCTGCGGCGTGCCGATCTGCTGCACGTCGCCATCCTTCATGATGACGATGCGGTCACCGAGCGTCATGGCCTCGGTCTGGTCGTGAGTCACGTAGATGAAGGTGGCGTTGAGGCGTTGGCGCAGCTTGATGATCTCGGCGCGCATCTGGTTGCGGAGCTTGGCGTCCAGGTTGGACAGCGGCTCGTCCATCAGCAAGACCTGCGGGTCGCGCACGATGGCGCGGCCGATGGCCACGCGCTGGCGCTGGCCGCCCGAGAGGGCCTTGGGCCTGCGATCGAGGTAGGGGGTGATGCCCAGGATCTCGGCCGCCCACTCGACCTTCTTGTCCATCTCGTCCTGCGGCATGCCGCGCAAGTCCAGCGGGAACTCGAGGTTCTTGCGCACCGTCATGTGCGGGTACAGGGCGTAGTTCTGGAAGACCATGGCGATGTCGCGGTCCTTGGGCTCCACGTGGTTCATCAGCTTGCCGTCGATGTAGAACTCGCCGCGGGTGATGTCCTCAAGGCCGGCAATCATGCGCAGCGTCGTGGACTTGCCACAACCGGAGGGGCCCACGAAGACGATGAACTCCTTGTCCGCAATCTCAAGGTTGAAGTCATCCACGGCCACGACGCCTTCGTCGGTGATTTTGAGCTGGCTGGGCTTGCGAGCGGGCTCTTCCTCGCCCTTCTTGCGCCTCTTCTTCTGCCTCTTCTTCTCCTCCTTGTCCTCATCCCGCATGGGATAGATCTTCTGGACGTGTCTCAAGCTCAAGGTTGCCAACGTCGTACCCCCGTTTCTACTCGCGCGGCCGAGCGACGCTCTCGCCATTTACAAACTGATAAGGAACCTTCTCGTGAACCGTCGGCCTGTCGTAGATGATCCTCATGAGGAGATCCTCGACACTCTTCCGAGCAAGCGCCTCGGTGTCCTGCCTGATGGTGGCGAGCCTGGGCACGCAGTACTGCGCATATGCGATCCCATCGAAGCCCACCAGCGATATGTCCTCTGGAACACGCAGCCCCAGATCGCTAAACGCCCGAATCGCACCAATCGCAATGGTGTCGGAAATGGCAAAGATGCCCGTCAGGTCGGGCGTGCGACAAAGCAGGCGCTTCGCTGACTGGTAACCTCCCTCTGCAGAGAAGGAACAGCCCTCGTAGTCCCTGCCAAAGTCGAACGAGACCCCACTCTCCCGCAGCTCCCTCAGGGCACCCCAGATTCTGAACGCCGGGCCGTCTTCCGGCAGCCCGTCATGGGAGCTCTCGCGGTAGCCCCCGAGGATGCCAATCCTGCGATGTCCCCGCGAGAGCAGCATTCTCATCACCGCAGCTCCCGCCTCTTCGTCATCCGTGCTAAAGCTCGAGAGCCCCTCGCAGCCAAGCCTCTCCGCGCTGGCTGAGACCAGGACGCTCGGCACATCGATCTTGGAGAACTCCTTGCGGAAGGAGGGGATGCTGCCACCCAAGAAGACCAGACCCTTGGGCCGGAGGTTCTGCACCAGCTCCACGGCCACGGCGACCTCATCATCGGTCTCCCTGATGAACTGCACGTTTGCGTTCTCTCCGTTTTCCCGTATGCAGATCTGAACCTTCTCGAGAAGCGAATGCAGGAAGGTGTTGTCGTTGCCACGCACGATGATGGAGATCTCTGATGACGCGGAGCGACGGAGTGTCCGGGCGCTGGTGTTTGGCTGGTAGTTCTGCTCGCGGATAATATCCTCGATCTTTCTCCTGGCCTCCTCGCTCACGTCTGCGCGGTGGTTTATTACGCGAGATACCGTTCCAGTGCTGTAGCCAGACATCCGCGCGATGTCCCGTATGGTCGCCATAACACCCCCTTCCCGCGCTGTAATCGATTCCGATATCGTTCCCGTTAACGTTTCCATTCCTGAGTAACACAGAGGTCGAGCGTCTATTTTGCCGCTCTCCGTGTACGGTCGGATTTGAACGACGAGAGGTCTTGCGGTTGGAGCAGCCAGGATCGGAAGGGAGGGGTATGGGCGATGTCTTGAAACGCAACTTCTATGCAGGCTTGTCAGCGCCTGTCCCCGATCTCCACGCGTCTCAATAGCGAGGGGCCCGTCGATCCGGCGAGCCCCGTTCCCCGCTCATTCAGACGGTCGCCGTCGAGGTCGAGGCGCGTCATGCCAGCATCCTTGACTCGGCCGCCTCAGTTGAACAGACGTCCGCAGTTGCAACACCTGTAGGTATAGAAGTCGTCGCCGTGCTCGACGTTCACGCTGCCGCAGCCGGGACAGGTGGGTCCGCCCCATAAGTCGCCACCGCTGATCTGCTCGAGCTCGTCGTCGGTCAGGGTGTAGCCATGGCAGACCGCCGAACCCGTCGGGGGAATGCCTGGCGTGCAGCATCATGCCATGGTGCCCACGTCGTGCGCTGTCGCTACCGTCCAGCTGGCACTCGTTTGGTACCCACACAGGCAGGTACTCCCGCCGTCACGGCACCGTTGGGCATTTTGTGCAGCAATATAAGCAAGTGAAGTAAGAAGCCTCCGAAAGCAAGCCTGCTGTAGTTCTGGTACCCGAGCTCCTTGCAGAAGCGGTTGAGCGTTGCCTTGGAGACATTGCAGGCCGCGGCGGCCTGGTCGAGTGTCCATTCGGGTATCTTTCTCACAGACGTCGCCAGTGTCAGGGCGATGTAATAGTTCGTATCCTTCTTGAACGCGTTGTTGAGGTAGTTCATCTAGATGTAGAGAAGTGCTCTCATGCCGTACTCCCACCAAGACATTTATGCGTTCCCATGGTAGCACTCGTCTTCTTGCGTCTCGCATCGTAGGGCACTCGCGCGGCTCTTATGCTCTCTGAGCTACTCCCACTCAATGAGGAAGAGCGTTGATAGGGTGTGCTCTCGTGCAACGTCATGACAAGGCATCTTCGTCGCGCACTTGCGTCTCCCCCGTTTCGCTTGCTTTGGTACTCATTTGGTACTCACGAGACGCGTTATCCCTGTCTGCTCAGGCGGCTTGCGAGCGTCGCTTCGCTCAAAGTGTCAAATTTAGGAGTTAAACTCCTAAATATCTCACTCCCACTCTATGAGCGTGGACGTTGATGGGGTGCACCGTCATGCGACATCATGACGTGTTGTCCACGTCGCGCGCTCGCGTCTCCTTCGTTTTGCCCGGTCTGATACCCATTTGGTACTCACGACAGCCGTTATCCCAGCCTGTTCGAGCGGCTTACATGCAAGACGACAATTGTTGTCCTGTTGGCCTGATAAGGTTGCGAATAGAACTGGCAGTGCTGGAAGGGGATCAAAATGAGCAAGCCGGTGCGTCAAGGCAAATCCTTCGCTCCACCAAAAGGGGCAGCAGTCCTAATGGGCGACCCCCTCCCGGGACTCACAGCGCAAGACTTCGCTGACGGCCTCGACGATAGCCTCTCTGACCACGACCTTGCAGAGGCAATCGCCCTCGTGTGGTCCAAGACGGGCCACCTGATGTACCTCGCAGAAGAGGATGAGGCCTTCGATGCCGAGTTCGAGGAGTGGTTCGGCCTCGAGGAGGATCTCTGCCAGAAGGCCATAGGAGCACTTGTCCGCGAGGGTCGCGACATTGACAGCAACCACGGGCTACACGGAAAGGTCGCCCCGTTTATGGAGCGCAACGGGTACAGGGATGCGTGCGGCTGGTGGATACGCGACGAGGAAAGCGCCAACCAAGACGTCAAGGACGGCATCTGCCCCGAATGCGGCACGGACCTTGAGGGCTTCATCGAGGGGTCGAGCATGGGTTCTCGTTGTCCCGCATGCGGATGGTCCGTCGTGACAACGTTCGCAACGCCAATCCTAGAAGACGAGCAGGAGTACACCATCATCCTCATACCAGGCGGAACCCCAACAAGGGAGGCGCTCAAGACCATCTCGCTCATTGCGATGTGCAACTACGTCGCGGCGAGGGAGATGATGGCGAGCGCCCCGACAACGCTCTTTGAAGGGCGTGCAACTGAGGTCCTCGCACGCAAGAACGAGCTCGAAGATGCCGGGGTGCCGATCGAAGTGCAGCCTGACTTCCCCTACGACAAGGATGGGCGACTCGAGGGTGAAATCCGGCTCAACACTCTCCTGCTGAGAACCTTCCCCGAACTCGACAAGCAGTTCAAGGAGTACACCTCCTGGCAGGATGGAATGGAGACTGGTTGCTTCCTTACCTTCGAGGACCTGCTTCTGCCGATTGCCCGCCATGCACTCGATGAACACGACGAGGCCTTTCTTGTCCGTCTTGGCGTCTTCATCGAGCAGCTGATGACGTCTGGCGACGCCCTCGCCATCAACGTGGCCATCGTCGGCCTCATCGAGGGTCTCAAGGCCTACGGCAATCCGCTCATTCGTTCGTTCCTTGGCCCTGTCTCCCTCAAGGAGTTCGACCTGATGGCCTATTAGGCCATCAGGCAGACGGGCGCTAGTAATGCCTCCCCGCTTTCGTGTGGGGAGGCATCGCACGCTTAAGCAATATGGGCTACAGGTCCCCGTTCAGCCACCTCATCGCGAGCACAGCGCGGAGCAACCGGCCCAATCCCAGCCGCCGAAGCTTATAGTCAATTACATATCATCTTCGCGCTGTGCCAGAAACACGCGCTTCTGGGCCTCGATTTCCGCGCGCAGTTCTTCCTCGTCGGGGAGGTAGAGCTTGTATTTGCTCATGAAGAGCTGCTCGCTGTCATGCATCACGGAGTAACGGGCAATATCCTCGTCGGTCTCGGCACACAAAACGATACCCAGGGTGGGACCGTCGTCCTCCCCTCGCCTCAGCTCGTCGTACATGCGCACGTACATGTCCATCTGACCCACATCCTGGTGCGTGATTCTGCTTGCCTTGAGATCTATGAGCACGAAGCAGCGAAGGATGTAGTTGTAGAAGACCAAGTCGATGTAGAAGTCGTCCCATTCGGTGCGGATATGCTGCTGGCGGGCGACAAAGGCGTATCCCTTTCCCAGCTCGAGCAGGAACTGTTGCAGGTTGTCCAGTATGGCGCTCTCCAAGTCAGACTCGTGGATGTGAGGGTCTGCCGGCAATCCGAGGAACTCCATGACCATGGGGCTCTTCACGAACGCGAGCCTCTCGGCCCTCTCCGTCGCGCCAGAGGCGAGGGCCTCGCTTTGGCTCGGCTCGACACCGCTCGACAGCATTCGCTCGCAGTACTGGCTGGATATGTTTCGGGAGAGCTGCTTGACGCTCCAGCCCTGGCTGGCGGCCTCCCGCTCGTACCACGCACGGGCCTCGTCACTTTGCACGCGCAAGAGCTCCCGATAGTGTGTCCAAGTGAGGAGAACGTGAGATTGTCCACTTGCCGCGTGGACAATCTCCGGGAACATCCGATAGAACTGAACGTACTGGTACAAGCTCGTCCTCGTGTAACCCTTTCCGTAGGTCGCCGTCAGCTCTTTGGCCAGCATTGGCACCACCTTGCGGCCGTACAGCTCCAGACGCGTGTCCCCGCCCAGCTCCTCCTCGGCGATGCGCCTGCCCAGGAGCCAGTTGCGCACCACAAGCGCCACGTTGACAGCCTGATGGGCACTGCGCTGCGCAGAGTCAATAATGAGCTTGGCGTCCCCGACGAGGTCGCCGGTGTTTCCATACTCGATACCGCCGCCGATCTGCTGGATCTCGTTCACGCATATCACCCCGCATTGCCGCCGCTCTGTTACCCTTCCAATTCTGTCAACCGCATCGGACAGAAAAGGAGCCTGGCCCTGTCGTCGTTTAGGCCATCTACCTGCGTGAGTATCGTTTGAGTACCAGCGGGATGAATTCCGCGCACATAGCAAGCTCCCGTGAGTACCAGGGGCCATCGGCGCTGGTGATCAGCACATTATCGTGAGGCCAATTGAGATTTTCGGTACTAGATACCTCAACCAGGGCTCTTTAGCTGGGCAAACGCGCATCATGCTCGGCGCAACGAGCCAACCACCTCTCTACCGGCTTGCAGGTCCACAAACGCAAGACGGCGCACCTGGTAGACCACAGCCTACCGGATGCGCCGTCAAATCAGCCTCACGATAATGTGCTGAGCTATTCCCACTCGATTGTCGCGGGTGGCTTTGGCGTCACGTCGTACACCACGCGATTGACACCCTCCACCTCGCTGACGATGCGGCCGCTGATGCGTCCCAGCACCTCGTAGGGCAACTTCGCCCAGTCCGCCGTCATGGCATCGCTGCTCTCCACGGCGCGCACGATGACCGGACGGCGATACGTCCGCTCGTCTCCCATCACGCCCACGCTGCGAATGTCGGGTAGCACCGCGAAGTACTGCCAGCAGCTGTGCTCGCTGTTGCGCTCCCCCGTCTCCTCGAACAGCCGCTGGTTGTAGTCGTCCAGCTCCTCGCGCACGATGGCATCGGCTTCCTTCAGGATGCCGAGCTTCTCCGGCGTGACCTCGCCGATGATGCGGATGGCCAGGCCTGGGCCAGGGAACGGCTGGCGATAGACCATTGCCTCGGGCAACCCCAGTGCCAAGCCCAATGCCCGCACCTCGTCCTTGAAGAAGTGGTCGAGCGGCTCGATCAGGTCGAAATGCACGCCTTCGGGGAAGGGGATCAGGTTGTGGTGGCTCTTGATGGTCGACGCCTTGCCACCCGTCTTGCGTGCGCCGCTCTCGATGATGTCCGGATAGATGGTCCCTTGTGCCATGAAGCGCACGCCATCGAGACGCTGCGCCTCCTCGAAGAAGACCTTCCAGAACTCGGTGCCTATGCGCCGGCGCTTCTCCTCGGGATCGGTGACGCCTGCCAGCAGCCGTGCGTAGCGCTCCTCGGTATGGACGTGCACCAGCGGCACGTCGAACTGGTCCCTGAAGACCTGCTCCACCAACTCCGGCTCGCCCTTGCGCAACATCCCATGGTTGACGAACACGCAGGTCAGCTGGTCTCCGATGGCACGATGCACCAAGGCCGCCACGACACTGGAGTCGACACCGCCCGAAAGCCCCAGGATGACCCGCGCATCACCCACCTGCGCGCGTATCTCCCCGACCTTCTCCTCGATCACTCCCTCCATCGTCCACGTGCGCTGCAGGCCGCAGATCTCGAACAGGAAGTTCTCGAGCATCGTGGTCCCATTGGCGGTATGACGCACCTCGGGATGGAACTGGGTGGCGTACAGGTTGCGCTCGGCGCACTCCATCGCCGCAACCGGGCACACGTCGGTCGACGCGATGATGGAGAATCCCTCGGGGACCACCTTCACCGCGTCGCGATGGCTCATCCACACGGTCTGGACTGCCGGTGTGCCCTCCAACAGGCGGCTCCGTCCCGCACGGCCCAGCTGCGCCGGCCCATACTCGCCCTTGTCGGTATGTCCGACCAATCCGCCCAGCTTCGCGGCCATGATCTGCTGTCCGTAGCAGAACCCCAGCACCGGCACGCCCAACTCGAAGACCGCCGCATCCATGTCAGGCGCGTCGTCGGCATAGACGCTGGCCGGACCTCCCGAGAGGATGATCGCCGCAGGCCCCATCGAGGCCAGCTCGTCAGCGGGGATGTCGCAGGGCACAATCTCGGAATAGACATGCAGGTCTCGCACGCGCCGGGCTATCAGCTGCCCGTACTGCGCACCGAAATCGAGAACGGCCACGAACTGCTGGGGTCTTGAGGGCACCATGCCAACCTCCGCTCACGACAAAGCCATGCCATTTCGGCAATCGATGCCCTCCATGATAGCTGCCGGCCATCCGCTTGCCCCCAGCTTGACCGAGATTGAAACCAAACACGCCTCGTAACGGCCCGTTTGCGACCCTTTTTGCTCGCATTTCGACCCGACTCTTTGGTCTTACGCAAACGACGTGCTTTTTTCCATACACTTATGAACCTGGCCCCATGAAGGCTATGATTGAGAGGTTATGCTGCAAATCGGCAGCATGCTCTGGCATACGTACAAGTTCCGACCGAGGGGGACCCTTGGCTCGAAAGAGAAACGCACACCTCACCAGCAGCGAAGAGTTGCCGTTGTCACGCAACGTTTCGGCCGACTATTACAGTGGTAAGCTGCGCTCCCGTGGCCGCAAGCGCATCCTCAAGTCCATCTTGTTGGCCTTGGCCATCATGGTCGTAGGCGCAGGCGTCGCACTTGCCGCCTTCGTCAACGACATCAACACCAAGATCACCGGCAGGGTCGACCAGAACCTCATGACCGTGCTCTCCACCCAGGAGCCCGGCAAGCCGTTCTACCTGCTGCTCATCGGCGTGGACAAGGACGAGGGCCGCGTCGGCGACCCCGAATACGGCGCTGACGACAGCGGCTATCGCTCCGACTCCATCATGCTCACGCGCATAGATCCCGCCCAGAAGCTGGTGACGATGGTGTCCATCCATCGCGACACCCTTGTCGACCTGGGCGCGAACGGACAGCAGAAGATCAACGCCGCATACTCTATCGGCCAGGAGTCCTATACGACCCAGGTCATCTCCGACTTTGCCGGCGTGCCCATCTCTCACTATGCCGAGGTCGACATGGACGGCATGGCAGCCGTCATCGACGCCATCGGCGGCATCGACGTCACGCTGGACATGGACGTCAAGGACCCCTACTACACGGGCCTCGACCTGGAGGCGGGCGAACACCACATGGACGGCCACACCGCCGCCCTGTTCTGCCGCTGCCGCCATGCCTATGACGCCATAGGCGACGGCGACCGCTACCGCGCTGCCAACCAGCGCATGGTCATCTCCCTCGTTGCCAAGAAGGTCCTCTCCAGCGACCCTGCGACCATCGCGACGACGGTCTCCACCATGGCGAGCTACGTCCGCACCGACATGGACGTTGCTTCCATCGTCTCGCTGGCGATGCAGTTCATCGGCATGGACTTCGAGAACAACATCTACACCGGCATGGAGCCCACGACCGCCCGCTACATCAACGAGACGTGGTACGAGCTTTGCGACACCACGGCCTGGCGCAAGATGATGCGTCGCGTGGACCAGGGCCTGCCTCCCACCGAGGAAGGCGATGTCGACGCACTGGAGACCTCGCCCGACACGCTGGGCTCGATCGACATCAATGGCGCCGAGACCACCGCGACCACGGACACCAGCTACGGTGGGAATGGCTACGACTACGACGAGGGCTACGACAGCGGGTACTACGACAACTCCGGCGGCTACGACTACGACGAGAGCTACGACAACGGCTACAGTGGCTACGACGAGGGCTACGACGAGTCCTATGACGAGAGTTACTACGACAGCGGATATGACGAGTCGTACGACAACGGCTATGGTGGCTACGACGAGAACTACGGTGGCGGCTACTCGGAAGATGGCGACTCGGGCGGGGGCGACGTCGAGGTCTACTACGACGAAGGATAGACGCCCACACCAATCCTGACAGCAAGCGGCTCCCGACATCGGGAGCCGCTCTTTTCATCTATCGGTGAATGAGATGGGGGTGGACCAGACAGGACCACCCCACCGCATCCTACACGTTGAACATGAAGTGCATGACGTCGCCGTCCTGTACCACGTACTCCTTGCCCTCCATGCGCAGCTTGCCGGCGTTCTTGCAACCCTGCTCGCCGCCCAGCTCGACATAGTCCTCGTAGCTGCAGACCTGCGCCTTGATGAACCCGCGCTCGAAGTCGGAATGGATCACTCCCGCAGCCTGCGGCGCCTTGGCGCCGATGGGGATGGTCCAGGCCTTGACCTCCATCTCGCCAGCCGTGAAGTAGCTCTGCAGCCCCAGCAGGCGATAGGCAGCCTGGGCCAGCGTGGCCAGGCCACTCTGCTCCAACCCGAGGTCCGACAGGAACTCCGCCGCATCCTCCGGCTCAAGCTCGATGAGCTCGGACTCGACCTTGGCACTGATGGGCACGACCTCGGCGCCATCGATCTGGGGCAGCGGTTCGCCCAAGGCGTCCTCGTCGACGTTGGCGACATACAGGATGGGCTTCATCGTCAGCAGGAACAGGTCGTGCGCGGCGGCCCGCTCCTCGTCGGTCATGTCCAGGTCCGCCGCACGGTTGCCCTCGTTCAGCCATTCCTGCAGGCGCTTGGCGATGGCCAGCTTGGGCGCGTTGGCCTTGTCGCGACGTGCCTCCTTCTCCAGCTTTGGAATGGCCTTGTCCAGCGTGCCCAGGTCGGCCAGCACCAGCTCGGTCTGGATCGTGTCCATGTCGCTGGCGGGGTCGTGGCTGCTCTCGTGGCGGATGACGTCGGGATCGGAGAAGTAGCGCACGACCTCGCAGATGGCATCGGTCTCGCGGATGTTGGCCAGGAACTGGTTGCCCAGGCCCTCGCCCTCGCTGGCGCCTTTTACCAGACCGGCGATGTCCACGAACTCGACCGTCGCAGGGACGATGCGCCCGGGATGCACGATGTCGGCCAGCACCTGCAGACGATCGTCGGGCACGTCGACGATGCCCACATTGGGATCGATCGTCGCGAAGGGATAGTTGGCGGCCAGACCACCCTTGCGCGTCAGCGCCGTGAAGAGGGTCGACTTGCCCACGTTGGGCAGCCCCACAATGCCAATCGAAAGTGCCACGCTTTCTCCTCTCATCCCAAACGATGGGGACGGTTCTCCTTGGTCGAAAGCTGAAGGAACGAGCCGCCCCTGTCGCTCAACGTTGGTCTTCGTCCGTCTGGACCAGCCGTTCCAGCATGTCCAACGACCTCTTCAGCTTTTCCCTGCCTTCCGCCTTGGCCTTCTGCACCATGGCGCGCTGCTCGGCGTACTTGGCAGCATTGGGATCGGGCACCACCAGGTCGGCAGGGTCGACCGGCTCCATCTCCAGCGCCCCATCCACGCACACGCGCACGCACGCCCCACAGTTCACGCAGTAGGTGGGTTGGACCGAGAAGTGACCCCCCGCATCCAGGTCGCAGGCATGAAGCGGACAGGCCCGCACGCAGTCGCCGCACATGGAGCACAGCGTCGTATCGCACACGGGCGCCTTCAGCCTGAAGACGTTGGCCAGCACGGGCGAGTCCTGAACGGTCGAGAGCATCAGCTTGCGGCTCTGGGTCAGGATGTGCTTGCGGTTCTGGCTTGTCTTGCTGCCAACCGCATCCTCCAGCGCCCGCTGCATCTCGTTGACACGCTGCGTGTGTCGCTTGATGCGGTCGGCCACGGCCTTTGCACCCAGCAGCGTCGGCGAACCCGCCATCAGCATGCGCTGCCCGGCGCGCGCCATGTTGTTGACGAACTGCCCGCGCTTGTAGGCGCGCGACTGCTCATGGTTCAGGTCGGCCTCGTCGACCTCCAGCCCCACCGAGAAGCCGGACCACTCCTCTCCCTGGGAGATGGCGTCGGCATAGCGCTCCTCACCCGTGGTGGTCTGGCAGCGGTCGCAGATGCCCAGAGGCAGGTAGACGCTGATGTTGTCGTAGTCGACCAACAGCGAGAACCACAGCTCGGGCGTGAAGACGCCCACGCAGGGCAGCACGACCTCGTTGTCCTTGGGGTAGCGCCCCAAGGCGCGCGTGCAGGTGACGTAGCACTGCTCGTAGGTGCTGGCAATGCGGGCGACCTTGTCATAGAGCTGCTTGGACATCAGCTTCGGCAGCTGGAAGGCCTCGGTCGGGCAGGCGGACAGGCACAGCCCGCATTCGCGGCAGGAGTCGTTGATCTTCACCGTCTTGACGTTGATGTCGATGGCATCCACCGGACACACGTCCAGGCAACGGCGGCATGACCTCTCGTCACCCGAGGCGACGCGTATGCAATACACCGAGTTGGTGCGCGGCCTGCCCTTGTAGTCAGCAGGATTGAAGACATGCGCCTTGTCAGGATCCACCAGCGAGTCGGCGATGTCACCCAAGGGGTTCGAGACCTTCTCCCAATCCCGTTGGATGTCGATGAGATCGTCAAGCATGTCGCGCTTCTCGGCCACGTCTCCCCCTCCTCTCGCAGTCGCAATCACCAATTGTACCAGTGCGGAACAGGCAAGGATACAGCCCGCAAAACCCCACAGGTAAGCCCTCCCGTGCGAAGCTGCTGTCACCGCTGTCCAGGGCGACGTGTAGCAAGATACGGTAATGCCTAGGCAAGTCCAAGGATACGTTCCGCAGAGGAGAAAGGGGCCAGCCGAACGGATCGTTCGACCGGCCCCTTTTGAGGACGTTTGCGTGGTTTGCCTAGGCCCACGGGGATCCTAGTACATGCCACCACCCTGGCCGCCAGCGGCGGCAGCGGCGGAGATGGCCTCTTCGATGGTGGTGTCCTTCGGCTCGTCAGAGACGGTGGCCTCGGTGATGAGGATCAGGCTGGCCACGGAGGCGGCGTTCTGCAGCGTGGTGCGGGTGACCTTGACGGGGTCCAGGACGCCCATCTCGATCATGTTGCCCCACTCGCCGTTGGCGGAGTTGAGGCCCTCGCCCTCGGGCAGGTCCTTGATCTTCTCGACCACGACGGAACCCTCGAAGCCGGCGTTCTGGGCAATCTGGCGCACGGGAGCGACCAGGGCCTTGCGGATGATCTCGACACCGATCTTCTCGTCGGCATCGACGGTCTCGACGCCGTCAAGCGCCTTGGCGGAGGCCAGGAACGCGACGCCGCCACCAGCGACGATGCCCTCCTCGACGGCAGCGCGGGTCGCCTGCAGGGCGTCCTCGATGCGATGCTTGATCTCCTTCAGCTCGACCTCGGTGGCTGCGCCAACCTTGATGACGGCAACGCCGCCGGCGAGCTTGGCCATGCGCTCCTGGAGCTTCTCGCGGTCGAAGTCGGAGTCGGTGTGCTCGATCTCGCCCTTGATCTGGGCGATGCGGTCCTGAATGGCCGCAGAGCTGCCGGCACCGCCGACGATGGTGGTGTTGTCCTTGGTGATCTTGATGGAGGTGGCGCGACCCAGCATCTCCTCGGAGATGTTCTCCAGGTTGATGCCCAGCTCCTTCATGGCCACCTGTCCGCCGGTCACGACGGCGATGTCCTCGAGCATGCGCTTGCGGCGGTCACCATAGCCAGGGGCCTTGACGGCGGCAATCTGCAGGGTGCCACGCAGCTTGTTGAGGATGAGGGTGGCCAGGGCCTCGCCGTCGACGTCCTCGGCGATGATGAGCAGCGGGGAGCCGGAGCGCTGGATGGCCTCGAGGACCGGCAGGATGTCCTGGATGTTGGAGATCTTCTGGTCGGTCATGAGGATGTAGGGGTTGGCCAGCTCGGCCGTCATCGTCTCGTTCTCGGTGGCGAAGTACGGGGAGATGTAGCCCTTGTCGAACTGCATGCCCTCGACGGTGTCGATGGAGATGCCGAAGTTGGTCTTGTCCTCCTCGACGGTGATGACGCCATCCTTGCCCACGACCTCCATGGCCTCGGAGATCTTACCGCCAATCTCGGGATCGCCAGCGGAGATGGTACCGACGGAGGCGATGTGCTCCTTGGTGGCGACCTCCTGGGCAGCGCCCTTCATCTGCTCGACGGCGGCGTGGACGGCCTTGTCGATGCCGCGACGGATGGCGATGGGGTTGGCGCCAGCGGCGACGTTGCGCAGGCCCTCGTTGACGATGACCTGGGCCAGCAGCGTGGCGGTGGTGGTGCCGTCACCGACGGTGTCGTTGGTCTTGGTGGCGACTTCCTTGACGAGCTGGGCGCCCATGTTCTCGACGGGGTCCTTCAGCTCGATCTCCTTGGCGACGGAGACGCCGTCGTTGGTGATGGTGGGGGCGCCGTAGGAGCGCTGCAGGGCGACGTAGCGGCCCTTGGGGCCAAGCGTCGTGGTGACGGCGTCAGCGAGCGTGTTGACGCCCTTGGCAAGACGGGCACGGGCATCGGTGCCGAAGATAATGTCCTTAGCCATGGTTCATTCCTCCAAAGATTGGTGCGTTTCGAAGCGCGAAGCTACTCGGTGATGATGGCGTAGATGTCGTCGGCGCGCAGGAGCAGGAAGTCCTCGCCGTCGATCTTGACCTCGTTGCCGCCAAACTTGCCATAGTAGACCTGGTCGCCCACCTGGACGTCGATCGCGATGCGCTCGCCCTTGTCATTGAGCTTGCCAGCGCCAACGGCGATGACCTCGCCCTTCTGCGGCTTCTCCTGGGCACCGGACGAGATGTACAGGCCAGACGAGGTGCGCTCCTCCTTGGGAGCGGGCTTGACGAGGACGCGATCGCCCAACGGCTTCAGAGTCATACTCAAGAACCTCCTTCATGTGCGCCATGCGGCGCCTTTCGTACGACGCGTCACGCGCGTCGCGTAGCCAACGTGGAGAACTATACCCAGAATGGCGAGCGATAACGCGCAGATACGAAAATCTTCAAAGACGCACTTAGATTTTCTGGTGTCCCATGAGTGAGGGCATGTGCCGGAGACCCGCTCCCGCGGCACGGTGACAGGCTATCGTCAACGCGCCAAGCCTAGCCGGCAATCATCTGACACAGGCCCTCGACCTGGGCCAGCAGCCGGCCATAACCCTGTATGGCCTCCCAGTTGCGAGCGCTGCAGCGGAAGCCGTAGGCGTAGTCGGGCATCTCCCAGTCACCGCGCGTCAACGCCCTCAGCACGCCGTTGTCGTCGTAGGTGGCCGCACGGTTGCGCACGTCCATGTCCGGGTCGTCGAGCAGCCACCCCAGCGCCTTGGCACCGGAGCTGCTGCGCTGCCGCTCGCCCTCCGTCTCGATGGTGAGCGACCCCAGCGGGACGCGCATCCTCTCGATGTAGGGGTGGTCGACCTCGACAAGCAAGTAGAAGCTCTCGCCGTAGCGCCAGCGCCTTGGGCTGTAGCTCCTCTGCTCGCCGTCGACGGTCTGCCTCAGCTCTCCTTTGGTCTCGGTGATGTCACAGGTGGCGCTCCTCACCTGGTCGAACGTGACGATGTCGGCATTGGCCTCGATCAGGCCAGCCCTGTCGTGCACGCGCTCGGAGCTGAGCAGACCGCCCGTCGACGCGTCGGGAAGGGCGCAGAGCCACCGATGTCCCTCGTCGACGAAGACGGCTCCCGTTCCGGCAAGCTCCGAGGTGATGTCGAACCGCTCCAGCTGCCTGCGATTCTCCTCCCGCATCGCCAGCTGCTCCTTTATCTGGGCAACCGTGCCCTCCCTGCGCTCCTCGAACCAGGGCGAGAGGCGGGCGACGCAGTCCTTGCACATGACGCCGTCCGCGAGCTTGCGCTTCTTGAGCGCACCGACCTCGGCGCCGCAGACGGCACAGGACTCCTTCGCGAAGAACTTTCCGAACAAGGCCATGGTGGCTCCCATCTCCCTATGGCGCAGGCGTCAGGCTCGCGGGCCGATCCGTTACAGGTCCTCCAGCTCGCGCAGCCACAGACGGCTGACCGCATCGCTGGGCATGCGCAGGTCGCCGCGCGGGCTGACCGCGACGCTGCCCACCTTCGGGCCGTCAGGCAGGCAGCTGCGCTTGAATTGCTGGTTGAAGAAGCGCCGGTAGAAGACCTTGAGCCAGGCGAGGATCGTCGTGCTGTCGTAGACGTCGCCCCACGCGTGGCAGGCCAGGCGGTACACCTTGCGCGGGGTCGTGCCGCGACGCAGCACCTGGTACAGGTAGAAGTCGTGCAGCTCGTAGGGGCCGACGAGGTCCTCGGTCTGCTGGGCGATGGTGCCATCCTCGTTGGCGGGCAGCAGCTCGGGACTAACGGGCGTGTCCAGCACGTCGTAGAGAATGTCCGCCTCGGCCTCGTTCCCGCAGGTGTCGGCCACATAGCGCACCAGATGGCGCACGAGGGTCTTGGGCACGCCGCCGTTGACGCCGTACATGCTCATATGGTCGCCGTTGTAGGTGGCCCAACCCAACGCCAGCTCGGAGAGGTCGCCGGTGCCGATGACGAGGCCTCCCTCCTGGTTGGCGATGTCCATGATGATCTGGGTGCGCTCGCGGGCCTGGCTGTTCTCGTAGGTCACGTCGTGGATGCTCTCGTCATGCCCGATGTCGGCGAAGTGCTGACGCACCGCCGCGGCGATGCTCACCTCGCGCAGCTGGACGCCCAGCGCGTCGGAGAGCGTGGTGGCGTTGCCATGGGTGCGCTCGGTGGTGCCAAAGCCCGGCATGGTCACGGCGATGATGCCCTGTCGGTCCAGTCCCAGCAGGTCGAAGGCACGCACCGTCACCAGCAGGGCGAGGGTCGAATCCAGGCCGCCGGACACGCCAATCACCGCGCAGCTGCTGTGCGTGTGGTCGAGGCGCTTGGCAAGGCCCCATGCCTGGATCGAGAAGACGTCCTCGCAGCGGGCGTCACGCTCTGCGCCATCGGCCGGGACGAAGGGGCGGGCGTCCACGTGGCGCGTCAGGCGGGTTTCGGTACGGCCCAGGTCGAAGGAGACCTCGAGGTATCCCTGCCCGTCCGGCCCCATCGCGCTGGGAGCCGTCCGGAAGGTCGACATGCGCAGGCGCTCCTGGACGATGGCGGACACGTCGAGCTCGCTGACGGCAGAGCCGGGGCCGAACGGCGCGGACTCCGCCAGCATCGCGCCGTTCTCCGCAACCATGTCGTGCCCGGCAAAGACCACGTCGGTCGTGGACTCGCCCCATCCGGCACTGGTGTACACGTATCCGCAGACCAGGCGCGCGCTCTGGCCAGCGACCAGCGCACGGCGGTACGCAGCCTTGCCCACGATGGCGTTGGAGGCGGAGAGATTGACGATGACGGTCGCCCCCGCCAAGGCATGGCTTATGGAGGGCGGGTTCGGCGCCCACAGGTCCTCGCAGACCTCTGCGGCAACGACGAGTTCGGGCATGCTCTTGCAGTGCAGCAGGACGTTGGTGCCGAAGGCGACGGGCTCCTCCTGCGAGAGGTCCAGCAGGCACTGGAAGCCGGGCACCGCCGGGGCGAAGTGCCTCATCTCGTAGAACTCGTTGTAGTTGGGCACATGGGTCTTGGGGATCAGGGCCAGGATCTCGCCGGCACAGAGGGCGGCCGCGCAGTTGTACAGCTTGCCGTTCACGCGCCACGGTACGCCGACGAAGATGAGCGCATCGAAGTCGGCCGTCTGGTCGGCAAGGGAGAAGAGCCCCCGCTGGGCTGCGTCGAGCAGCGCGTCCTGCCAGAAGAGATCCTCGCAGGTGTAGCCCGTGATGCACAGCTCCGGCAGGACGACGATCTTGGCCTCGTCCTCCAGGCAGGCGGAACGCACCACATTCAGGCAGCTCTCGACGTTGAAGGCGACGTCTGCGACGCGTACCTCGGGGGTCTTCGCGGCAACCTTGACAAATCCGTCACGCATGGGAACTCCTCGACGAAGGTTTTTGCATGCATCACATGGTATAGGAACCCCCGGACCAGCGACGCCTCAAAGGTCCGTCCTTCGTCCATCTGGGACGGTTCTCCACGGTCGAAAACCCGTCCGGCGGACCGTTCGTCCATCTGGGACGAATCCCGATGGTTGGATCATGTCATCTAGGCGCCTAGGTACGTGTGCAGGCAGGTCGCGTGCTGAATGGCATCGTCGGCGCAGGTCAGCAGGTTGGTGTCCCACACGCACACGTCCGCGAGCTTGCCCGGCTCGAGGCTTCCAAGCTCGCGTTCGCGACCTACAGCCACCGCGCCACCCAGACCATAGGCCCGCAACGCCTGCGCGCGCGTGAGGCAGTGCTCTGGGTACCAGCCGCCCTCGGGCTCGTGGTCCACAGGCGTCCGTCGCGTGACCGCCGTGTAGAGCACGTCCATGCTGGTAGGAGGCACAACCGGGGCATCCGTTCCCAACGCGAGCTTCACGCCCGCATCCAACATCCCCGCAAACGGCCACATGCGCCGCGCCCGCCACTCCCCCAGGTCGCGTGCCGGCTGGGCCAGGTCGATCGTTACGTGCGGCGGCTGTACCGACGCCACCACACGAGCCTCGCGCAGACGCGCGATGTCGGCGGGCTGGATGTCCTCGATGTGCTCCATGGTGTTGCGTCCCTGCGTGGGGGCACCAAAGCGCCGATACGCCTCGTCAAAGATGTCGATGGCCGCGTGCACCGCCGCGTCCCCGATAGTATGGATGCGCACCGAGTGCCCACGTGCGGCGGCAGCCAGCACCAGCTCGCGCATACGTTCGGGGGCAACCGTGGGCCGCCCCACATCGCCGACAAAGCGCGCGTTCTCGTACTCCTCGGTGCACCAGGCGGTATGCTGGCTGCTCACGCCGTCAAAGAACTGCTTGAAGCCCGGTGCGCGCAAGCGCGTGCCCGTAAGGCGCGCCTGCAGGCTTTCGAGGTTGGATTGGTCGTCAGAGAGCGTCGGGAACAGGTGCGCCCGCACCGTCAGGTCGCCCGAAGTCTCAAGCGCCTCGTATACCTGTGGGTTTATGCCATCCGCCCCCGGCAGCAACGAGAGCGCCATGTCGCAGACCGAGGTGATGCCCATGCCACGCAGACGGGCGAAGTAGTCGCGGTAGATGGCACACAGCTGCTCGGTGGTAAAGCTCGACAGCACGCGCGCCACATATACCATGCCCGCAGCCTCGCGGATGACGCCCGTCAGATGGCCATGCTCATCGCGGTCGAAGCTACCGCCTGCGGGAGGCTCGGTGTCGTCGTCAATGCCCAAGGCGCGGAGGCCGGCGGTGTTGGTCCACAGCGTGTGCGCGTCGCCCGAGTACATGGCCACGGGCCGGTTGGGGAACGCTGCGTCAAGCGAGGCGCGGGTAGGGACGACAGGCGGATTCCACAGGGCCTCGCGCCAGCCGTGGGAAACGAGCCACGAGCCGTCATCGGGACGGTCGGCGGCCCACGCCTGCAGGTGTGCCACGCAGTCGGCTTCGGAAGTGCCCGCGTATTCGGTGGCCAGCGCACTCGGGAAGAGGGCCGCATGGAACACATGCTGGTGCGCGTCATGGAATCCAGGGCAGACGAAAGCGTCGCCCCAGTCCTCCACGAGGGCACCCTGGGCAAGCTCGTTGGCCTGACCGCGCGGTGCAACCGCGCTCACGCGACCGTCGCGCACCGCAATTGCCAGTGGGCGAGCCTCGTCGCAGCCCTGCTCACCAGTGAATACGTTAGCCGATGTTATGACATAGTCAGGCTTCATGTGAGACTCCCTGCCATAGGTTTCCCGCGACCAGTCTAGCGCGCCTATGCAGAGTCGTGGGAGGGATTCTGCCTGTGGTCAGCGCTTGCCAATGTGCGCGGTACCACTCGAGACGCTCATGTTCAGCGACATCCCGCCGTCTCCGGCAACGAGCCTGCCGTCACGCTCGGTTGTCTTGAAGTCGCAGTCGAACGAGCCAGCGCCCACCTTCACTTGGGCCGTGAAGCCCGCGTCTCTTGGAAGGAGCAGATCCACGGTCCCGCTGCTGGCTTCCAGATTGGCCTTCTTGGGCGTCGTGTCCGTACGCACGCGAGCGGTGCCACTCGTCACACCCACGGCAATCGACGAGCTCACGGTGCCATCGAAGCCAATGTGCCCGCTGCTTGCGCTGCAAGTCAGGTCGCGCACAGCCACGTCCTTGGCCTTCATGACGCCCGCTTCAAAGTGCGCACTCAGGGTTTCGCACGTTATGTCCTCCAGGGCATACTCGCCCGACGATCCGCTGACCGTCACGGTCCTCAACCGATTGGCACAGCTCCTGGGCAGGGTTATCGTCAAGGTCTTTTCCCGCGCAGCCGGGGACGGTGTGAAGGAAGGCTCGAGGTCCCCATAACGAACGACAAGCTCGCCCCCCTTGCCTTCGATCGTCATATGCGGCGTGTCGCTCCAACCCTCGGGAGCCGTCTCCGAGATGGCAATCTGCCCGCCGAGCTTGCTGTCGCCGACCACGACAACGCTTGCCGAGCCCACGTTCCACTCGATGCGCAGGTCGTCCACCTGATTGGCATCAACGTATCTCATCGCCGTGTACTCTTCGGACACACGCGTGCGACTGCATCCTGCCATGCCCCAATGACGCGAGTTCGCCAAAGTCGGGGCACCAAGCGCCACAACGAGCGCTGTACCCGCAGCCACGAGCTTCTGTAGGTGCACGGTAATCACAGAGGCTTCCTCGCCAACCTCGGGTTCGACCGTCTGGGACGGTTCTCCGCGGTCGAAAGGTTATAGATGTTTCGACCGCGGAGAACCGTCCCAGACGGTCGAACCCGCGTGCCACGAATGCCCTAGTCCTCCAGATAGCGCGCCAGGAACTCGCGCGTACGCGGCAGCTGCGGGTCGGTGAACATCTGCTGGGGGTCGCCCTGTTCGGCGATGACGCCCTGGTCCATGAACACGACCTTGTCCGAGACGTTCTTGGCGAAGGCCATCTCGTGCGTGACCACGACCATCGTCATGCCCTCGGCCGCCAGGTCGCGCATGACGTTGAGAACCTCGCCCACGATCTCGGGGTCGAGCGCGGAGGTCGGCTCGTCGAAGAGCATCAGGTCGGGCTTCATGCAGAGGGCTCGCGCGATGGCCACACGTTGCTTCTGGCCGCCGGAAAGCGAGGTCGCAGGCGCATTGATGAAGTCCGAAAGCCCCACGGCCTCCAAGTTCCTGCGCGCCACGTCCTCGGCCTCGGCCTTGCCCATCTTCTTGAGGGTGACGGGCGCCAGCGTGCAGTTGTCCAGCACGTTCTTGTTGTTGAACAGGTTGAAGCTCTGGAAGACCATGCCGATCTTCTCGCGCAGACGGTTGATGTTGACGCGGTCGGCCGCCAGGTCCTCGCCGTGGAACCAGATGTGGCCGGAGTCGGGCGTCTCGAGCAGGTTCATGCAGCGCAGCAGCGTGGACTTGCCGCTACCCGACGCACCGATGATGGTCACGACCTCACCGGGCATCACGGCAAAGTCGATGTCCTTCAGCACCAGATGGCTGCCAAACGACTTGCGCAGGTTCTCCACGCGAATGAGCGGCTCGGCCGCAGTGTTATCCAGACCCATGGCCTACCTCGCCTTCTTCTTGTCGAGCGAATACTCGGAGCTGCCCGTGCCTGCTACGGTGCCGACCGTGGCGTTCATGTCGGAGACGCTGGTCAGGGGCTGGGGCTCCACCGAGAGCCGCTGGGCGAACTTGCCCAGCAGCCAGCTGGCCACCATGGTCAGGCACAGGTAGCACAGCGCCGCGACCACGTAGAGCTCGACCTGCTTGAAGTAGATGCCCACCACGGTCTTGGTGGCAAACATCAGGTCGAACACGCCGATGACCGAGAGCACCGAGGAGTCCTTGATATTGACGACCAGCTCGTTGGAGAGCGCGGGGATGGCGTTCTTGATGCCCTGCGGGAAGACCACCTTAATCATGGCCTGCCACTGCGACAGGCCCAGCGAGCGCGCTGCCTCGTTCTGGCCAGGGTCGACGGCCTCGATGCCGCCGCGCAGGACCTCCATCATGTACGCGGTGGAGTTGAGCGAGATGGTCACGAGGCCGGCCACGAAGGTGGACCACACCTTGCCGATCTCGCTCACCGTCATGCCCGAGTTGCGCAGCAGGCCAAAGCCCGCGAAGTAGATGAGCATGCCCTGGACCATCATGGGCGTGCCGCGCACCACGGTCGAGTAGACCTTGGCAAAGGCCGTGCCAAAGGTCTTGAAGAAGCGCACGGCGTCGTTGTCGCAGCGGTCGACCTGCTGGATGCGCAGGAACACCAGCAGAATGGCCAGCACGAAGGCGATGAGCGTGCCAAAGACCGACAGGCCCACCGTGGTGAGGATGCCCTGGCCGATGATTCCATAGCTCTTGTCCAGCATGTAGACGATGGAGCTGAGGAAGTCGGAAGGATTCTTGTCGTGGCTGAGGCTGTCGGACACCACCGAGAGGAAGCCCATCACCGCGCGGTCGACGAACAGCGCCGCAGTGACGGCGCACACCGCATACGAGCCAAGGCGAAGCGCGGCCTTGGCGGCAGGCTTGGTGAAGGGCGAGGTACGCTGGTATGCGTCACCCTTCCAGTGCGTGAGCTTCCACACGAGTGCGACTGCCGAGAGGGCGAGCCATGCCATGAGGAACCAATACATGGCGACCTCGACCGTATAGGCACCGCGCAGGAAGCTCATGGCCGAACGCCTCTGCAGCGAGAACCAGATGCCCACGGCCGCCACGAACGACGTCGCGAGGAAGACGTAACGATGGTCACTGATAACGAACTGCTTGATCTTGCGAAGACGCGACAAGGTGCACGCCCTTTCCCCGAACCGACGCTCCCATGGCACTGGAGCTCACCCATGCGGCCGTGATGGGTTGCTCCCCCTCTCCCCCATGGGGAAGAGGGGGAGCAGCCTCCTCAGTCTTGCGTGTTACTCCGGCTGACGCTCCACGGCGGCGGCCCAGATGTCCTGACGCTGAGCCTCGTCGATGGTGGCGAGGATGTCGTTCATCTGCGCGACGATGTCGTCGTTGCCCTTGGAGATGCCGATGTTGACGGGCACCTCCTCGGAGAAGCCCTTGCCCTCGTCGAAGATGAGGCCCACGAGCTCGGGATGCGCGTCGGTCATCGACTGGATGTTGCCCACGTCGAAGGTGATGGCGTCGCAGGAGCCGGCGAGCAGGTTGGAGATCTGGTCGGGCACGGTGGGCACGGGGCTCAGGTGGTTGACGCCCTCGATCTCGTCGATGACGTCGTCGAGCAGGGTGTCCTTCTGGCCGAGGACGGCCGCGCCCTTGAAGTCCTGGATGGAGGTGGCGTTCTCGTATGCGGAGCCCTTCTGCACCATGAGGCCATAGGTGCCCACGTAGTAGGGCTCGGTGAAGTCGATGGACTCCATGCGCTCGGGCGTGGCGGTCATGCCGGCGATGATGACGTCGATCTGACCCTGGCCCAGCGCCTCGATGAGGCCGTCCCACTCCAGCTTGACGGCGATGGGCTCGAGCCCGAGACCCTCGGCGACCGTCTTGGCAATCTGGACGTCGTAGCCGTCGGCGAAGGCACCGCTGACGTTCTCGATGGGGATGGTGAACTCGGACTCCTCGGTGGCCTGCCAGTTGTAGGGGGCGTAGGCAGCCTCCATGCCCACGCGCAGGGTGCCGTCAGCGGCAAACGCGGAGCCAGCGGCGGCATCGGCGGCGTCGGGAGCGGCATCATCCTCATTTGCCGCGGGGCCGCAGGCGGTCAGGCCCAGCGAGAGGGTCGCCAGACCGGAGAGCTTGAGGAAGTCACGACGCGAGACCTTCTGGAGTGACTGATACATGTCGGAGGTAGCATTGATACGGGTGTCTGCCATGACGAACCTCTTTCTCCCTGGTTTGTGAGACCCCTTTCACGCAGCGCAACCGGAGGGGACCCATTCCCCTCCCCCTTGCAACCCAATGCGAGAAAGTCCCGCCGCGTATTGGATAAGGTAAGAGTCTGGCGCAGCTGAAGCAAGCGCACGGCCAAGTTTGATACATGTCGGCAACAGCGACCCAAGCAACAGCAACAGCCCCGTTCGTCCATCTGGGACGGTCGAAGGCTAGTGTTCGGGCCAGCCGGTGCCGACCACGGGGGGCTCGGGGCTGCTCCATTCGCCCAGCTTCGCGTTCGGCGCGGCGTCCAGCGTGAGGGGTGCCGTCACGCCCGCACGCAGGTTGCGCAGCGCCGCGAGGGCGATCATCGCGCCGTTGTCACCGCAGACCACCACGGGCGGCACGGTCACCCGCACCCCCATCCGGGCAAACCGCTCCTGGTAGGCCGACCGCAGTGCGGGGTTGGCCGCGACGCCACCGCCCACGCAGAAGTCGCTGACGCCGCACTCCTCGACCGCCGCCGCAGCCTTCGCCACCTGTACGTCCACGACGGCCGCCTGGAAGCTGGCGGCCAGGTCGGGCAGGTCGATGGCACGGCCGGCCTTGTTCTCGCCCTGGATGTGCGTGATGACCGCGGTCTTCAGCCCCGACAGCGAGAAGCGGTAGTCATGGCTGTGCATCATCGCGCGCGGGAAGTTGATGGCGCGCGGGTTGCCCTCGGCCGCCAGACGGCTGATGGCCGGACCGCCCGGATAGCCCAGGCCCAGCGCCTTGGCAACCTTGTCAAAGGCCTCGCCCACCGCATCGTCGATGGTCTGGCCCAGAATCTCGTAGTCGCCCCAGGCCCTCACGAGCACCAGCATCGTGTTGCCGCCGCTGACGAGGCTGGCGACGAACGGCGGCTGGAGGTCCGGGGTCTCGAAGAGGTTCGCCAAAAGGTGCCCCTCCAGGTGATGGACCGGGATGAGGGGCAGGCCCGTCGCGGCGCAGAGCCCCTTGGCGAAGGCGACGCCCACCACCAGGGCCCCGACGAGACCAGGGCCTGCGGTGACACCGATGCCGGCAAGGTCGGCCGGCGCCAGGGTGTCCACGCCGAAGTGCTCTCCCGCCTTTGCCAGCGTCTCTTCGAAGACTCCGACGATGGCCTCGGTGTGCTTGCGGCTGGCAATCTCGGGCACCACCCCGCCAAAGCGCGCGTGGAAGTCGATCTGGGTCGCCACGACGTTGGCACAGATGTTGCCTTTCCCGTCAATGATGGCCAGGGCGGTCTCGTCGCAGCTGCTCTCGATGGCCAGCACCAGCGGCCCTGCAGCCTGGATCGCCTCCTGCTGCCCCGACGTGCGCGGCAGGGGCAAGATGGGCCAAGGACGCACCGACGGTCGGGGCTCGGGACGGTCGCCCACGCGGTCCGCGTCCACGGCCATGGGCAGGTTCGCAGTCATGATCAGGGCATGGTTGCCCGGGCCGTAGTAGTCGCGCCGCAACCCCACCTGCATGAACCCGAGGCTCTCATACAATCCACAGGCCGCCTCGTTGCCCTCGTGCACCTCCAGCGAGATCTCGGAGGCACCCAGCGTCTGGCCGTCATAGGCCAGCCGGGTCAGCAGCCTCGTCGCGATGCCCTCGTGGCGCCGCGCATGGTCGACCGCGATGTCCAGCACCTCCAGACGGTCGCCCGCCAGCAGGCCCCCGGCAAACCCGACGATGGTCCCCCGGTCATGGGCCACCCACCAGGTCCGCCCCGGCTGGGTCAGCTCCTCCTCGAACATCGGCGCCGCCCAGGGCTCGTGGACGCCACCTTCGTAGGCACGCGCCTCGAGGGCCTCCACCTGGGCGATGTCGTTGACCGACATCGGTCGCAGCTGCAGGTGGATGCCGGCCAGGTCCTCCGCGACGCCCGATCCCTCGACGAACCCCGACTGCCCCAAGCCCAGACGCTGTCGCTCGGCCTCCTCGGCATCGGACAGGCGCGTGTAGATGGGCAGGACCAGCGCCGGGTCGCCATTGTCCCGGACGGCGTCGCGTGGGGCTGCCTGCGCGGCACGCAGCAGCCCCTCCGATGACGGATGCCATACGTCCTCGTCGGCAAAGCGGGCAAATCCCGCCCCCTCGAAGCGCGCGCGATACTTCTTCAGGCCGTCACCCGTCAGCGTGATGGTGTCGCGGTCGCGGCGTGCGGCCCAGTCGTCGATGCACGCCTGAGTCTTGACCACGGTCTCGGCCACGAACAGGCGCTGGGGACCACCCTCGTCCACCTGATAGAGGCCCGGGTAGACCTCGCCGCGCATGGCGTCGCCGACCACGCCCACCAAGCCGCGGACCCCCGCGCCCCACGCATGCCACGCGGCCGCATCCAGCGTCGATGCGCCGTAGAGCGGAATGCCCAGACCACAGGACAGGCCCTTGGCCGTGGCGATGCCAATGCGCACGCCGGTGAACGACCCGGGTCCACGACCCACCAGCACCTCGTCGACGTCTGCCATCGTCAACCCCGCCTTGGCCAGCAGGTCCAGGGCGGTCGAGGTCAGCTCGACGTTGGTCTGGCGTCGGCACAGGTGGTCGCCCGTCGCAAGGATGCGCGGCCCCTTGGCTCCAAGCGCCGCGACAGAGCAGCACAGCATGTCGGTAGAGGTGTCAAGCGCAAGCACAATGCGCTGGTCAGAGGTGGTGTTCATCGTCGGCCTTTCTGGTGGTTTCGCAACCAACCAGTGTAGCCGCAACCCGCCATTGCGGGCCACATCACGCAAAACGGCCAGAGTTGGGTCGTTCGCTCCACGATGACGGGTATGTGGTACCAGCCTGCCCGACGCTCCGCCGTACGACTAGGCCAAGGCTGCCACCAGCTCCTCGGCGCGGGCACCGTGTGCCACCAGCCGCACCTCGCGCGGCGGCTCCTCGCCTGCCTGCACTTGGTCGTCCAGGCGCGTCAGGCACACGTCCAGCCGATCCGGGCCGATCTGGTCGGAGAACTGCTCGCCCCATTCGATGACGCAGGGGCCGTCGCCCTCCAGCGCGTCATACAGACCGATGTCCTCCAGCTGGTCGGGGTCGTCCAGCCGGTACAGGTCGAAGTGGTAGAGCGGGGCGTCGGCACCCTCGTAGACCATCAGGATGTTGAAGGTTGGGCTGGTGACGTCGTCCTCGATGCCCATGCCGGCGGCGATGCCCTTGGTCAGCTGGGTCTTGCCCGCCCCCAGGTCGCCGGTCAGCACCAGTACATCGCCCGCCGAGAGCAGCGCACCCAGCCGGCGCCCCAGCGCAATCGTCTCCTCGGTCGCATTCGTCAGAAAACGAGCCTCATCCATGTCCTTCTCCTCAGGTGAAACAAGCCGTCCGCACCACCGGCCCCAATCCCCCGGTTCGACCATCTGGGACGGTTCTCCTTGGTCGAATCATCTCAGACCTTTCGACCGTGGAGAACCGTCCCAGACGGTCGAACGTCCCGGTCGGCATCCGTCAGCCCTGCACGGGATTGGCAGCCAGCCATGCACCCACCATGCGCATGTCGTCCTCCAGCAGGGGCAGCCAGTCCTGGTGGTAGATCGTCGCCGCCGGATGGAAGGTCGGGCACACCACGAAGTGGCCCGTCTGGTACAGCTGGCCACGGAGCTTCGTCACGCCCAGCTCGGTGCGCAGCACGAACTGCGTCGCGAAGTTGCCCAGGCAGACGATGACGTCAGGCCAGATGGAGCGGATCTGCTCGCGCAGGAACGGCGAGCAGGCCTCGATCTCCTCGGGCCTGGGGTTGCGGTTGGAGGGTGGACGGCACTTGATGACGTTGGCGATGTAGATGTCCTCGCGCCGCAGCCCAGCCAGGGAGAGCAGGCTGTTCAGCCGCTGCCCGGCGGCGCCGACGAACGGCTCGCCCTGCAGGTCCTCGTTCTTTCCGGGGCCCTCGCCGATGAACATCACGCGCGCGTTCGGATTGCCCACGCCAAACACCAGGTTGGTGCGCGTCTCCCCCAGCGGGCACAGGCGGCAGTCGCCGAGCACCGCGCGGATCTCGTCCAGCGTCACCTCGCGCGGCCTCTGGTGGTCGTGTCCCGGTATCTGCATGATGGCCATGACGCCCTCCTCGTCCGCAAGGGAGGGTCGCTCCCTCTTCTGTCTCGGCACGTGTCCCCTCCCGTATCGAGCGATGGGCCGACCCCAGACGAAGGGCCCTCCCACCGTCTGGCACCTCAGACGTACACCTTTTCCATGCGCATGCCGAAGTTGCACGTCACCTCGTAGTTGATGGTGCCACGCAGCTGGGCCATCTCGTCGGCGGTGATGCGCTCGTCCCCATCCTCGCCGATGATGGTGACCAGGTCGCCCTCGGCAACCGGCGTCGCGCGGTGATACGACCTCGCGGGGTTGGTGTCCACCGCGAACATGCACTGGTCCATGCAGATGTTGCCCACCTGGCGCGCACGCTGGCCATGCACCAGCACGTCCATGCGTCCCGACAGCGAGCGGGACAGGCCGTCCGCATAGCCGATGGGTATGGTTGCGATCTGTATGTGCGGGGTGGGCACGCGGTAGTTCAGGCCATAGCTGACGCCCTCGCCCACCGCGGGATTGACCGCCCTGGTGATGCGGGTGCGGACGCTCATGGCAGGCTCCAGCGAGATGCGCGGCGCCGTGGACTCGGCCGGCTGCAGTCCGTACAGGCCGATGCCCGCGCGGCACATGTCGTTGTGCAGCTCGGGATGCAGGATGGTGCCAGGCGTGTTGTCGCAGTGGACCAAACCCACGTCGCAACCCGCGTCACGCAGCGCCGCGACGGTGTCCATGAAGCGCTTGGCCTGCAGCTTGAAGTCCCAGTCCTGGATCACGTCGGCCGTTGCGAAGTGCGTGAAGGTGCCTGCGCACGACAGCCCGCGGTGGAAGTCGATGAACCGGCGGAACTCGACCGCATCGTCAGGCAGCACGCCGATGCGCGTCATGCCGGTGTCGATGGCCATGTGGTATCTGCCGACCTTGCCCGCGGCAGCGGCCCGCTCCCCGTACGCCAGCGCGAACTCGGTGGTGAACACGGCAGGCATGATGTCGTAGGCGACCAGCGTGTCGATGGCGGTCTCGGGCGCCTGGTTGAGCATGAGGATGGGCCATTCGATGCCCGCCTGGCGCAGCTCCACTCCCTCGGCCACCGTCGCAACGGCAAACTGGTCCGCCCCCGCGGAATGCATGGCCTTGGTGCACTCGATGGCACCGTGGCCATAGCCGTCCGCCTTCACCGCGCACATCAGGCGCGTGCCGCGCCGCAGCAGCCCCTTGATGGCGCGGGTGTTCTTGCGCACCGCGTTCAAGTCGATCTCGACCCAGGCCCAGCGGTCGAGTGGTTCGGATGTCAGTGGCATGGGCGCATCGCCTCCTTGCAGGCGACGGGCCAGGCACGTGCTGGCAGGAGGGCTTCCCGCCCACGCCCTTGGCCCGTCCCCCATCTCTTCGAAAGGGCCCTCACTCGTATTCGAGTCCCGCCATCATAGCGCGCTCCTCGATGGCGTCAACAGCAAGACCGATCATATCGATGACGTCGCCCGCCATGACCCCGCGCGAGCCATAGCGCTCGGCCGCCATCAACGCGGCGTGCCCGTGTATCTCGCAGGCCAGCGCGGCCAGCAGCGGCAGGTCGGTGCCATCCACCTCGCCGCGTGCCAGCAGCGTCGCCATGATGCCACCCAGCACATCACCCGACCCGGCCGTCGCCAGCGACGCGGGGCCCGGCTTGGGCAGGATCGCCGCCTCGACGCCCACGCAGGCGCTCGCGTTGCCCTTGGCAAGGATGGCCAGCTCGTTGCCCCCGTCGGACCACACGATCCTGCGTGCGGCGTCCAGCATGGCCGTCAGCGAGTCGGGCGGGGTGTCCGCCAGGCCGATCAGGCGGCCCAGCTCCCCGCGGTGGGGCGTCATGATGATGGGGGCGGGACGCCGCAGCACCTCGGGGAAGTCCTCCAGCTGACCCGAGGTCAGCCTCGAGATGCAGTTGAGCGCGTCGGCATCGACGACCAGCTTGGCATCGGAGTTGAGCAGGGCGGACACCACGGCCACGGTACCGGACGAGACGCGCATGCCCGGGCCGACCAGCGTCGCGCTGCGGCGTTCTGCCAGTTTGACCACCAGGTCTGCGGCGCGGTTCGAGAACGCTCCGTCGGGCTCGGCGGGCAACCCCACCACCGGTATCTCCATCATGCGGGACTGCACGATGCCGACGATGGGCTCGGGCACCGCCAGCGTGACATAGCCCGCCCCGGCGCGCGCGGCCGCCAGAGCGGCCATCATCGGCGCTCCGGTAAAGCGCGTCGAGCCGCCCACCACGAGCACCGACCCACGCGTGAACTTGTCGACAGACGTCGTCGGCGGGGCGATGACCGCCTGGTAGTCACCAAGGTCGGCACGCCACGCCACCGGGTCGGCCTCGATGGCCAGCTGCTCGGTCTGCTCGGCCAGCGGTGCCACGACGATGGCACCGCACACGTCGCGGCCCTCGTCGGACAGCAGCCCGGGCTTGAGCGTCAGCATCGTGATGGTCTCGTCGGCGATCACGGACGGTCCCTCGGCATGGCCCGTCTGGGCGGAGAGGCCGCTGGGAACGTCGACGGCCAGCACGCGCGCACCGCAGGCGTTGATGCAGTCGATCCAGATGTCGAAGGGTGCGTGCGCGACCCCATGGAAGCCCGTGCCGAACATGCAGTCCATGACCACGTCGGTCTGCTCGAGCAGGCTCTCCACGTCAGAGCGCGGCGGGGCGACGAGCGCCTGGACCCCCACCTCCAACGCGCTCTGGGCAACCATGCGCGCCAGGTCGCTGTGGATGTCCTCCGCCTCGATCGGGGTGATGACCGTCACGCGCACGCCCTTGCGCAGCAGCTCCTCGGCGGCCACCCACCCATCGCCGCCATTGTTGCCAAAGCCGCAGAACACCGTCACGTGCTGCAGGTCGCCCATGGCCAGGACCTCGCCCGCGGCGGCCGATCCGGCACGGTGCATCAGCTCGGAGATGCTGACGCCAACCTTGGTCAGGTTCTCCTCGAGCATCCGCACGTCCTCGACGTTCAGAACTGGCTGCATGGGGTCACTCTCCTTCTTCGCGTGGTCCACGCCAACCATGATAGCGATTCTCCGGCTCCCGCCACGGCACGCTTGGCAGAGACGCGTGCCACCCCGATGAGGTGACACGCGTCTGACCTGCGTCTTTATGGGAAGGTGCCGGAGTCGTGCGAGCCGTTCGGGAACGAGGCCCGCACGTCGCGCATTTCCGTCGGCCCGGGAGCCGCCCTCCGACGCCCGAGTGGCCCCTACAGGTTGCCCTGCAGGCGCTCCAGCTCCTCGATGACCGTGCGCGCCTGCTTGAACGACGACATCAGCTCCTGCTGGGGGTCGCGCTCGACCTTGGGCTGGGGGCGCACCTCGTCGGTCACCAGCAGCGCCATGGCCGTCGCGACGTCATGGGTGAACGACAGCGACAGGGCGATCTCCACGACGCCCCTTTCGCGCGCCACCTCCTGCACCCTTCCCCTCAGCACCGCCACCGGTCGGCCGTTCGCATCGATCGCGACCGAGACGTCCTTGCGTCCGACGCCCTGTCCGAAACCACAGCCCAATGCCTTCAGCACCGCCTTGCGCGCGGCGAAGCGCGCGGCGTAGTGCTCCGCGGGCCGGGCCGTGCCCTCGCAGAAGCGCCGCTCCTCGTCGGTGAACATCCGAGAGGCGAACGACGCATGCCGTGCGAGGGCACGCTCCATGCGGGAGATCTCGAGAATGTCTATGCCAACGCCCGCGGACGGCACGTGCTACTCCACCGTGACGGACTTGGCCAGGTTGCGTGGCTTGTCCACGTCGTAGCCGCGGTCGCGCGCCACGTAGCGTGCCAGCAGCTGCAGGTGGATGACGGAGATGGCCGGCACGAGCAGCTGATCGGGGCACTGCGGGATCCACAGCACCTCCTGGCACATCTTGGCCACCTTCTCGTCGCCGTCGGTCGCCACGGCCACGACCACCGCGCCACGGGCCAGGCACTCCTGGATGTTGGAGACGGTCTTGTCGTGCACGTGGTCGGCCGGGACGACGGCCACCACGGGGAATCCCGGCTCGATGAGCGAGATGGGGCCATGCTTCATCTCACCGGAGGGATAGGCCTCCGCATGCAGGTAGCTGATCTCCTTCAGCTTGAGTGCGCCCTCGTAGGCGGTGGTGGCGCTGACGTTGCGCCCCAGGAACAGCGAGCTCGTCTTGTCGCGGAAGCGGGCGGCTGCCTGCTTGTCCTGCCAGCGACGGGACAGGACCTCGCGCATCAGGTCGGGGAGCTGCTCGAACTCGTGGAAGTGCTTCTGGACCTCGTCGAGCGTCATGTTGCCGTTGGCCAGGGCGAGACGCAGGGCCAACAGGTAGGAGGCCACCATCTGGGCGGTGTAGGCCTTGGTGGAGGCCACGGCGATCTCGGGTCCGGCCTGGATGTACAGGGCGCCATCGGCCTCGCGCGCGGCAGTGGAGCCCAGCACGTTGGTGATGGCGAAGACGTTGCAGCCCATGCCACGCATGCGGCGGGCGGCGGACAGCGTGTCGGCCGTCTCGCCCGACTGGGTGATGACGAGGCACATGGTGTGGTCCGTCACCAGATAGTCCTCGTTGTAGTTGAACTCGCTGGCGTACTCGACCTCGACGGGGACCTTGGCCCAGCGCTCGATGGCCGTCTTGGCGACGAGGCCCACATGGTAGGAGGTGCCACAGGCGATGATCACGATCTTGTCGACGGCGGCAAGCTCCGAGCGCGACAGGGACAGCTCGTCCAGCTCGATGCCGTGCTCGCCGAGGCGCCCTGCCAGCAGGCGCTCGATGGCCTCGGGCTGCTCGCTGATCTCCTTTGCCATGAAGTCGGAGTACCCGCCCATCTTGGCCGCCGAGGCATCCCAGTCGATGTCGAAGGAGTTCGGGTTCGTCACGGGACGACCGTTGCGGTCGCGGATCGTGATGGTGCCGTCGGCCTGGAGCGTCGCCACGTCATAGTCGTTCAGCTGCAGGACATGCGAGGTGACGCTGGCCAGGGGCATGACGTCGGAGGCCGCATAGGCGCCGTCCTCGGTGCTGGCGACCACGAGCGGCGAGCCGTTGCGCGTGCACACGATGGTGCCGGGGCAATCCGCGCAGATGACGCCCAGGGCCCAGCTTCCCTCCAGCCGGTCGGCCGCGTTGCGCACGGCCAGGGCGAGGTCGCCCTTGGCGGGGCCGTCGAGGGCCTCCTGGATGAGATGCGGGATAACCTCGGTGTCGGTGTCGGAGACGAAGGTGTGGCCAGATGCCATCAGCTCGCGACGCAGGTCCTGGAAGTTCTCGATGATGCCGTTGTGGACGACCGCGATGCGACCGGTTCCATCCAGATGCGGGTGCGCGTTGCGGTCGGTGGGGGCACCGTGGGTCGCCCAGCGGGTGTGCCCGATGCCGCACGTCCCCACCGGATTGGCGGCCGTGGCGCGCTCGCGCAGCGTGGCAACGCGACCGGCGCACTTGACGCCATGCAGGTTGCCCGAGGGCGAGACCACCTGGATGCCCGCCGAGTCGTAACCGCGATACTCGAGCGTCTGCAATCCGTCCAGCAGCCAATTGACGGCCTGGTTCCTACCGGTATATCCAACTACTCCACACATGATGCGTCCTCCAGAATTCATAGGGTGGGCGAGGTCTGCCTGCCGGCGATTCCGCCTGCGGACAAGCCCGAGCCACGGACCACCGCATCGCAGGGTGCGGCAGCCATGCTTTGTCTATCGCTGAATCTTGGGTGTCGAGGGGACCTCTGTTACGGGGTCTGCCCCGCTCTTTGCTTCCCCTCTTACGACTCACCCTCGTGGCCGTGGCAGCATCCGCCGAGTGTTTCGATAACTGCCATCCTCGTCAACCAGCCCATTCTGGTCCAGGCGCTAACGGTGCCCCAACGCTCTCCCTTCCGAGGCGTCCCGTTTGGGAACGAGCATATCGGACTACGCACACAAAGGGAAGCGCGCAACCGCCCACTTGACAACAAACGCATCAAGCTGGCGTTCGACCGTCTGGGACGGTTCTCCTTGGTCGAAAGTCTCGGCCAAGTCCGACCAGGTTCGACCGTCGGGGACGGTTCTCCTTGGTCGAATTTGCGATCGCTTGGCAACCATCTGGGACGGTCCTCCGCGGTCGAACCTGCGATCGCTTTGGGATTCGACCGTGGAGAACCGTCCCAGATGGTCGAACTTGACCTGGTCTGGTCGAGGCTTTCGACCGCGGAGAACCGTCCCAGATGGTCGAAGGGTGGAAAAGGGGCCGGGAGGAAAGCTCCCGGCCCCTGCGTTCAGAGCGTATGACGCCTCTTACACCCAGTCGACGACGTCGACCCAGGTGAGCAGGAAGTCCTGCTCGTGCACGCGACCGCGGGAGAGCTCGGCTGCGGCCACGATGGAGCACCAGCTCTGCACGTAGGCGACCGTGCAGCCCTGACGCTCGCAGTAGCGATGCAGGTACTTCTCGGCAAACTCGTTCTCGCCGTTCATGATCAGGTGCAGGTAGGTGATGGCGCAGTCCGCGGCACCGTTGCCCTGGGTGGCATGCGCCCAGTCCAGGATGACCGGCGCGCCACCGTCATCGGGGACGACGATGTTGGACGGCACGAAGTCGCCGTGGCACAGCTTGGTGTGGTTGGGCATGCCCTCCAGCGTGTGGAGCAGCTCGTAGCGCTGCGCCTCGCCGATGATGTCGGTGGCCGCATTGATCATACGGGTGAGCTTGTCCTTCTGGCGGCCCATCAGCGGGCTCTTGTGGGCGTGCACGTCGAGCTCGAGGCCGATCAGCTGATCGAGGATCTCGTCCTCGCGCTCGGGGTTCGCCTTGAGCTGCTCGCGCAGCGTGGCGCCTTCCACCTTCTTGGTGGCAATGGCCCAGTTGACACCTGACTTGCTCACCTCGATGAGCTCGGGCACGTTGATGCCCGCCTGCTCCGCGCGAGCCAGCTTGGTCGCCTCGGCAAAGATGTCCGCCGCCGGCTTGGTGCCGTTGAAGACCTTGACCACCGTGTCGCCGCAGTCGTAGACGACCTTGTTGTGGCGCTCGACGATGACCGTCTTGTCCTTGGGAAGTCTCATGGTTTGCTCCTCTTCTTGGAAGGCGTCCGCCTAGTCCTCGTAGCTCGTGGCCGGACGGTCATAGTAGGCATCCAGGTACAGTTCCTTGATCTCGCTGATCAGCGGGTAGCGCGGGTTGGCGCCCGTGCACTGGTCGTTGAAGGCGTTCTCGCTCATCTCGTCGAGGGTGTCCAGGAAGTACTGCTCGTCCACTCCGTACTCGGCGATGGTCTTCTTGACGCCCACGTGCTCCTTGAGCTCCTCGATGCCGGCGATGAAGTTCTCGAAGACCTCGTCGTCATTGGCGCCGGTGAAGCCGCAGGCGCGGCCGAACTCGGCGTAGCGCTCCTTGGCATGCGGGTACTGGTACTGGCTGAAGCTGCCCATCTTGGTCGGACGCTCGGCGGCGTTGTAGCGCATGACGCGCGTGAGGATGACCGCGTTGGCCCAGCCATGCGGGATGTGGTGGTAGGCACCCAGCTTGTGAGCCATGGAGTGGTTGACGCCCAGGAAGGCGTTGGCGAAGGCCATGCCGGCCAGGCAGGAGGCGTTGGCCATGTGGTCGCGGGCTTCGAAGTCGTTGGGGTCGTCGTAGCAGCGGGCCAGGTACTTGAACACCAGCGAGCCGGCGCGCAAGGCCAGCGGGTCGGTGTAGTCGCTGGCCATGATGGAGACGTAGGCCTCCAGGGCATGGGTCAGCACGTCGACGCCGGAGGCGGAGGTCAGGCCCTTGGGCTGGGTCATCATGTTGTTGGTGTCGATGATGGCCATGTTGGGCAGCAGCTGGTAGTCGGCGAGCGGCCACTTGATGCCGGTCTCGGCGTCGGTGATGATGGCGAACGGCGTGCACTCGGAGCCCGTGCCGGAGCTGGTGGGGATGGCCACGAAGTAGCACTTGTTGCCCAGCGTCGGGTAGGTGTAGATGCGCTTGCGGATGTCCATGAAGTTCATGGCCATGTCCTCGAACTTGGCCTCGGGATGCTCGTACATGAGCCACATGATCTTGGCCGCGTCCATGGCCGATCCGCCGCCCACCGCGATGATGGTGTCGGGCTCGAAGCCCTTGATCTGCTGCACGCCCTCCTGCGCGCACTGCAGCGTGGGGTCGGGAGCGACGTTGTAGAAGCAGGCGTGCACGATACCCATCTCGTCGAGCTTCGTCTCGATCTGCTTGGTGAAGCCACTCTTGTACAGGAAGGTGTCGGTCACGATGAAGGCACGCTTCTTGCCCATGACGGTGCCCAGCTCGTCGAGGGCCACCGGCATGCAGTCCTTCTTGAAGTAGACCTTCTCGGGCACGCGATACCACAGCATGTTCTCACGCCTCTCTGCCACCGTCTTGACGTTGATGAGGTGCTTGACGCCCACGTTCTCGGAGACGGAGTTGCCGCCCCACGAGCCGCAGCCCAGCGTCAGCGACGGGGCCAGGTGGAAGTTGTAGAGGTCGCCGATGCCACCCTGGCTGGAGGGAGTGTTGACGAGGATGCGGCAGGTCTTCATGGCAGCCGCATGCTGGGCCATCTTCTCCTTCTCGGCCGTGTCGATGTAGAGCGAGCTGGTGTGGCCGTAGCCACCGTCGGCGACGAGCTGCTCCGCCTTGGCGATGGCCTCGTCGAAGGTCGCGGCGTGGTACATGGCAAGCACCGGGGAGAGCTTCTCGTGCGCGAACTCCTCGGAGATGTCGACGCTCTCGACCTCGCCGATGAGGATCTTGGTGGAGGCGGGCACCTCGACGCCGGCCATCTCGGCGATGGTTGCGGCGCGCTGGCCGACGATGCGGGCGTTCAGGCGACCGTTGATGATGATGGTCTTGCGGACCTTGTCGAGCTCCTCGCCCTGGAGGAGATAGCAGCCGCGACGGTCGAACTCGGCGCGGGCCTCGTCATAGACGTCGTCGAGCACGATGACGCTCTGCTCGGAGGCGCAGATCATGCCGTTGTCGAAGGTCTTGGAGTGGATGATGGAGTTGACGGCCATGCGCACGTCAGCGGAGCTGTCGATGATGGCCGGGGTGTTGCCGGCGCCGACGCCCAGGGCCGGCGTACCGGAGCTGTAGGCCGCCTTGACCATGCCCGGGCCACCGGTGGCCAGGATGATGTCGGAGTCGGCCATGAGGGTCTGGGTGTTCTCGAGCGAGAGCGCCTCGATCCAGCCGATGAGGTGCTCCGGCGCGCCAGCCGCCACGGCAGCATCGTTGACGATGCGGGCAGCCTCGGCCGTGCACTTCTTAGCGCGCGGGTGCGGACTGATCATGATGGCGTTGCGGGTCTTGAGTGCGATGAGGCACTTGAAGATAGCGGTAGAGGTGGGGTTGGTCGTGGGGATGACCGCGCCGATCACACCGATGGGCTCGGCGATCTTCTTGATGCCGGCCACGGGGTCCTCTTCAATGACGCCGCAGGTCTTGGTGTTCTTGTACGCGTTATAGATGTACTCGGAGGCGTAGTGATTCTTGGTGACCTTGTCCTCCACGCAGCCCATACCGGTCTCCTCCACGGCCATCTTGGCCAGGGGGATACGGGCCTTGTTGGCAGCCATGGCCGCCTCGAAGAAGATCTTGTCTACCTGCTCCTGGGTGAAGGTCGCATAGACCTTCTGGGCCTCGCGCATGAGGGCGAGCTTCTCGGAGAGCTCCTCGTTGCTCCTCACGACGAGCGCCGCTCCGTCGTCAAAGACGGTCTTGGTCTCTTCGGACATTGGCATTCCTCCTTCGGTTGGTTCTTCTGGGATGTACGTTGAACACATTGTAAGTTTCTGATACAGACGTGCTAATACACCAAATTTCGCAGTTGCGGAAACGCTCGAGCATCCCCGTGACACGCTCTCGAGCTCGCGGTGGAGGCAACCCCGCGATAGGCCCAGCCCGCTACAGCACGGTAACGCCTTGGTCCTCGCAGGCGGAGACAAAGTCGGTCGAAAGACCGTCATCCGACACCACCACATCGACGTCACGCAGGTCGCCAATCTTGAAGGTTGAGGGTCGGTCCTCCTTACTCGAATCCATGAGCACGATGCACTCGTTCGACCGATCGACGAGCGTCTTCTTGAAGACCGCCTCATCGTCAGAGCCGCACGAGAAGCCCTCGCCGCGTCGATGGCCGGTCACGCCTAAAAACACCTGGTCAAAGGTCATCGAGCGAACGACTTCGATGGCTCGGGCGCCTGTGGTGCTCATGGAATAGCGATTGAGTCTGCCACCTACCATGAAGGACATCACGTGCTCGAGCCGAGCAAGCTCCGAGGCGACCGTGAGCGAGTTGGTGAAGACCAGCAGGTTCATGTCCTCCATCGCTGCGGCGAGCGCCGTAGTCGTGCTCCCTGAGTCGATGAAGATGGTATGGCCGGCCCTTATGAGACCTGCGGCCTTCTGCGCGATGACCGTCTTCTCTGCCGAGCGTCTGCTCACACGACGTGCCAGCAGGTCGTCGGTTCCCACCGCAAAGCCCACGGACTTGGCTCCGCCATGCACCCGAATGATCTGGCGGTTCTGGTCGAGTGCCTTGAGGTCGGTGCGCAGGGTCATCTCGCTCACATCGGGAAATGCATGCTTCAACTGGGCAAAGGTGACGCTGCCCTCATTATTGATGAAATCAACAATGAGCTCTCGGCGCTCAGCCATGGGCATGCTGTTCTCCTCCCGATCGCTTATGCACATATCTCCTCCCTCATGATATCGCACAATGTGCATCGCTCCGTCTGTCACGGGACGATGGGACGCAAATCCCATCGCCCCGTACCATCTTGGCTGTTACTCGCCCCAATGCTCCAGCAGGTAGCGCTCTGCCGCCGGGCACCAGAGGCCGTTGTTGGCCTCCACGATGTCGGCGAGGCCCGCATAGCGCTCGTCTTCGCCAGCCTTGTCGCGCAGCTCGTCCAGCGCCACGAGCGGCATGCTGATGTGCGTGTAGATGAGCTTCTTGCCACCAGGGATGCCCGGCAGGCCGCACGTCGTCTCAGCGGCCGCGTCGAGACCGCCGATGTGGGTGACCATGACGGCCGGGTCGATGCGACCGGCTGCGGTCAGCTCGAGCGACTCGATCATGTCGGCGGTGTTGCCACCCGTGGTACCCATGACGTGCGTCGAGTTGTAGTGCACGTCATAGAAGTTGATGGGTGCCCTGAACTGGGTGTCGGTGGGGCCGGCAAAGAAGTTGAGGCAGCCGTCGCGGCCCAGGATGGCGCTGGACTGCTCGATGACGGCGGCCGCCGGAGCGTAGCAGAGCACGTCGTCGTAGCCCTTGCCGCCAGTGATGGCGCGCAGCTCGGCCACGGGATCATCCATGGTCCCGGTGTTGACGAAGTGCAGCTCGACACCGGTCTCCTCCTTGACCTGCTCGGGCGGGAAGAGGCTCGCCGCGCGGTCAAGACGCTCCTGGTTGATGTCGGTCACCACGAGCAGGCCGGGCTTGCGGTCGCGGTGCAGCGCATAGGTGAGCGCACCGAGGCCCATTGGGCCGGCACCGGCGGTGATAGCAAGGTTGCCGCCCTCGCGGATGCCCATCTCGTGAGTGTAGACGCCCATCTGCGTGTGATACGCGGCATTGAGGGCGCCAATCGAGCAGGACAGCGGCTCGGCCAGGGAGGCCTGATAGTACGCCTCACCCTCATAGACGAGGAAACTGTTGGTAGCAAAGATCTCCTGCGGCAGTATGCAGTACGTGGCGTCGCCGCCGCAGAACTCGTAGGAGTAGCCGGGTGAGTCCATCGAGCCCTTGTAGTTGATGGCCGGCTGGATGGTGAACTTCTGGCCGGGCTTGTACAGGTCGGCGTACTTGGCGCCCACCTGGACGATGTTGCCGGCAAACTCATGACCCGTGATGGGCGGATGCTCGGCCGCGTCGGCATGGACGCGCTTGTGCTCGGTGCCCAGCTTGGCCATCTTATAGGTTGACATGCAAATAGAGTCGGAGATGACTTCGACCAGCATCTCGTCATCGGCGATCTCGGGAAGCTCGAACTCCTCGAGCCTCAGATCCATGGCGCCGTGAAGCCTGACTGCCTTCGCCTTCATGAGAACCCCTTTCCGTTCCTTCCTTGATGCCTCGTACTAAGAGCTTGTTGCTGCTGTCGTTTCAACAACTTAACTGTAGTTTGACTTGTTGCTTTAAAAGTGTCAAGTGTCATTTCAAAAATAGGTTTCAACGTGTCAGAGCAGGCATCCTCTGACCGTTTACCCGTAAAATCGTAGCGTCTACCTCTATATTCAGGGGATATGGACACAATCGGACAATTTGCAGTTGTGCTTTCAATTTGATAGTTGTAGTATCCTAATTGTCGTTTCAACAACTCTTCTAAAGAACGAGCACCAGGACGGTGCTCCCGGATCTTCAAGGAGAGGAACATGGCAGACATTCGCGCCAAGGTCTCAAGCTTTGGCAAGGCCCTCAGTGGCATGGTCATGCCCAACATCGGAGCCTTCATCGCATGGGGCTTCCTGACCGCACTCTTTATTGACACGGGCTGGCTGCCCAACGCACAGCTGAGCGAGCTGGTTGGCCCGACCCTCAAGTTTCTGATTCCCGTCATGATCGCCGGCCAGGGCGGCCAGAACGTCGCCGGTCAGCGCGGTCGCGTCATCGGCTCGATCGCCGTCATGGGCGCCATCATCGGTTCCGAGTACACCATGCTCATGGGCGCCATGCTCATGGGCCCGCTCGCCGGCTTCATCATCAAGAAGTGGGACGAGTTCGCTGACACCTGGAAGCCTGCCGGCCTCGAGATGCTCATCGACAACTTCTCGCTCGGTATCCTGGGCATGCTCCTGATGATTGCCGGTTACTACGGCGTTGGCCCCTTCATGGGCGCCATCCTGGTCGTCCTGCAGGCAGGCGTCGAGGTGCTCGTCAACGCCCGTCTGCTGCCGCTGCTCGCCGTCTTCATTGAGCCGGCCAAGGTCCTGTTCCTCAACAACGCCATCGGCAACGGCGTCTTCGTGCCCATCGCCACCGAGCAGGCCAAGACCGCTGGTCAGTCCATCATGTACATGCTCGAGTCCAACCCCGGCCCTGGCCTGGGCGTCCTTCTGGCCTACTGCCTCTTCTGCAAGGACGTGTCGACCAAGCAGTCCGCTCCCGGCGCTGTCATCATCCACTTCCTCGGCGGCATTCATGAAATCTACTTCCCCTACGTGCTCATGAACCCCAAGGTCATCATCGCTCCGATCGTGGGCAACATCGTCTCCATCCTGATCTTCACCATCTTTGGTCTCGGACTCGTCGGCCCCGCCTCCCCCGGCTCCATCATCGCGTTCCTCGCCATGGCTCCTCAGGGCAAGGCCATCATGATTCTGCTCGGCGTGCTTGCTGGCGCTGCCGTGTCGTTCCTCATCGCCTCGCCCATCGTGCGCACTGCTGACGTTTCCGACCTGGCCTCTGCCCAGGCCGCCGTCTCCAGCATGAAGGCTGGCGGCACGTCCGCCGAGAACGCCAGCGCTGGCTTTGGCGACAAGATCATCTTTGCCTGCGACGCCGGCATGGGCTCCTCCGCCATGGGCGCCACCCGCTTCCGCAACCGCATCAAGCTCGACCGTCCCGACCTCATCGTCGAGCACGCCTCCGTGGACGAGGTTCCCGCAGACGCCAGCATCGTCGTCGTGCAGGCCAACCTGGCTGCCCGCGCCCAGAAGAGCGCCCCGCACGCCCAGTTCGTGGTCATCAACAACTTCCTGTCCGACCCCAATCTCGACAAGCTGTACAACTCGCTCGTCTCGGCCGCTGCCGCCGCAGGCGTCGGTGAGACCGACCAGGATGCGCTCGTGCAGAAGATCGAGACTCCGACCCAACCCAGCATCGCCATCGACCGTGCAGGCATCAAGCTCGGCTGCCCGTCCGTCTCCAAGGAAGAGGCCATCCGCGCCTCTGGCGAGCTGCTGATGGCCCACGGCGCCGTCGACGCGAGCTACATCGACGCCATGTTCGAGCGCGAGCGCGTCCAGAGCGTCTACATGGGCATGGGCGTCGCCATCCCGCACGGGACCAACGAGGCCAAGGACTCCGTCAAGAAGACCTGCGTCACCCTTCACCAGTATCCCAATGGCGTTGACTGGGGCGAGGAGAAGGCCTACCTGGTCTTTGGCATCGCCGGCGCCGGCGGGGAGCACCTGCAGGTCCTGGCCAACGTCGCCCGCGCACTCGAGGACGAGGAAGTCGTCGAGCGCATGCGTACCACGACTGACGTCGACTGGCTGCTGCAGATTTTGAGCTAGCCCCTTCCTTCCTGTTGCCTGACAACCCGCAATGTCAGGCATGCCCAAAGGTGCCGACGCGACTGAGCATCGCGTCGGCACCTCGGCGTTTCGATGTATTGAGCCAACCCTACCCCAGCTTGCCCTCCGCCAGCAGGTCGCGCACCTCAAGCAGGTCCTTGCAGATGCACGCCGCGTTCTCGCGGGCAAAGTCGTCGGGGGCAAGCATGTCGGGCACCATCACGGTGATGAAGCCACCCGCCACACCGGCACGCACGCCCGAGAGGCTGTCCTCAAAGACCAGCGTGTGGGCCGGATCGACGCCCATCGCCGCCGCCGTGTTGAGGAAGATGTCGGGCGCGGGCTTGGGATTGGCCATGCCCACGCCCGTGAAGAGCTCGCTGAAGTACTCGCGCACGCCTCCGTTGGTGAGGTTCAGCCCGATGGCCTCAAGCGAGCTGGACGAGGCGACCGCCATGGGAATGCCCTGCTCGGCCAGATAGGCCAGCAGCTCGTCGAGGCCCGGCTTCTTCGGGGCGCCCTTCCGCAGCTCCTCGTGGACCATCTCGTAGGCCTTCTCGCGCACGTAGGCTGCGTCGGCCTCGGGCGCGAAGCGATTGATGACCGCCTCCATCGTCTTGCCCGACGTGCCGCGCACCGCGTCGGCGAGACCCTCGGGATACTCGATGCCGATGGTTGCCAGCAACGGCGCCCACGTCCGTGTCCAAATGGGCTCGGTGTCAAACATCAAGCCATCCATGTCAAAAATCGCACCCTCGATCATTGCGTCCCTCCCCAGCTCGTCTTTCGCATACCTTTGAGCCAGTGTAACGCTTTGAGCTGGCGTTCCTTCAACCGCATCGGGCTGCGACCCGGGCGCGTCGAGAGTCGGCGTGTGCTGGCGGGCAAATTGTGCGCCAGCCACGGCATCGACACGTGCCGCACCTGCTATGGTCATGTGCGACTTCCCAATGATTCCGCCGCCCGGAAAGGAAGGGTCCTTCCATGCCAAAGAGCACGAACCTCCACGCCAGAGCCTTCTCGTCTGTTGCGGCGTGTCTGCTTGCATGCCTGCTCGTCCTGGGAGGCTGTGCGGGCACTGCCACGGACGAGGGCGAGCAAGAGGCCCCCAAGGCCGAAGCGCCCGAGACGTTCGAGGTGTCGGACGCGCCAATCGAGGAGCCAGGCGAGATGGCAGCGGAGGCGCCAGCCGAAGACCCTGCGACACCCGACCCGCGCGACGCCGAGTTTGCCGTCGACCCCACGCGCACCGACTGGAACTTTGAGCCCGGTGAGGTGAGGACGGTCTATCTCACCTTTGACGACGGGCCGTCCGCGCACACGCAGGAGGTGCTCGACATCCTCGACCGCTACGGCATCAAGGCTACGTTCTTCGTGACGGGCATCAACCCCGACTACCTCGACATGATCGGCGAGTGCTACCGTCGCGGACACACCATCGGCATGCACACCTACTCGCACGACTATGCGCAGGTGTATGCCTCGATCGATGCCTACTGGAATGACCTGAACGCCATTGCCGGCATCGTGCGCGAGCAGATAGGCTACGTGCCCTGCTTCATCCGCTTCCCGGGCGGGTCGTCCAACACGGTCTCGGCGAACTACACCCCGGGAATCATGTCGCAGCTGTCGCGGGATGTCGTGGCGGCAGGCTATCAGTATTACGACTGGGACGCGAGCTGCGGGGACGGTGCGGAGCACACGGCCGACGAGCTGGTCGACGCCACGATGGCCGACACGTCCTACGGCTACACGAGCATCGTGTTCCTCATGCACGACGGGGCCGACAAGGCGACCACGGTCGAGGCGTTGCCCCGCATCATCGAGTACTTCCAGGACGAAGGCTATGCCTTCGCGCCGCTCGACCGCAGCACGCCCGTCCCCCATCATGGAATTGGCAACTGATCCCGTATAGGGGTCGGCGGTGAGCACGAGAGTCGCCTCATGCCGCCTGTCCCGCATTTCTGGTTCGATGGGGCACGAGCAGACGGCTCTCATTGATAGAAAGACGAGCCGCTCTCCGTCCGCCTGCTTGGCCATTGTGCTCCAAAGTGGCAAGAATACGCCGCTTTGGCAACCCCTGCTTACAAGGACCCCTTCTGCCAAGGGCAGAAGGGCGGCGCGACGATGACTCGTGGTCACCATCGCGCCGCCCCAACGAACACGATTCGGCTCTCGAAAGCCCCTCTGCACGTCCCTACTTCTCGGCGCGGTACTTCTCCACGGCGGCCAGCACGATGTCGTCGGCCTGCTTGCAGAGCTCGTCGGTCGGCGCCTCGGCCAGAATGCGCACCAGCTGCTCGGTGCCACTCGCACGCACGAAGCAACGGCCGTTACCGGCCAGGAACTCGTTGGCCTTGGTCTCGGCGGCCTTGACGTCGGGGTCGGCCATGGCGGCATCGCGGTCGGTGACCGGGACGTTGACGAGCAGCTGCGGATACAGCTTGACCGGACGCACGAGCGTGGAGAGGCTCTCCTTCTCCGCGCGGACCGCCTCCATGATGCGCAGGCTCGTCATGATGCCGTCGCCGGTGTTCTCTATGTCGCCGAAGATGATGTGGCCGCTCTGCTCGCCACCCAGGCTGTAGCCATGCTCGCGCATGCAGGCGTAGACGTACTTGTCGCCCACGTCGGTGCTCTCGTAGTTGATCCCAATCTCGTCGAGCGCCTTGAAGAAGCCGAAGTTGCTCATGACGGTGGGAACGATAGTGGACTTGGCGAGACCGCCGTGCTTGTTGAGGTAGCGTCCGCACACGTACAGGATCAGGTCGCCGTCGACCACGTGGCCACGGTCATCCACGGCCAGGCAGCGGTCCGCGTCACCGTCATAGGCAAAGCCCACATCGAGGTTGTTGCGCAAGACGTAGCTCTGCATCTCCTCGATGTGCGTCGATCCGCAGTTGACGTTGATGTTGAAGCCGTTGGGCGTGTTGTTGAACACGTACACGTCGGCGCCCAGGGCGTCGAAGACCGGCTTGGCCACCGAGCTCGCCGCGCCGTTGGCGCAGTCGAGGCCCACACGCACGCCCTGCAGGCTGAAGTTGGCGCTTGCGATGAGGTGGGCGATGTAGCGGTTGCGGCCCTGCATGAAGTCGACCGTGCAGCCGATCTTGTCGCCGGTGGCCAGCGGCACGTCGATCTCGCCGTCGATGTAGGCCTCCACCTGCTTGAGCACGGCCTCGTCCATCTTCTCGCCGTTGTGGTTGACCAGCTTGATGCCGTTGTCGCCAAAGGGGTTGTGGCTGGCGGTGATCATGATGCCGCAGTCGAAGGCGCCGTCGGCGGTCACGTAGCTGACTCCGGGAGTGGGGATGACGTGCAGCATGTAGGCGTCTGCACCACTGGCCACGAGGCCGCTGACCAGTGCGGACTCGAACATGTAGCTGGACCGGCGGGTGTCCTTGCCGATGACGATGCGCGCCTTGCGCTCCTGGCGCAGGCCAAAGTACCACCCTACGAAACGACCAATCTGGAAGGCATGCTCGACATTCAAGCCCTCGTTCGCGCGCCCGCGAAAGCCGTCGGTGCCAAAGTACTTCATGCGAATCCCCCCATCGAGATGTTAAAACTTGTTAATCCGCATGATTCTAGCAGCTATGCAGCACTTTGCGGGCACCCCCACCCGACAGACACAATATTGGGGCCACCGCAGGCGCGAGTCAGACCGAGGCGTCACATCCGGCTCTCGCACGCCATCCGTTAGTCCATGGGCAGGAATGCGGGACGCCAACAGTCCCCGTCCATCCGCTCGAAGCCGTTCTTCCACAGGCCGGCCGTCAGCAGGAAGTTGTCCGGAACGTACACCTCGTCGAGGAGCGGGCATGCGTCAAACGTGTTCATCAGCTCCTCGAAGTGAGCGCCCCCGACCCTCAGCTTTCGCAGGTCGGCGCTCCTCAGGCTGTGGCACCCCTCGAAGAGCCCCTCCATTCTCTCCTTGGGGAAGAATGTGGCACGCGCGGCATCATACCCAAGTATGTCCGCGCCGTCCCTCGCTTCCACCCGTACGAGCAGGAGGCTCCTTTCCGCCCAAGGCGCCCGGCCGTCAGCTGTGGAGATGGCTCCGTCCAGCACCAGGGTGTCTCCCTCAAAGTGCCAGCCTTCTTGTGCGCGACTTGCGGCAATCCTGTAGCGGATGAAACGCCGCCCAGTGTCTTCGGACATGTGGTAGTCGCTGCCACTGCCGACCGCCGCGTGCAGCGAATAGGCGTAGATTGCCTCCAGCCCGTTGACGTCGAGCCGGTTGACGTAGAGCTCGAGACCGCTCACCCCCGAGCGCACGTCGGTGAACTCCCGGATGATCGGGCCCGCACCCTCTTCGTTTATCCAGGCATAGTCCTCCACCTGAAGCACCAGGGCCTGACGTGCCGAAGAGCTCGTGCCCAAGAACCAACAGAGCCGCTCCTTGCTGAATCCGCCGGAGACGAGCAGGACCAACGTCATGTCGTAGCCGTCGCGCAACCGCTCCAGGGCCTGACCCATCTGCTTGGACTCGAAGACACGTCGGTCATCTGGGCAGAACATTCTCAAGACCTCGGCGAGCTTTGCCTCCTCGTCCGCGCTCCAGCCGAGAATCAGCATGTCGGGGCCGTCAAAGAACGACCCGAGGGTAACATCGTCATCCTCGTAGAGCTCGGCGACATTGCCCTTCATGGCGACCTTGTCCGTGCGCTCGCGCGCCTTCCGTTCCTCGGCCTCCTTGCGCTGGCGCTCGGCTTCCCAGCGCTGGCGCTCGGCCTCCCTGCGCTGGCGCTCGGCCTCCTTGCGCTGGCGCTCGGCCTCCTTGCGCTGGCGCTCTTCGGCCTCGCGGCGCATGCGTTCCTGCCGCTCGAGCTCCCTCGCCTGTTCGATCTTGTCGGCAGGCAGCTTCCTGTGCTCGGCCTCCTTCGCCTCTATCTGTCGCTTGATCTCACGGATGCGCCGTTTGCAGTCCCTGACGTCCTTGCCGCCGACCGCGCGGAAGCGCCCTAGGGGGCCTTGGACTAAGGGGCTCGCCATGAGGATCCTCAGGAGGAAGAAGGCGACGATGGCCCCCTCCACGTAGGGCAGGAAGGTCTTGGCCGCAGGCAGGACCATGTCAAGCAGCTGCGCGACCAGCGTCAGGAACTGGTACGGATAGGCAAAGAAGATGGTCAGCACCGTCGTCCCAAACCAGGCGAGCGCATACGCGCCATACCTGAGCGGGGCGACCTCCGACTCGAAGGTCTGGAGCGCCACGAGGCGCGCGTCAAGCACCTCGACCAAGGCGTTCGTGTCCCACCAGCCCAGCTGATCACCCATGTGGATGGCAAAGGCATTCAGCAGCAGCGTCGCGATGAGGAGAAACGCAAAGAATTCCTTCCAGCTCAGCCCGCCGCGCGGACTCCTCCTGGCACGCTCGAGCTCGCGCTCGACTCCCTCGAGGTTGCGCTTCAGGCTGGCAATCTCTGAGCTCAGCGCGCTGTCGGTTGCAAGAATCTCCTCTAGTTCTGGGCTCATGACTGCTCCCCTCACGCTTCGAACCACGCATCGACGGTACCATGGATGCCGCCACCACGGCGATTCCGCAGAAGGCTGCCTGTCGCGCCGTCGTGCCTTTGGATGCTCCTTTCGAGGTGTCCCACCTCGGCAAGGATGTCCTCTCCGCCTGTCACGCTGGCGCCCACCCCCCACTTCGCTGCCACGGCGGGAGCATGCGAGCGGCTGCAGCCATCCGCCAGCCTCGCATCCACAATGACATGCTGGCAATGCCACGATACCCCGAGCGTGCGCCACGCCGCGTCGGGTGCCAGGTGATGCATTCGTCTGTTTACAAAGAGAGCCCGCCGGACATGCCGACGGGCTCTGGGCGATGCATATGCCAGCGAACGCTTAACGCTTGGAGAACTGCGGACGCTTGCGGGCCTTCTTCAGGCCGTACTTCTTGCGCTCGACGGCGCGGGAGTCGCGGGTCAGGTAGCCAGCCTTCTTCAGGTCGGCGCGATACTCGCCAGCCTCGAGAAGGGCGCGGGCGATGCCCAGGCGCAGGGCGCCAGCCTGGCCGTTGATGCCGCCACCGGCGCAGTTGGCGAGGACGTCGAAGTGGCCCTCGGTGTCGGTGACGCGCAGCGGTGCGATCGCGTTGTCGACCAGCTGCTGGCGACCGAAGTAGTCGGTAGCCTCGCGGCCGTTGACGATGACCTTGCCGGTGCCGGGAACAAGACGGACGCGGGCGACAGCCTCCTTGCGACGGCCGGTACCCGTGTAGACTGCGGTGTTATCAGCCATCGGTTACGCCTCCAGATCGATCTTGACGGGGTTCTGAGCCGCATGCGGATGCTCGGGGCCAGCGTAGACCTTGAGCTTCATGCCCTGCTTGCGGCCGAGGGTGGTGTGCGGCAGCATGCCCTTGACGGCGTGCTCGACGACCCACTCGGGCTTCTTGGCCATGGCCTCCTTGTAGGACTCGGTCTTCAGGCCACCCAGATAGCCGGAGTAGCGCCAGTAGAACTTGGCGTCGGCCTTGTTGCCGGTCAGCACGACCTTGTCGGCGTTGATGATGACCACGAAGTCGCCGGTGTCGGTGTGCGGGGTGTACTGGGGCTTGTTCTTGCCGCGCAGGATCATTGCGGCCTTGGTGGCAAGGCGACCAAGGGTAACGCCATCAGCGTCGATGAGCACCCACTTGCGCTCGACCTCGCCCGGCTTGGCGTAATGAGTCGACTTCTTCACTTGACTCCTCCATCAGTGCGTACGGTATGCGACGACCCCTGGACTGGCCGGCGCGTTGCTTGTTCTTGTCAGAGAGTACGGGGCTCTGCAAAAGAAGCCTTCAAAGTATAGCGCGACGGGGACGCTCGGTCACGCACATATTCTGCACTCACAAGCTGTGCAAATGTGGCCCGATGGGACTCGCCGGGCAGGCGCGCCTGCCGCCACGGGCGTCTACCGCCGGAACGCCTCCAGCTCCCCGAGCTTCTCGGTGGCGGCCCGCCTCCCCTGCAGGTAGAGCGTCAGCAGCTTCTCGCCGTCAGAGCCCGTGTTGGCCACCTCGACCGGTCGCGGCGGCTCCAGCACCAGCACGCGTCCCTGCTCCTCGAGCTCGAACAGCTGGCGGCGCGACTCGTTGTAGCGCTCGGCCCGCGACGCCAGGGCGTCGGTGTAGTAGTCGTATCCGTCATAGCGATGCGACCGCAGGTACATCTGCTCGGTCGCATTGGTCTTCACGTATCCCCGCTCGCGCGTCAGGACCACGACGGCGCGGTCCGCCGGCGTATGGCCCGCCACGCGCGGGGCCCCATCCAGCCCCAGCGCCACCGCATACGGAATCGAGTCCGCCGTTCCCCCATCCAGGTACAGATGGCCGTCGACCTTCACGCGATTCGACACCATGGGCAGGGAGGCCGACGCACGCACCTTCACGACGTCGCGCGGGAAGCTCTCGCACGGCAGATAGGCCGCCGTGCCGAACATCGTGTCGGTCGCCACGGCATACATGCGCAGCGGATTGGCGTTGAAGGCTTCGTTGTCGCAGGGATCCAGCTGCTCCTGCACCTCCTCGTACATGAACTCGGCCCCCGTGATGTTGCCGGTCTTCGCCCACGACCACAGCGACATGAACCGCTTGTCGTCGCGGAAGGCCAGGACGATGCGCATCGAGCGCCCGATCTGGCGGCTCTTGAACGAGACGGCGTTGATGGCGCCGGCTGACACGCCCCAAATGCTATCGAACCCATAGATGCCGTGCTCCTGCATGACGTCCAGCACGCCTGCCGAGAAGATGCCCCGAAATCCGCCACCCTCCAGCACCAATGCCGCGTCGCCCGTTGCCATCGTGCGTTCCCTTCGCTCGTCGGATACGACCCCATCTTAGTCATTCGCAACGTCACGTGTCCCGACGCATGGCCGTCGCGCCGGACAGCCTGCCGCTCGCCGACACCATGCACGGGCATGTCCGCCGCATCCGAAAGATGGTAAGCTGCATTCATCTTCGCTGCTAGGGGCAGCGATCAAAGGAGAGGAGCCTGTCATGGCTGATGAGACCTACACGTTCGTCTGCACCGTTTGTGGCTGGGAGGTCACCGTCGACACCCCCGAGCTGCCCGATGACTTCGTCTGCGAAGTCTGCGGCGTTGGCCCCGAGATGTTCGAGCTCGTCGAGGAGTAGACCAGCCGTTTTCGACCGTCTGGGACGGTTCTCCACGGTCGAAAAGTGAACTCGTCCGGCCGGACGAAAGCCTCCGTCCCGTTCGACCATCTGGGACGGTTCTCTGCGGTCGAATCATCTATAACGTTTGACCCAAGGAGAACCGTCCCAGATGGTCAGTTTTGACGGATGGTCGGTTTGTCGCAGGCCGCCGCTACGCGCCATCCTCGTCTTTCACACGAAGCAGCGGGATGTCCCGAGTCAGCAGCCGCTTCCACCTTTCGAACAGGTCGCCCTGGGCATCTTCCACCTCGACTACGACCGTGCTATGGTCGCCAGCCTGATTCAGCATGTGCGCCAGGTGACCGACAGGATCATGCCAGTCGATAATCTGCGTCCTTCGCGAACTCGTCTTGCCGAGGAAGACAGGCGTGCCATCGATGCTGATCCGGATCTGTCGAGAAACGAACTGCTCCTCCTCCTTTCCAGCTTTCCGGATGGCCTGCTGGTCACTGGAATCGATCTTGTGACGCGGCCGCGCGAAGCTCGCCTCGAACCAACGATTCAGTCGCAGGCTTTTCGGAGAGGGGTTCCTCAGCTTCTTGACGGGCTCGGCTATCATGCCCTCCTGCAAGCGGTCGCTCAGCAGGGCCATGACCCGAGTTGCGCCGGGGCCAAACACCATCAGCGTGATGTGGTCCCCCAGCACCTGCTCCATGAGCTTGAAGCTCTTCTGGTCGTCCACGTAGGCGGACAGCCCCCCGCTCTCCAACATGATTCTGGTCCTGTGCCGATCGAACCCGTCCACGCTCTTGAGGAAGTCAATCAGCCGATCTCTTGCGTGCAGCTCGAAGTAGCGGCTCGTCCTATTGCCATCACCAATCGCTTTCGCAGCCTGGCGCAGGGGCTCCTCGTCCCTGTCTTCCTGGTACTTCCTCAGCAGCTCACCCGAATCCTTGTAATTGCTCGCCGCACAGAGAGCCATCAGCTCTGCCGCCCTGTCGAGATTGCGCTCGAGACCGATGCCATCATGGTAGGTCCTTGCAAGCTCGTACTGGCATCCGGGCAGCCCGGACCTAACCCCCTGCTCGAGGTAGTCGACCGCCTTTTGTGCGTCGCGCTGACACCCCACGCCGTCGCGCAGCATTACGCCAACGTCCTCCAGCAGCTCCCTGAACCCCCGCCGCACCATGGTAAGGTACACCGTGAATACGGCCTCGGGGCTCCCGGAAGCGATGTCGATGAGGACGTCACCCATGTCAAGCTCGTCAAAGTCGGCGGCAGCCCGACGCGACCCCCGCTGCTCGGCCTTGGCCAACGCGACCAGATAGTCCACGTAGTCATCGAAGTCCTCCGGCCTGATGGACTCGTCCGCATCGGGACCTGAGGGAGTCGCTGCCGCAGGCTGGGGCTGCGGCTGGGGTTGAGGCTGGGGCTGTGGGGTCGTCTCGGGCCCTGGCACTGCCACCGGTGGTACGACGACCGGCTCGGCCTTCGTCTCCCCTGCCGGACGGGCAAAGTGCCTGCCGCGTCGCGTCGCAGGCCTTGCGTCGGTCCGGGCATGCTTGGCTCTGGCACGCTCATGAGCCACCTCCTCCCGAACCGCCTGATGCGCCGCGTCGGCAGACTGCAACGCCTCCTGCACAGCCTCCGCCCGCACCCGCAATGCCTCCTGGACGTTCAGCACCTCCTGCAGCACCGCCACTCGCTGTGTCCGGTCGTCCATGTCCAGGCTGTTGGCGCGTTCCATGACCCGATCGGAGTGCGCGTCAAACTCCTCCTCGGACAGTGACAGCAGGCGCTCCACGGCCTGGGGGTCAGCCTCCATTGCCGGCAGATAGCCCGAAGCCGCCAGCGGCCGAAGCTCCTGGTGAGCCGCGTCGAGCGACGGGTCCAGGGAGACCAGCACCCTATTGACCACCAAGTGCAGGTAGCGTCCAAAGATGGTCACGTACGCCTGGATGTTCCTGCCGTCACGAAAGTGCAGAACGACCTCCGGATAGTTGGAATAGCCGGAATCGACGAGGCTCACGTGCGTCAGCTCGTCGTAGAGCACGGGCTGGGCAAGCCGTCCCCCCTCGACCTCGGTGAGGTAGTCCGAGGCAAAGCCCGTCGTGGTGAAGAGGAAGCCACCCTTGCCCTTCTTGCGGAAGGACGTGTCGTGCGCGCAGACGCACTCGGACAGGCTTGCGTCAGGTGCATAGCGGCGAATGGCATTCTCGAATACCTTGTCCTTGACCTTGCCGTACCACAGAAGGCTGGGCACGTCGCACTCTGACGGGACCGACTCGTCGTTGGTACCCTCGAAGACGAAGCGGATGGTTTCGCGGTCGATCGTTCCCATGTGCCCTCCTGCACCCCTGACCTGCACAGACAAGAAACGCACTATCCATATCGCGTCAATCGCGCCGGTGTCAAGCAGGTGGAGGCCAGCAGGTGCCCAGCGATGCCAGGCCCGATGCCAGCGTCACGTGTCTGCACGGCACCGGTTATGGGTACAATGGTTGGTGTCGCGACAGGGCGACGTGCTCCTTGACAGCTCGCATGGTGGCAGTGCCCCTTCTTCAGGCGTTCGGCACGGACGCCACACCTCGTGGGGGTGACTGGTTTCGACAGGGTTGTTCTGAGGTGGGCAGCAAGCCGTGGTCTCCTCGCCACGTTAAACAGGGGTACCGTCAAAATGAATTGACGACAACTCTTATGTGGGCGACTACGCCCTCGCCGCTTAATTAACAGCCGGCGCGTCTAACCGGGGATTTCCCTCGTTCCCGGGGCGACGTCATTCAAGGGGGATGCTCCTGCGGACGTAGCTGGTATGCCGCAGGAAAAGACCGAACCAACTAGGACGCCGCGCGCCCGTCATCACGTGCAAGGCGCCCGAATTCCAAGTGGTGACTGAGCTTGGAGACACCTGCCAGGGGATGGTTCTGGACCGGAGTTCGATTCTCCGCACCTCCACCATGTATGCCCAAGGGCGAGCACCTCCCGTGGTGCTCGCCCTTTTCTTGACGTCCATCTCGCGGCTCAGGGTCGGCCACATGCGAGAGCTTGCCTTTGCGCAGCTGGAAGAGCGCGTTCTGTCTGATGACGCATTTTTCATCATTCGGGGGTGCGGCGGCAACGCAACGATGCGACTGCAGGCACGTGGACATGCGCGCGCAGCGACTAAGCTATCCTTAGTTGAATCGTACGGGCAAGGTCTCTGAAACGAAGGGTCTCGCATGGATATCGAATTCCTTCTCTTCCTCCAAGGGCTCCGTGATTCCACCGCTGGCGTGCTGGACGACATGTTCATACAGTTCTCCACATTCGGAGAGCCGCTCTACGCGCTGATTCTGATGGGCATACTCTATTGGTGCGTAAGCAAGAGCCTGGGCGTCTTCGTGCTTATGGGCTGGGACATCAATCGCCTCGCCAACGGTTTCCTCAAGATTACTTTCTGCACGTACCGTCCATGGATTCGCGACCCACGGGTTGCGCCACTGGAAGCCGTGATCGCCAAGGCGACAGGCTACTCGTTCCCGAGCGGCCACACCACCAATGCCGTTTCGGTCTTCGGCGGGCCAGCGCTGCGCCGCGAATCCTCTCGGGCGCTGCGCATCGGGCTGTGGGCGATCGTGTTCCTCATCGGCTTGTCGCGCAACTGGGTGGGGGTGCACACGCCACAGGACGTGCTCGTGGCCCTTGGGGTAGGCATCGCCCTTATGCTGCTTGCGAACCGCGTCTGCACATGGCTGGAGGAGCACCCAGACAAGGACGCAGCCGTTGCCGCCGCAATCGCCCTTGCGAGCATCGCGCTCATCGTGTATGCGGCGACCAAGGCATATCCCATGGACTACGACGAGGCTGGCAACCTGGTGGTAGACCCTCAGAAGATGGCCAACGACTCGTTCAAGAACGCCGGCTGGGCACTCGGATTTGCGCTGGGCTGGCTTGCGGAGCGGCGTCTCGTGCGATTCGAGGTGGCTGGAACCATACAGCAGAGATGCTGCCGCGCGATATGGGGCTGCCTCGCCCTTTTGGCCGTCTACTTCCCGGTGACAGAGCTCGTAAAGGCGGTTGTCCCAGGGGGCGTGGGGTCGAGCGTCGCTTGCTTCCTGCAGCTGTTCACCATCGTGTTCCTGGTGCCTCTTGGCATTTCGCGATTGGAGAACAGGGGCGAATCGAACCAGTGAGGCCGGAGCCGCGCCGCATGCGGTGGGAGGCACGACTGGGTTAGCCACGCCCACGCTGCCTCCGCAAGGAACAAGGGGACGAAAATGGTCATGACCTTCGACATCGATCCTGCGAACAAGGTGCCCGTCATGGCCGAGACGCTCGATTCGATGCAGGACTGCCTGTCCCAGTTCCGCATGAGGCCCGTGGAAGAGAACCGCGCCATGCTCATGTTCGAGGAGAGCCTGGTCTCGCTGATGGAGCATGCGGACCCCGAGCGCCCGCAGCGGGTCACGGTCAGGGCTCGTCGACTGCTCGGCACGCTGACCATCAGCCTGACTGTCCCCGGCCAGGAGTTTCCCTTCTCCGAGAAGGTCATGCCACTCGAGCTTGCCCTCGAGGAAGAGGGGGAAGGCGGCCAGGCGAGGGTGATACGCGGGCTGATCCTTCAGTCGTTTGGCAGTCGGCTCAGGTACAGGCACCGGGACGGCAAGAACACGGTGAGGATCGAGGCGCAGCGCTCCCCCTACTCCTTCCTGTACCAGACGATGAGCTGCCTGCTCGCCGCGGTTCTCCTCGGAGTCCTGTGCAGGCTTGCGGTTCCGCAGGCGACCTACCTGGCGTTGAACGACATGGTGCTGGAACCCTGCCGGACGATGTTCGTCAACGCGCTGAAGATCATCGTCTCCCCCGTCGTGTTCTTCTCGCTCGTCATCAGCATCGCGCAGTTCGGCAACCTGTCCGAGGTCGGCAAGCTGGGCGGCAGGCTCATGCTGCTATATCTCCTCATGGAGGTCACGGCCTGTGCCCTGTCGGCCGGGGTCTGCTTCCTGACGAGGCTGACGGGACTTCCCTTCTCCCAGAGCCTGTCGATCGGGGCGGGAGGTCCCGCACTCGAGGCCACCGCGCCTTCGCTCCGGGACGTTCTCGTGGGCATCGTCCCCTCGAACTTCCTCCAGCCATTCCTCGATTCCAACATGCTGCAGCTGATGTTCCTGGGAGTGCTGTGCGGGGTTGCCGTAGGCGAGATCGGAGACTACTCGAAGCCCCTTCGGGACTTCATCGAGGCGTGCTACGAGCTGTTCATGAAGATGACGGGAATACTCACCCGGTTCATCCCCATAGCCGTCCTCTGCTCCATCTGGTCCCTCGTGCTGACCACGGGGACGGACCTGCTGCTCTCGCTGCTCGGCGTCCTTGTCATCGTGTTCCTCGGCATGGTCGTTCTCGTGTGCATCGACGGCGTCCGTCTGAGGGTCTCGGGGCTGAGCCCCAGAATCTTCATCCAGAAATACGCGCCGGCCATGGCACACGTCTTCAGCACCACCTCGAGCAGCGCCTCGCTTCCGGAGAACATGAAGGCCGCCAAGGGCATGGGTGTGCCCGAAAGGGTCTATTCCCTGTCGCTCCCCCTTGGCGTGATCTTCTCGAAGAACGGCAGCATCTTCTACCGGGCGACGACGGCCCTGTTGATCGCGCAGCTGTTCGGCATCGAGGTCCCGGCTGCTGGGGTCGTCTCCCTGCTGGTCTCCGCCTCCGTCATCACGCTGGCCACGCCAGGGGTCCCAGGGGGCGCCTTCGTCGCCTTCTCCGCGCTGCTGCTCCAGCTTGGCGTTCCGTCGGACGCGCTGGCCTGCATCATCGGCATCGATGCCGTCATGGACCTCTTCATCGGTGTCGTCAACTGCTTCGGGACGATGGTGTCCACCGTGACCGTCTCGCACCGGGAGCACTTGTTGGACGTGTCGCGCTATAGCGAGATGCCCTGAGCGCCGCGCCTCCACCCGCGTGGCGCCGCCCGTTCCCTCCGCACGATAGCCGAGGTGAGGAGCCTTGCAGCTTCTACCAGCACCGCTTAACCCCGCGCAGCCCAACACAACCCGATACGCGGTTGATGCTCAAACTTACCGCGACGCATTGGCCCAATCTGGCGGTCTCGCAGCTAGCTGCACGCCAGGACGGTCCCGGCAGTGACGGGGCCGTCGCGTTTCCGCAGGTGTAGACTCTGTGGCGGAGCGTCGCGATGGCTTCGGCACGCATGCTCCGCCAGCCCGTCGGCGTGCCCTCCAAGACTCAGCGCGACGGTCGCGGCGGCTCTGCTATTCAGCTCTCGGGCGCGGGCTACGCCAGCGACCCCTCGCCCGCCATAGCCGGCCTTGTCGTCGCCGCGCTTGTCGCCCTGGCGCTAGGCTTCACCCTTCGCTCGGAATGACGCCCTGCCGTACGACCAGTCGAGGCCCTCGAGCGGTTCCGTTGCCCGCCTCGAATCCCGGGCCCGATATCGCCGCTACTCCTTCACGTAGCTCGAGGCCTTCGGTGGCGTCTTGCCCTTCAGCGTGCTGTGGTAGTAGGCGTAGGTCATCGGCTTCGCGTCGGAGAGGACCTCGGCGTCCTTGACCTCGCCGACGAAGATCATGTGCGTGCCCACGTCAAGGGTCTGCACGACCTCGCAGGCCAGCACGCAGGCTGCGGCGACCGGCGTGTAGGGGTCGCCCAGCACGGTCGTGCGGCTCTCGATGCCCTCGAACTTGGCGAAGCTCGTCGAGGTGCGGAAGCCAAAGCGCCCGATGTAGGGCATGTCAGCCTCTTCGGTGATGGCGATCAGGGCGAAGTGCCCCGCCTTCTCGACGACGCCCTCGGTGTGGTTCTGCTTGTTGATCACGACCTGCACCTGCAGCGGCTCGCTGGTCAGCTGCAGCCCGGTATTGATCACGCACGCACCGTAGTCATCCTCCGTGGCAGCCGAGACCACATACAGGCCAGACGAGAACTTGTACATTGCCGTTACGTCCATACTTGCCCCTCTCTGGCGCATCCCCGTACGCCTCATGTCGTGTCGTGCCGTCGCTTACCCTATCCTAGGAGTCCGACCGACAGGCGATGGCGTGTCGGTCCCGGCGACTACCGGCTCCGCTCCTTCAGTGCGCGCTGTATGTCACGGTCGGTCTGTCTGCGCGCCATGTCATGGCGCTTGTCATACAGCTTCTTGCCTCGACCCACTCCCAGGGAGAGCTTGACCCGGTTGCGTTCGTCGAAGTACATCTCCAAGGGCACGAGTGCGAGGCCCTTGGTGCGCAACCGTCCGTCGAGGCTGTCGATCTGCCTGCGATGCAGCAGCAGCTTGCGCCGACGGTCGGGGTCGACGTTCCACACCCCACCGTTCGAGTAGGGGTGAATGTGGGCGTTGACCAGCCAGACCTCGCCGCCGCGGATGATGCAGAACGCGTCGGTCAACTGGCACGCGCGCTCCCGCATGCTCTTGACCTCGGTTCCCGTCAGCACGATGCCGGCCTCGAAGGTCTCCTCTATCTCGTAGTCATGCCGCGCGGTGCGGTTGCGCGCGATGGTCTTCTTTCCGCGCTTGCCCGGGACCTGCTTGCCTGACTGCTTAGTCGGCATCGTCAACCTCCTCGTCATCGGCGTGTATCAACGCCAGCAATGCCATGGCGGCCTTCTCCCCCACCAGGTCCCGTGCGCGAATCGTCAGGTTGGTGGCCGTGTTGCGGTCGCCCATGGCCGCGGCGTCGCCCGCGCACATCAGAAGGCAGATGGCCACCTCGGCATTCGCGCCCTCGGGCAGGCCCTCCGCCTCCAACAGCTCGGCGGCCTCCTCGTCACCCACGGTGTCTGGGTCGGCGTCGGTGCCCGCCGCATGCTCGAGCGCCGCAGCCAGCGACGGGTCGGTCTCGTCGATGCGCCGTGCCACGCGCAGCGCAGCGGCGGCGACGCGCGGCATCTCGGCCGCCTGGAAGTAGTCGGCAAAGTTGAGGTAGGCCCGTACGAGATGGGACGCCTCGCTGGCCCGCTCGAAGACCGAGAACGACAGCGCCAGGTGCTCGCGCAGGTCGCCGGCGATGCGGCAGAGGTCGGCGAGGTTCAGGCGATGCTCGCAGCCCATCGGATTCCAGCGAATCGCCTGGCGCAACGCCGCTGCGGCCCCGTCGTAGTCCCCGCAATGGACATAGGCCAGGGCGAGGTCCGCATAGAGTCGGTCGAGCGGCTCGCCGACGTCGCGCAGCTCGCGCGGGTCCTGCTCGACGCGCCGGTACGCCAGACGCTCGAAGACCGTCGGGAAGCTGAACCACTGCAGCTCGTCGGTCGTGGGGCAGTTGCGGTCCACGTATTCCTCTGCGTCCTCGGCCAGCCTCGAGAGCAGCTCCAGCGCACCCTCCTGCTGGCCCTGGACCAGCAGCCCCTCGGCGCGCAGCAGTTCGTCTGACAGCGTTGTCTGTGCCATGGCACCCCTTCTTCCTCTGTTGTCAGCTTCAGTCTACCCGACTCGGCACATGCGGGCCACGGCGACGGCAAGGCGGGCAGCGGCGGGCCTGACGCCGGCCAGCAAACCCATCCCCGCCGTACCCGTGCAGGTCAGGGACGTCTGCCCGCGAGGGCGAAGTCGATCTGGCCGCGTGCGGGGTTGGCCCCCACCACCTCCACGGCCACGCGCTGGCCCAAGGTGTAGGAACGGCCGCTCTCCTCCCCGACGAGCCTCATCCGGCCCTCGTCGAAGGAGAACCACTCCTCTCCCAGGGCCCGCACGGGCAGCAGCCCCTCCGCGCAGGTGTCGTCCAGCATGACGAAGAGCCCGTAGCGCTCGCAGCCCACCACGATGCCCGAGAAGCGCTCGCCCAGCCTGTCGGCATACAGCTCCGCCATCTTGATCTTCTGGGAGTCCCGCGCCGCGGCATCGGCCACGCGCTCCCGGTCGGAGCAGGTGCGACACAGCTGGGGCAGCTCCCTCGCAATCGCACGCTGCTCCGCGGACTCCAGCTTCCCAGCCAGGCGCGCCTTCACGGCGCGATGCACGATGACGTCGGGATAGCGACGAATCGGCGAGGTGAAGTGGCAGTAGGCACGCGCACCGAGGGCGTAGTGGCCATCGTTGTGCGGCAGGTAGACGGCGCGCTTCTGGGCCCTCAGCAGCAGGGCCCCCACCAGGTACTCCCCCGAGGTCCCCTTGGCCCGCGCGAGGATGTCCTGGACCACATACGGGTCGCCCGCCACCAGGCGGTCGGCCTCTCCCGGCTGCAGCAGGCGCAGCTCGCGCAGCACGGGCAGCGTCGCCGAAAGGCTCTCGGGCGCAGGTCGCTCGTGGACGCGATAGGCTGCCGGGATGTCGCGCTCCGCCAACAGCTGCGCGACCGCCTCGTTGGCCATCAGCATGGCCTCCTCGATGAGGCTGGTGGCGCGGGTGCGCTCGCGCACCGACACCCCCGTCGGGCGGTGTCGCTCGTCCAGCAGCACCTTTGACTCGCGCGTCTCGAAGTCGACCGCCCCGCGCCTCGCCCGGACCGAGCGACGCAGCGCGGCCACCTCGTCCAGCAGCGCGATCATCCGCGCGACCGTCGGGGCAACCTCCTCGTCGCAGGGCAGGTCCCCGGCTTCCAGATGGCCATCCAGCAGGGCGTCGGCCGTCTCATAGTCCAGGCGTGCCCGCGAGCGAATGACCGAGGGGAACACCCGAGCGCCACGCACCGCCCCTCCCGCATCCACCGTCATCAGCACGCTCATGGCCAGACGGTCCTCGTTGGGCCTCAGCGAGCACAGGTCGTTGCATAGCCGCTCGGGCAGCATCGGCAGCACGCGGTCGACCAGGTAGGTCGAGCAGGTGCGCTGGCGGGCCTCCAGGTCCATGGGCGAGCCCCAGGGCAGGTAGGCGGTCACGTCGGCGATGTGGACGCACACCTCGAAGCCGCCGCCATCCAGCCGCGTGGCGCCCACGGCGTCGTCGAAGTCGCGCGCGTCGGTCGGGTCGATCGTGAGGGTCACGCGGTCGCGCAGGTCATGCCGGTGAGGGTCCGCCAAGGCTCCCTCGACGTCGAGCACCAGGCCATCCGCCTGCTCCAGTGCCGCCGGGCCAAACTCCGTCGCCAGGCCATGGGAGGCAATGACCGTCTCGACCAGCAGGTCCAGCTCGTCGGCTGCGCCGACGCGACGGTCGATGGTCACCACCCCGGCCGTCCCCCGCGCGGGGTACTCCAGGATGCGAGCCGCAACCACGTCGCCATCGACCACGCCACACCGGGCTGCGCTGGCGTCCCCGGGCAGCACGAAGAAGTCCCGCGTGATGCGCCCGTCGAGCGGCTCCACCGCACCAAGCGGGCCAGCCTGCTCGAAGGTCCCCAGAAACGTGCTGGTTGCCCTCTGCAGCACCGACCTCACGACCGCCATCGGCTCGGTCCCGCCGCGATGCACCAGGCTCACCTGCACCTCGTCGCCGTTCATGGCCTCGCGGATGCCGCCATGGGCGACCGCAAAGGTTCCCTCGGCGGTCTCGACCGTTGCCAGGCCCGGGCGGGCGATGCGAATCGTGCCCTCCAGCAGCGCCTCCTGCTTCCTGCGCGAACCCGACGTGCGACCACGCCTCGTGTTTCCCTGATGGGGCCGTTTGCGACTCATGCGACACCCTCCCGTACTCGAAAGAGGGGACGGCCCCCAATGACCCGCACAGGAGCCTTTGGGGGCCGTCCCATCGAATGTGATGTCTGGCTAGACCTTGAGGTAGCGCCTCATGGCGATGATTGACCCGAAGGCGCCCAGCAGCAGGCCCACGGCAACCAGGCCGGCATAGGTCTCCAGCACGATGCGCTGGGGCAGCGTGAAGGAGAGGAACTGCAGGCTGTTCTCCAGGCGCGGGACCAGGGCGGCGGCACCGAAGTGCAGCGCGGCGATGGCGCAGGCGGAGCCGATCAGCGCCTCGAGGATGCCCTCGGCCACGAACGGCCCGCGGATGAACCCGTTGGAGGCACCCACCAGGCGCTCGATGGCAATCTCGCGACGACGCGCCGAGATGGCCAGGCGAATCGTGTTGTTGATGAACACGAAGGCGACGAAGGTGAGCAGGCCAACGAGCACCAAGGCGCCGATGCGGATGTAGTTGGTGACGCTGAAGAGGCGCTCGACCGTCTCGCGTCCGTACTGCACCGACATGCTGACGTCCTCGGGGTCGTCCGCGATGGCGGCAAACTCGGGGTCGGCAATCAGGTTGTTGGCGACCGCCTCGACCTGCTGCGGGTCGTCGAGCTTGATGACCAGGGAGGCGGGCACGGGGTTCTCCCCGTCAAGGGCGGCCACGGCATCCGCGGCGTTGCGGTTGCTCATGGTCTCCTTGTACTCCTGCAGGGCCTCTTCCTTGCTCTTGTAGGAGACCGACTCGATGTTGTTCCAGGTCATGATCTTGGCCTGCAGGGCATCCACTGCCTCCTGGGGCGCCTCGTCGGCCAGGAACGCCTGGATGGTCACGCGGTCCTCGACGTTGCCGACGAGGTTGGTGATCATCGCAGAGCCCAGCACGAACACGCCGATGATGAACAGCGAGAGAAAGATCGTGACGATGGCGCCGAAGACCGTCGACCAGTTGCGACGGAAGTGGCGCAGCGCCTCGCGAATCGAATAGGCGACATTAGACATAGGTACCGTAGCCTCCCCTCTCCTGGTCACGCACGACGTGGCCAGCCTCGAGCGCAACGACGCGCTTGCGCATCGAGTCGACCATCTCGCGGTCGTGCGTTGCCATGACGACGGTGGTACCGGCGCGGTTGATGCGGTCGAGCAGCTTCATGATGCCCAGCGAGATGGCCGGGTCGAGGTTGCCCGTCGGCTCGTCGCAGACCAGGAGCGGCGGCCTGTTGACCATGGCACGAGCCACGGCGACGCGCTGCTGCTCGCCACCGGACAGCTGGTCTGGATAGGCGTCGGTGCGGTCGGACAGGCCGACGAGGCGCAGAACCTCGGGCACCTGGACGTTGATCACCGAACGCGGCTTGCCGATGCACTCCAGCGCGAACGCGACGTTCTCGTAGCAGGTCTTGTCGGGCAGCAGCTTGAAGTCCTGGAACACGCAACCGATCTGGCGGCGCAGGTAGGGCACCTTCCAGTTGCGCATGCGGGTCAGGTCCTGGCCGGCCACGAGCACCTGGCCCTTGCTGGCGCGCAGCTCGCGGGTCAGCAGGCGGATGAACGTGGACTTGCCCGAGCCGGAGTGGCCGACGATGAAGACGAACTCGCCCGGATAGATGTCCAGGCTGACGTCATCGAGTGCCGGCTTGTTGGGCTGGGACGGATAGATGTGGGTGACGTGCTTGAGCGAGATGGTGGGAGTTCCCTCGTGGGAGACGATGGTCGGGGCGCTCTGCGCGAGGGGGGCATAGGTATCCTGCCTGGACGGCAGGACCTCTGCCTCTGCCTCGAGCTCCTCTGCCGTGGGGACGTCGGGAATGTCCACGGCGAGCGGGTGCTCGACAAAGCTCTCCACGGCGGACGCGGGCACGGGCCGAGGCGCGGACTGCGTCACCGGCTCCTGCGGCGCCTCCTGATACAGGACCGCATCGATGGCAGCCTCCAGCTCGTCGGCATCGGCCGGCTGCTGGACCTGCGTCGGCATCTCCTGGACGGCCTCGGAGCCCTGTTGCTCCAAGTCGCCCTCTAGTCGCTCTGTCGTCCTGCGAAAATGGTTTGCCACGAAAGCTCCTTCTTCCGAGTAGCGACGCTGACAGAAACAAATTTCATAGTAACAGAGGGTATGCGCCCCACCGCTGCGGCAGGTCCCTATACCACAAAAGACCATAGGGGGTCAATGCCCTGAGCAGCGGTTCTACGCGCCGCCTCCGCCAACGGACCAACGGTGGTACGCGACGACGAATTCGTCGAGGTCTCCGTCGGACAGGACCGAGTCGACGTTGCCCCGCTCGACGCCCGTGCGCAGGTCCTTGACCATCTGGTAGGGGTAGAGCACGTAGCTGCGGATCTGGTTGCCCCAGGCGATGTCGTGCTTGGGACCGCGTAGCTCGTCCATCTGCGCGGCACGGCGCTCCAGCTCCATCTCGTAGAGCTTGGACCGCAGGACGTTCATCGCGAAGGCCTTGTTCTGCAGCTGGCTGCGCTCGTTCTGGCAGGTGACCACGATGCCGGTCGGCAGGTGGGTGATGCGCACGGCCGAGTCGGTCGTGTTGACGCCCTGGCCACCGTGGCCATGGCTGTGGAACACGTCGATGCGCAGGTCGTCGGGATTGATGTCCACCTGGACGTCGTCCGGCAGCACCGGAAGCACCTCGACACCGGCGAAGGTGGTCTGGCGACGCTTCTTGGCGTCGGTCGGCGAGATGCGAACGAGGCGGTGAACGCCCTGCTCGGCGCGCAGCATCCCGTAGGCGTTGTGGCCCGAGACCGTGAACATGGCGCGATCGAGGCCGATCGCCTCGCCGGCCGGCGCGTCGTTGACCGTCACCTTCCAGCCGCGACGCGCACAATAGGCCTGGTACATGCGGAAGAGCATGGCGCACCAGTCCTGGGCTTCCAGGCCGCCCTGGCCCGGCGTCACCGTGACGATGGCGTCGCCATGGTCCAGGTCGTCGGCAAACCAGCTGGCCAGCTCCAGCTCGGACAGGTCGTGCTCCAGCTCGCCCGTCAGCTGCTGGGCCTCGGCAAGCAGGTCCTCGTCGCCCAGCTCCTCGGCCAGGTCGAGCGCGGCCACCGCGTCGTCCAGCTTGGCCCGGGCCCGGTCGATGCCCGCGACGTCCTCGCGGGCACGTGTCAGCTGGGCCATCGTCGAACTGGCGACGTCGGCGTCGTTCCAGAAGTCCGGCTGGGCGCTGAGCCGCTCGAGGCGCGCGACCTCGGCGCGGCGGTCGTCGATGTGCAGGTAGCCCTCCACCTCATCGAGACGCGAGGACAAGGCCTCGACCGAGGCCCTCGAAACATCTGCCATGATTGGCCTACCTGTTCCTGCCGTGGCAGTTCTTGAACTTCTTGCCGCTGCCGCAGGGGCACGGCTGGTTCCTGCCGACGTTGACATAGGGGTCGGGGTCATCCGCCTTGCGATACGTGGCGACGGTCGACTGTCCCGGCTGCCGGCCGTTGACGGGACGCCCCGCGCCGCCGGTAGCCGCCGGGGCCGCCGTGGCACGCGCCGAGCCCTGGTCGCCATCGACCTCGCGCGGTCCCGAGTAGCTGGCACCGCGCAGCTCGTCCGGCTCGGCGTCACCCTCCGGGGCCTGCGTCGGCGTGCGCACGAGCTCGATGCGCAGGATGGTGCGCAGGAAGTCCTCGTACATCGTGTTGACCAGCTCGGTGAAGGCGGCGTAGGCCTCGCTCTTGTACTCCACCAGTGGGTCGCGCTGGCCGAAGCCGCGCAGGCCGATGCCCGTCTTGAGGTAGTCCATCTCCTGCAGGTAGGCCATCCAGCGCGTGTCGATGACGCGCAGCATGACCTGTGCGGACAGCTCGTGCATGACGTTGTCGGACAGGCGCTCGGACTTTTCCTGGTAGCAGTCGCTGATGTAGTCGTCCACGGCGTCGACGAGCTCCTGGTGGGTGTCGTCCTCCGTGACGTGCGGCACGTCCGCACGTCCGGTCAGGTCGCCCATCCAGTGCTCCAGGCCCTCGGTGTCCCAGTCGGAGGGGTCGATGACCTCGGAGCAGAACTCGGAGACCTTGCGCTCCGCGGTGTCATAGGTCACGTCGCTGATGTGCTCGGTCAGGTCCTTGCCGTCGAGGATCTTGTTGCGCTCCTCGTAGATGACCTGGCGCTGCTTGTTCATGACGTCGTCGTAGTCCAAGACGTTCTTGCGCATCGCGAAGTTGATCTCCTCGACCTTGCGCTGGGCGCTCTCGACGGCCTTGGTCACCATCTTCGCCTGGATGGGCATGTCGGGTGGCATGTCGTACTTGGTCATCATCGCGGAGATGCGGTCCATGCGATCGCCACCGAACAGGCGCATCAGGTCGTCGTCCAGCGAGAGGTAGAACTGGGTCTCGCCGGGGTCGCCCTGACGGCCCGAGCGGCCGCGCAGCTGGTTGTCGATGCGGCGGCTCTCGTGGCGCTCCGTGCCGATGACGCACAGGCCACCCGCGGCCAGCACGTGCTTGCGCTCGATCGCGCAGATCTGGCGCGCCTTGGCCAGCGCCGCGGCGCGCTGCTCGGACGTAGCTTCCTCCAGGTCGATACCCTGCTCGCGCAGCATGTCGTCGGCCATGAAGGCGGGGTTGCCACCCAGGAGGATGTCGGTGCCGCGACCGGCCATGTTGGTGGCGATGGTCACCGCCCCCTCGCGACCCGCCTGGGCCACGATCTGGGCCTCGCGCTCATGGTACTTGGCGTTCAGGACCTGATGGCGGATGCCGCGCTTGTCCAGGATGCGCGACAGGCGTTCGGAGCTCTCGACCGTCACCGTGCCCACCAGGCAGGGCTGGCCGGCGGCATGACGCTGCGCGACGTCGTTGGCGACCGCGTCGAACTTGTAGGCGACCGTCTGGTAGACCAGGTCGTCATGGTCCTCGCGGATGACGGGCTTGTTGGGCGGAATGGCCTGCACCGGAAGGTTGTAGATCTCGCGGAACTCCGCGTCCTCCGTCATGGCCGTGCCGGTCATGCCGGCCAGCTTCTCGTACAGGCGGAAGTAGTTCTGCAGCGTGATGGTGGCCAGCGTCTGGTTCTCCTCGCGGACCAGCACGCCTTCCTTGGCCTCGATGGCCTGGTGCAGGCCCTCGGAGTAGCGCCTGCCCTCCATGATGCGGCCGGTGAACTCGTCGACGATCTTCACCTCGCCGTCCACGACCACGTACTGCTGGTCGCGATGGAACATGTACTGGGCCTTCAGCGCCTGCTGAAGGTGGTTGACGAGCTGGCCGGACATGTCGGCGTAGATGTCGTCGATGCCCAGGGCGCGCTCCACCTTGCGCAGGCCCTGCTCGGTCGTCGCGATGGTGTGCTTGGCCTCGTCCATCTCGAAGTCGGCCTCGGGGACCAGCCCACGCACGGCACGGGCGAAGTCCTTGTAGGTGCTGGCGGACTTGGTCCCCGCACCGGAGATGATCAGCGGGGTGCGGGCCTCGTCGATGAGGATCGAGTCGACCTCGTCCACGATGGCGAAGTGGTGCCCGCGCTGCACGCGCATCTGGGGACGCGTGACCATGTTGTCGCGCAGGTAGTCGAAGCCGAACTCCGAGTTGGTGCCATAGGTGACGTCGGCCGCATAGGCGGGCTTCTTCAGGTTCAGGCGCATGCCGTTCTGCAGCAGTCCGACCGACAGGCCCATATAGCGGTAGATCTGGCCCATCCACTCGCTGTCGCGCTTGGCCAGGTAGTCGTTGACCGTGACGATGTGGACGCCGTCGCCGGATATGGCATTGAGGTAACCCGCCAGCGTCGACACGAGCGTCTTGCCCTCGCCGGTCTTCATCTCGGCAATCATGCCGCGATGCAGAGCGATGCCGCCGATGACCTGAACGTCGAAGTGACGCATGCCCAGCGTGCGCTGGGACGCCTCGCGGACGGCCGCGAAGGCCTCGGGCAGCAGGTCGTCGAGCGACTCCCCGTTGGCGTAGCGCTGCCGGAAGAGCGCGGTCTGCCCCTGCAGCTGACCGTCGTCCATCGAGGAGAATCTCGGCTCCAGCTCACCGACGCGCGCGGTGATGGCACGAAGCTCTTTCAGCTGCTTGTCCGCTCCATGCGAAAGCAGTCGGGAAAACAGGTTTGCCATGTGCTGAGTCCCTACTATCCATCGGGCGGCGTGCGCGCCCTCGAGTATTCAATCGACTACTTTATCAATTGGCCCCCTGCACAATGCGTGATGCCCGTGCTGCCACCAAAAGCGCAGATACGAATGCGGGACTACGAGGCGCGATGCGGTGGCTGCACGCACCAGGAGGTTCCCTAGGTCGCCGAATCGTCAGTCAGGTCCTCCGTCGCCAGCTCGACGGCCCGACGCAAGGCAAGCGAGGGCGGCACGCCCTCCACGCGGATCAGATGGCGCGAATAGCGCTTGTAGAGCGGCTGTATCTCGAAGCTGCGGCCGGCTGCCCGCAAGGCGCGTACCAGCAGGATCATCGCATCCTCGCGCAAGTCGCAGAGCCGGTGCGCATCCGTCGCATAGCGCACCGCGAGCTTGGTCTTTCCCAGCCTGAGCGCGGCCTCCCCGGCCACCACCGCGCCATCGACATAGAGGGACTTCAGCTCCTCGATCCGTTCGGCGACCCTGTTGCCCAACGCCGAGACGCGCCTGTCTGGTCCCGATGAGTAGTGACGCTCCATCATCCGGGCATGGTCGAGCACCCAGAAGTCGTCGCCATCCTCCGCCAGCGCCATCCGAGCCTCCCGCTCGAAGTCATCCACATCGCACGAAACCAGCGAGACGTCAAAGCCGATGGTTCCCTGGGCCCGGTCGGAGAAGATGGGGTTGACGCCCTTCAGGGATCCCGCCAGATGGCGACGCGCCTCCGATGTGGCCTCGTAGAGCTTGCGCAGCCCGAGGACGTAGTCGTCACCCGGCCAAAGGACCTCTATGGCACGGTAGCGCGGCAGGCGGTGCCCGGGAGTCAGGGCCAGCAGCATCGTCAGGTCGCGGGCACGACGCCGCTCGAAGGCCTTCAGGGAGCATGGCTTCCCGTCGACCTCGACGGCGAAGCCGCCCAAGACACGCACGTATATGCGTCCACGGGCCATGTCCTTGGGCATGAGCTCCGTCTGCCCCACATGGCTACCCAGGGCATCTGGCAGTTGGGGCAAGTCGACACCCTGGTCGCCTTCGGCATCGGTCCCCAGCACAACGCACTGGCGCCTCCGGACGGCCCGGAGCAGTTCCATCCAAGTGGGCGGGACCAGCCCCACCAACGAGTCGCTCAGTCCCGCACAGTCGTCCAGCAGTAGGGCAAGTGCCCAAAGCGCGTTGCGCGGGCAGGGCGTTCCCATGGGGATGGAGATGCGATCGCCACCCTCGGACAGCCTTCTCAGCGCGTTCGTGGCCAACTGCCCCAACAGGGCCAGGCCTTCCGGGCGCCCCTCCCTGTCGACGAAGCGCGCGAGCGCGCTGGTCTCTCCCAGCATCTCCAGGGCGAGAGCATCCACCAGCTCTGCAGACGAGGCAAGATACTCCTCGCCCAGAGCACGGGCGGTCTTCGCCGCCTTTGCCGCCCGCACATGGGCCCTCGACAGGGCCCGCAGCCGTATGTCCGCAACCGCGCACGTCACCAGGCACACCGTTTCGAAGAGGTGGTCGCCGGCACGCTCCGCCTGGGCTGCCGCCTCCTCGATGGGGGTCGCATCCCGCCATGATGCCATGAGGACGCCGGGAATCGCCTCGACGGCACTGTGATAGGTCCCCAGCCTTCCTGCACGCGTCGCCGCAAGGAAGCGCCTGGCACTCTCGAACAGGTGCCGCTCCCGGACGTCCGGAGCACCTCCCGAAAGGAGCAGCGCGAGGTAGAGGTCATCGCATAGCATGAGGTCGGCGACGTTCTCCGTATCGCGCAGCATCGTGTTGTTGGACAACGAGGCATACGCCTCGCCAAACCTGCCCATCGACAGGATCCGCACGGTCCGCAGGTGGTCGAGGCACGCCGCACCCAGGACATCACCCATTTCGACCCCTGGATGCGGGGGCACTTGGCGGGGGTTGCGCAGCATCATGCGACACGAGCCCAGCATGATGACGTTCTGGCGCATCCGCTCCTCGAGGGAGCTCGGGAGTCGCAACGTCTGGATTCTTTCGTACGCCGCGTCCATCGACTTCGAGGATCCCGCGAGGCTCGCCACGGCTGCCTCTCCCAACGCCACGCGATTCCTGTCACCCGTTCCCGAAGTGCGCGCCGTCTTCAGCGCCTCCGAGACCAGCCTCGTCTCGCCAACGCAGGCGAAGGCGACGCCCCAGGTCACGCCCACGGAGGCAAAGTCCCGCTCTGACGAGCACAGCCGACAGGTCAGGGCCGACCTGCGCACGTCCCCACGAGAGGCGAGGATTCCGCAGGCACGGCTGACCAGGTCAGGCTCGAAGGCAGCCGCAGCCTGCAATGCCATCGCGCACTGCCCGTACACGTCGTCCCGCACGATGCCGTGGCAGCTGAACACTCGGTCCCTGACGTGTATGCCAAACAGCGCCGCATCCCTGCTCAGCAAGCCCAGCACCTCCAGCTCGCAACGACCGGCAACGACGGCTAGCTCCTCTGCGCTGCCATGGCCCAGCAGCATCATCGCAAGGCGGAGACGCAACTCCTCGTTCGGCAGCCCGCTGCGAAGGGCGCCTTTTACCATCTCTTCCAGCGCGGCAACATATCGCGTACGTGGATGCTCGCCCCTTTCGGTGGCGACACGGTCCATTCGCAGCGCGGAGACCAAGGACGGAATGCCTCCCGTCAAGTCCATGACCTCGCTGTCGGCATCGAGCGAACGGTACAGCAGGTCGGCACAGCGCAGACATAGTACGTTCTCGAACTCCTCCATAAGCTGCTCGGCCTCGGGTCGGAGACAGACGATGATACGACATCCTCGCGCACGAATCCTGGAGATTGCGCGCGCCTCGCTTGCCACCTCGCATTCGTCCGGAGCGGGTATTCCATCGATGATCACCAACGACTTTTCCCCGACATCAAGGCGCTTCGAAAGGTCGCGCAAGGATCGGGAGAGCTTCCTGCATGCCTTGTCGCTCGCATTGCCATCGAACGAATACCTGTGGACCGTCACGCCCGTTAGGGCAACGTCCTCTGCGTACCGCGAGACGAGATGCGTCTTTCCCATTCCGGGCTCGGCGCATATGAACACCAAGTCCTTTTGGCTAAGCAACCTAGTCAGCGATGGTGCGACAAGATCGTCCACTGGCTTCGGCACATCATGTTGGGCTGACTGTACGGACTCTTTTTGCATGCCAACACGATCTTCTGGCAAACCGTTGCCGCACATCTCTTTACTTGCCACGACCTCTCCTGTTCATCAAACCGTATCTACTGAACAAGAGAAACCGTAACATGCGATATATTGCACTTCTAGAATCCTATAGCCTACTAGAAGTGCAGTATATGCGAGTAAAATGAGAGTTTTAGGCAAGTTTAAAGATATGTTTTTGAATTATCGCAGTTCATTGACCTGACTTCTAAACATCAAACTGTTATTCATTGTCGCTGTAGGTCATTATTGCTGTTGAAAACTATAGTTTGTTACATTCCTTGACATTAATCCTAATGGTAAATGTGAGGGTATTGTCGGCAAACGATGTATCCCGTTTGTCCATAGCCGTCAAGTCTGATCGATTGTTATAAATATTTGAACTTGTATGCCGCTATCAACATGTTTTCAAAACTATCGACACTAGGTAGCTACGGTTGAGAGTGCGTCCTTGGATCGTTCTTCGATTCATGTCTGGGCATGGGGGGTCAGCTGGCGTTGATATGCAAATGCGGGCGAGGCCAGTCTGGCTTCGCCCGCACTTCCGCCCTCGCGGCGGCAAAATGCCCCTCGTTGGTCAGCGACGTCCTGCTCTCCCACGGACTCGCTCCGCAGTACCATCGGCGCTCGGGGGCTTAAC
>CACYWP010000011.1 GCA_902778135.1 uncultured Coriobacteriaceae bacterium
AACTTTCCGTGTGATGATATGGCAGATTTTTATGAGGAGTCAAAAAGTCACAAAGAAGCATATCACAGAATGGTATCGATGAATGCGGACCGCTAACCCGACAACTTCCAGTTTGCTGAAGCAAAAGACTACATATCATTATGGGATGTGTCATAGCACTTGTGCTGGTAAATAAGCATTTTGATATGTTTGGACAAAGACGAATGTTCACATGTCGAGACCGTCTGCCTGCTGTCACGGGAAGGCCATCGGCATGATTGAGCACGCAGAAGCCTTGACTTGGCACGATTGACATAAGGTGGTGCCTCACGTGAGATTCTTGCGGCTATTGGGAGGAATTACCATGTTCTCCTTGCTGGGTGCCCTTCTAAGCGGATGCGGCCTGACGAAGGGAAACGCCCCCTCGGACATACAGGAGGCGGTGAGGACCGTGGAGGGCCGATACGGCATCAACCTGACCGTCAGGAGAAAGGCGCTGCTGCCACGCGGAGTCGCCTGTGACGTAACCACCGGATGCGAAGAGCTGCCGAATCGGAGGATCCGGGTATTCCGGTTTGACGAGACAACGCCGGTACAGAGTGATTACATTTATCAGAAGTACAGCGACGAGGCCTATGACAGAATATGCAAAACTGTTTATACAATATACCCAGATGCTCTAGTAGTGGTAGAGGACAATTGCTACAATCATTTTACCGATTCGTATGACGAGAATACAACTATCGAGGATTACCTACTCGATAATCAACTTAGGGTAAATATCGTATTACTGAAGATATATGATAACGAAGAGATTCTTGAGGCATACCGCAGGATGGCCGTGTCGCTGTTAGGCGCCGGTGTCAACAGCAGTGGTCTGGCAATCTATTGCATGAGAGAGCAGGCTGACATCGATGCGATACGGACATACGATCGCATACCGGATATCCAGGCCTACAAAGGAATACCCTCAAAAGGACTGAGGATCAGCGCAGACAACAATTACGGCACGCTTAGTGACTATCTGGAGAATCCAGAGGCGGCAGTGGCGGTCAGATACGGAGCCCCAAGCCAGTAGGCCCGGCGGTGGCATCGGCTCAAGTCGGAAGGTGGCCAGACACGGCGCGCCGCGCGGGGAAGGGGCCGATACCGGCCCCTTCCTCCTATGCCGCAAAGCACCTGCGGCACCATCTCGAATCGTTCGCACACGGACGCGCGAAGACCCCAGCCTATGCGATCTTGACCGTCCCGTTGTCCCGCACGGTCACGCGGCCCTCCGCCAGCAGCTGGATCGTGTCGGGATACAGCACGTGCTCGATCTCGTGGATGTGCGCCTCCAGCTCGTCGACGGTCCATCCCTCCTCCACCGCCAGCGCCTGCTGGGCGATGATGGGGCCGCAGTCGTACTTGTCGTCGGCGAAGTGCACGGTCACGCCCGTCACCTTGACGCCGTAGTCGTAGGCGTCCTGGATGGCATGGGCCCCCTTGAAGCTCGGCAGCAGCGCGGGGTGCAGGTTGACCACGCGGTTGGGGAAGGCGGCCAGGATCGGTGCGTGCACCATGCGCATGTAGCCTGCCATGATGACGTAGTCGACGTCGGCCTTTCTCAGCATGGTGGCGATGACCTCGTCAGCCGCGATGGGGTCGGCATAGAGCTCCTTGGAGAGGGTCATGGTCTGGATCCCGGCCTCCTCGGCGCGCTTCAGGCCGTAGGCGCTGGGCCTCGAGCTGATGACCAGCTCGATCGTCGCATCGAGGGTGCCCTCGGCTATGCGGTCGATGATGGCCTGCAGGTTGGTGCCACTACCAGACAGAAGAACGCCCAGCTTGATGCTCATGATGCCCCCTCTTTCCTCAGGCGTGCGAGGGTTCCCTCGCCTCGGGTTCCTAGCGGTAGACGACCTTGCCTTCGCCGGACACGCACTCTCCCATGACGAACGACGAGAGGCCCTCTGCGTCCAGCAGGTCGCGCACGAGGTCGACGTCCTCGGGAGCGCACAGCACGCTCATGCCCACGCCCATGTTGAAGGTCTTGTAGGCCTCGTCGGGCGTCAGGCCCGCCTCGCGGACCATGTACCGGATGACGGGAGGCACGTCCCATGCGGGGCCAGTGCCGAAGCCGTCGGGGCTCGCCCCGTCGGTCGCCAGACGGTCCACCACGGCATCGACGTCCTCGGGCAGGCAGCGATTGAGGTTCTCGGTGATGCCGCCACCCGTGATGTGGGCCATCGCATGGATCGGCGCCCCGGCCTTCAGCGCGCGGATCAGGGCGCCGGCATAGATGGTCGTGGGCGCGAGCACCGCGTCACCCAGGCTCTGTCCGTCCAGCTCGTCCAGCGGGCGGGTCAGCTCGTCGACCGTCTTGCCCTCGATGGCCACCTTGCGCACCAGCGAGTAGCCGTTGGAATGGATGCCGCTGCTCGGCAGGCCGAGGATGATGTCACCCTTGCGCACCAGATGGGCACCGATCATCTTGGGACGGTCGGCGACGCCCACGACGAAGCCCGCGAGGTCGTAGTCGTCGGGCTCCATGACGCCGGGATGCTCGGCCATCTCGCCACCCACCAATGCGCAGCCGCTCTTGGCACAGCCGTTGGCGATGCCCTCGACGATCTGGGCGACATGCTCGGCGCGCAGCTTGCCGATGGCGATGTAGTCGAGGAAGAACAGCGGCTCCGCGCCGGCGACCACGATGTCGTCGACGCACATGGCCACCAGGTCCTCGCCGACGGTGTCATGGCGGTCGAGCAGCTGAGCGATGGCCAGCTTGGTGCCCACGCCGTCGGTGCCGCTGACCAGCACCGGGTCCTCCATGTCCTTCAGCGCCGCAGCCGAGAAGAGCGACCCGAAACCGCCCAGGCCGCCGATGACCTCGGGACGGTTGGTGGCTGCGACGGCCGCCTTGATCGCGTCGACGGCGCGGGCGCCCTCGTCGACGTCGACGCCGGCGTCGGCGTAGGTGATGTGTCGCTTGTCGTCTGCCATGGATGCTCCTTCGTCGGACGGATGGCCGGCCCAGCGCCTCGCCGGACCGTGCCCTCGAATCTCATGCGGCACCAATCATACACGCCAACGTGCCCCAACAGGCACGTTGCCGGGCCGTCCCACACGAGCTACAGGCCTCGCGACAGGCCAGCCGCGCACGCTCGCTAGCCAACGGCTGCGGCCAGCGCCGCGGCGGCCTCCTGCTTGGGCACGCAGACGAGGATGGTGCGGCCATGCCCCTCGTACTCCTCGTAGTAGTTGCAGGTGATCAGGCACAGCACGTGGTTGGTTCCTGCGATGATGGACGCGGCGTCGGCGCGCGAGGAGACCGCCAGCTCCAGACGCTGGGACAGATAGTCCCGGAACGCCGCCGCGTCATCGAACGTGAAGGTTCGTGCCTCGGTGTCGTACTCGTGGACGTAGTACACGAACAGCGGCTCGCACTCCCAGGCGGTCTGCTCGGTGACGTACCAGACGGTCCCGATCTCGTCGAAGCGCGCCTGGTCGTCCATGGCGGCTATCTGCTCGAACATCGATCCGTCCAGCAGGTGGTGCCCGTACACGTAGGTCTGGGAGTCCACCATGCCCGGGGCCGCGTTCTCGCAGTCGATGAACAGCTGCCCTCCCAACGTCCAGTCGCCCAGCGCGCTGTGCCGCAGGTAGTGCTCGTTGTCCTCTCCCTGGTACACGGGATAGTTGATGGTCGTCCCCGGCACCTGCAGCCATCCGACCACATCGTCGTTGATGGCCTTCAGGCCCGCCCAGTCGACCTCCGGCGCCAGGGACTGCGGTGCGTCAGGCTCGTTGTCACGCACCGTCGCGTAGGCCGCAAGCTGCTGGTTGACCACGTCCTGCTCATGGTAGCGCCAGCGTGCCGTGCCCCACAGGCCACCCGCGACGGCCAGCAGGACGACCCCCACCACGATCAGCAGCGTGGACAGCAGCCGGCTGCGCCGCCGCCGTGCGGCAACGCGCTGGTCCTCTTTCCTCATGTGGCGACTCATCCTGGGCAACCGTCCCCTACGCCTCGGCCATGTCCCGCTTGAAGTCGACGATGACCTGACGGTACTCCGGCATGCCGGCGCCGAGGATCTGGGTGGCATAGATGGCGGCGTTCTTCGCGCCGTTGATGGCCACGCAAGCCACCGGAACGCCAGAGGGCATCTGCACCATCGACAGCAGCGAGTCCATGCCTCCCAGGTCGCTGGTCTTGATGGGCACGCCGATGATGGGCAGCGGCGTGTAGGCGGCCACGACGCCGCCCAGGTGGGCGGCCTTGCCAGCCGCGGCGATGATGACCTGGATGCCGCGGTCGGCTGCCGATTCGGCCCATTCGTGGACCTTTGCGGGATTGCGGTGGGCCGACGCGATGACCAGCTCGTACGGGACGCCGAACTCCTCCAGTTGGGCCGTGCAGGCCTCCATGACGGGCAGGTCGGACTTCGACCCCATGATGATGCCTACGAGCGGTGCGGTGGCCATGCGTGCCTCCTGGTGTTGGGTGCCCACCGAGCCATCGACAGACGAACCATTGCGTCTGGTGGCCCCAGGGCAAGACGATACTGTGATTCAGTATACAGAAGCCGCACGTCAATCCGGGACAGATGGTCACATCGCCCCGTGTCGCACCTCAGTCGAACAGCGGGGCAATGCCCCTGGCGATCTCGGTGTCGGAGAGGTCGGCCCGGGAGATCATGGCGTCCATGGCTCCCACCAAGGCGATCTTGCGTCCGCACACGTCAGCCTCGACCAGCCGCCTGATGGGACTCAGCGCTCCGGCGTGCTCGAGCGCGGCCACCGCCTCGCCGGCCACGCGATAGGCCACCGGCTGCCACGTCGCCGTCTCCCTCAGCACCTCGGCCATCGGGACGGGGTTCTCGGCATCGTGCCGTATCCATGCGCGCAGACACCCGATCGTCGCCGTCAGGACGTCATGCAAGGTCGAGAACTCCCCGCTCATGCAACTGGCCAGCATCTCCCGCGCGTCGTCGACATAGCTGTCGATGACCACGTCCACGACGACGGCCTTGCTCGAGAAGTAATAGTAGAAGAGCTCGCGCGTGATGTTGACCTCGCGCGTGATGTCCGCAATCGATGTCTTGGCGACGCCCTTGCGCTCGAAGCAAGTGCGTGCGGCCCGTGCGATGATGCAACGACGTCCCTCGAAGCGGCTCTCTTGGTTTTCTCGGCCACCCTGGCGCCACTCTGACGTATTATGCATACCCATCGTTTCGCAACCCCCATCGTCGGACTCACGACTCCGGACAAGCTCGCTGCCCTAACGCGTCTCTGTCGCAAAGAGCATCGAGACACGCCTTGCAATCTATCATTGCATTCGATAACCATATTGCGTAGTGAATGACAGTTTTCCAGAAATGTCAATAGTAGGTACAAATGACGTGTCAAACGAAACGAACGTCAAAGTTTCTGATTGAAAAATGTATATTGCTCTCGGCGGCATTGTGCATTTCGATATTGAATGTGTGATTGGCTCGCGTTCAGGGCCATCTCTCTCACACGTCACCATGACGATGACGGGCGACCTCCCCTCTCCGTCGCATCCGGTGAGGGCAAGAGCGGCCGCTCATTACACATCCTATGACTTTTGTCCGATTTGGTTCCCTTACCGGGCCCGCTGGGCCTATGCTGGTAGCTCCCCCGGCACCAGCCGCGGCAAGCTTATCGGCAATGCGACCAGACCCTTCCACACGAGGAGGCGCCTTGCAGAACGCCCGGGAACAACGAATGGCCAAGGATGCCGCGTCCGTCGACTGCATCGAGCTGAGCAGGCAGTACATCACGCGCTTCCACAGGCACCACTTCGACTGGTGCCTCGACATGTGTGCACGCGACATCACCTTCGTCAGCAGCTCCCCCGCCGGCTTCGCCGCCGGGTCCGAGGCCTTCGACAGCGCCATGCGGACGGTCTATGGGGACGTCCCCCCGGGCCTCGTGGGTTCCTTCGACGCGACGGCGACCGCGGTCCCTAATTCGCAGGCGACGCTGGTCGCCTGTCGCTTCCTGCTGGCCACCGACCCCATGTCCGGCGAGATGAGGGCCCGTCAGGAGCACGGCACCCTGCTGTGGGACACAACGGACGGACGCCCCGTGCTGCTGCACCTGCACTTCTCGACACCCGCGCGCCCGGCGGCCGAAGGCCTTGACGCGCCCACCTACCGCGAGACCTACCTCTACGCAAAGGCCGTCCTCGACCAGGTCATCCGACGTTCGGCCCTCACGCTGCGCGACACCTCCGGCACCCTCCACTACGTCTCTGCCACCGAGGTTCGCTTCGTCGAGGCGAGCAGGCAGCGGACCCTGATCCATTGCCTCGAACGGACCATCGTCGTCCGCCGGGGATTCAGGGAGCTGATCGAGTCGTTCGAGGGGGAGTTGGTGCCCGTGCATCGCAGCTTCGCCGTCAGCCCCCTGTACGTGCGGGCCATCGGCCCCGGCACCGTGCTGCTCGATGACGGCACGGAGATACCCGTACCGCACCGCCGCTCGCGGGAGGTGTGCGAGCGGCTACAGCAGGCCGTCGACCGCATCGAGGGCATGAAGAGAACTCGCGACACGTCCCGCCCCGTCCTCCCCACTTCTTGACCAGCTGACACCCCAGCCTCGCAAGGCAGCCAAGCGCATACAAGAACATGCGGAAAACCTGCTGGAACGGCATGCTTCCCGCACCAATCGTAGCCACCTTTGATGTGGTGGCCACTCCGGGCGCGCTATCCTTTAGGCATACCATAGCGAGGGAGGTAGCCATGGCTATCGTCGCAGCCTGTGCGGTTCCGCACCCACCGCTCATCATCCCCGCCGTTGGTGGTGGACGCGAGCGGGGCATCCAGTCGACCATCGACGCTTACGGGGAGGTAGCGCGCCGCATAGCCGACGCCGAGCCCGACACACTGGTCATCTCCAGCCCCCACTCCATCATGTACCGCGACTACCTGCACATCTCCCCCGGCACGGGCGCGCGGGGCAGCTTCGCTCAATACCGTGCGCCGCAAGCCTCCTACCAGGTGGACTACGACCAGCAGTTCGTCCTCTCCCTCGAGGCCGCCTGCCTGGCCGAGCAGCTGCCCGCCGGAACGCGTGGCGAGCGTTCGCCGGAGCTGGACCACGCCACCATGATCCCCCTGCACTTCATCCTGCCCGCCTGCGAGCGGGCGGGCCTGCACCCCCGCGTCGTCCGCATGGGCCTCTCCGGGCTCTCCCCCGCCTTCCACTACCGCGTCGGCATGCTGGTCCAGCGCGTCGCTAGCGTGCTGGGGCGTCGCGTGGCCTTCGTCGCATCGGGGGACCTCTCGCACAAGCTGCTCGCCGAGGGCCCATACGGCTTCGCACCAGAGGGCCCCGAGTTCGACGAGCGCGTCTGCCAGGCCTTCGGGCAGGGGGACTTCCTGCCGCTTCTGGCCATGGACCAGGGCTTTGCCGACCGCGCCGCCGAGTGCGGCCTGCGCAGCTTCCAGATCATGGCCGGTGCGCTGGACCGCACCCAGGTGCAGCCCAGCCTGCTCTCGCACGAGGGCCCCTTCGGCGTGGGCTACGGCGTCGCGTACTTCCAGCCCGTGGGCGACGAGGGATCCTGCGAGGAACGCGCCCTGCTCGAGCGTTACGAGCAATGGCACGAGCAGGAGATGGCGCGCAGGCGCGCCGCCGAGGACGAGCTGGTCTCCCTGGCCCGCCTCTCGCTGGAGTCCTACGTGCGCTCGGGCGGCATCCCCGTCCGCGTCGACGACCTGCCCGACGGGCGCGCCCTGTCCGACCAGCTGACCCAGCGGCGAGCCGGCTGCTTCGTCTCGCTGAAGGTGGACGGGCAGCTGCGGGGCTGCATCGGCACCATCGCCCCCACCAAGGCCTCCCTGGCCGAGGAGATCTGCGCGAACGCCGTCAGCGCCGGACGCCGCGACCGTCGGTTCCCGCCCGTGGAGGTCGACGAGCTGGACGATCTGGTCTACGACGTCGACGTTCTCTGCCAGCCCGAGCCCATCGAGGGCAAGGGCCAGCTGGACCCACGACGCTACGGGGTCATCGTCAGCACCGACGATGGGCGCAGGGGCCTCCTGCTGCCCGACCTGGACGGTGTGGACAGCGTCGACGAGCAGGTGCGCATCGCAGCCCAGAAGGGCGGCATCGACCTGATCGGAGATTCCTACCGGCTGGAGCGCTTCGAGGTGGAACGGCACGTATGATGGGCGGCACCGAGCGGGGTCGCACGCTCGCCTGCACGGTCTGCCCGCATGCCTGTCGGCTGGGCGACGGCCAGGTGGGACGCTGTCGGTCCCGGGGATCAACTGACGGCATGGTCCTGCCGGTTTCGTATGGCAGGATAACCTCTTTTGCGCTGGACCCTGTCGAGAAGAAGCCCCTGGCGCGCTGGAACCCCGGCAAGTACCTGCTGTCGGTGGGCACCTTCGGCTGCAACCTCTCCTGCCCCTTCTGCCAGAACCACACCATCTCCCAGGTGGGCCAGGACGAGGTCATCCACCAGTTCATCCCTCCCGGCGCCCTCGTCGAGCTGACCCTGAACGCACGCGAGCAGGAGCCCCGTGTCGTGGGGATCGCGCACACCTACAACGAGCCCCTGGTGTCCTGGGAGTACGTTTCCGAGACGGGCGTGCTCGCGCGTCGGGTGGGCCTGGCCAACGTCATTGTCAGCAACGGTTGCGTCAACGGATGGGTCGTCGACCGCGTCGCGCCACTCGTGGATGCGGCCAACATCGACCTCAAGGGTTTCACCGAGGAGTACTACCGCTGGTGCGGCGGCGACCTGTCGACCGTGCGCGCCTGCATAGAGCGGCTGGCGGCGGAGCCCGGCTGCCATCTCGAGGTGACGACGCTCGTCGTCTCCGGCCACAACGACACGCCGGCCGAAATGGACGCCCTGTCCGCTTGGCTGGCCTCCGTCGACCCGGACATCACGCTGCACGTGACGCGCTGCTTCCCCCGCTGGAAGATGGGCGGGGGGCGTCCGACACCCGTGCAGACGGTGCTGGACCTGGCGGACGTGGCCCGCAACAACCTCGAGCACGTCTTCGTGGGCAACGTCTAGCGGGTCACCTGCCACCGCCCGCGGGCGGGCGTGACACGCCCGTGGGCCCGGCTGACGCGAGGGTCCATCCCGACCGCCCACGCATCATGTCAAGAAGAAGAGCCCGGGGCAAGGCGTGCGGCCTTGCCCCGGGTTCTTCGTTCGCAGGCCGTGCGGGACGACCTTTTAGTCGAGGCTACTTGCGGTTGGCGCGGTAGAACTCGATCAGGGCCTTGGTGCTGGCGTCCTGGCCGGCCAGGGCCTCGTCGTCGTGGATGGCCGGGAGGATCTGCTTGGCAAGCTGCTTGCCCAGCTCGACGCCCCACTGGTCGAAGGAGTCGATGCCCCACACGACGCCCTCGGTGAAGACGATGTGCTCGTACAGCGCAATGAGCTCGCCAAGGCTGTGCGGGTTCAGCTCGATGCCGAAGATGCTGGTGGTCGGACGATTGCCCTCGAACACGCGAGCCGGGACGATCTGCTCGGGCGTGCCCTCGGCGCGCACCTCGTCGGCCGTCTTGCCAAAGGCCAGCGCCTTGGTCTGGGCGAGGAAGTTGGAGAGGAACAGCTCGTGCACGTCCTGGCCCTCGCACTGGATGGCGTTGGCGGTGTTTGCAAAGGCGATGAAGTCAGACGGGACGGGCTTGGTGCCCTGGTGGATCAGCTGGTAGAAGGCATGCTGGCCGTTGGTGCCCGGCTCGCCCCAGAAGATCTCGCCGGTGCCGCAGAGCACGGGGCTGCCGTCCCAGCGGACGCTCTTGCCGTTGGACTCCATGGTCAGCTGCTGCAGGTAGGCCGGGAAGCGATGCAGGTACTGGTTGTACGGCAGCACGGCATGGGTCTCGAACTTGAAGAAGTTGTTGTACCAGATGTTGATCATGGCCATGATGGCGACGACGTTCTTCTCCAGCGGGGTCTCCTGGAAGTAGAGGTCCATGTCATGGAAGCCGCCGAGCAGCTCCTCGAAGCGCTCCTTGCCATAGGCCAGGATGAGCGAGAGGCCCACCGCGGAGTCGGTAGAGAAGCGGCCGCCGACCCAGCTCCAGAAGCCGAAGGCGTTGACCGGATCGATGCCGAAGTCGGCGACGAGCTCGAGGTTGGTGGAGACGGCCACGAAGTGCTTGGCGATGGCCTCGGCCTCCTTCTCCGGGGAGTCATCGATGGCGCCGGCCTTGCGCAGCGCGTCGATGAGCCACCAACGGGCCATCTTGGCGTTGGTGATGGTCTCGAGCGTCGTGAAGGTCTTGGAGACGACGATGATCAGCGTGGTCTCGGGATCGAGGCCCTTGACCTTCTCGCCGATGTCGTTGGGGTCGATGTTGGAGGTGAAGCGGCAGGCGGGACCGGTGCGGAAGGGCTTGAGGGCCTCATAAATCATGACCGGACCGAGGTCGGAGCCGCCGATGCCGATGGACATGACGTTCTCGATCTTCTTGCCCGTGACGCCCTTCCACTCGCCGTTGCGCACGCGGTCGGCGAAGGCGTACATCTTGTCGAGCACCTCGTGGACGTCGGCAATGGCATCCTTGCCGTCGACGATGAACTTGCCGATGTCGGACTTCGGGCGACGCAGGCCGGTGTGGAACACGGCACGGTCCTCGGTCGGGTTGATGTGCTCGCCGGCATACATGGCATCGCGGCGCTCCTCCACGCCAGCGGCGCGGCAGAGGTCGAGCAGCAGCTTGACCGTCTCATCGGTGACGAGGTTCTTGGAGAGGTCAAAGTACAGGTCGTTCACGTCATACGAGAACTTTGCCACGCGGTCCGGATCGGCTGCGAACCAGTCCTTGAGGCTGATCCCCTCGGCCTGGAGGGCATCGAAGTGGTCCTGTAGGGCCTTCCACTCGGGGGTTGCGGTGATGTCAACGGGGGCAACGATATCGGCCATGGCGGGCTCCTTGTCCTTGGCTGGATGTGGACATAGTTAGGTGAAGGATAGCGCACCGCCTCGCAAACGGAGCGTCGCATGCGGCGAGCTGCCGTATGCGAGCGGCTGACCGGGATTGAACGGTACCGCCAAGGGGTCGCACCAAACGTCGGTGACGCTTCGACCGTCGGGGACGGTTCTCTACGGTCGAAAGCCCTGCCGCGTCCTTCTACCAGCACCGCCCTCGGGGACCGAACCCGACAGCCGATCCCACGTTCGACCGTCTGGGACGGTTCTCTACGGTCGAATCCCCGTCGCAGCAGGAGGGTGGCACCGCCTTCGGGCCCGGTTCTGGCAGTTGGTCGGTCCTGACAACCCGCTCAGTACGGCTCCCCCAACGGTGGCAGCTGCTTCAGGCGTCGCCACATCACCTGCTTCTCGCGCGCATCGCCCAGCGAGGCGGCAAACCCGCCCAGGGACAGCACGCGCATGCCCGCAACCTGGGCCACGACGCCGTCTGCCAGCATCGCCTCGTCGAAGCGCTCGAGGGAGGCAAGGTCTTCTGCGTAGGCCTCGCGCACCAGCCGGGCGGCCGGCTCGTCGCAGACGATCATCGTGGAGGGATCCAGCGCGCAGACGCTCTCGCGCAGCAGGGATGCGGCCAGGGGGTCGCCGTGCGCGTCCCACGTGGCCAGTCCGGCCCAGTCCTCCGGCGCATAGCCCAGGGCCTGCAGCGCAGCGCGCAGCGCACCTCCGTCGCCTCCCTGCAGCAGCCCGTCCGCATCGCCATCGTCCGGCTCTCCCTTCACCAGCAGCACCTGGGAGAAGGCGTTGCCCGCCATGACCACGCCCCGACGGGCGAGGTCGCCCAACTCCGCCTGGGCTTTTGCCAGATAGCGCCTGCGGCGCTCCTCCCTGCTCGCACCCATCGCGCACCTCCCATGTCACTGCCGCCGATACCGCTGGCGCCCGTCTCGTCGCGGGCCAATTGGCGCGGGAACGCCACGAACGACTCACAAGGATACGGCATCCCCCGGCACCTGCGCCACGGCTCGGATGGCCAAGGTCTCACTGGCCGAAACTTTGATGACAAACCTTTCGCCCCCGATGGTGATATCGCCCGCCATTGGGTATAAGGTCTCTTAAGCGAAAACGGCGCCTGCCCGCAGGCGCATGCCAAGAAGGAGAACTGTCATGGCCAACGAGATCACCACCGCCGACTTCGACGCCATCGTCGCCGGCTCCGACAAGCCCGTCCTCGTCGACTTCTGGGCCTCCTGGTGCGGACCCTGCCGCGCCCTCGGCCCCGTCGTCGACCAGATCAGCGAGGAGATGGCCGATCGCCTGACCGTCTACAAGTGCAACGTCGACGAGGAGGGCGAGCTGGCACAGCGCTTCGGCATCATGTCCATCCCCACCCTCATCCTGTTCAAGGGTGGCGAGGTCGCGCACACCATGGTCGGCAGCATGCCCAAGGCCGACCTCGTGGCCGAGCTCGAAGCGAACATCTAGGAGCCATGTCGCTTCCACGCCATAGAAAGCATGCGGCGCCCCTGACCGACCTCAGGGGCGCTCGACATGACATCCGGCGCAACCTGCGGACCAACCGCTGGCTCATCCTGCTGCTCGCCGCGCTCGTGCTGTTCATGGTCGTGCTGCAGAACATGCTGGCCGGCGACATCCTGCGCCTGGACTATTACGCGTACCGGCTGTTCGTCGTGCGCATGCGCCGCGCCTGGCTGACCCCCATCATGCAGTCGATCTCCGAGCTGGCGCTGCCGGTGGTCCTGCTGGTCATGCTGCTGGCCGTCCAGGCATTCGCACCGGGCAGGCAGCCCGGCCTCTGCGCCACCTGCAACCTGGTCGGCGTGGTCCTGCTCAACCAGGCCTTCAAGTTCATCGTGCAGCGCCCGCGTCCCGAGGGCTTCCGCCTCATCGCCGAGAGCGGCTACAGCTTCCCGTCGGGACACTCGATGGTGGCGATGGGATTCTACGGGCTGCTGGCCTGGATGGCCTGGCATTACGAGCCCGACCCCTTCGTCCGCCGGGCCAGCGTCGCAGGCTTCGGCCTGGTCGTCGCCCTCATTGGCGTCAGCCGCATCTACCTGGGCGTCCACTACGCGTCCGACGTCATCGCGGGCTTCTGCCTGGCGTTGGCGTGGCTGCTGGTCTACACCAAGGTCTTCGCGCCCATCTTCATGCCCGAGGAACGATAGCGCCCCGGCAGGCATCGCGCGCTGCGGGGGCGGGACCGGGCCTCGCCGCGCTAGCGGACCTTGCGCAGCTGGATGATGCGGACGCTGTGCACGTGGCCGTTGTCGGCCTCGATGCGGCCGATGGTGGGACCCTTGTTCGTGCGCGGGAACGTGGGGCTGCCGGGGTTCATGACGAGCACGCGCGTGCGCTCGTCGCGCTCGAAGAAGGGCCGGTGCGTGTGGCCGCAGATGGCGACGTCGCAGGTCAGCAGGTCCAGACGCTCCCGATAGTGGCAGACCTGCCAGCGCAGGCCCGCGGAGAAGAACTTGGTCACGCGCTTGACGTCGGGGCCGTAGTCGCTGCCCCAGTCGTTGTTGCCCAGGCACATGCGCAGCGGCGCGATGCGCGAGAGCGTGCGGTAGTCCGAGTCCGAGCACATGTCGCCCGCGTGCACGATGCAGTCGGCGCCCTGCAGCGCCTCCAGCAACTCCTGTGACAGGTGTCCGTGCGTGTCGGAGACGATATCGAACCTCATGCGCCGGACCTACAGCCCCAAGGCGCGCTTCAGCGCGACCACGCGACGGCGGGACACGGGAATCTTCTTCTCGTCGATGCCCTTCAGGCCCAGCTGCAGGATGCCGCTGGAGATGGTGTCGACCGACTCGACGTTGTCGAGGTTGACGATGTAGCCACGATGCACGCGAAAGAAGTTGTGCGGGGCGAGCTTCTGCTCGAGCTTGGCCAGGCTGATCGTCGAGAGGTAGCGGTCGCCCTCGGTGTAGATGCAGGAGTAGTCGTCCTTGGCCTCGATGTAGCGGATCTGGTCGATGGGGACCAGAACCTTGCGGCCGCCCTTCTCCACGGGGATGCGCTCGACGCCGGAATGCGACGAGGGGGTGGGCTTGACACGGGACTCGACCTTGTCCAGCGCGCGGGAGAGGCGACTGGTTTCGACGGGCTTGAGCAGGTAGTCGACCGCGTCGACCGAGAAGGCCTCGACGGCGTACTCGCTGTAGGCGGTCACGAAGACGACGGCGGGCGGGTTCTTCAGCTTCGCCAGCGCCTCTGCCAGCTGCATGCCGGACGTCTTGGGCATCGAGATGTCCATGAACAGCACGTCGGTGCGCTCGTCGGTGCCTTCCTTGCTGCGCACGAGCTTCTCGACGGCCTCTCGCGCGTTCGAGGCCTCGGAGATCGAGTTGATGCGCCCCGTCTCCTCCAGAAGGAACCTCAGCTCGGAGCGGGCAGGCGCCTCGTCATCGACAATCAGTGCGTTGAGCATGCTTCTCTCCACCTTCGTAACCGTCTCTACCACTCATAATCTCTTCTATATTACTCTTGCTCGTCCCATTCGTCAGACGTCGTTGTCAGCAGGGCGGGAGCCACCCCGACCAGCCGAAGCGTCACGCAGGTGCCCGCGCCGACCTTGGACATGACCTCGACGCCCGACCCCTCCCCGTAGAACAGCTCGATGCGGTCGGCCACGTTGCGCAGCGCGATGCCCGTGCCCTTCGGGTTGCCCAGGCTCGGAATCGGGTCGTTTGCCGTGAGCAGCCGCTCGGCGACGTCCTCGTCCATGCCGACGCCGTCGTCCGCGATGGCGATCAGCACGTCGCGGTCGTCGGTGGCCACCTGGACGCCGATGCACAGCGGCCCCTCCTCGCGCATGGCGTGGCGCACGGAGTTCTCCACGATGGGCTGGATGATGAACGCGGGCACCTTCAGGTCCTCGCAGCCCGGCTCGACGTCCTCGGTCCAGAGGATGCGGTCGTCGCCGAAGCGCGCCCGCTCGATGGTCAGGTAGCGGCGGGTCTGCTCCAGCTCGGACGACAGCGGGATGGGGGCCTCGGTGCCCTCCAGCGTGCGTCGGTAGAACACCGAGAACTCGCGCAGCAGGTCGCGGGCACGCGTGGGGTCGGTGCGCGTGAAGGCCGCGATGGTGTTGAGGGTGTTGAACAGGAAGTGCGGGTTGATCTGGGCCTGGAGGGCCTTGACCTCGGCCCGGGCGGTCATCTCGGCCTGGCGGTCCAGCTCGTAGACGGACAGCTGGGAGGAGAGCAGCTCTGCGAAGCCGCGGGCGATGGCCAGCTGGGTGCGGTTGATGTCGCTGCCGCTGCGGTAGTAGAGCTTGATGGTGCCCACGGTGCGCTCCGAGACGGTCAGCGGGACGATGATGCCCACGGGGAAGGTCTTGACCGCCTCGGTGAAGATGCCGCCCAGCAGCCCCTCGGCAGGGCTCCACTGGTTCTCCTTGAGCCGGGAGAAGGTCTGGATGCGCCCGTTCTCCAGCACCTCGCTGGTGGGGATGCTGTTGGGGCTGCCCTCGTTGCCGCCGTAGGTGCCCTCGCCGACGTAGGCGAGGGTCTCGTGCGTGTCGGTCATGGCGATGGCGGTCGCCTCGGTCTCGGGCAGCAGCAGCTGGCAGACGGCGCGACATCCCTCGGCGGTCAGGCCGCCACGCATGTGGTACTGGGTCGCGGAGGCCACGCGCAGGGTGCGCTCGGTGGCTTGGGAGCGCTGGTCGTCGGAGACCAGCAGGCTCGAGCTGGCCATCGTGATGACCGTGGCGATGCCCACGCCCGCCACCACCGTGGCCGCCAGGTCGCCCTTGATGAGGCCCCAGGACAGCACGCCCAGCAGGGCGACGGCCATCAGGCTCATCACGACATGGAGGCTGCCCTCCAGACGGTTGGAGATGCTGCCGGAACCAACCACTACTCATCGCCTCCCGCCATCGGCAGGGCATCGTCCAGGCTGCCGATGCGTCGGGGGCGGGCGTCACTCTGCAGGGAGCGCGGCGTCCCCATGCGCGTCAGCGTGTTGGCCAGCGCGCGGTCGTCCCACAGCGATGCCATGATGCGCGGCCAGTAGGTCTGGAAGGCGAAGTAGCCGCGCGCGACGGACTTGGCCCAGCGCTCGGCCTCCTTGCGGCCGTGCAGCAGCACCTGCAGGTAGTCGCGCCGCTCGGTCCCCGCGATCGCACGGGCCAGCGAGGTGCGGAAGATGCGACGGCGCAGCTCGGAGGGGTTGATCCAAGGCGCCGGGTAGGGTCTCAGGGACTCGGGGGTGACGTGGTGCAGGCTGATGATCTCTCGCGAGGCCGCAAGCTTCTCGACCTCGTAGTTCCAGCGATAGACGTTCTGGAGGAAGCGCGCGGCGTGCGAGGGGACCTTGGGCGGCAGGTGGCGCACGCGCCACTGGTTGTCGAACCACACGTCAAAGCCGTACATGCGCAGGTTGAAGAGGTAGTCGAGGTCCTCCCCGCGCGTTATCTGCGGGTCGAAGGCAACGCTGCAGAAGGCCTCGGCGCCCACGGCGAAGCAGCCGCCGCAGACATGGTTGGAGCGGGAGATGCGCGTGCCGGAGAGGGCCCGATGCATCCACTCGTTGAACTCCTCGCGCTTGGACCACCAGCGGTCGTACCAGTGCGGGCGGGAGGTGTCGGCATAGGGGGAGTCCTGCCGGTCGAGGTAGAAGCCGCTCTTCACCTGTATGGGCAGGCCCTGGCGCGTCTCGAGCCCGATGCCGTAGACCGCGTCGATGAGGAAGTTCTCGTCCAGCACGACTTCGTCGTCGTCGAGGAAGACCACCACGTCGTGGCCCAGGGCCGCGGCGACCGCCAGCCCCATGTTGCGGATGGCCCCGTAGCCGCGCAGCGAGCAGGGCTCGCCCTCCAGGCCGGGCGCGACGCGCTCGACCATGCGTATGACCTCCTGGGCCTCGCGCCTGCCCACGACGAGCGGGTTGAGGTCGGGATGCATGCGACAGATGCCATCCACGCGTGCCCGCGCCGAGTCGGCATAGGTCGGCGGCGCCACCACCAGGACCACCACCCGCAGGACGCCACGCACCTGCTCGAGGGACTGCAGGCAGGTCTCCAGCTCGGGCAGGGGCTTGGAGATGGGGGTCGAGTGGTCGTAGATGCCCACGTCGCCCACCGAGACGAGGTCGTCGGTGCGCGACCAGTAACTGGGTATGACGATGACGGGATTCACTCGCTGCGCTCCTGTGCGTACCGGGTCGGGGCGGATGGGACGTGCTCGCGGGTCTGTCATGTGGAGCACTTGCACATTCTATCGCACTGCACAAGTACTTTCGGTGCCAACGGACAGTAGATGCACGTCTGTGGAAGGAGTTCGGCAGATGGGACCAGTACAGTAGTACCATGGCAGACAGGCATACCGCTACGGGCGGAGAGGTTCTCGCTGCGAGCCCATCCCGCTCACCGCACCCCAAGGAGGGACCATGGACATCCAGCAGACCGCAACCCAGCTCATCAACTTCCTCGGCAAGAACCCCCAGCTCATCACCCAGTTCATCCAGCATCCCTACTCCACGACCGCACAGGCCACCGGCTCCGACGCCGAGATCTCCAAGACCGACATGAGCCAGGTCGTCACCGCTGCCGCCGCCATGGCCAACAACCAGCCGCTGCCCGCCAACGACGTCGCCAACATCGCCTCCGCCCTGCTGGGCCAGAACAACAACAGCGTCCACTCTCTGACCAGCATGCTGTTCGGCGGCGGCAACACCGCCCAGGCCACCCAGCAGGCCCAAGCCCAGACCACCAGCGCCGGCACCCTCGACCTCGGCAGCCTGGTCAACATGGCCTCCCTGGCCGCGACGCTGATGAGCGGCATGAGCGCCGCCTCCCAGCCGCAGGTCCAGCAGCAGCCCGCCAAGCCGCAGATCAACCTCTCCGACGGCCTCGACCTGGGCGAGATCGCCATGCTGGCCGGCCAGTTCCTCGGCAGCGGCGCCGCGACCCCCAAGCCGCAGGTCCAGCAGCAGCCCCAGGTCCAGCAGCCTCAGGTCCAGCCGCAGCCGACCGTCCAGCCGCAGGCCGGCCTGGACTTCGGGACCATCGCCCAGCTCGCAAGCCTCTTCCTGAAGCAGCAGTAGGCGCACCGGAGCCATCGGGAGCCATCGACCGTGGGGCCATGCGACATCGCGTCGTGTGGCCCCACGGTTTTCTCGCGCGCGTCGTCGCGCCACATCTGCCAAGATAGGGCCATCACGCGGGCAAGGGGGCGACATGGCTGAAGATGACCAGATCGTGCGCGGGCAGGACGACGCGACGACGCAGGACGATGCCCCCGACACGTCGCAGGGTGACACCACGCCGCAGGACGGTGCCCCGGATATCCCACCGGGCGACACCCTCGACATGGCGCAGGGCGACACCCCTGACGCGACGCGGGACGACGCGCCAACCACGCCAACCCAAGCCGAGCAGCCCTCCCCCGCCGACGACGTCACGCCAGACGGGCCCGACATCACCGCGACGCTCAAGATGCCGAGGACCGAGGAGGCGCCACGCGACGATGCCTCCGAACCCACGGCGCAGGCATCCGAGCCCGCAAGCCTCGGAGACGTGGGGGCGACCATCGCAAGCTGGGCATCCGGCCGCGCCGAAGCCCTGCGCGCCACGTGGCGGTCCTACCACCTGGTCGTCACCATCGCCGCCTTGGCCTGCGTGGCCGTGGCACTGGGACTGACGCTGTGGGCCGCCGACCGGGGCACACGGGCGCCCTCCGACGAGCAGGTCGTCGCCGACGCGCTGGCACGCCTGTCCGCACCTTCCTACACCCTCGGCGACTACGCCATCGACCAGCCCCTGACGCTCCAGTCGGTGGAGGTCGCGGGCAGCCGGGCCAGTGGGACGCGCGGCGATGGCTGCGAGGTCGACGTGGTGGCCTACTTCTCGAACGCCGGCATGGAGACGCGTGCGGACGGGCGGCTGTCCTACGTGCGCAACGATGGCGAATGGGCCTGCACCGCCGCGACGGTGGGCAACGCCTCCCATCGCGCGACGGCAGGCGTCAGCCAGGAGCGCGTCGTCGAGCACCTGGAGGCCCTTCTCCAGGAGGCCGACGAGGACGACGGACGCTCGCCCCTGCCCAGCATCTACCGCGATGCCACGGTCGAGGTGCTTGACGAGACCTTTGACGAGGGCACACAGACCGACGAGGTGACGCTGCACTGCTCGACGGGAGGCGCCTTCGTCAGCTACGAGTGCGACCTGGTCGCGCGGTTCCGCTTTGCCCCGGCCAGCGGCGCCTGGGAGCTGGCGGAGGCATCGGCCAGCGACGGGGCCAAGGACGTGGGGCTGTCGCCGCTGGTGGGCACATGGCGCGGGACCTTTGCCAGCCAGGATGCCGACGCGGGCAAGTGCCTCGCCGCGCGTGACGCGGGACTCCAGGTGAGCGTCACGCGCGCCACGCTGGACGGTGGTGACGGCGCAGCCATCGAGGGCACCATCTCGGGCATCGCCCACCTCCATCCCGAGCCGGGCGACGACGTGGGCGCCTCGGACGGCGACCAGATGCTGCAGGAGGTCCCCTTCGCCGGCACGCTCGCATCGGGCGACGTCGAGATGGACGTGATATCGCTGCTGGCAGGCAACAGGCCCAAGAAGGACTATGCCGGCATCGTCTTCGAATGCGCCACGCAGGACCTCGCTGGCGGCACGGTCACCCTGACGCTGGCCTTCGGGTCCGCCACGGCCCCCGACAAGGCGACGGCGACCCTCACCAGCAGGCACAGCTACCAGGGCACCTTCCTGTTCGTCGTCCCCTACCAGCGCGAGGCCCGCTTCACGGACCACTTCGAGCTGGAGAAGGCCGACTGACGGCCCACGTCGCGCCGCTACAGCCACTCCCCCATCAGCAGGCCCATGACGCTGGCCATCATCAGGCCACGGGTCCATCCCGAGCTGTCCCCCAGGCAGTGCAGGTGGCGGACGTTGGTCTCCAGCCGCTCGTCCATGCGCACGCGATTGCTGTAGAACTTCAGCTCGGGCGCATAGAGCAGCGTCTCCTCCGCGGCGAAGCCCGGCACGACCTGGTCGACCGCCTTGATGAACTCCACGATGTCGGTCATCGTGCGATACGGCAGCGCGCTGGTGATGTCCCCGGGCTCGGCGTCAGGCAGCGTGGGCATGACGTTCGAGCGCGACAGCTCCTTGGGCCACGTCCGCTTGCCGTCCAGGATGTCGCCGAACCGCTGCACCAGGATGTGGCCCGACCCGAGCATGTTGACCAGCGACCCCACCCGCTGCGAGTACTCTATGGGACGGTCGAAGGGCTCGCGGAAGTGCTGGGTGGCCAGCACCGCGAGGTTGGTGTTGGGGCTCTTGCGGTCCTTGTAGCTGTGGCCGTTGACCACCGCCAGCCCGTTGTCATAGTTCTCCTGGCTGACGAATCCGCCGGGGTTCTGGCAGAAGGTGCGCACCTTGTCGCGGAAGGGATTGGGGTAGCCCACCAGCTTGCTCTCGTACAGGACGTTGTTGACGTCCTCCATCACCTCGTTGCGCACCTCGACGCGCACGCCCATGTCCATGGGCCCCGGCTCGTGCGAGATGCCGTGCGCCTCGCAGACGTCAGCCAGCCAGCTGGCCCCACGGCGACCCGTCGCGACGACCACCTCGCGCGCCTGCACCACCTGCACCGTGCCGCCGGCTCCTCGCGCGTCTCGCACTGCCGCCCCCGTGCACCTCTTGGTCCCGTCGGCACCCTCCTCCACAAGCAGGTCGACGCACTCGTGCTGGAACAGGACCTCCACGCCGCCGTCCAGCAGGCGCCGTTGGATGCGACCGTAGATCTGCTGTGCCCGCTCGGTGCCCAGATGGCGGATGGGACAGTCGACCAGCTTCAGGCCGGCACGGATCGCCCGGCGGCGGATGGACGCCACCTGGTCGGGATGCTCGATGCCCTCGACGTGGGTGTCTGCCCCGAAGCCAAGGTAGATGGCATCGCAGCGCTCGATGGTGCGCTGCGCCAGCTCGGGCCCGATCAGCTCGGGCAGGTCTCCGCCGACCTCGTGCGACAGGGACAGCTTGCCGTCGGAGAAGGCGCCCGCGCCGCTGAACCCCGTGGTGATGCGGCAGGGCTGACACCCCACGCAGCGTCCGACCCGCTCCTTGGGGCAGCTGCGGCGCTCGATGGGCAGGCCCTTCTCGACGATCGTGACCCTGCGCCCGTCGCCGCGCTCCAGCAGCGCGAGGGCGCAGAAGATGCCTGCCGGGCCGGCGCCGATGACGAGCACGTCGGTGGCGGAGGGTATGGTGGTCGCATCGCTCATGATGGTGCCTTTCACTCGTGGGCCCCTCGATTGTACGGCAGGCCGTGCGCCCGATGGGTCGGACGGGACCGTCAGGGCGGAGGCGCGACCCCCTCTCGTGCGGGCCTTGGCCGCCAGAAAGAGGACGGGTGCTGAAGATGGCCCCCTCGTCTGGGGTTACCGCTCGTCTTCGTCCGGAATTGGGTACAAGGCACTGCAGTACTATCGAACGCATGCAACGACCGCGCGGACACGCGCCTCGACCAGGAGGTACCCATGCCCATTCAGAAGCCGCTGCCCCTCATGGTGGGCAACAAGGCCTACTACTCGCTGACATCCTATGACCCCGTCGAGATCGCCGTCGACGTCCCCTACACCAGCGACGAGGACATCGAGCTGGGGCTGGACATGACCCTGGCCGACATGGGCGGCACGCGCGACGACCTGGACGACCCCGCGTGGGTCGCCGAGCACTTCGAGGGCCTGGAGAGCGCCGACCAGGTGCGCGAGGCCATGCGCCAGCAGGTCTCCGTCATGAACGCCCAGGCCGCGGAGGAGCAGAAGCTCGGCAAGTGCGTCGAGGCCCTCGCCGCACGTCTCGGCCAGTCCATTCCTCCCCAGCACCTGGAGCAGGCGCGCGAGGCGCTTCGAGCCCGCTTCGTCCAGCAGATCCAGGCGGACGGCATGACTCCCGACCAGTTCATGGCCCGCACCGGCACCCGACCCGACCAGCTCGAGGCGATGTTCGAGCGCCAGGCGCAGCAGATGTGCGAGGGCGACGCGGCACTCTCCGCCTATGCCCACGAGAAGAAGCTGAAGGTCGACGAGATGGAGTTCGGCCGCCTGCTGGGGATGTCGCCTGCTGACGTGCAGACCATCATCGACCAGGCCCGCGCCGCCGGCCAGTACGACGAGCTGCGCGAGGCCGCACTGCGCAGCAAGGCCGCCCAGATCGTGGTGGCCGAATGCTCGTGCACCTACAACCACGAGACCCCTGCCCAGGCGAAGGCCCGCGTCGCCCAGTACCGCCAGATGCAGCAGATGTTTGCCGGCGACCCCGACGAGGGAGCCGACGACCCGCAGGGCAAGACCGGGTTCAAGCTGGTATAGCCACAGGCGGACAGCCTGCGCCAATCGGAGCGTCGTCCCGGGCAAGGGAGCCACAGGGCCCCTTTGCCCGGGACGTCCCGTTAGGGCACCAGCAGGAGGCCCTGGGGCGTGGCCTCGGTGACCTCGCCCTGCTCGATCTCCAGCTCCAGCCGGTCCAGCGCCAGCACGCGGCCGTCATCGCAGGGCACGCGCAGCTCTTCCGCGCCGACCTCGAACTCGTTGTCAAGCATGGGGGAGCCATGCCCCGTGTCGACGCCCTCGCCCATGCGGGCGACCAGCTCGGAGAGGTCCACCTCGAGCGAGGTGCCGTCCTCCCATGTGACGTCCAGCACGAAGCCGCCCTGTGCCGTCAGGGGATAGCGACCGTCGCGGCGCTCTGCGTCGTCCAGGTCATATGCCCGCGAGAAGCCCGCGACGTCCACGCTTGCGCCGTCGGCGACGAACTGAATCCAGTGCCAGTCGTACGACGCGTCTTCGGTCACGTCTGTGCGCGGGAAGCCAAAGAGCTCCTCGAAGCCCTGGCCCTCCGAACGCCGCCGCAGGTCCTCCACCATCGGGTCGACCAGATAGCAGCGCTCGGCATAGCGCAGGTAGTCCCACGCGCTGACGATCCGCTCGCGCTGCTCGTCGGTCGGCACGTCACCATGGTCCGTGCGTACCAGACCGTCCTCGTCGAGCATCCCTGCGGACTCGAGGGCCTGTCGCAGGCGCATCGTCTGGCTGAGGTTGGCCATGTCGATGACGTTGGTGGGCAGCACGCACAGCGCCACGGCAGCGGCGGCCATCGCCAGCCAGACGATGCGGGGCGAGCGATTCAGCGCCGCCATCACCAGCGCGAAGATTCCCAGCCCCGTGCATGCGAGCGAGGCGCAGCGCAGGAGGGTGAGGCCATAGGCATGCAGGCGGATGGACACGCCCAACAGCTGCACGGCCACGACCGGGACGAGCAGCGCCCAGCCCCAGCGCACGAACCAGCGAGCCGGAGGCCATGACAGGTCGCGCAGCCCACACCACAATCCAGCCCACACGAGCAAGGCAAACGAGCCGAACCAGTTCATCTCGCCCACCGGCATGCTGCGCAGCACCGCAATCTTGGCGATGTAGCCATAGAGGACCAGAAGGAGCAGCAGGCAGAGCGGGAAGATGGCATAGCCCACCACGCCGTGGTACGCGCGCGAGGGTCGCACCCGCTCGCCGGGACGAGGCAGCATCGCGCAGACGAGGTTGGGGGCGAGCAGCAGCCAGCAGAGCGCGGCGAAGACCTCGTACAGCGGGTCCAGCGGTCCACCGTCGCCGAAGATGAGCACCTCCGCGGCAAGGGTGCAGATGCACAGGCCGCAGAACAGCACGAGGGTCACCAGCCCCACATAGGTGCAGGCGCTGACCAGGTTGGGCACGAGCGTGTCCTGGTTCTCGTCGTCCATCAGCAGCCAGGGGACCAGGCAGAGCGCCGCCAGGGCGATGCCGTAGCGCGCCAGCGTGAGCAGCTCCTCGCGCTGGACGGCCTCACCTACCAGCAGGAGCGCGAGGAGGGCAGCCGCCGCGCAAGGCGCCACGATGGCCTGCGCCTTTGCGGCATGCCGCTCGCGGTCGAACCGCTCGCATGCCAGGCGGGCCACCACGGCCAGCGGCAGGGAGAGCAGGCAGGCCTCCCGCAGGTCGAACGCCCGCTGGGGAAGCGTCACGTCGAACGCGTCCAGCGCGCTCACCAGAAACGCCACCAGCGCAAGCGCGGCAACGGCCGGAAAGCGCAGGACGCCCGCACGAACCCGCTCCGCCAGGCCCGCCGTCGCCTTGCGTACGCGGCTGCCCGCGGGAGGTGCGGGCCGCTCCCCTGTCGGAGCGGAGGGCACCTGCGTGTCGACGTCATGGGGCAGGGGCGGTCTGCCGGTCTCTGACATGGCATCTCCCTCTACGAAGTCGGCCACCGATGGTTGGGCAAGGAGGATACCCGAGCCCTGTGTCGAGCGTGTGGGCGAGGTGTGGCGAGACGCCAGCGGAGAGTGCGCCAAAACGAAAGGGGGCCGCCCCATCGGACGACCCCCTGACATCCCATTGGTTGCGATGCCTACTCGGCAGCGGCCTCCTCGGCGGCAGGAGCTGCGGCGGCCTCGACCTCGGCCTTCTTGGCGAACTCGGCGGCACGCTTGGCCTTGGCAGCAGCCTTGGCCTCGGCCTTGGCCTTGCGCTCGGCCTCGCGCTGGGCGGCGCGGGCGGCCTTCTCGGCCTTGGCCTTGTTGGCAGCCTCGAGACGGGCGGCAGCGGCGGCGCCGAACTTGTCGGAGAAGCGCTGGACGCGTCCGCCGGTGTCGACGAGCTTCTGGGTGCCGGTGTAGAACGGGTGGCACTTGTCGCACAGGTCGACGACGATCTCGCTCTTGGTGGAGTGCGTCTTCCAGGTGTTGCCGCAGGTGCAGCGCACCGTGCACTCGACGTAGTTGGGATGGATGCCTTGCTTCATGTCTGGTCTCCTTCGTTGTGTCCTGGTTTCCGACCAGGACGAGGGGTCGTACCTGTCCTCACGAGCGGCAGGATGCTCGCGCGGGACAGTCAAGCTTTTGTAGTCTAGCAAAACCCGCGACGTCGCGCTATGGAGAGCTTGTGGGCGTCGAGGCCGGAACGGGGGGTCAGCCTGTCCCCAGCCACGTGCCACCGGACCCGTCGCCCCGTTCGGCAGTGCTACCATTGCCCTATTCCGCAACGAACCGAGGAGGGGCCATGTTCCTGTCAGTCGACGTCGGCAACACCCAGACCACGCTGGGGCTCTTTGACGAGGATGGCACCGTGCTGCGCCAGTGGCGCATGGCCACGGACCGCACCGACACGTCCGACGAGCTGCACGAGCGCATCTATGGCTACTTCCAGATGTTTGGCCTGAACCTGTCCCAGGTCGACTATGCCGCCATCGCCAGCGTCGTCCCCATACTGGCCCAGTCGTGGCAGCGCATGGTGCGCACGGGCCTGGGCATCGAGCCGCTGATGATAGACGCCACGCGTGACTGTGGCATCGCCATAGACATGCCCGACCCGCGCCAGGTCGGGGCCGACCGCATCGCCAACGCCCTGGCGGCCCTGACAACCTACGGTGCGCCGGTCATCGTCGTGGACTTCGGCACCGCCACCAACATCGACGTCGTGGACGCGAAGGGGTCCTTCCGTGGAGGCGCCATCATGCCCGGCCTGCTGCTGTCGGCCAACTCGCTGTTCTCGCGTGCGGCAAAGCTTTCCAGCGTCCCTTTGGTCGTGCCACCCCACGCCCTGGGCGACTCGACGGAGACGGCCGTGCAGTCGGGCATCGTCATCGGCGCCGCCACCCAGATAGAGGGCCTGGTCGAGCGCATCCAGAGCGAGCTGGCCTCCGAGGGGACCGACGTGCCCCGCGCGACCGTCGTCGGGACGGGCGGCTACTCGGAGACCATCGCCGAGGCCACCGACATCTTCGACGCACTGGACCCCGACATCACCATCCGGGGCATCTACCAGATCTGGGCCCACGCCGTGGAGAAGCACGCCGCCCGCCAAGGGTGAGCCAGAGACAACCCCCGTTCGACCGTCGGGGACGGTTCTCCACGGTCGAAAAAGGAGCGGAGCCTTCGTTCGTCTGGGCCGGCTTCGACCATCGGGGACGGTTCTCCACGGTCGAAAAAAGCTATGCACTCCTCTTGACTGCACGAGAGCGGATCCAGGTGGTGGCTCTTTGACCGCGGAGAACTGGCCCCGCTGGTCCAGTCGATTGGTTTTCGACCGTGGAGAACCGTCCCCGATGGTCGAAGTCTCGGCCGGCCCGGCAGGCAGTCGATTGGTTTTCGACCGTGGAGAACCGTCCCCGATGGTAGAAGGTTGGGCTATGCGGGGCGAATGCTAGCCTGCTCGGGCGGAAACTCCAACTCGTGGCCGTCATCCGTCACGAGCGTCGCCCGACCCCAGATGTCCACGCCGGCGAAGGTGCCACGTGCCATCTCGTTGCCGTTGGGATAGGTAGCCACCGCCGGACGTCCCAGCAGCGCAACGAGGTCGAAGTACTCGGACAGCACCGGCGCGAGCGGGCCGGCGACCCCTCTGCCTGCGATGATGTCGGACTCCCAGCCGTCCACGCGCGCCCTCACGCCCGCCTCGATGGCGTCGGCCAGCTCGTCGTCGGTCAGCTCGCGCAACAGGCCTATCTGGCGTCCCGCCACCACGGCACAGGTCGCGAACATCCCCTTGTCGTAGCCCGCATGCATCCGCAGGGTGCACAGGCCGCGATCGGTGCGGCCATCCACGACGTCGCTCGGCCAGCCGATGGCCGCGTAGCCCGCGCCCGCCGCACGCAGGCCCTCGACCACACCCATCGCGCATACGTATCCCAGCGCGTGGAACGCGCCCATCGGCACCTGGGGCCGCAGCGTGACCTCGGCGATCGTGTCGCCCTCGGCCCGGCCCTCGATTCGAGCCATCCCCTACTCCCAGTCCAGGACGCCCAGCTCGGCCGTCACGTGGCCGACGCGGCGCTCGGGGGGCTGGACGACGACGCCGCTGTGCGAAAGGAAGCGCACCGGATCGTGCATGAGGTCCTCCATCGGCACCAACACGAAGTCGCGCTCGCCCAGGCGCGGATGCGGCAGCGTCAGCTTGGGGCCGGCGTGCTGCTCGTCCTCGATCCACACCAGGTCGCAGTCGATGGTGCGCGGACCATGGCCCTCCTCGCCCTCCTTGCGGACGCGGTCCAGCTGGTCCTCGACATCCAGCAGCTTGTCCATCAGCACGAGCGGGTGCAGCTCGGTGCGAATCTCGGCCACGGCGTCGGCGACCGGCGTCGCGATGCCATAGGCGGGCTCGGTCTCGTAGGCATGGCTGACCGCGACGACGCAGGTCAGCGGTATCTCGTTGATCAACTTGCACGCACGGGAGAGATAGCCCAGGCGGTCGCCGACGTTGGATCCCAGCGAGATGAAGCCCTGGCGCGGGTCCTTCTTCGCCACGGCCCAGTAGGTGTTGACGGCCTCGGCCACCCGCGCGACGTCATGCACGCGCAGCACGCGCGCGCCGGCCTCGATGGCCGCGATCGTCAGGCCGATGGTAGCGGCGTCGCGTTCGGTCGCCTCGGTCACGCCCGAGATCGCGCCGACGAAGCGCTTGCGCGAGACGGCCTGCATCAGCACGTAGCCCATCGAGTCCAGCTTGCGCATGGCGCGCTGGATGACGACGTCCTCGTCGTTGGTCTTGTTGAAGCCCGGGCCCGGGTCGACGCAGATGCGGTCGTGCGCGACGCCCGCGCGCTGCAGCGTGCGCGCCTGGTCGCCCAGGAAGCCCATGATGGAGCGCATGATGGGCGCCTCCTCGGGCAGGGTGAAGCGGTTGCGCGTCGCGGGCAGCTGGCGCGGCTCGGGCGCACGGCGGCGCGGGTTGGAGGACTCCAGCACCACCGACTTGCGCGACTCGTTGCCACGGAACTCGTTGTCGCACATGATGATGCAGCCACAGTCGGACTCGGCGACAGCAGCCACCATCTCGGGGTCGGTGAAGCCCGACACGTCGTTGATGATGTGGGCCCCCAGCCGCAGGCACATGCGGGCCACCTGGGCGTGGCGCGTGTCGACGCTGACCAGCGCCCCCGCGTCCACCAGCGCCCGCACCACCGGCACGATGCGTTCGGCCTCCTCCTCCGGCGTGACGGGGGTGTGGCCGGGACGGGTGGACTCGCCGCCCACGTCGATGATGTCGGCCCCCTCGTCCAGCATCTGCAGGCCGCGCGCGATGGCAGCCTGCGCGTCGAGGTTCTCCCCGCCGTCCGAGAAGGAGTCGGGAGTCACGTTGAGGATGCCCATGATGCGCGGCCGCGACAGCGACAGCTCCCGCCTTCCGCAGAGCCAGGTTGAGTAGTCTGATCTGAGCATGGGTCCGGTCCCCTTCGTGGTCGTTTCATCTGCGACAGTGGTGCCATCGAGATACACATGCACCTATTGTAGCGAGTTGCGCCATCGCGGCATATGACAGCCACAATCGCATCCTCTTTTCAGCCGAGCGCCGGTGAAGGCCGCCAATTGGGCAGATGGCCGTACGTCCGTGCATTCTTCATGTAACGCCACCACATCGTTCCCATACAATAGGGTGACTTTGGCAATTGGCGCGGCCCGCGCCGCCATGGAGGAGGATCCGGTGCTGAAGAGCCACGAGAAGTTCCATTCGCGCAACGGCAAGCGACAGATTCTGGTCGTTGACGACGAGTTCATCAACCGCGAGGTGATGGGTGCCGTCCTCGAGGCCGACTACGAGGTCATCTTCGCCGAGAACGGCCAGCAGGCGATGGACCTCATCCGCGAGAACGCCGAAACCCTGTCGCTGGTGCTGCTCGACCTGATGATGCCGGTCATGTCGGGCAAGGAGGTCCTGCGGCAGATCAAGGACGATCCCTCCATCCGGCAGATTCCCGTCATCGTCCTGACCGCCGACCAGAACGCCGAGGTCGAGACCCTCAACCTCGGAGCCGTGGACTTCATCCCCAAGCCCTATCCCGAAGGCGGCGTCATCCTCGCGCGCATCCTGCGCACCATCGAGCTGTCCGAGGACCGGCAGATCATCCAGTCGACCGAGCGCGACCCCCTGACGGGCCTGTACAACCGCGAGTACTTCTACCGCTATGCCGAGCAGTTCGACCACCATCATCGCGACCTGGAGATGGACGCCGTCGTGGTGGACATCAACCACTTCCACATGATCAACGAGCGCTTCGGCAACAACTACGGCGACGAGGTCCTGCGCCGCATCGGCCAGAAGGTGCGCGAGATGGTCAGCGACACGGGCGGCATCGTCTGCCGCCGCGAGGCCGACACCTTCATGGTCTACTGCCCCCACCGCGATGACTACAAGGCCATCCTGGAGAGCGCCTCTTCCGGCCTGGCGGGGGACGACCCCGTCAACAACCGCATCCGCCTGCGTATGGGCGTCTACGCCAACGTCGACAAGTCCCTGGAGGTCGAGCGGCGCTTCGACCGGGCCAAGATGGCCGCCGACACCGTGCGCAACAGCTTCACCAAGACCATCGGCGTCTACGACAAGACCCTCCACGAGCGCGAGCTGTACGCCGAGCAGCTCATCGACGACTTCCCGCGCGCCATCGAGGAGCGCCAGTTCACGGTCTTCTACCAGCCCAAGTTCGACGTGCGCCCCGAGATCCCGGTGCTGGCGAGCGCCGAGGCGCTGGTGCGGTGGTTCCACCCCGACCTGGGCATGATCAACCCCGGCATCTTCATCCCCCTGTTCGAGGAGAACGGCCTCGTCCAGAGGCTGGACGAGTACGTCTGGATGACCGCCGCCGCCCAGATCGCCGACTGGAAGCGTCGCTTCGACTTCTCGGTGCCCGTCTCGGTCAACGTGTCGCGCGTCGACATGTACGACCCACGCCTCATCGAGACCTTCCAGCGCATCCTGTCCGAGCATGGCCTGACGCCCGAGGACTTCTACCTCGAGATCACCGAGTCGGCCTACACCCAGAACTCCGAGCAGATCATCTCCACCGTCAACCAGCTGCGCGAGCTGGGCTTCCGCGTCGAGATGGACGACTTCGGCACCGGCTACTCGTCGCTCAACATGATCTCGACGCTGCCCATCGACGCCCTGAAGCTGGACATGCAGTTCATCCGCGCGGCGTTCAACGAGCGTCGCGACACCCGCATGATCGAGGTCATCATCGACATCGCGGACTACCTGGCGGTTCCCGTCATCGCGGAGGGCGTGGAGACCAAGGAGCAGCTGGACGCGCTGAAGTCGATGGGGTGCGACCTGGTGCAGGGCTTCTACTTCTCCCGGCCCGTCCCCGCCGAGGAGTACGAGCACTTCGTCGTCCAGCGCAAGGGACAGCAGGTAGATCTCGAGGTCAACCCGTACGAGGCGGTCGATGCCGTCAGGCAGAGCATCCGCAGCGACGTCGCCTTCGGCAAGATCGCCTATGCGCTGTCCAGCGGCTACGAGAGCGTCTACTACGTCGACACCGACAACGACCGCTACGTCGAGTTCAGCTCGGAGGGCAAGTACTCCGACCTGCAGATCGAGCACAGCGGCGCCGACTTCTGGGCGGACGCCCAGCGCAACATCACGCGCGTCGTCTACCCCGACGACCGTGCTCGGGTGTCGCTGTGCCTGCAGAAGGACGCCCTGCTCAGCCAGTTGACCAACGACCGTCCCTTCTCGCTGACCTACCGCCTGATCATCGACGACGCGCCCACCTACTACGCGCTGAAGGCCGTGAGGACCAGCACCCACGACAACCACCACATCGTCGTCGGCGTCAGCAACGTCGACGACCAGGTTCGCCAGGCCGATTCCTCCGACGAGAGGGGCGGGCTGGACATCGAGGGGATGGCGAGGGCCCTTTCCAGCGACATGGAGAGCATCTACCACGTCGACATCCGCAACAACTCCTACCAGGAGTTCGTCTCCGACGGCAACTACGGCTCCCTGAGGCTGGAGATCGTGGGTGAGGACTTCTTCGCGGAGTGCCAGCGCAACATCCCCCAGGTGGTCTTCGAGGAGGATCGCGAGCGCGTCATGCTGGCCCTGGAGCGCGGGCGCCTGCTGTCGACGCTGCACCGGCGCCAAGCCTATTCCATGGACTACCGCCTGGTCATCGACGGGCGTCCCGTCTACTACCGCCTGAAGGCGATACCGGTGGACGGACCCGATGCCAACCACATCATCATCGGCGTCAGCAACATCGACGCCCAGGTCAGTGACGACCGGCGCATGGATTCCGAGCTCCGCAGCGAGACCACCTATACCCACATCGCACGGGCGCTGGCCCAGGACTACTTCAGCGTCTACTACGTCGACCTGGAGAACGACCACTTCATCGAGTACGGCTCGCACGACGAGTACAACTCGCTCGACGTCGAGAAGAGGGGTGGCGACTTCTTCGGCACCTGCCGCGAGAACATCAAGCGCATCGCCCATCCCGACGACCTGCCCCAGTTCCTCGCGGCGTTCACCAAGGAGAACGTCCTGCGCGAGCTGGAGCTCAACGGTGCGTTCACCATCACCTATCGCATGCTGTTCGGCGGGAGGCCCACCTACGTCCACATGAAGGCGACCCGCATGGCCGACCCCGGCGACCAGCATCTCGTGATCGGCGTCAGCAACATCGACGCCCAGATGCGACGCGAGCAGGAGCATGCCGTCGCGCTGCGCACGGCCAAGGAGGCCGCGTACCGCGACCAGCTGACGGGCGTCAAGAGCAAGCATGCCTACTCGGAGGACGAGGCCAATCTCGACAGGCGCGTGGCGGCTGGCGCGGCGGAGGCGTTTGCCTTGGTCCTGTGCGACGTCAACGACCTCAAGACCGTCAACGACACGCTGGGGCACGCCGCGGGCGACGAGCTGATCCGCGCCGGCTGCCGCAGGGTCTGCACGACCTTCGCCCACAGCCCGGTGTACCGCTATGGTGGCGACGAGTTCGTGGCCATCCTGCGCGGCAGCGACTACGAGCGGCGGCGCGAGCTGGTTACCAAGATGGCCTCGTACAATCGCGAGCACGTCGGCGACAGCGAAAGCGTGATCGTGGCCTGCGGCATGGCGGAATACATCAAGGGCGCCGACACCTGCGTGGCCAACGTGTTCAAGCGTGCCGACGAGGCGATGTACCAGAACAAGAAGGAGCTGAAGGCCCTGGCGGACTAAGCCGGTGCCGGGAAAGCAGAGCCAGCGGACAGGGGCACCTCGATTCGACCACCCCTCATGGCAGCCGTGTCTCGACCGCGCCGCCCGCTCTCGCCCGCGCCCAGCTCGCGACGTACCTCCAGCCAGGGCGAAGGATGCGCCGCCGAACCGCTTGAGGTTGACCGGATGATGGTGGTCTGGTTGGGGTATTGTCAGACTAGAGAATGACGACCAGGACGGACAACCGACTGGAGAGGAGAGCACGCATGACGCTGGATGACCTGAGGGCCTGGGGTGCCAATGTGGACGAGGGCCTGGGACGCTGCATGAACCGCGAGGACATCTACCTGCGCCTTGCCGGCACCATCAAGGCCGAGCAGGGCTTCGACCGCCTGAAGGCCGCGCTTGAGGCGGGCAACTGGCACGAGGCCTTCGAGGCCTCCCATGCCCTGAAGGGCGTGCTGGGCAACCTCTCGCTGACCCCGCTGTACGACCCCATGTGCGAGATGTGCGAGATGCTGCGCCCTGGGGCCCCCGTGGACTACGCCGCGCTGCTCGCCACCATCGACACCGAGCACGAGAAGTTCCTCGCCCTGTAGGCAAGGCAACGCAACCAGCGCAAGGCCGGGGCAGGGGACGACCCCCTGCCCCGGCCGACTTGTCTCGCGACCCAGCTCGTCCTACTCGAAGACCGCCCAGGCACGCACGGGCAGGCCTGACGCGCCCTCGATGCGCGGGTAGGCGATGAAGATGATCGCACCCGTCGCGGGCAGCAGGTCCAGGTTGTCCATGAGCTCGACCTGGAAGCGGCCTGCGGCAAGGATGAGGCGCTCGCAGGCGAGGTCGTCCTCCTTCACCGCCTCGGGCGAAGCATCGGTGTCGAAGGTCTCGTGGCCGATGGCCGCCACGTCGCGCTCGTCGATGAGGAACTTCACCACGGGCAGGCTCCAGCCAGGCGCATGCTCGCCGCCCTCCTCGTCGAAGTTGTTGAGGGCGTCGTTGTCCGGCCAGCGGTGGCACCACCCGGTGCACAGCGCCACGAAGCTCCCGGCAGGTATCGTGCCGTGCTCGGCCTCGAAGGCCTCGATGTCAGCAAGGGTCACGGCGTACTCGGGGTTCTCGGCAACCTTGTCGCGGATGTCGACGACCACGAGGGGCAAGACGTGGTTCTCTATGGAGAAGATCTCGGGGCCAGGCGCGCCCTCGACGAAGTGGATGGGGAAGTCGATGTGCGTGCCGAACTGCCCCGGGAACTTGAAGGTGTGGATGCGGCAGCTCAGCATCGGGTTGTCGTAGTCGAAGACGGTCTTGCAGAGCTCGACCGAATCCTCGGGAATGCCGCTCCAGAAGGGGCTTTCGTTGTTTAGCGTGTGCGAGAGCTCCACCCAATGGCAGGACTTGAGCTCCTCGAGGGTGTTCCAGAGACCCATGCGGGATACCTCCTACGATTCGTGGCGTGTGATATGGGTGCGTCAACCGGAGCCAGCCATTCCCCCGATGTGACGCATCAATCCTTTGTAGCACACAACGCTGCGGCGCTTTGCCCCCGCGCCAGCTCAGGCACATCGTCGACCGTCTGGGACGGTTCTCTGCGGTCGAATCCGGACGCTCGACCGCCTGGGACTCGACCATCTGGGACGGTTCTCCGCGGTCGAATCCGGACCGTCTGGGACGAAGGCCCTCGTCCGGCAGATGGGCGAGGCGTGGTCGACGGTCCCTTTTCGACCGTGGAGAACCGTCCCAGGCGGTCGAACGGCGGATGGGCGAGGCGTGGCGACGGCCCCCTTTTCGACCGTGGAGAACCGTCCCAGACGGTCGAACTCGCAGGTGCCGGCCTTCCCGACGAGCGGCCTACAGCCGTGCCTCCAGCACCGCCATCATGTCCTGCGGGCCCAGTGCGGGGACGGTCGCCTTGGCCAGCAGGACGCGGTCGCAGGTGACCAGGTAGTCGACGGCGGCACGCTGGGCCGCGACGAGCACGAAGTTGTCCTCGAGGTCCTCGCTGAGCGAGCGGAAGCGCAGGGCCATCTCGACGCTGGCCTCGTCGGTCTCCACCGCGTCGGCCAGCTCGTGCAGGTCCTCCATGCAGCCCCACGCATAGTCGTGGCAGACGCGCGCCGCCTCGCGCGACACCTCCTCGGTGCTGGCGCGCACCCACGACGCGGCGTCGCGGCGAATCTCCAGGAAGAGGTCGGACATGATGCGTGCCGGGTACAGCAGCCGCGCGTTGTGCTCGACGGCCTCGCGCACCAGGCGCACCGCCGTCGCCGAGCCATCGCGCCCCTGGATGAAGTAGTCGAGCCACACGCTCGTGTCCAGCATGATGGCCAGCTGGCGGGTGCCCATCAGACGCTCCTCCTGTCCTGCTTGCGGCTGCGCTCGGACCAGGCGCGCTCGTGCCAGTCATAGCCTCCGGGGTAGAGCGGCACGTCCGAGCCAGACAGGCCCAGCAACTGGGCCAGGGCCTCGCGGCGGCGGCTGGTGCGCTCGACCACCTCGAGCCTCGCATCGATGGCCGCCTGCTCGTCATCGCCCATCTCGTCCGGCCCCAGCAGGGCGACGACAGCCTCCGCGGCCTCCCCGCCCTGGGCCAGCTTGCCCCACAGGTCACGGACGACCTGGCTGGGCGACAGCCCCGCATCGACGAGCGCCGCATCCCCCTCTTCCTTCAGGTCGCGGTCGATGCGCACGTTTATCTGGGCAACAGGTGTCGCTGGTCTCTTTGCAGTCATGGCCGCCCCTCTTACGCTTTACATGAAGCAGTCATAGCACAACCACCGTCACCAGCCCATTTCCAAATGGGACAACCCCTTCGAAAGGTCCCTCTCGCCCCCACCAAAGGGCCGTGGCCCTTGCGCGAGACCCACAGCGGGCCGGCTACCAGGCGAAGGCCTTGGCGATGTCGCAGGCGCACACGAGGTCGGCAGAGGCGTCCTGCGGCGTGGGCTGCAGGTTGCAGATGACCAGCCTGTCACCCTGGAAGTAGCGGATGAGGCCCGCCGCCGGGTACACCACCAGGCTCGTACCGCCGATGATGAGCAGGTCGCAGCTGGCGATGGCGCGCACCGACGCCATCAGCACGTCCTCGTCGAGCGACTCCTCGTACAGGACCACGTCCGGCTTGACCAGGCCGCCGCATTGCTCGCAGCGCGGCACGCCCGTGGTCCCCAGCACCCACTCGGCCGAATGCACGTGACCGCAACGCCGGCAGATGTTGCGATGCACCGAGCCGTGCAGCTCCAGCACCTTGCGGGACCCGGCCGCCTGGTGCAGGCCGTCGATGTTCTGGGTCACCACGGCCATCAGCTTGCCCTCGCGCTCCAGCTCCGCCAGCTTGAGGTGCGCCTGGTTGGGCTTGGCAGTCAGGCAGATCATGCGCTCGCGGTAGAAGTCGTAGAACTCCGCCATGTGCGTCTCGTAGAAGCTGTGGGAGAGCATCGTCTCGGGAGGGTACTTGAAGTGCTGGTGGTACAGGCCGTCCTCGCTGCGGAAGTCGGGGATGCCGCTCGCGGTGGACACGCCTGCCCCGCCAAAGAACACCACGCTGCCCGCCTGGTCCACGAGCGTGCGCAGCTCCTGGGCGGCCTTGGTCGGATCGGTGATCACCTGTGCCATGGTCTTCTCCCATCCATTCGCGTTTCGTGCGACAACCTTTTGTGTGCAGCCGAAGAGGTACCATCATGTACTGATGCTATCACCGAGGGAGGTTGTCGGGACATGGAGGAAGCCGTACGGACGCATCGTCTCGCCAGCGACGGGACGCTTGCCAGCAACGTGTTCGACTGTGCGCTCGCCTTCGAGGGCGGCGGGTACCGCGCCGCGTACACCGCGGGCATCGTGGTCGTCCTACTCGAGCGGGAGATCTACTTCGACTACGTGTGCGGCATCTCCGCCGGGGCCAGCCACACGCTCAACTACCTCTCACGCGACATCCCGCGTGCCGTGCTCGCCTTCCTGGGCGTCGACGGCACCGAGCGGCTGGGCGGGCTGGGCTCGTTCGTGCGCGGCAAGGGCTACTTCAATGCGGACTACATGTACGAGGGCTGCCTCTTCGACGGCTTCTTCCCCTTCGACTGGCGGACCTTCGCAGCCAACCCCGCACGCATGAGGCTGCAGGCCTTCGAGCGCGACACGGGCAGGACGGCCACCTTCGGCCGTGAGGACGCCCATGACATCAGGAGCCTCTTCCAGCTCGCGCGGGCCAGCGCCACCATCCCCATCGCCATGAACCCCTCCCCCATCGACGGCGTCACCTACTTCGACGGCGGGCTGGGCGAAGGCGCCGGCATCCCCCTGCGCATGGCAGAGCGGGACGGCTTCGAGCGCACGGTGCTCGTGGCCACACGCCCCGCCGGCTATCGCAAGAAGCCCCTGTCCCCACGCGCACGCAAGGTGATGGGACGCCTGTTGGGACGCCATCCCCACCTGCTGGAGGCCGTGCTGACGCGCAACGAGCGCTACAACGCCGAGCTCGACCGCGTCGCCCGGCTCGAGCGCGAGGGCTCGGTCCTCGTCATCCGTCCCGACGAGATGCCCGTCAGCAACGGCACGCTGGACTCGCGCAAGCTCGAGGCCGCCTACCAGCAGGGATACGACCAGGCGCTGCGGGAGCTGCCGCGTCTGAGGGACTTCGTGGGCCTGTAGGCTGCGATGCCGGCGCACGGATGGCCGGGGCCGGGGAGACGCGACGCGCCAGCATCCGTTGCAACCGATATACTGGCAGGGTCAACCGCTATCCCAAGGAGCCCCCATGCCCCACGCCACCCCGCGCGAGCTGCGCCTCATCTCCTGGAACGTCAACGGGCTGCGCGCCACGCTGAAGAAGGACCCGTCGTTTCCCCAGGTGTTCGAGCAGTTCGATGCCGACGTCTTTGCCATCCAGGAGACCAAGCTGCAGGACGACCAGCGCACCAAGCTTGCCGACATCCGGTTCCCAGGCTACCACCAGACGTGGAACTTCGCCGACCGCAAGGGCTACTCGGGCACGGCCGTCTGGAGCCGCGAGGAACCGCTGCAGGTCATCCGCCAGATCGGCTGCGAGGTGGCGGACGACGAGGGCCGCGTCTGCGCGCTGGAGTTCCCGACCTATTGGCTCGTCGACGTCTACACCCCCAACGCCCAGGACGGGCTGCGCCGCCTGGAGACGCGCCTTGCGTGGGACGCGCGCTACCGCGACTTCCTGCGCGAGCTGGACGCCGACAAGCCGGTCGTCACCTGCGGAGACTTCAACGTCGCCCACGAGGAGATCGACCTGAAGAACCCCAAGACCAACCACGAGAACCCCGGCTTCTCCGACGAGGAGCGCGAAAGCTTCGGAAAGCTGCTGGACGCGGGCTTCACCGACACGTTCCGCGCGAGCTTCCCCGAGCTCGAGGGGGCCTACAGCTGGTGGAGCTACCGGGGGCGCGCCCGCGAGCGCAACACCGGCTGGCGCATCGACTACTTCCTGGTCAGCGACCGCGTGGCCGACCAGGTGACCGGCGCCTACATCTACAACGAGGTCTTTGGCAGCGACCACTGCCCCGTGGGATTGAGCATCCGGCTGTAGCGGGCTGGGAGCCCTAACCGAGCGTCCGCTCCCATACCCGCAGGAAGGTCTCGGCATCACGCGTCGCCACCAGCCGCGCCGGGTAGCCGACCTCCTCCAGCAGCCGCCGCGTGCGGTCGAGCCGTGCGACGTCGCAGGAGATGTGCGCGTCCGAGGCCGTCGACACCATGCACCCCGCCGCCAGGCAGCGTTCGACGATATGCCTACAGCGCTCGCCACAGTCCTGACGCCCATAGAGGCTGCCCTCGTTGACCTCGATGAGCTTGCCCAGGTCGCGAGCCGCCGTCGCGACCTCGTCGATGTCAAAGTCCAGCCCAGAGCGGCCGACATGCCCCAGCATCAGCACCTTTGGATGCTCCAACGCCCGCAGGTAGGTGCGCGTCAGCTGCTCGCGCGAGGCGCCCTTCGCCCATGGCCTGCCGTGCACGCTGGCGATGACATAGTCGCAATCCCTGAAGACCGCCTCCTGCAGCGTCTCGCCCGGCTCCTCGACCGGCCCGCCCAGACGCCGCTGCACGGGCATGTCCCATCCGTACAGATGCCCGTCCAGATCGACGATGTCCGCCTCGCAACCGTGCATCAGGCGCACGCCATGCCACATGCGAGGCCAGGTCTCGAAGTTGAGGAAGTGCTGGTAGTCCCGCAGGTCGACGCCCGTCTGGGGCTCTGGGCAGACCATGGGCGAGAAATGGTCGGTCACGCCCAGCAGCTCGAAGCGCAGCTCTGCTGCGGCGCGGACGTTCTCCTCGACCGTGGAGTACGCATGGCGGGAGAAGACCGTGTGGGTGTGGGTGTCGCAGGCGATGTGCACCATGGCCGACCCTTCCTGGGGGTATGGGGGCACGCCCCTCCCTGCCGCGGGGCCGGGAGGGGCGTGCCTCGGTTTGCTTGCGATTGGCTACTCGTAGAGGGCCTTGAGCTTGGCCCATGCGGGCATGGAGTTGACGATGGTCTCGTAGCTGACGCAATAGCCGATGCGGACCCAGCCCGGGCAGCCGAACGAGTCGGACGGGACGGGCAGCAGGTCCAGCTTCTTGCACTGCTCGAAGAAGGCGCCGGCATCGGGCTCCAGCGCCTTGACCCACAGGTAGAAGGCGCCATCCGGCTCGATGTACTCGTAGCCCAGACTGCCCAGCCCCTCGGTGAGAGCCTTGCGGTTGCGCGCGTAGGCCTCGACGTCGGACGGCTCGTCCACGCAGTCGATGAGCACGCGCTGGAAGATGGCCGGCGCGCAGACGAAGCCCAGCTTGCGACCAGCGCCAGCCACGGCCAGCACCAGCTCGTCATGCTCGGGATTGGCGGGCGGCACCAGCACCCAGCCGATGCGCTCGCCCGGCAGGCTCAGGCTCTTCGAGTAGGAGTAGGTGACGATCGTGCGGTCGTAGACGTCGGGCACCCACGGGACCTCGATGCCATAGACGATCTCGCGGTAGGGCTCGTCCGAGATCAGGTAGATGCGCGTGCCCAGCTCCTCCTCGCGCTCGTGCAGCACCTCGGCGAGGGCGTCCAGGTTGGCACGCGAGTAGACCGAGCCGACCGGGTTGTTGGGCGAGTTGATGACCACGGCCTTGGTGTGCTCGTTGATGGCGGCGCGGACCGCCTCCGTGTCGATCTGGAAGGTGCTCGCGTCGGCCATGACCTCGATGCAGGCGGCGCCGGACGTCTCGATCCACACGCGGTACTCGGGGAAGTACGGGGCGATGACGATAATCTCGTCCCCTGCGTTGACCAGCGCATGGAAGCTGATGGACAGCGAGGCCGCCGCGCCGCAGGTGAGGTAGAGGTCGTTCGGTCCATAGGCGGTGCCGAAGCGACGGTTGAGCGACTTGGCCACGGCCTCGCGCGCGGACGGCAGGCCGGCCGCAGGGGTGTAGCCATGCACCTGGGTCGGCGGAAGGGTCAGGCTGTGCTCGAGGGAGGCGCGCACGGCCTCGGGCGCCGGGATGGACGGGTTGCCCAGGCTGAAGTCATAGACGTTCTCCGCGCCGATGGCCGCCTTGCGCGCGGCCCCATAGGCCGCGATCTCGCGGATGGACGACTTGGCCGCGCCGTAGTCGTAGCTCTTCTGGTTGATGGACATGGAAGTGACTCCCCTCTCGTCGCGTATGCGCACCATTGTACGCGCAGCCACGGCCACGCTGGTTTCGCATACGTGACAAGGCGGCGCGACAGGGAGACTCACCACCCTGCCACGCCGCCTCGCGGTCGCGCCTGTCGCCCTCGTGCACCCGCTACTCTGCCGAGGTGCCCGCCATCGGCGGCTCGGGCAGGGGGACGGGCACCACGGCAGGCTCCTCCACCGGCACCGGACGCTGGGAGCCCAGCCCACCGCCATCGCCCCTTCCCGGACCATCATCGAGGTGACGCGGCTGGGCGTCGTCGGGCGCCTCGACGTCGCCGGCAGGCTCCGTCGCGTGCTGCGCCACGTAGGTATCGTAGGTCCCGTCGAGCAGCGCGAGCATCTGCTCGCCCTCGACCGTCTCCTCCTCCAGCAGCACGGCCGCCATCTGGTGCATGCGGTCCGCGTGGGCCGACAGGATCTGGCGCGCCCGCTCGTGCGCCTCGCGCATGATGCGCTCGACCTCGTCGTCGATGCGCTTGGTGGTCTCGGCGGAGAGGTCCTGGTGGTTGGCGTAGTCGCGCCCCAGGAACACCTCGCGCTGGGCCTCGCCGTAGACCTGCGTCCCCAGCGCCTCGCTCATGCCATAGCGCGTCACCATCTCGCGCGCCATCTTGGTGGCCCGCTCCAGGTCGTTGGACGCGCCGGTGGTGATGTCGTCGCAGAACAGCTCCTCCGCCGTGCGGCCGCCCAGGAACACGGCCAGGTCGTCCAGCATGGAGCTGCGCGTCTCCAGGAAGTGGTCCTCCTCGGGCAGCGACAGCGTGTAGCCCAGCGCCTGCCCGCGAGCGATGATGCTGATCTTGTGCACCGGGTCCGCGTTTTCCAGCAGGTGTCCCACCAGGGCGTGGCCGCTCTCGTGGTAGGCGATCGTCCGACGCTCGGCCTCGGTCATCACGCGGCCCTTCTTCTCGGGACCGGCGATGACGCGCTCCATGGCCTCCTCGATCTCGGGCATGCCGATGGTCTCCTTGCGCCGGCGCGCTGCCAGCAGCGCCGCCTCGTTCATCAGGTTGGCCAGGTCGGCGCCCGTGAAGCCCGGGGTCAGCTTGGCCAGCCGCGCGAAGTCGACCTCGCCCTTCAGCGGCTTGTTGGCCGCATGCACGCGCAGGATCTGCTCACGTCCCTTGACGTCGGGACGGTCCACCGTCACCTGGCGGTCGAAGCGCCCCGGACGCAACAGCGCCGGGTCCAGGATGTCGGGACGGTTGGTGGCAGCCACCAGGATGACCGCCGAGCTGTCCTCGAAGCCGTCCATCTCGACCAGCATCTGGTTGAGCGTCTGCTCGCGCTCGTCGTGGCTGCCGCCCACGCCCGCGCCGCGCTGGCGACCCACCGCGTCGATCTCGTCGATGAAGATGATGGCCGGCGCAGCCTCCTTGGCCTGCTTGAACAGGTCGCGCACGCGGCTCGCGCCGACGCCCACGAACATCTCGACGAAGTCCGATCCGCTGATGGAGAAGAAGGGCACGCCCGCCTCGCCCGCGATGGCCTTGGCCAGCAGTGTCTTGCCGCATCCCGGGGGGCCCACCAGCAGCACGCCGTGCGGGATCTTGGCGCCCATGCGCAGGTAGCGCTCGGGCTCGGCCAGGAAGTCGCGTACCTCCTGCAGCTCCTCGACGGCCTCGTCGATGCCTGCGACGTCGGAGAACTTGACCTTGGGCCGCGTCTCCTCGGTGGTCTGGGCCTTGGTGCGACCGAAGTTCATCGCCCGGCCGTTCTGGCCCTGGATCTGGTTCATGAAGTAGAGCAGCGCCGCGACGAGGATGAGGGTGGGCAGGCCGGTGGTCAGCAGCAGCTCCCAGAGCGAGCCGTCGGTGGTGTCGATGTCGAAGGTGACGTCGGGATGGTCGGCCAGCAGCTCCTGCAGGCTGTCCGGTCCGACGTAGTAGGTCTCGAACGACGACAGGGCGTCCTCGTTGCCGACCTTCTCGGGGTTCGGCCAGAAGTCGCCGGTCGTCAGGCCGTCGCTGGTCTTGTACGTCACGCTCTCGACGCGGTTCTCCTTGACTGCCGTCACGAACTCGTTGGTGCTGATCGTGATGGCCTTGCCCCCGGAGACGAAGCCCTGACGGAAGCTGTAGGCCATGTAGGCGACCAGGGTGATGATCACGACCGCGTAGATGATGCCGGTGCGGCGGTCGCGCGGGCCGCCGGGCATGGCACTGCGATTGTCGTCGTTGTCTGCCACGAAAACTCTCCTCGATGCTCGAACGCTGGGTGCGTGGGAACGCTAGCTGTACACCTCGGGCTTCAGGACGCCCACGAAGGGCAGGTTGCGATAGTGCTCGGCGTAGTCCAGCCCGTAGCCCACGATGAAGGAGTCAGGCACGTGCGTGCCCACGTAGGTTGCCGCGATGGCGGGCTTGTGGCCGGGCACGTCCTTGACCGAGAACGCGCAGATGCGAATCGACTTGGGGTGACGCTCCTCCAACAGGCGAACGAGGTACGACAGCGTCAGGCCCGAGTCCAGGATGTCCTCGGCGATGATGACGTGACGACCCTCGATCGGGGTGTCGAGGTCCTTGACGATGCGCACGACGCCGGAGCTCTTGACGCCCGTCCCGTAGCTGGAGACCGCCATGAAGTCGACGGTGCAGGGCACGGTGATGGCGCGCATCAGGTCGGCGGTGAAGACAAAGGCGCCGCGCAGCACGGCCACGATAAGCGGGTTCTTGTCAGCGTAGTCGACCGAGATCTCGGCGCCGAGGCGCGCGACGATCTCCGCGATGTCCTGCTCGCTGAGGATGACGCTTTCGATGTCTGGGTGCAGCTGCTCTGGCATGGGGCCTCCCTGGTTCGACGCGATGCTCCGACGCATTCCCACAAAGGGTTATTCTAGCAGCTGGGTTGATGTTGCGCAGACAACCGACCGTCGCTCCATGTTGTGACGCGCACGGTCGGCCGGGGTCGTGCGCGACCGGACCGCGCGCGGAGTCGCTACTCCAGCGTCAGCTCGAGCATCGTCCGCGTGTCGGGGGTCACCCGCACGCGCTCGTCGGCACGGATGCCCGCCACCCACACGACCGTCCCCGTCGGGGAGGTGCGCACGATGGGCACGCCGGGGCGCTCCGCGGTCGGCACGTGGGCCTCGGCCAGCAGGTCGGAGAGCTTCTTGGACTGGCCGTGCATGCCCAGCGGACACAGGACGTCGCCCGGTTGGACCCCATCGACCCAAAGGCGTCCCCCCTGCGTGGGGTCGACGCCCGCGGCAGCGGCGTCCACCAGCACCGACTGGCCCGCCCATTCGCGGCCGTGCGCCTGGGCGACCTCGGCCGCACGCGAGCCCGCCGGGACGCCCACCAGCCGTGCCACCAGGGTGCGGCCGTCCGCCAGCCCCAGCGTCCCCGGCACCTGCAGCCATGCCGCCTCGGCGCCGCTGGCCTCGCCCACGCGCACCACCAGCAGGCCGAACTCCACCCGCACGTCCACGTCGACCGGCACCGTGCACGAGCCCCTGCCCGCGGCAACCAGCTGCAGCACCTGGGCGACGTGACGTGCCTCCAGGCGTGCGCCCGGGCACACCGTCAGCAGCGCCTTGCGCACCACGCGACGCGCGAGCGCCACGTCGGAGGCCCCCAGCCGCGCCGCGTCGAGGGCGACCATCCCCTCCCCCTCGCGGCGCGTGAGGTCGCGGTAGGCCCGCGACGCCAGCTGGTCCAGATAGGCATCCTCGTCGGACAGAAGGTCGCAGGTCGTGGCCAGGCTGGCGGCCACCTTGGGGTTGCGGCGCCGGGCGACGGGCATCAGCTCGTGGCGCACGAAGGCGCGCAGGTAGCGCGTGTCGTGGTTGGTGTCGTCCTCGCGCCACACGATGCCGCGCATGCGCAGCAGGTCGCACAGCTGGTCGTGGGTCCAGTCGATGAGCGGCCGTACGATGCGGTTTCGCCGGCGGGGAATCGAGGAGAGGCCCGCTGGGCCCGTTCCGCGGATCGCGTTCATGAAGAAGGTCTCGGCGCGATCGTCCGCCGTGTGCGCCGTCAGGATGCGCGCCGACGAGCGCGGCACCCCCCACTCTTCGGAGAGGCGGTTGGCCAGCTCGGCCGCCGCGGCATAGCGCACCTCGCGGCCCACGTTCTCGACATTGCCGCCCATCGCGTCACCCGATTCGCGTGCGCCACGTGCCAGCGCGGCCACGTCCACGCGCCGCACCGTGCAGGGGATGCCGTAGCGCCCCGCCAGCTCGCGCACGAACTCCTCGTCCTCCTCCGCGTCGAGGCCGCGCAGCCCGTGGTTGACGTGCAGGACGTGCAGCCGCTCGCGCGCGATGCGCGCCGCCCCGCGACCGTCGTCGATGTTCAGCTTGGAGGTGGCCGCCAGGACGAGCAGGGCCGTCGAGTCCGCACCGCCGGACACCATCAGCACCACCGGGGCTCCCAGCTCGGGGTCGTCCCGTCCCGAGGGCCATTCGAAGCGTTCCTCTCCGCCGGCATATCTGCGCATCACGCTGGGCATGCGCTCCCCCTCTCACAAGATTCTCTGAAGGATGGTACCAGACGCGACCGACAGGACCCGCCTCCGAGCCCCGGGTCGGGCGACCCGGCCAGCAGGCCCGTCTCCGCCGCTGGCCTGACCCGACCCGTTTGCGCTACGCTATCCCCCGCACACCACAGGAAGGACGCCATGACACCGCTCATCCATCTCTATCTGCTGGCCAGTGGGTCGAAGGGCAACGCGGCCGTGGTCGAGGGGCCAGAAGGATCGGTCCTGGTCGACTGCGGCATCTCCCGCAAGGAGCTGCGCCGGCGCGCCGGCCTCGTCGACTGCGACCTGGGCCGGGTCCGCGCGATCCTGGTCACTCACGAGCACAGCGACCACGTCGGCGGCCTGCCCGTCATCTGCAAGCACTTTGACGGCCCGGTCTACGCCACCGCGGGCACCGCATCCTGCACGCGCCTGGCGCCCTTCGACGTCACCACGGTACGACATGGCTGCACCCTCTCGCTGGCGGGCATGCGCATCCAGGCCTTCCCGCTCTCGCATGACGTGGCCGATCCGATGGCCTTCCGCTTCGAGGTGCCGGGAGACGACGGGCCACGAGACGCCGTCGGATGGGCGACCGACACGGGCGTGCTCACCGACGAGGCGCGGCGGGCCCTGCGCGGCTGCCGCACGCTGGGCATCGAGACCAACCACGACCCCGACATGCTGGCCCATGGGCCCTACCCCTACTACCTCAAGGCACGCGTCGGGGGCAGCCACGGCCACCTGTCCAACGTGCAGGCCGCCGAGGCCCTGCCCGACCTCGTCACCAGCCGCACCGAGACCGTCGTCGGGATGCACGTCTCGGAGAAGAACAACCGCCCCGAGCTGGCCATACGGACGCTGTCCGAGGCCCTTGAGGCGATGGGCCGCACCCCTCGGGTGCGGGTGGCCAGCCAGACGCAACCCCTGGTCATCTGGTAGAGCCAGCACGAGTCGCGTGTGGCTTTGCCCGTACGAAAAAAGGGGCGGCGCCGAAGCACCGCCCCAACTCGTCCGCCCATGCGGCACGCGCTAGTCGATGGAGACCTTGGTGACGTTGGCCTTGGCATCCTGCTTGGGGATGTTGATGGTCAGGATGCCGTTGTCCAGCTTGGCGGACAGGCCCTCGGTGGCCGCATCCTTCAGGTACACGCCGCGCGAGGCGCTCCAGGCGCGGGTCTCCTTGTGCAGGTAGTTCTTGCCGTGCTCCTCCTCGGTCTCGGTCTTGTCGACGGAGATGGAGAGGCGTCCCTCGTTCAGCTCGACGTCAATCTCGTCGCGACCGACACCTGCAAGGTAGGCCGACACGACATAGGCGTCGCCCGCATCCTCGACGTCCATCTTGAACGCCTCGTTGCTGTTGACGGCCGACAGCGGCGATGCCAGGAGGTCGTCGAGCATGTCGAAGGGGAACTGCCTGCGCAGGGCGCGCTCGTAGTTGCTGTACGGAATCATGCTTGCCATGGTACTCATTCCTTTCTGCGAACGTGGGCAAGGCCCGCGTTCCGAAACGATTGGACGCCTCCTGGGGCGTCCCGGGTGTCATGTTGTTTTGTTCCCCATGCGTTGGGTTTTATACAGGAGAACCAAGATTTTCTTAGCTCCATACACTCATCAAATCTAAGTGTATCTATGTTAAGTTTCATAGGCTCGGCCACCACACGTGTTACCCGTCAGCAAGTCGGACGCTTCGGACCCACCTCCCCGCAAGCCTGCAGGCAGGCAATACGCCCCTACGGCTGAGCAATAGCCACTACTTTGCAGACAATTTCTTGCATACCTTGCAAACTGGCCACTCTATCAGCATCCCTCGTTTAGAATGTGTCACCGAAAGGACCCACGGCAACTCAGGGAGGGCCCATGGACGAACGCCTAGATCGCATCCCCACCATTGACGACGTCGACGAGACGCCGGCTGGCTCGACGGGCTCCTTCCCCTCCTCCAACGAGGACCTGCTTTCGGGCACGGGTTCCATTCCCCTGGCCGCCTCGTCCACAGGCGCCATGTCGCGATCGGCCCTGGGCGAGGATTCCAGCGCCTCCCAGGATGTCGCCTTCAGCACCGCATCCGCCCCATCCGCACCGCGCTACGTCCGCCGCCGCACGCCGCATCGCAGCCAGGGGCTGGTCGACGACCTCAACGAGGAGAGCGAGCCGTCCGTCGGCTACACCCACGACTCCAACATCAGCGTGGGCGGCGCGACGCCCCTGTCCGGCATGTCGTACCGTCGCGCGCGCAGCAACATGTCGCGCGTCAAGAACAACTCGCGCTATGGCCAGTACCTCGAGATTCCCAAGGGTCGGCGCACCATCTTCGCCTCGCGCGAACGTGCCCGCCGCCGCCGTTCCGTGCTGGCGCTGCTGGTCGTGGTCGCACTGCTGGTGCTGGCGGCGATGTTCCTCTGGAACATGATGCAGAGCCTGCTGGGGTAGCGGGGAGAGGCACAACAAGCAAGCCTGAAGAGCGGAGCGCCTGCTTGGCAGGCGCTCCGCTCACACGTGATGGACGAAGTTGCGGATATGCGCGGTTCTTTCGGGATACCGGGAGTATCGGACTCGCACCAACTGGCCTTTTGTGGCCTGGCTACTCACCCTGTCCGCGAAAAATCGCGCATATCCGCAACTTCGTCCATCGAATAGCCTCTCAGGCGCCACATCAGTCCCAGGGATCGCGCTCGAAGAGCGGCTCCGGTCGCGCCGGGCGGTCCGAATAGGGGTCGTATCCGTCGTCGTCCTCGTTCTCGGCGCGCAGGAACTCGCAGGAGACCTGGTCCCGCACGTCCGGCTGCCTCGTCGTCCGATCGTTGCGCTCGGTAGCGTTCGGCTGGCTAGCCATTGTTGTTCCCATTCCCTTGATCGGCGTTGCCCCGACTGTTGCCCTGCTGGCTCGCACCGCTGCCGGGACTTGGCGACTGCCCCGAGCCACGACTGGAGCCGCTTGACGACGCGCTCTGGTAGCCGTACTGGTAGATCTCCTGGTAGGCCATGTACTGGCTGACGCTCCCGCCAAAGGGAAGCAGGTCGGAGGCCGGATACAGACCCTCTTTCGCGCAGGTTACGACGGCGCGCTTGCCACCGCCGCTGTTGGTGATCAGGACGGTCCACACCAGGTTGTCCATCCTGCCGCTCGCGCAGGCGAAGTTGGCGCTACGCCTGCCGACGCCCGAGGGCAGGGTGATGGACGTGCTGTTGCACAGGTCGTCCAGTCCCGTCAGTCCGCACAGCTCCGCAAGCTGCTCCAGCGATTCGCGGGCAAACCCGTCGGGCACATGTGCCGTGTCGACGTCCATGCGCACGCCGGCAATCGGCGCGCCGCTGGCCAGCACGTTCGACGACCCTTCCTTGGGCACGGTCAGCGACCGCAGGTAGGGCTGCGAGGAGAAGGTGATGGTGCCCGCACTGGAGGAGCTGTAGATGGCCATGGCGTTGCCGTGGGTGTCGATGAAGCCTGCCGTCAGGCTCATCTTCTCCTTCTCGCGCAGGAAGTCGTCGATGTCCTGCGAGGAGTGGCTGAAGTACTCCGCCAGGTGATAGGTGTCGGTGGGATGCGGCGAGGAGACGTGCACCTCGACGGTAGACCAGCCTAGGACCTCGGTACCTGCCGCCGGGGCCGTCTCGACCACCGTTCGCACCGTCTGGTCGGAATTGACGTAGGTGACATGTGCGGTCAGCTCTGCGTCCTCGATGGCCTGGAGGGCATCGCCTTCCTTCTTGCCCACGATGTCGGGCACCACGTGCATGCCCGCCACGGTCAGGACGATCTCCTGGCGGGACACGAAGGTCGACCCAGCCTGGGGGTTGACCCCGATGACCAGGTCGTTCTGCTCCATCGAGGGGGTGACGTCGACGCGCACGTTGGTCGCACCCGCCTCGGCGAGCAGCGCCTGGGCCTCGCCGACGTCCAGCCCCACGACCTCGGGCATCGTACGGCTGGTGGCGATGTACAGCGTGACGGGATCCCCCTCGGGGATGCGCTCGCCCGGCGCGGGATCCTGCGATGCCACCTTGCCGATGGCGTCGTCGGCCGGCACCGTCTCGATGAGCGTCGTCAGACCCTTTGCGGCAACGATCTGCTCAGCGTTGGCCTGCGACTGCCCCGTCACCGAGGGAACGGTCTTGCCGCCCCAGAGCTCCATGCCATACCCCAGCACCGCGGCGCCGCCGCCCAGCACGAGGGCGACCACCAGCATGGCCAGCAGGGGGCGCAGCTTGCTGCGGCTGTTGCCCTCGCCGGGGACGTTGCCCCGCTTGCTGCCACGGGCGTATGGGTCGCGGCGCAGCTCGCTGCGCCGCTCGTTGGACTGGTGGATCGTCTCGAAGTTCTCCGCCGAGCCGGCCAGGTTGACCGACTGGGCGTCGTGGTCGTAGTCGCGCGTGTTGCGCACCACGAAGTGTTCCTCTTCCGCAGGACGGGGCTGCAGCACCGTCGCGTCGAGGGTGACGGGCACCGGCTGGGCCTTGGCCGCAGTCGGCAGGTCGTCATCGCTCAGGTCGTCGATCTCGTCGGAGTCATCCAGATCATCGAGGTCGTCATCGGTGTCTTCCGGCTCGTCGCCGGACCCATCCGCCTCGTCGCCGGGGTCGCCAGTACCGTCCTCCTCGCCAGCCAGCGGACCTTCTTGTCCAAGCAGGACCGTCTCCTCGGCCTCGGGCGTCTGCATCAGCAGCGTCTCCTGGTCGAGCAGGGCCGTCTCCTGGCTGGCAGGGCGCACATCCTCGCCCAGCAGGCGCGTCTCCTGCTCGATGAGCAGGCTGTCGTCATCGACTGACCCGGCAATCGCGGCAGACTCCTGTTCCAGCAGCTCGTCCAAGGCAAGATGCGCCGGGGCCTTCTCCTCGGCCTCGGCCTCCTCCTCTGTCAGACGGGCGCCACATTCCACACAGAACAGGGCGTCATCGGCGTTCTGCGTGTCGCAGCGGGGACACCTCATGTTCACTCCTCCGATTTAGCTTCGTTTGAAGGCATTATAGAACAAGGTCACGAACGAACGATGGCGCCGCACGACACGACGCCATCGTCAAGAAAACCAACGTCAGTCTGAACCCCGGCTGAGCGTCAACGGGTCACCTACCACTCCACCTCGGGCTCCAGCGGCTCGTCCGCGTCAGCGACCGTTGCCTGCGGCGCCACCACCGGCGTTGCCTCCAGGGTCGCGCCATCGGACGAGACATCGATGCGCACGGTCTCTCCCTCGTGCAGCTGCCCGTCGATGATCAGCCCGGCGATGTTGTCCACCACCTGACGCTGGATCAGGCGCTTCAGCGGACGGGCGCCATAGACCGGGTCCAGGCCGTCCAGCGCCAGCAGACCCACCGCGGACTCGGTCAGCTCCAGCGTGATGCGCTCGCGCGCCAGGCGCTCGCGCACGTCGCGCAGCTGGATGTCCACGATCTTCTCGATGTCGTCGAGGCCCAGCGCATGGAAGACCACCACGTCGTCGATGCGGTTGAGGAACTCCGGCTTGAACGTGGCGCGCAGGGCGTCGTTGACCTGCTGCTGCACCGCATCGGGGTCGCTCGTGGCGTTGGCGGCCGCGATGAACTGGCTGCCCACGTTGCTGGTCATGATGATGATCGTGTTCTTGAAGCTGACCACGCGGCCCTGGCCGTCGGTCAGGCGACCGTCGTCAAGCACCTGCAGCAGCACGTTGAACACGTCGGGGTGCGCCTTCTCCATCTCGTCGAGCAGGATGACGCTGTACGGGCGACGACGCACGGCCTCGGTCAGCTGGCCGCCCTCGTCGTAGCCCACGTATCCGGGGGGCGCGCCGATGAGGCGCTGCACGGAGAACTTCTCCATGTACTCGCTCATGTCGATGCGCACCAGGGCGCGCTCGTCGTCGAACAGGCACTCTGCCAGCGCCTTTGCCAGCTCGGTCTTGCCCACGCCGGTGGGTCCGAGGAAGAAGAAGCTGCCGATGGGGCGGTCGGGGTCGGACAGGCCCGCCCTGCTGCGACGCACGGCTGCGGCCACGGCGCCCACGGCCTCGTTCTGGCCCACGACACGCCGGTGCAGCTCGCCCTCCAGGTTCTTGAGCTTGTCCATCTCGCCCTGCATCATCTTGGAGACGGGCACGCCGGTCCAGGCGGACACGACCTCGGCAATCTCCTCGGTCGTCACCTCCTCCTTCAGCACGCCACCGGCGGCCTGCTTGGCCTCCAGCGCCGCCTGCGCCTCTGCCAGCTGGTTCTCCAGCGTCGGGATGGTGCCGTAGCGCAGCTCTCCCGCGCGGCCGAGGTTGCCGTCGCGCACCGCGCGGTCCGCCTCGCCACGTGCGTCCTCGATCTGGGCCTTCAGGCTCTGCACGTGGTCGATGGCGCCCTTCTCGTTCTCCCAGTCGGCCTTCATGCCGTCCAGCTTCTCGCGCGTCGTCGCGATGTCGCGGCGCAGGGCCTCCAGACGCTCCTTGGAGGCCTCGTCCTCCTCGCGCATCAGCGCCTGCTCCTCGATCTGCATCTGGGTCAGCTGTCGGTCGACGGCGTCGATCTCGGCCGGCATGGAGTCCAGCTCCATCCTCAGGCGCGAGGCGGCCTCGTCCACCAGGTCGATGGCCTTGTCCGGCAGGAAGCGGTCGCTGATGTAACGGTTGGACAGGTCGGCGGCGGCCACCAGGGCGGCGTCGGCGATGCGCACGCGATGGTGCGCCTCGTAGCGCTCGGTCAGGCCGCGCAGGATGGAGATGGTCTCCTCCACTGACGGCTCGCTGACCATGACGGTCTGGAAGCGGCGGGCCAGCGCGGCGTCCTTCTCCACGTACTTGCGGTACTCGTCCAGCGTCGTGGCGCCGATGGCATGCAGCTCGCCGCGCGCCAACATCGGCTTGAGGATGTTGCCCGCGTCCATCGAACCCTCGGCGGCACCGGCGCCCACGATGGTGTGCAGCTCGTCGATGAAGAGGATGACACGACCGTCGGACTTCTTGACCTCCTTGAGGACGCTCTTCAGGCGGTCCTCGAACTCGCCACGGTACTTGGCGCCGGCAACCAGCGCGCTCATGTCCAGCTCGACGATGTCGCGGTCCTTCAGCGTGGAGGGCACGTCGCCGGCGACGATGCGCTCGGCCAGTCCCTCGACGATGGCCGTCTTGCCGACGCCCGGCTCGCCGATGAGGACGGGGTTGTTCTTCGTGCGGCGCGACAGCACCTGGATGGTGCGGCGAATCTCCTCGACGCGGCCGATGACCGGGTCGAGCTTGCCCTGGCGGGCCAGGTCGGTGACGTTGCGCCCATACTGCTCGAGGGCCTCGAACTGGGTCTTGGCATCCTGGCTGGTCACACGCTCGTCACCACGCAGGGCGTTGAACGCCTCCTGGACGCGCTTGCCGTTGACGCCGGCGTTGCGCAGGACGGTGCCCGCGGCGCCGCGCTCGTCGGCCAGGGCGCACAGCAGGTGCTCGCTGGTGACGTAGGAGTCCCCCATCCTGCCGGCCAGCTTTTCGGCGGCATCGCCGACGCGGGTCAGTTCGTTGGAGAGGCCCATCTGCGAGAGGTCGCCCGACACGCGCGGCGCAGAGGCGATGGCGTCGTCGGCGGCAGCCTCCACCTGGGCGGGGTCGGCCCCGACGCGCTCGATGATGGCGCGCAGGTTGCGCTCGCCGGAGCCCAGCAACGCCTTCAGCAGGTGAATCGGCATGACCTGTCCGGCTTCCGCGTCTGCGGCGATGGTAACGGAGGCTTGCAGCGCCTCCTGGGCCGTGACGGCCCACTTGTCAAATCTCATAGGTACCCCCTTTGGGTTCGTCGTTCATCAAGAGCCATTGTTCCCGCCCGAAGGGCTTGGTATGCATATCTAAGTGCGTTTGTATGAGATTTTCTAAGTTGACACCAGATAGGAGGACATTCGGCCCGTGACAAGCCGCGTCGTCCCCCGTTGCACGCCAACATGACATGTGTGCATGGTGGCTCCCGTGTTGACCTGCGTCCCTTTGGGCATAATGGGACCATTGGACATTGGAGGGGCGCCATGTTTGATCCGTACGACCAGCACAAGGCCTCCAAGGGCATCATCACGGTCTTCAAGACCAAGGTACTGCGCAACATCGCGGTCATCCTGTTCGCCGGGATGCTGGGCGGACGCCTGTTCATCGAGGTCGTCGACGGGATAGCCGGTACCTCCAGCCGCCTTGACGCCTTCATGAACGTCCTGTTCTTCTGCATCGTCGTCGCCGGCGCGTTCGGCGTCCGCTACCTGTTCAAGCACGTCATCGACTTGGAGGACATCAACCCGCCCCTCGGGTGGTCCCCCACCCTGACCAAGGAGCAGGCCGAGTCGTATCGCGGGTTCCAGATGCGCGTCAACGAGAACGGCCAACTGGAGCCCATCAAGTTCGGCGACCTCGACACCGATCGGGGCAAGGTGGACGGCAAACCCGCGCAGGGCGTGGCGCAGGGAGGAGCCCAGCCCCACCCCGCGAGTGCGGACGGGACGACAGGCCATGGCGACGGGACCGGCCCTACCGGCGGGAAGGGCTCCGCGCCCGAGGCCGCGACGCCTGCCGCGGGCGGGAAGGCGGGCGGCACCGCATCCCCGGCGAAGCAGGCGGGCACGCCCACGCGCCCCCATCGCGCGGCCGCCACGAGGAGGCCCGGCTACAAGCGCAAGGTGCGTGCGGGCATCAGGGCCGGTCAGAGCGTGGACACCGAGGTCGAGGTCGGCCCACTGCTGCGCAAGGACGGGTCGCTGCCCACGCCCCAGCAGATCTTCGATGCGCTGGGCCAGTACGTCATCGGCCAGGAGGAGGCGCGCCGCACGCTGGCGGTCGCCGTCTACAACCACTACAAGCGCGTCACGCCCAACTGGACGGACGACGAGGCCAACCCCGTCGAGATCGCGAAGTCGAACATCCTGCTGCTGGGGCCAACCGGAACGGGCAAGACGCTGATGGTCCAGACCCTGGCGAAGATCCTCGACGTGCCGCTGGCCATCGCCGACGCGACCACGCTGACCGACGCGGGCTACGTGGGCGAGGACGTCGAGTCGATCCTGGCACGCCTGATCGCCGCGGCGGGCAGCGAGGAGGCCGCCAGCATGGGCATCGTCTACATCGACGAGTTCGACAAGATCGCACGTGCCGGCAACGCCGCGCAGTTTGCCAGCAACGCCAACGACCCCTCGGGCGAGGGTGTCCAGCAGGCGCTGCTCAAGCTGCTGGAGGGCTCCATGACGACCGTCCCTCCCCTTGGCGGGCGCACCAACCTGCTGCAGCGCAACAACCAGCTGGACACCACCAACATCCTGTTCATCTGCGGCGGGGCATTCGTCGGGCTGTCCGAGATCGTCCGCCGCAGGACCACCAACCACAGCATCGGGTTCGCCCAGACGGGCAGCTCGACGGGTGGCACGCCCTCCGAGGACGAGTTGCTGACGATGGTCGAGCCGCAGGACCTGCACCGGTTCGGGCTGATACCCGAGCTGGTGGGCCGCATCCCCGTCATCACCCACACGGTCGAGCTGGACGTCGACTCGATGGTGCGCATCCTCACCGAGCCCAAGAACGCCATCATCCGCCAGTACCAGCGCCTGGTGGCCTACGACGGGGTCCAGCTGGAGTTCGACCAGGAGGCCCTGGAGGCCATCGCGCACCAGGCGCTGGAGCGCGGCACCGGCGCACGCGGCCTGCGCTCCATCTGCGAGCGCGTCCTGCGCGACACGATGTTCGAGGTGCCCGGCAGGGACGACATCGAGCGCGTCGTCGTTCATGCCGCCTGCATCACCGATGGGGAGAGGCCCGAGTACGTCCTGCGAGAGGGATAGGGTACCGGAACGGCCGGCCCCGCAGGGCCGGCAGCTCCCCTGCTAGCCCTCGAAGGGCAGGTAGCGCCGCATGCGCTCGGCAGCCATCACGCGGTCGTCGGTGTCGAAGATCGCGCGGCCGACCATGAGGATCTCCGGGTCGAGCGTCATGACCTCGCGGATGTTGCCCTCGTTGATGCCCGTGTTCAGGGCCAGCTTCGCGGTGCGCAGGTTGCGCTTGGCGACCTTGGCCAGGTCGAGCGGCTTGACCTTGGGCGTGAACCAGCTGCGGTGCGTCTCGAGGTCATAGTCGTACTCGGGGATGAAGCCGGTGTGCACGGCGACGTAGTCGACGCCCAGGGCGTCCACCTCGGCCGTGCGCTTGGCAAACGAGCGCGCCGGGGCGGACATGTCGCAGATAATCTGGCCGCCGTAGCTCCTTGCCTTCTCGACCATCTTGATGATGACCGGGTCCGGCGCCGCCGAGAGCACCGACACGATGCTCGCGCCCGCCTCGAAGCAGCGCGTCGTCACGCCGGACCCGCCATGGAAGATCTTGGCGTCCACGCAGATGCAGAGGTCGGGATGGGCTTCATGAATCTCCTTGACGAGGCCGAGGCCGTAGGTCACGACCATCGGGAAGCCGATCTCGATGATGTCGACATGGTCGGCCAGCAGGTTGGCGGAGTTGATGATCTGGTCATACTGGCCGTGGTCTATGGTGAGCTGGAGCTTCATGGGTACTACCTCCTAGAGAATCTGCATGGCAAGGGCGAGCACGACCGGCATGGTGACCATGGAGACGATGGTCGTCCCGATGGCAAGGCCCGTACCGTACGAGTAGTCGCCGCCGTACTTGAGCGCGAGCATCGACGTGGCGGAGGCCGCCGGGGCAGCCGCGATGATCATCATGACCATGCGCACCTCAAAGGCCGCCGGCATGAGCAGGAGAATGGGGATGCACACCAGTGGCACGGCCACGAGGCGCAACGCGATCGCCTTGTAGAGGCGTGTGTCGGAGATCATGAGGCCGATGTTGGAGGCGCCGAGCGTGGCGCCGAGGATGACCATGCCCAGACCGGTGTTCATGTTGGCCATGCCGCCGACGACCTGCGCCAGCACGTAGGGCAGCTCGATAGGCGCAAAGAACAGGATCATGCCCACGACCACGGCGATGAGGTTGGGGTTGGTGAGGATCTTCTTCACCGACACCTCGTTCTTGTCTCCGCTCATGAGCAGGACGCCGTAGGTCCAGAACGTGATCGTGCCCACGACCATGGTCATCGTGACGTAGAAGACGTATTCGTCGCCGAGGATGCCCTGGATGAGGGGGATGCCGACGAACCCGGAGTTGGAGAAGACGACGGCGAAGGTTCCGATGCGGTCCACCTTTCCGCAGCCGAAGCGCCCGATGACGATCGACACGAAGAAGATGACGAGGAAGAACAGCATGACCACGACGCCGGTCGAGATCTTCTCGGCGTCAAAGGGTATGGCAAGCGCGCGGACGACCACGCAGGGGGTTGCGACGTACAGGGCGAGGTTGGACAGCTGGGCGACGCCGGTCTCGTCCACCGCCTTGATCTTGTAGAGGATCACCCCGACCGACATCATGACGAGCATTACCAGGATTTGTTTGATGAGAATCAGTACCACAAGCGCACCCTCCCTACGACTGTTGGCACAACACGCAAATCGTAGCATGTGGGACCGGACCACTGGCAATCAAAGCCGCGTACGGAGAACAGATGGCATCATGGTCAGCTGCCACAGCTTTCGCGTAGGGAGAGGGCCAGAAACGTTCAAGAAACTCCGGTAGTCAGAAGTCTTGATCGGCGCGAGTCAGTATTTAAAATGTTTATAACGCTTCTAGCTGCGACGATACCTGCCTCCCATGGCTGCCGTACGGCAGGCGTGGAATCCATGTTCTGACTAACGGATTTTCTTGAACACTTTTGGCTCGGCGGTCACGCAAACGAGAGCCCGAGGGCAGCGCGAGGGCAAATCCCGTGGCGTCCATGGCTCCAGGACGGCAGGCAACCGGCTTCAATCGCATAAGAAATGGCGGCGGGAAATCTCTCTCCCGCCGCCATTGTCCAAAGGTTTCGTGCGAAGCCACCCTCAGTCCGAGCCGATGCCGCTTTCCAGCAGGCCACGCATGACCTGCTCGGGACCGGTGCCGTCATAGCGCGCCAGGGCGGTGATGCGCTGCTGCATGCGCAGCTCGTGGATGTCGTCCTCCAGCTGGCGCACGCGGGCGCGCAGCTCGTCGATCTCGCGCTCGCGCTCCAGCTGGCGCTCGCGCATGTCCAGGATGCGCACGACACCGGCCAGGTTGATGCCCTCGTCGGTCAGCTTGCTGATGAGGTTCAGCCGTTCGATGTCGCCCTGCGAGTACAGGCGCGTGTTGCCGCGCGAGCGACCGGGCGTGACCAGGCCCTTCTGCTCGTAGACGCGCAGGGTCTGGGGATGCATGCCCGTCAGCTCGGCGGCGACGCTGATCATGTAGAGCGGCTTGTCGCGACCCTCGTCACTCCGCGCCATTGCTCAGCACGTCCTTCCTGTACTCGCGCTCGTCCGCGCTGCGCAGCGCCTCAAGCGCCTCGCGCTCCTTGGCAGAGAGACGCGTCGGCACCTGAACCTTCACCTTGACATACAGGGCGCCCTTGCTCCCTTTGCGCTTGACGTTGGGGGCGCCCAGGTCGCGGAAGCGGAAGGTCTTGCCGTCCTGCGTCCCGGCAGGGATCTTCAGGCGGCAGGTCGACCCGTCGGGTGCGGGCACGTCGACGGTGGCGCCCAGGGCAGCCTCGTACATGCTGACCGGCAGCTCCATGCGCACGTCGGCGCCGTCGCGCTTGAAGATGGGGTGCTCCTCGACCTTGGTCGTGATGACCAGGTCGCCGCGCGCGCCACCGTTGGCGCCATACTCGCCGCGGCCACGGTAGCGCAGCTTGCCGCCATCGACGGCACCGGCCGGCACCTTGACCGTCAGGGTCTGCTTCTCCCCCGTCGAGGGGATGGTGTAGCTGACCTTTCGCTGGGCACCATTGAACGCCTCGTCGGCCGTGACCTCGACCGTCATGGTCAGGTCGCCGCCCTTTGCGGGCCGCGACGCCCGTGCGCCACCACCCGGCTGCCCACCGAAGATCGTCGAGAAGTCGAAGCCGTCAAAGCCGCCGCCCCGGATGTTCTCGAAGATGTCCGACCAGTCGCCAGCGTTGCCCGTGTAGGTGTAGCCGCCACGGTTGCGACCGCCCGAGCCTCCGAAATCGGCGCCAGGGATGCCGCCAAACATCAACAGCTGGTCGTACTCCTTGCGCTTCTCGGCATCGGACAGCGTGGTGTATGCCTCGCTGACCTCCTTGAACTTCTCCTCGTCGCCACCCGCGTCGGGGTGGTACTTGGCTGCGAGCTTGCGGAAGGCCTTCTTGATGTCGTCCTGGGTGGCGTCGCGCTTCACGCCCAGGACGTCGTAGTAGTTCCTCTTGCCTGTCATGTTGGGCAACGCCTCCTTTCTTGGTCGGACGCTGGGGGCAGCCTCCCATGCCTGATGCGATCGTCAGAGATGGATCAGGCGAGGGACCGTCCCCAACGTGCGAGATCGCTACTCGGCGTCGGTCTCCTCGACCGGACGCTTGGGGCCACCGTAGGTGACGGTCACCATGGCCGAGCGGATGACCTTGCCGCCCATGCGGTAGCCCTTCTGGTAGACCTGGGCGACGGTCTCGTCATAGGCCTCGGCGTTCTCCTCGCGACCGACGGCCTGGTGGACCAGCGGGTCGAAGGGCTCGCCGGCGGGGTCGATGACCTCGACGCCCTCCTTGCCCAGGATGTCGAGCATCTTGGCATGAACGGCCATGACGCCCTCGACGAACTGGGTGACCTTCTCGTCGCCCTCGGCGTTCTGGGCGGCATGCTCCGACGCGCGCTCCATGTCGTCGAGGACGGGCAGCAGGTTGGTGACCAGCTTCTCTGCGGCGCGCTCGCGCTCGGCGATGCGCTCGGCCGCCGTGCGACGGCGGTAGTTGTCCCAGTCGGCTTGCAGGCGCAGCAGTCGGTCGGATGCGTCGGCCGCATCCTTCTTTGCGGCCTCGGCCTCCTCGACGGCCGCGTTCAGCTGATCCTGCAGCTCGTTCTGCAGGTTCTGGGCCTCGGCCGCCATGTCGGCCTCCGCGGCCGCCTCGCCGGCGCGCTTGGCCGCCTCGACCATGGCCGCCTCCTCCTCGGGAGTCAGCTCGCGAACCTCGGCCGCATCCTCCTGGACCTCCTGGTCGACATCCTCGCGGACGTCGTCGTTCTCAACATCGATGGGCACCTTCACGTCATCTTCCTTCGCTCGCATGGGCCGCCGTGGGCCCGTGGGGTCATTCTTGCCAGCAGGCGGGAGCAGCCGTACGACCGCCCCCGCCCGCTTCAAACTCGTCTCGTGTGCGAACCGCTACTCGTCGACGACCTCGTAGTCGGCGTCGACCACGTCATCGCCACCAGCCGGGCCACCCTGGGCGGTCTGGTCCTGCTGGTCGGAGTAGACGATCTCGGCCAGCTTGTAGCCAGCCTGCTGCAGCCTCTCGGCAGCGGCCTTGATGGCCTCGACATCGGTGCCGTCGAGGGCCTTCTTGGCCTCGTCGATGGCGGCCTGGACGTCGCTCTTGGTGTCGGCGGGAACCTTGTCACCCAGCTCGTTCAGGGTCTGCTCGGTGGAGTAGGCCAGGCTGTCGGTCTGGTTGCGGACCTCGATCTCGTCCTTCTTGGCCTTGTCCTCCTCGGCGTGGGCCTCGGCGTCCTTGACCATGCGGTCGACTTCGTCATCGGAGAGCGCGGTGCTGCCGGAAATCGTGATCTGCTGCTGCTTGCCGGTGCCCTTGTCCTTGGCCGTGACCTTGACGATGCCGTTGGCGTCGATGTCGAACGTGACCTCGATCTGCGGGATGCCGCGGCGGGCGGCCGGGATGCCGGTCAGGTTGAACTTGCCCAGGCTCTTGTTGTCGCGGGCCATCTCACGCTCGCCCTGCAGGACGTTGATCTCGACGGACGTCTGGTTGTCGGCGGCCGTGGAGTAGATCTCGGTCTTGGAGGTCGGGATCGTGGTGTTGCGGTCGATCATCTTGGTCATGATGCCGCCCATGGTCTCGACGCCCAGCGACAGCGGGGTGACGTCCAGCAGCAGGATGCCCTCGACGTCGCCGGTCAGCACGCCGCCCTGGACGGCTGCGCCGTCGGCCACGACCTCGTCCGGGTTGACGGACATGTTGGGCTGCTTGCCGGTGATGGTCTTGACCAGCTCCTGGACGGCGGGCATGCGGCTGGAGCCGCCGACGAGGATGACCTCGTCGACCTGCGAGATCTGCAGGCCGGCGTCGCGCAGGGCCTGGGTGACGGGGCCCTTGCAGCGGTCGAGCAGGTCGCGGGTGATGCGCTCGAACTCGGCGCGGGTCAGCGTGTAGTCCAGGTGCTTGGGGCCGGTGGCGTCCATGGTGATGAAGGGCAGGTTGATGGTGGCCTGCTTGGCGCTGGAGAGCTCCTTCTTGGCGTTCTCGGCGGCCTCCTTCAGGCGCTGCAGGGCCATCGGGTCGCTGCGCAGGTCGATGGCGTTGTCGGCCTTGAACTTGTCGGCCAGCCAGTCGATGACCTTCTGGTCCCAGTCGTCGCCGCCCAGATGGTTGTCGCCGTTGGTGGCCAGGACCTCGACGACGCCGTCGGCCAGGTCGAGCAGGGAGACGTCAAAGGTGCCGCCGCCCAGGTCGAAGACCAGGACCTTCTGGTCGATGCCCTTCTTGTCCAGGCCGTAGGCCAGTGCGGCCGCGGTCGGCTCGTTGACGATGCGCTGGACGTTCAGGCCGGCGATCTTGCCGGCATCCTTGGTGGCCTGGCGCTGGGCGTCGTTGAAGTAGGCCGGGACGGTGATGACGGCGTCGGTGACCGGCTCGCCCAGGTACTTCTCGGCGTCGGCCTTCATCTTGGAGAGGATCATGGCGCTGATCTGCTCGGGGGTGAAGTCCTCGCCGTCGATCTCGACGACGGCGCGGCCGCCGGTGCCGCTCTTGACCTTGTACGGGACGGTCTTCAGCTCGGAGCTGACCTCGTCGTAGCGGCGACCCATGAAGCGCTTGATGGAGAAGACGGTGTTGGTGGGGTTGGTGACTGCCTGGTTCTTGGCGGCCTTGCCCACGATGCGGTCGCCGTCGGCGCGGAAGCCGATGACGGAGGGGGTGGTGCGGTCGCCCTCGGCGTTGACGATGATCGTGGGCTCGCCGCCCTCGAGGACCGCCATCGCGGAGTTGGTCGTGCCCAGGTCGATACCGAGAATCTTGGCCATTGCTGTTCCTTTCAGAGTGACTCCGGACCCGTAGGTCCCCGAGTTGGTTCCTTGTTTGTCAGGAGAAGTTGTTCCCCATGCGCTTGAATCCTATACATAATCTAAGTCTCTCTGCATGAGATTTTTTTACTCTCCATATATAAGGGATGATTCGGAGCCCGACCGGTCGCCGTGTCGCAGCCGGCCGGGCTGATGCCGCCCGCGTCCACATGGCCTCGCGGCGCCCGGAAGCGTCATACTGGAACGACCCAGACCCGACCGAAGGGACTCCCATGAGACTCCTCATCGCCTCCGACATCCACGGCGCGGCAGCCTGGTGTGCCCGCCTGATGGACGCCATCGACCAGCATCAGCCCGACCGCGTCATCCTGCTGGGCGACCTGCTCTATCACGGACCCCGCAACGACCTGCCCGCCGACTATGCGCCAAAGCAGGTCATCGAGATGCTCAACGGCATAGCGGGAAGCGTCGTTGCCGTGCGGGGCAACTGCGAGGCGGAGGTCGACCAGATGGTGCTGGACTTCCCCTGCATGGCCGACTATGCGCTGGTGGCCGACCCGGAGACGGGCCACACCCTGTTCCTGACCCATGGGCACGTGTACGGGGCGGGAAGGCACAACAGCATCGACCGGATGCCCGCCTTGCACGCTGGCGATGCGTTGTTGTACGGGCACACGCACATCAAGGTCAACGAGGAGGGGCCCGACGGCATCTGGCTCTTCAATCCCGGCAGCGTGGGCATCCCCAAGGACGAAAGCCACAGCTACGGCCTGTATGAGGACGGTCGGTTCTCGCATGTCGTGCTCACGGAGGAGGCCTGAGGGCTGCCCGGTGACGGCCAACGCCGGCCGTCGCCACGTGCCGCCTTCCGTTGTTTGCGTTTCGTCCGGGGCGACGTCGAGCCCTACGCAGAATAGGCCGTTGTTTGCGTAGATAGAAGCGCAAACAACGCAAGCCGCCCCAAACAAGCGCGCAAAAGCGCAGACAACAGCACAGAAATCTCGTTGGGACCCGTCCATTGCGCAAACAAAAGGAGTGAGCATGCCGCAGCTGCTGGATGCGATCGAGGCAAATGACGGAGACGTGCGCGAGCTCTCCTTCCTCGAGGAGGACCTGTCGCTGCTCTCGGTCGGTCACGTCGAATTCGAGGACTGCACCTTCGAGGCCTGCAGCTTCTCCGAGACGCAGGCCGCGCGGGCGTCCTTCGAGAGGTGCACCTTCTGGGGCTGCGACTTCTCCAACGCGCGGCTGCCCACAAGCTTCTGGCGCGACTGCGTCCTGCGCGAGTCGCGGCTGGTCGGATGCGACCTGCACCACAGCTACCTCGTGCGGGACGTCTTCCGTGACTGCGTCTGCTCCTACGCGAACCTGGCAGAGGGCAAGCTGGAGCAGGTCACCTTCCACGGCTGCGACCTGCACGAGGCGTCGCTCTCCCAGCTGCGGCTGAAGCGGCTCGAGCTGGACGGGTGCGACCTGACGCGCGCGGAGCTGTTCCGCACGCGTCTGCAGGGCGTCGACCTGTCGGGCTGCACCATCGCGGGCATACGCGTATCTGACACGTTTGCCGAGCTGCGAGGGGCCAAGATAGGAATCGAGCAGGCCCCCGAACTGATGGGCCTGCTCGGCGTGAGGATTGTTTAGCTGGTGGGACCGAACTCTGCCTACTCGATGTAGTCGACGTCCATCTGATATCCCATAATCTCGCCCACCGAGGTCACGGGTCCGCAGACTGTCAGCGTCTCCCCCATCGAGGCGTTGGCGATTCTGTCCAGAGCTGCATCGTCTGTGATATAGCACATCACACTTGCAAAGGACCATTCGTCACCATTGTTCAGGGTGAAGTAGTCGCCAGAGGCATCAATGTTGTTCAGGACGCCCGTCAGGCGGATGTACGTACCCTCATAGGTGTTCTTCGCCTTGAGGGGGTTCTCGTCAAGCAGGGAGGTCAGGTCGTCAACCGACACGTCAACGTACTCGATCACTTCCTCCTCTTCCTCGGGGGCAGCCTCCTCCTCGGGCTCCTCCTCGGCAGCCTCCTCGGCCTCGTCCTTCTTCTTGTCGTCCTTCTTCTCCTCGGTGTCCGCGGCGGCCTCGGTCGCCGCCTGCTCCTTGGCAGTGTCGGACTTCTTCGACTCGGACGAGGACCCTCCGCCGAAGACCATCCCCAGGACGACCAACGCGATGACCACGGCGGCAATGCCCTTAATCAACTTTCCAAACATCTTGAACATGAGGATCCTCCCACGGTTGTCACGACACGGACTGCGGTGACACGATGCTAGGAGGAACACGTTCTTGTTACCTCAGCTGTCAGCTCAGTTTTTGCCAACGGTCTGGGGAGGTGCGGCCCCCCCGGCCCGACAGCGAGCATGGTATCGGCTGGCAGCCCCGCAGCACACAGGGGGCCGGCCGATGGGGCCTCGCCAAAACCACCCGCCGTAGCGGGTGGTCGTGGTGGTGCGCTTTGGGTGGCGGTGGTGGGCTAGCGGGTCGTCGTGCGGCTGGTGAGAGTCGCCTCGTTCAGCCCCCACAGCAGGTCATCGCAGGCGGAGATCTCCATGCCGCGATTGAGGCAGAAGGCGATGATGACGTCACGGCGGTTGTAGGGACGCAGCGGCGCGGCATCTGCCCGCTCCAGCAGCTCGCCGGCCTCGACCTCGTCCAGGCGCATGCCGAAGCACAGCTGGATGAGCTTGTCTCGGGAGGGATGGCGCATTCCCGCCATGATCTGGTAGGCGAAGGTCTGGTTGAGGCGCGAGCGGCGCACGACGAGATTCTTCTTCATGCCGCGCGCGGCAAGCTGGTCGGAGACCCATGCGGAAAACGTCCGCTGGTCGATATCCGACGCAGCCAGCACGTCCTGCAACGTACCCTTCTGAACCATCTGCCACTGGTCGCCCATACAGCCCTCCTTTTATCGTTGATGATGGAGAGTCGGCTCCGTGGATTCATTAGCTTAGAGCTAATTCATGATATGCATATACAATACTTCAAATCTTGTGGGAGAGTCGTTGCCAAGTTGACTAATTGTTGGTTTATATAGCCTTTACCTGTACTTATATAGGAGAATCACGACTAACCCGATATTGGTTTAGAGGGCAGTATGAAGGCCACAAGAAAGAAAGTAATGAAAACAACCGCACTAATTATGCAAACATTCTTAAACAGCAGCCTCAGGGGGTGGGGGTTCGTCCGATAGGGGTCCCGAAGCAGCAGGGCACGGTACACCTCGCGCCAGAAGGCCACGATGCCCGCAAGGGCGGCAAGGGCCATCGCATGTTGGGCAATCCACCACTCCGGCTCCTTTGAAACGAGCTGCAGGAGGCCGACGATTCCCAGCACGAGGGCCCAGAGCCCGCTGGCAGCCCAGGCGAGGATGGCCGCGATCCGGGCAGACAACGGCGCATCCGTGAAGCTCCGCTCGTCGACGGGCTGCGCCGCACCGCCAGTCGGTCCCGACGCGTACCCCGCCGTCCCCGCCTCGACGACGGGCGCAGACCGTTGCCCAAGACCGTCACCTTCGTTTGCTGCCGTTTCGTGCGGCGAGGGGCGAACGGGGGCATCCCCTACAGGCTCCGTCGACAGCGCACGTAGGGCGGTGCCGAGCTCCTCAGCACTCTGGTACCGGGCGCTGGGCTCGAAGGCCGTCGCCCGCGCCACCACCCCCGCCACCCGCGCATCGACGACCGTGGGGTCGGACAGCAGCGCCTCGAAGGACTCGTCGGCGGGCAGCACGCCGGTCAGCATGTACCCCATCAGGCGGCCCAGCCCGTACACGTCCGAGCGCGCATCGGTCTGCGCGAAGCCAAACTGTTCGGGAGCGGCAAAGCCCCAGGTGCCGAGGTGCGTCGTGTCATGGCTGCGACCCTCGGTGCGCCGCCGCGCGATGCCCAGGTCCAGGAGGTGCGCGCCGTCCCGAGCCAGGATGACGTTGCCGGGCGTGATGTCGCGATGCACCACGCCGCGCGCATGCAGCGCCGCAAGGGCGCGGCACAGGTCGATGGCGATGGACACGACGCGGTCGGGGTGCAGCGCCCCCGAGCGCCCGACCACGTCTCGCAGCGAATCGCCCGGCACGTAGGTGTACACGACCACCAGCTCGTCGGGCATGCGGTACAGCGACTCGATGTGGGGCAGCAGGGGCTCGTCCAGGTCTATGAGCTGGGCCCATGCGGAGGCGTTGGCGATGGCAGCCGGGATGCGCTTGCGCACCATGGGCCCCTCGCCATCGAGCGTGACCAGCTCGGTGCGACCCGACGGGCCGTCGGCCAGCACGCGCACCACTTGGTACGCGTCGTCGAGCACCATCGATCGCAGGGTCTGGTCGTCGTCCACGGCTAGCCTTCCCGGGCCACCAGCGTCGCCTCGCCCAGGCGGTACAGCTCGTCATCGCACTCCGACAGCGAGTACCCGTGGTCGATGCAGTGGATGACGATGGCGTCGCGGCGGTTCTTGCACCACAGCTCGGAGACACCCGCGTGACGCAGCAGGCGCTGGGCCTCGCGCAGGGTGCAGCGTGCGCCAAAGGCTATCTTGATGGCGTTGTCCCTGGTCACATTCCGCGTGCCATTGAATATCTGATAGACGAAGGTCGAGTTGACGGTCGAGCCGCGCACGACGTCGGCGCGCGACAGGCCCTTCTCGTCGATGAGGTCCATCAGGTAGTCGGCCAGGCTGCGGTCGTCCGTCGGGGCATCGGCCAGGTAGGCGTCAGGGGTCGCGGTGGCCAGCAGCCGCTCCAGCAGCTCCTCGGTGAGGGGTTCGTTGCCCGCGGGGGCTGCGACAGTCTTGTTGCGTGGCGTCATGGTTCCTCCCGACGGGCGCGATGCCCACAGACAGCCGAAGGGTGTCCTTCATCATAGGACACCCTTCGGACAGAAACTATTGAAAGGGCCGTGCGGTACGCAGGCGAGCGGAAGGGGGCTGCCCGGCCGTGGCCCTAGGCGGCCGCCTCGCGCCCGCGGGCGAAGGCCTGCAGGTTGGCCTCGACGGTCTTGGGCGGGACGCGACGGCGGATGGCGTCCTCCCACTCCTCCACCGCGAACGGCAGGGCCGTCGAGAGGGCGCCAACCAGCACGACGTTGGTGGAGCGGGGGCTGCCCACCGCACGGGCGATGCCGCCCGCGTCGATGATGGTGGCGCCGATGGCCTCCAGGCGGCCGTCCACGTCGGCCGGCATCTGGAAGGCGCCGATGTTGACCGGGACGGGCGTGATTTGCTCGTCGTTGACGAAGAGGCTGCCGCCCTCGCGCAGGAACTGCTGGGCGCGCAGGGCCTCGATCGACTCGAACGCGACGACGATGTCAGCACAGCCCGGGTCGGCGATCATGCTCTGGACCTGCGGTCCGACGCGCACGATGGTCGAGACCGAGCCGCCGCGCTGCGACATGCCGTGAATCTCGGAGACCTTGACGTCCAGGCCCGCGTCGGCGGCGACCATGGCCAGCAGCTGGCCGGCCAGGATGGTGCCCTGGCCACCCACGCCCACCAGCAGGATGGTCTTGGTCTCCTCGAGGGTGACGGTCGCGCCACCCGTGGTGACGCCGTAGTTGGTCGAAGTGTCGTGCGGCATGTTAGGCCTCCTGAATGCAACCGAACGGGCAGGACTGGACGCACTGGCCACAGCCGATGCACTGGTTGGGGTCGATGACGGCATGGCCGGTCTCGTCGCGGCCCAGGGCCGGGCAGCCGATCTGGATGCAGCGGCCACAGCGGCGGCAATCCGTGATGGTGGGCATGGGCTTGCGCGAGCGTTCGATGAGGCGGCACGGGCTCTTGAAGATGATGACCGAGAGCTTGTCGGTGTGGCTGGTGGCCTCCTTCAGCGCACGGCGGATCTCGGTGGCGTTCTGGGCGTCCACGACCTCGACCTCGTCCACGCCAATCGCCTCGCAGAGCTTGACCAGGTCAAGCTGCTTACCAGCGGGGACGTCCAGCGGGTTGACGCGGGCGGCCTGGTCGGTGAGGGTCACGCCATTGACGGGATTGCCCTGGGTGCCGGTCATGGCCGTGGTGCGGTTGTCCAGGATGCAGAGCGTCCCCTTGCCGCCGTTGTAGACGGTGCCCAGCAGGCTGGTGATGCCCGAATGCGCGAAGGTGGAGTCTCCGATGACGCCCACGACGGGACGGCCGGTGCGCTCCGTCGCACCCGCCAGCTCCATGCCATGCGCCATGGAGAGCGACGCGCCCATGTCGATGACCGAGTCGACCGAGCGGAACGGCGCCACCGCACCAAGCGTGTAGCAGCCGATGTCACCGGTGACGATGGCCTTGATGCGCTTGAGCTCGACGTACACCAGGCGGTGCGGGCAGCCGGCACAGAACGCGGGCGGACGCGGGGGCAGGTCCTCGGCCGCGGCGAGGTGAGCGGGCTCGTCCACACCGAACGCCGCACGGATGTGTGCCGGGGTGACCTCGCCGGAGCGCGGCAGACGGCCGCCGGGGAACTCCGCCAGCTCCACGCCCAGGGCGCGGACCTGGTTCTCGAGGTAGGGGTTGGCCTCCTCCACCACGTAGCAGGCGTCGACCAACGCCGCAAACGCACGGATCTTCTCGGCGGGCAGAGGCCAGGTGACGCCCAGCTTGAGCACGGAGGCGTCGGGCATGGCCTCGCGCACGTGCACGTAGAGGGCGCCCGCGCAGATGATGCCGACCTTGGTGCCGCGCATCTCCACGCGGTTGAGCGGGGTCTCCTCCGCCCAGGCCAGCAGCTCGTCCTCGCGGTCGTTGCACGCCAGCGTGCGACGCACGGCGTTGGCGGGCAGCATGACGAACTTCTCGGGACGGCTCTCGTAGTCGCGCGGCTCGAGGGCGGTGCGGCTGTCGACGACGTCCACCAGCGTCTTGGTATGGGCGATGCGCATGGTCTCGCGCAGCATCACCACCGTGTCGAACTGCTCGGAGATGTCGAAGGCCTGCTGGGCCATCTCGTAGGCCTCCTGGCTGTCCGAGGGCTCGACGCACGGGATGCGGCCGAAGGCTGCGTAATGGCGGCTGTCCTGCTCGTTCTGGGAGCTGTAGCAGCTGGGATCGTCGGCGGCCAGCAGCACCAGGCCTGCGTTGACGCCGGTGTTTGCGGCGCTCATGAAGGGGTCGGCGGCCACATTGACGCCCACGTGCTTCATGGTCACGAGCGTGCGCACGCCACCCATGGCGGCACCCAGGCCGACCTCGAAGGCGACCTTCTCGTTGGGCGCCCACTCGCAGTACACGTCAGGCTTGCGCACGAGGTTCTCGAGCGTCTCGGTCGACGGGGTGCCCGGATAGGCGGCACCCACGGCAACGCCGGCCTCCCACGCCCCCTGCGCGATGGCCTCGTTACCCGATAGCAGTTGTTTGCTCATAGGACTTCCTCTCCGACATACGCCGCGACAACGACCGCCGCGGCACGAATAGTATAGGTGACCGCGTCGACCGCGTACGTTACCGGCACGTGACGGACATGCGGCAAATGGTAGGTGTCCCTGGACCGTAGGGGGACGATTCTGCCATGCAGGAACCCGATCGCCATACCGCCGGCTAACGACACCTACGTTGCGTTAGTTTTGCTCGTGAGGCTCTAACGCAACTTTACGGCTCTAAAGTTGCGTTAGAGCGCTCTGTGACACGCTAACGTCAGTAACCTTGCGTTAGAGCGGGTCGCCGCCCTCGCGAAGGATGGACAGATACCCCTCGTACGAGTAGGTCTTATAACGCTGCCGACCAGCATCCGTGTCGCGAAGGATGCCCATACCCACAAAGTCATCGATGAGGTTCGCGGCGGTCGTCCTGCTGACGCCAAGGGCATCACGCACCATCGCGGTAGTGACGATGGGATGCGACTCGAGATAATCCAGCAACGCCAGCCCGTTGACCGCACCTCGCGACAGATGGTCCCGAATCTTGCGGATCGTCTCGTCGTGAAGGGCAACGAGCCGCATCAACGAGTGTTGCGCGTCGTCGGCGCCCTCCTCAAGGCACTCGCAGAAGAACGTAACCCATCCTTCGTAGTCGCCCTCTTCCCTCACGCGCGTCAACCAGCCATAGTATTCCTGCCTCCTCAGCTTGAGCTGGTATGAGGGATAGAAGATGGGCCGCGACAGCACACCGTCGTTGATGAGCGACAACGTGATGAGCAGCCTTCCCAAGCGACCGTTGCCGTCGAGGAAGGGATGGATCGTCTCAAACTGGTAATGCGCCAGGGCCGCTTTGACGACGGGGTCCACGTCATCGCGATTCAAGAACTGCTCGAGCTCCCCCAACGCCTGCCGCATGTCCTCGACATTTGGCGGCACAAAGGCGGCATGCCGTATGTCGCAACCAGCAGGGCCAATCCAGTTCTGCGATGTGCGCACCTCTCCCGGATGCCTATCCGAACCCCGGACGCCCTTGAGGAGCTCAGCGTGTACGGAGCGCAAAAGCCTCAGGCAGAGTGGTGTGGTGCCCATCTCCCTGACCGCCAGTTCGGCCGCACCAACGTAGTTGACCACGTCTATGACGTCCCTCGCAAAGGCTGACGAGTTGGATGGATCCAGCATGTCGTCGAAGGTGCATTGCGTGCCCTCGATCTGCGATGAGAGCAGGGCCTCCTTGCGCACGTACATCGCAAGGTACATCTCCGCGTTGGGAACGAAGCGAGACATGCCTTCCATCTCGCCGATCTTACGCGAGCACCGAGCCAGAGAGGCAGCTGCCCCTTCGGTAAACGAAAGCGGCGTTATGGAAGACAGGGGCGAAGGGTTGAACGACTCGCAGGCAGCCTTTCCCGGAAGGTCCACTCTCAAAATGCCTTGCCTTGCGCCAGCGATGTGCATGGCCCTCCTAACGAAACCTTGCTTGCGTTACAACGTTAAGGAGTATTCTAACGCAACTTAAAGGCCATAAAGTTGCGTTAGAGCGCTCTGTAGCACGCTAACGCCAGCAATCTTGCGTTGGAGCGGCCCTAAGGGGACGGCCTCGTGGCTCGCACGAGGCCGTCCCTGATCGAACTCTGTATGTACCAGCCCCTAGAACCGGTTGATGTCCGTAAGCTCGAACCTGGGAATCTTCCGCAGGGCAATGAGCAGCACCGCGGTCGAGAAGATGCTGGCACCCGCGATGCCCACCAACGCAGCCGTCATGTTGAAGTCGCGCACGAAGTAGCCGTAGAGCGGCTCGAGCGCCTTCACGGTGACGCCGCCCATCACCGAGCCGAACACGACACCCAGCACGATGCCGATGATGGTGAGGAAGATGGAGTCGCGATAGATGTAGGCCTTCGCGTCGCCCGTCGAGAAGCCGTTGATCATGAGCACGATGAGCTCGCGCTTCTTCTCGTCCACGAACATGATGTCGAGGTTGAGCAGCACCACGATCGCCATCAGGGCGGAGAGCATCAGGTAGACCGACACGACCGTCCGCAGGAGGCTCTCCATCTCGCCGAACGCGAACTCGCTGCTGCTGCGGTCGTTCACCAGCGAATCGTAGCCTTCCACCTTGAGCAGCTCGCCCTGCAGCTGGTCGAGGTCGTGGTCGCCCGCCTGCGCCAGCAGCACGTTGGTGGTGGCATCCTCGCCAAAGGCCGCGTTGAACTCGTCGGGCCCCATGAGGAACTCGTTGCGCAGCAGGTAGTACTCGAACACCCCGCCGATCTCGAACTCGTGCGTCCTACCCGTACCCTCGGTGACGCGCACGGTGTCACCCACGTCAAGGCCCATGTGCTCGGCGTACGCACGCGACACCCAGATGCCGCCCTTCCCCAGGTCGGCCTCTCCCCCATCGATCGAGTTGATGTGATAGCGGCTCTCGAACAGCGCGGTGTCGTAGGGCACATAGAGGGAGACCGCGGCACGGTAGCCATCAGGCTGACGCACCTGCAGCTTCTCAACATGCGCGGGAGCCGAGGCCACTCCGGCTTCGGCAAGCGCCTTGCTCACCTTTCCCACGGCGCCATCCACATCGGCGTCGAGGTAGACGAGCGTGTCAAAGTCGTACACGCGCTCGTAGTGGCGCCTCATGCTCTCGGACACGTTGCCCGACAGCGTGAGCGCCGTCACGATGAGGGCCGTGCAGCCCATGACGCCGACGAGCGTGGCCGCCACACGCCGCGTGTCATTGACGCAGTTGTTGATGATGGTCTGCGTGAAGAGCGGCAGGCCCTTCCACAGCTTCGTGTTCTCGTAGAAGTGCAGCTTGGCGGCCTTCTCCTCGCCTCCGTTGAGCAGTTCGATCGCGTTGAGCTTGAGCAGCCCATGGATGGCCAGCCAGGTGGAGAGCAGGATGAGCACCAGCTCGATGCCGCCACCCACCAGCAGCTCGAACGGGTTGAAGTGGGGCGGGAAGTCGGGCAGCGTGAAGGAGTTGGCGGAGGCCGGGTTCATGATGCCCTCGACCACGAAGACGGCGAGCACGCCGGCGAACAGGGTGCCCACCAGCACGGCGATTCCCGAGAAGGAGAGGTACTCGGCAGAGACCTCGCGCTCGCGGAAGCCGACCGCCTTCTTGGTGCCGATCTGCACGACCTCGTCGTTGACCAGGCGCGACACGGCCGAATAGCACACGAACAGGCCAATCAGCACGAACAGCAGTGCCATGGCCCACCGCACGTTGCTCATCATGGTCGAGATCGTGCTGACGTTCGACGCGCCGCCGTTCTCGAGGCGTGGGAACACGAGCCACTCGTATTCCTCCATGCTGTCGAGCTGTTCCTGCGCCTCGTCAAGCCTGGCCTTGGCGTCGGCAAGCTCGGCCTCCTTCTCGGCAAGCTCCCTCTTGGCGTCGTCAAGCTCCTGCCTGGCGTCCTCGAGCTTCTGCCTGCCCTCCTCGAGGTCGACGCGTCCCTGCTCGAGGTCCTGCCGCGCCTGCTCGTACTCGGCGAGCTTCTCACGATAGGTGGCTCGTGCCTGCTCGAACTCTGCCAGCTTCTGGCGGTAGGTGGCGCGCGCCTCGCTGAGCTCGGCATATCCCTGGCTGAGCCGGTTGCGTCCGGCGGCAACCTCGGCCCTGCCCCCTTCCACCTCGGCCCGCCCGGCCGCAAGCTTGCGCTCCGCGTCCGCAAGCTGCGCCTCACCGGCAGCGACCTCCTCGTCGAACTGCCGCTTCTTCGCGTTGTACTCCGCCCAGCCGGCGTCGAGCTCCTCCTTCATCGCGTCAAGCTCGGCCTTGCCGCTTTCGAGTTCGGCGGTCGCCTCGTCATAGCCCCCGACGATGCTCAGGACCCAGAAGTCCTCGCCGTCGACGTTCACGCTCGTGGCATAGACGTTTTCCAGTCCCGCGAACACGGCCTCGCACGCCGCACTGGCGGCTTCGCGCGCCTCGTCGACGGTTTCGGGCGTCAGCTCGGGCAGGGCTGGCAGCTCGGGGAAGACCGGCATTGCCACCCCGGCAATGGCACAGACGGGCTGCATGCTTCCCTGGAGGGCCGCATAGGCTCCGGCCGTGCTTTGGTACAACGCCTTGTACGTGTCGTAGGCGGACACGACCCCGTCCCACGCCGCAGCCTTGTCCTCCTCGGTGGCCTCGGGATCGTCCATCACGTCATGGTAGCTGGCAACCGCCGACTCAAGGTCGCCTTCTGCGCTCTGCAGGTCGTCGGCCAGGGGGTCCAGCGTGTCCACGCAGCCGTTGGCCGCATCGCTTGCAGGACGCAGCGCCTCGACGAACTCCGTCATGTCGTCGTGCTTTGCCTTCGCCGAGTTGTAGGTCTCGACGCTGGTGTCGTATGCCTCCTGATAGGCGTCCAAGTCGGCCTTGGCCTCGTCCAGCTCCTTCTGGGCCTCGCCCATCTTTTGCTGGGCCTGCGCCCTCTTCTCGGCCAGCTCGCGCTCCCCGGCAGCCAGCTGCTGCTCGCCCTCGGCAACGCGCTGCTCGCCCGCAGCCACCTCCTGCTCGCCGTCGGCCAGCTGCCGCTCAGCATCGGATATCTGTCGCGAGCCATCGGCCAGCTGGCCCTCCGCCTCGTCGAGCTGCCGGGCGCCGTCGGCCAGCTGGTCGGCCGCGTCGTCGAGCTCGCGCTCGCCGTCGGCCAGCTCCTTCTCGCCATCTGCCAGCTCCCGCTCGGCGTCGGCAATCTCCTGCGCACCGTCGGCTATCTCCTTGTGCGCATCGTCGATCTTGTGCTCGCCGTCGGCAATGTCTGCGGCGGCGTCATCGATCTTGCCCTGGGCCTCGTCGCGCAGGTGGCGGTAGCGCTGGGCCCCCAGCGTGGCGCCTAGCTTGGTCACCTCGTCGGTGATGGGGTCGAGCGACTGACGATAGGCCTTGGTGAAGGTGTTCTTGCCACGCAGGCCGTCGCAGCGCAGGTACAGGACGGGGTAGCCGTCCTCGAAGGAGTCGACGTCAAACGCGTCCGTCGTCACGAACGCGACGCAGTCGACCGTCCCCGACCCGATGCCCGCCACGCCCAGTGCCCCGTCGACCACACTCAGGTAGGCGGGGTGCTCCACGAGTCCGCACACCGTGAAGCTGTCGCAGGTCAGGTTGGCCATGCCGTCCGCATCGTCCTCGTCGTCCGCGTCATGGACGAGCGTGATGCGGTCACCCACCTTGTAGCCGTGATCATCGGCCCAGAAGGACAGCAGGGCAAGCTCGTCGGCCTTGGCGGGCAGCCGGCCTTCGACCACGGTGGGCAGGTCGATGCGCTCGGTCAGACCCTGCATCTTGAACACGCGGCGTGCGTTGCCGTCCGGCACGCGCACATAGCTCGTGTAGCCCAGCTCGTACTCGGTCACCCCGTCGAGGGCAGCGACCCTCTGCGCGTCCTCCTCGGTCACGCCATAGGGAAACTGCACCTCGATGTCGTGCATCCTGCCGACCTCGAAGACGCGTTCCACCTCGCCGCCCAGCGCCACGCCGCCCCACTGGATGCCCAGGAAGAGTCCGATGCCCAGGCACACGAACATCATGATCGAGAAGAACGCCACTGCATTCGCCTTGATCTCGGCGAGCAGCTCTATGAGCCTGATCCTCTTCATGCGTGCCACCCACTACCACACGAGGTCGGTCGCGTGGGCCTTGCGGCGGTTGACCGTGACCTCGTACACCTGGCCGTTGCGCATGCGCACCACACGGTCGGCCATGCGGCAGATCTCCTCGTTGTGGGTGACCATGATCATGGTCGTGCCCTCGGACACGATCTTCTCCATCACCTCAAGCACCTCGATCGAGGTGGTGTAGTCGAGCGCCGCGGTGGGCTCGTCGGCCATGATGATGCTGGGCCGCTTGACGAGGGCGCGCGCGATGGACACGCGCTGCTGCTGGCCGCCCGACATCTGCGAGGGGTAGTTCTCCTTGCGCTCGCCGAGGTTGACGATCTCGAGCGCCTCGTCGGCGTTCATGGGATTGGGCACCAGGCTCGCGATGAGCTCGAGGTTCTGGCGCGCGTTGAGGTTGGGCATGAGGTTGTAGCTCTGGAAGATGAAGCCGATGTTGTCGCGACGGTAGTCGGTGAGTCGCGCCTGCGATGCCTGGGCGAACTCCTCGCCACAGAACTTGAACGAGCCGCTGGTGGGATGGTCCATGCCGCCGAGGATGTTGAGCAGGGTCGACTTGCCGCAGCCCGACTCGCCCAGGAGCACGAGGAACTCGCCCTCGAACACGTCGAGGTTGACGCCCTTGAGCACGCGGGTCACCACGTCGCCGTTCGTGAACTCGCGCGTGACGCCACGAATCTCCATGATCGTCTCGCCGTGATGCCAGGAGGGCTGCAGCCGCTCGTTGTCCTCCACGGCCATGCCGGCGACCATCGCCATCATCTCGCAGACGTCGGTCTCCTCGATGGTGAAGCGCGTGCCGTCCGCCTTGTTGACGAACTGGATGCAGCCACGGATGGCATCGCCGCCCGAGAAGGGCACGCAGAACATGGAGGTCACGTCGACGCCGCGGAAGTCACACACCGTCGCGGGGTCGTTCGCCTCCGCGAAGGTGAGATAGCGCTCGGACTCCTGGGTGAGCACGACGCGCCCCACCACGTCCACGCCCAGCGCATGCGAGCAGCTCGTGAGGTCGGGCGCACCGATCCAGAAGTACGGATGCACGCGTCCGTCGCCGCTGTCGCTCCCGTCGCCATACCAGATGACGGCCGCCTGGGCGTCGCAGCCCCTCATCAGGACCCGCAGGCCCTCCTGCAGCGCCTGATCGAGGGTGTCAGCACGCCGAATCGCGTTTTGCGCCTCGTTGAGCGCGCGATAGGCTTGGGCGACGGAAGGATCCATGTTGGAAAGTCCTTTCTCGAGGGCCACAATGCAATCGCGTGCGCCCGAGAGGGTCCGGGCGCACGCGGGATGATGTACGGCCTATGCCAGCAGGTCAGCGATCTTCACCTGAGACGGGTCGGTCACGCCTATGAGCGAGTCTATGTAGCCCGCAAAGACGCGCGCGAACTCGTTGATGCGCTCCTCGGAATAGATCGTGGCCATGTAGTAGAGCAGGACGTTGATGCTCTCCGGAGTCTCGAAGACCTGGAGCGAGTTGCGCCTGATAGCCACCTCGTTTGAGGAGTTCACCTGCTCCATCTGGGCACCGATCATCTGAAGCCCGGAAGTGTCATTGATCTCGGCCGTCTCGTAGATCACGGCAAAGATGTCGTTCAGGTAGGTCTTCTCGGTGTCGCTCAGCCAGTCATAGGTGCTGTGCGCGATGGCAGCCTGCAACTGCTCGTTCATCGCAGCGTAGAGGTCTGCCAGCGTCTGGACCCGATCGAAGTGGACGCCCAACGGCAGGAAGCGGAAGAGCAGGCCGCCCGCATGCTTTCGACGCTCGTCGACGCGGTTGTGGAAGGTGATGGCCGTGACCACGTCGTGCCGACCACTCATCTTGGCAAGCGTGAGAGAGACCATCGCATTGACAAAGCCGTTGGTCGTGATGCCGCAGCTCTTCTCCATGGCGGCAAGGCTCTCCGGCGTCATCGTGGTGGGAATCGGGCAGAAGGCATTGACGTTGCCCGACTCGGCCTTGTCCGGCTCGATGACACGGCACCAGTCCACGTCGTCGTACGTTTCGTGATAGTACTTGTACGCATCGACGAAGGCGTGGGTGCTGTGCAGGCGCTCCTCGTCCTCCAGGTACGAATAGTAGGTGTCGAGCTCCAGATCGAGGCCCATATAGGCACGCAGGAGCGAGGCAATGACCAGATGCACGCTCGTGCCGTCCATCACGATGTGATGGAAGACGAAGAGCGTGTATACGTTGGAGTCGGTCTTGATGACGCGTAGCCTCACCATGGGCGAGCCGATGAGCTTCATGGTCTGCGGCTTGCTCGTCCTCAGCTCCTCGAACTCGGCATCAGACATGTACTCGAGCTCGATGGGCACGCGCTTCGACTCGTCGTAACGCTGCTGGAGGTCGAAGTCCTCGCCAAACTCGAAGACCGTGGAGAAGATGGGATGGTTGCGCGAGGTGGCCTCTGCCGCATCACGCAGGGCCTCAACGTCGGCATCGGCGCCGAAGGAGAGGAGGAACGGAACGATCCACATCGGTTTGGTGGGGGCGTTCAGCTGGGAGTCGATGACCATGCGCTGGGCAACAGGAATCACGTGCGGCACCTGGCGCGCACGCATCTCCTTCTCCTCCTCGGTGAGGTTTTCCATGCCCTCGGTCTTCTCGCGGTAGATCTTGGCGATCTCCTCGACGGTACGGCCCTGATAGAGGTCGATGGCCGAGAGAGAGTCCATGTCCATGATGGCAAGGATCTGCATGGCCTTGACGGAGCTGCCACCGAGGTCGTAGAAGTCCTCGGTGATGCCGACGTTCTTGACGCCGAGCACCTGCTCGAAGGCCTCGCACAGGCTGAGCTCCAGCTCGTCGCGCGGGGCGACGTACGCCTTGCGTTCGAGGGCGGCACGCGGGTCGGGCAGCTCCTTGCGGGCGAGCTTGCCGTTCTCGAGCAGCGGCACGGTCTCGATGCGCATGAAGAAGGAGGGGATCATGTAGTAGGGCACGTACTTCTCCATGCCCTCACGGATCTCCTCTTCGCTCTGCTCGAGCTCGCCCTGGTAGTACAGGCACACGTAGGACTGGTCGGGGTTCTCGAATCCCTTGGCCGCACACCACTCCTTGCCCGTCACCTGCTTGAAGGCGGCCTCGATCTCTGCGGGCTCGATGCGGTTGCCGTTGATCTTGATCATGTCGTTGGCGCGGCCCATCAGCACGATGTTGCCGTTCTCGTCCTCGTAGCCGAGGTCACCGGAGTGATAGAGCCCGTCGTACAGGACCTCTTCCGTCTGCTCGGGGAGGTTGATGTAGCCACGCATGAAGGGGTTGGGGAAGCAGATCTCGCCCTGCTCGCCTGGAGCGACCTCGTTGCCGTCCTCGCCAAGCAGCATGACCCTGAGCGCCGGACTCGCCGGCTTGCCGACCGGGCACACGTCGTAGGCCTTGTCGATCTCGAACTGGCACACGGTGAAGGCGCCCTCGCTCATGGCGTAGTTGTTCACGAGCTGCACGTCCTCGAGGTGGATGCCGTTTGCCGGCTCCGAGCCCGTCTCGATGACCTTGATGTAGGGGCCGAAGTGGTCTCCCACCGCACGGATGAGGGACGGCGAGAGGAAGGTGAGCGAGATCTTGGACTCGAGGAAGTACTCCACAAGCTTGTGGGGGTTCTTCGCGACGTAGTAAGGGACCACGTACAGGGTCGCCGGCGCATACAGGAGGCCCAGGATCATCTTGATGGACGCGATGAAGTTGAGCGGCGCGATGAGGGCGCCGCGCGTGCCCATCGGCACGTCGACGTTCTGCAGCGCGGCGTTGAGCTTGATGTTGCCGTACTCGTGCAGCACGCCCTTGGGACGGCCGGTGGAGCCGGAGGTGTACACGGCAAAGCACGCGTCGTGGTCGTCGGCACGCACGTAGCCGCGCTTGTACTTCCCGTTCTCGGCAATCTCCTCGAAGAGCTCGAGGTCGATGGTGAGCTTGCAGCCGCAGTCCTCCTTGATGAACGCAATGCGCTCGGGTGCGTAGTCATCCTCGACGGTCACGAACGCCGCACCGGCCTTCCACACGCCGATCATGGTGATGACGGGAAGGACGCCACGCGGCAGGCAGATGAGAACAAAGTCGTTCTTGCCGATACCCCGCTGCTGGAGGTAGTTGTAGATCTTGCCCGAGAGCTTCTCGACACTGGAGCGCGTCCAGCCCTCGTAGTACTGGTCATCGACGAGAATGGTCTGCCTGGGGCGGGTCAGGTTCCACAGGGAGTACGCGTCGAGGAAATACGGAATCCTGTTCAGCTTGTCCAGGCTCTTCAGCTGCCTCATCTTCATGTCAGCGCGCAACCCTTCTTCTCTAGGCGATGGTGAAGACGTTCGTCAGGCCGGTCATCTCGAAGACCTCCTCGATCAGCTCGGGGACGTTGGTCATCGTGCATTCGCCGCCACGGTCCTGCATGATCTTGGTCGCCATGAGCAGGACGCGCAGGCCGGAGCTTGCGACGTACTCGAGGTCGTCCATGTCGAGCACGAGGCTGGTGACCATGTCGGGCATGGCTGCGACCTCGTCGTCGAGCTGGGAGGCGGTATCGGTGTCCAGCCTGCCCGAGAGCTCCATGGTAAGGGTGTTGCCTTCGGACTTCTTCGTGATGTCAAGCACAATGATCTCCTGTTCTCGTTGGTGGAATCTGCCTGTTGTCGGGTCTTCCGGCACGTCACCTAGGCGCGCGTGCCCTCGAAGCGTGCCGTCATGCGTCCAATCTTGGCCGTTCCGCTGATGGCGTCGCCTTCGACGACGCCCTGGATGTCAAGGGTCACGTGGCCAAGGGGGCCATCGCCCTCGACCTGGAAGGAGAACGAGTCTCCGTCCACCTTGCCGTCCTTGACCTCGGACTCGACGCCCATGGCGCTTGCATGGCCCGTAAGTTCCGAACCATTGGTCTTGAGCGTCAGCGTGCAGTCGGTCGAGCCAAGTCCAGCAGCCATCTTGCCCTGATACGTACCGTCAATAGCCATGATCGTTCCTCTCAAGATGGACTGGGGATGCCCCCATTCCCAACAGTCGATTGTCGGCGGGCGCCGTCATCTGCGGTGCTCCATGAGCCAATGCGTTGCATCCCCGTGCGGCAGCCTATGCCGCAGTCGGCATGTCCCGCTGCACATGCGCCACGCAGACCTCATACATCCTACCGCTGTATAGTTACGTGTAGCTTGAGCTTCCCCACGTTTCCGGGAGTGCATCGTGATCGAAGTCACCGTCAGCGCCACCAAGGACAGCATCTCGAAGGTCACCGCATTCGTTGACGGCGAACTCGGGCGCATCGGCTGCCCGCCAAAGGCCAACGCGCAGATAGACATCTGCATTGACGAGATCCTCGGCAACATCGCCAGGTACGCGTACGGCTCGGGCACCGGCGATGCCACCGTTCGCCTGGACTTCGACGAGCCGGAACGCCTCGTCTCGCTCACGTTCGTCGACGGCGGCATGCCCTTCGACCCCCGCGACGTGCCCGAGCCGGACACGACGTCATCCCTGAAAGACCGTCCGATAGGTGGCCTGGGCCTGTTCATGGTGCGAAACCTGGTGGATTCCATGGCGTATCGCCGCGAGGACGGGCAGAACGTCCTGACCATATGCAAGCGGATCTAGGGACTCGGTCCCACCCGCAGCGTCCGCATGACGCGAGCTGCCTCCCATCCCTTGAACGACAAGGGATGGGAGGCAGCCTGTCTGTCGGATCTGTCGCTTGCGCGCTACCGATCGGCCTCGTCCGCCATCGGCTCACCTGGCTCCGTCGCCGACGCGCCTTGGCCGGCATCGGGGACCTTTAGCGGGGGCTCCCCTGACGGCACGCCCGTCGGAATCGCCACGGGTGTCACCGGCACAGCCGCCCTGGCGCGCTCGAGCTCCAGCGCCTCCGCCTCGAGCTGGGCCTCGACCAGACCATGCCGCACGATCTCGAGGATGGACACCGCGACACCCATGAATGACGCAACGAGGATGATGCCAGGATACAGGCAGACCACATCGACCAGCCCCGCAGGCAGCGCGGCAACCACCTTGTCGGAGTAGCCGAAGACCGGCCCCATGAGCGAGGTCGCGGTCGGCCCCAAAAGGCCCGAGAAGGCATCGACGACGGGACGCGCCATTCCCGCCATCGCACGCACGGCGGTTCCGTTCGACAGCTGGTCCCGCAGGGCATCCGTGAGCGCCGAGGGCGGCAGGGCGCTCAGGTCCGCCTGTTGGACGATGCCCAGCGACGAGCAGAGCAACAGGGGGAACAGCGAGCATCCCAGGCCTCGTGGCGAGACGAGCCGTCCCGCAATCGCGACAATCGCAAAGGCGAGGGCAACGCCGACCAGCACGGCGACGTCTCCCAACCCCTTCAGCACCGATGCCACCGCGAGCGGGAGGACCCCTGCGGCGAGCATGACCACCGCCTTGGCAACGCCCCTCAGGTACGAGGGCAGGCCGGACTGCTCCCCCGCCCGCCTCGCCTCCTTTACCGTCTCCCATACGGTGAACGCCAGCGCGAACAGCCCCATGGCCAGATGCGCGTAGCCCAGATAGGTGCGCACGGTCTCCTCGGGCATGTAGCCCGTCACGTGGCGGCGGACGCAGAACCACGCCAAGGCGCTCACGTAGAAGGCAAGCGCAAAGGTGCCGCCGACGGCACGCCCCAAGGCGGGCGTGAAGAACGAGATGACGAGCACCATCGCAAAGCTCTTCACGACATCCACTGTCGCCTGCATGCCCGGCTGGTAGCTCATGTCGGTGGAGAGGAAGAGCCAGGCCAGCGCGGACCAGCCATACACCATGGCTGGTCCCGTGGTCACGAAGGCCGTTGGGCCAAGCGTGTAGCTGGCCCCCATGCTCAGCAGCACGAGCGTCACGGACATCACCAGCTGGCCGTGCGTCCCCACCGGCGCCATGCGCAGCAGCGCGTACAGCGGCGCCACCGTGAGCAGGGTGACCATGATGTCACCCTTGGGGATGATTGCGAGGCGACCGTCATCCTCGAGGACCTTCCACCACAGGCCGGGACCAGGTGCCCGCCTCCTGCGCTCCTCCAGCCGCATGACGTCAACCTGTCGCACAACCATCGCCTCCCCACGATGTCCGATGGCTCCCTGCCGCTCCGCCTATCCCTGGTTCTCGCGGTCGACCAGGTTCTCGGCACCGTAGATCTGACGCAGGAGAGGCTTCTCAATCTTGCCGGTGGCGTTGCGCGGCACGTCGGCGAAGATGATCTTGCGCGGGCGCTTGTAGCGCGGCAGGTCGAGGCAGAACCTGTTGATGTCGTCCTCGGTGGTGTCCTGATGGTCGGGCTTGAGCTGCACGATGGCGGCCGCGATCTCGCCCAGGCGCTCGTCGGGCAGGCCGATGACGGCCACGTCCTTGATGGCCGGGCAGGCGCTCATGAAGTCCTCGATCTGGACCGGGTAGAGGTTCTCGCCACCCGTGATGATGACGTCCTTCTTGCGGTCGACCAGCCAGATGAAGCCCTCGTCGTCCTGGCGCGCCATGTCGCCGGTATGCAGCCAGCCGTTGATGAGGGTCTCCTGCGTGGCCTCCGGGTCGTTGTAGTAGCAGGTCATGAGGCCAGGGCCCTTGACGCAGAGCTCGCCGACCTCGCCCTGCTCCACGCGGTGCCCGTCCTCGCCGACGATCTTGGCACGCCAACGGTAGCCCGGCACGCCGATGGCGCCGACGTGGTCGATGTTCTCGACGCCCAGGTGCACGCAGCCGGGGCCGGTGGACTCGGACAGACCGTAGTTGGTATCGTAGTCGTGGTGCGGGAAGACCTGCTTCCAGCGCTTGATGAGGCTCTTGGGCACCGGCTGGGCGCCGACGTGCATGAGACGCCACTGGTCGAGCTCGTAGTCCTCGAGCTTGAGGTCGCCGCGCTCGATGGCCGCCAGGATGTCCTGCACCCACGGCACGAGCAGCCAGACCTCGGTGCAGTGCTCGCGGCTGACCGCATCGAAGATGTACTGGGGGCTCACGCCGCGCAGCAGGACGGCGCGGGCACCGCAGGTCAGGCAGCCCATCCAGTGGAACTTGGCCCCGGTGTGGTACAGGGGCGGGATGCACAGGAAGCAGTCGTCATGCGTGATGGAGTGGTGCACGGCCTCCATCTCGGCCGCCTGGGTCAGGCTCTCGTGGTTGTGCAGGATGGCCTTGGGGAAGCCCGTGGTGCCGCTGGAGAAGTAGATGGCCGCGTCGTCGATCTCGTACAGGGGAATCTGCGGGTCGCGGCTGGAGCTGAGCGCCTCGAGCTCGCGGAAGCTCTCCGCCCATGTGGGACAGTCGTCGCCCACGAAGAACAGCAGGCGCCCGGTCTGCAGCTTGTTGACGATGGCCTCCATGCGGCCGATGAACTCGGGCCCGAAGAGCACCACGTCGGAGTCGGACTTCTCGATGCAGTAGAGCATCTCCGCAGAGTCGTAGCGGAAGTTCAGCGGCACCGCGGTGGCACCCGTCTTGAGGATTCCGAAGTAGATGGGCAGCCACTCGATGCAGTTGTAGAGCAGGATGGCGACCTTGTCGCCCTTGCCCACGCCGCGGCTGATGAGCAGGTTGGCCAGGCGGTTGGCCTTCTCGTCAAAGACCGACCAGGTTATCTCGCGGCGATAGGGCTCGTCGTCGGTGGTCTCGACCAGGTCGTACTCGCGCCACGTGATGTGGCGGTCTTCCGGACGCTCGGGGTTGATCTCGATGAGCGCAATCTCATCAGGGTACTTTGCGGCATTGAGGCGCAGCATGTCGGTAACGATCACGGCGGTGTCCCTTCTTGACGAACAAGGATGCAGGCGCGTTGCGCGTGTCGCGGCGCGCGGAAACAAATTATGCGCCAACGGCGGGGAAAAGCAGGCCACAAGTGCCAGAATCCCCGCACCTTGGAACAGAGCCGAAAAGAAAGGCGCGGGCTTTCGTTGCGCCGCGTGCGGTGCCGTCCCTAGCGGTTGAACTTCCCGGCCAGCCCCCACGTGTCCTCGCGCAGCTGGACGATGGCGTCGGGAATCTCGTCCAGCTCGTAGGGGGTCATCTGGTAGACCCAGTTGAGCCAGTTGCGATAGAGCAGGTTGGCGTGGCTGCGCCAGGTGAAGATGGGCTGGTTCTCGGGGTTGTCGTCGGGGAAGTAGTTCTCCGGCAGGCGGATGGGCAGGCCCTTCTTGAAGTCGCGCCAGTACTCGTCAGCCAGCGTGTCGCGCCCGTACTCGAAGTGTCCCGTTACGTAGATCTCGTGGAAGTCGTGCGTGGCGATGAGCGCCGGGCCCGAGGAGAAGCCCTCGGAGAGGACCTGCAGCTCGGGATGCTGTGCCAGCTCGGCCGCCTCGATCATGGCGTGGCGGCTGTGCGGCATGTTGTGCATCTCGTCGAAGCCGTTGGTGAGGAAGCTGTACTCGTCGCACAGGCGCTGCGGGAACACGCCGAAGAGCTTGGCGGGCAGCTGGCGCTTGTTGATGCCGTAGAAGTGGTACAGGCCTGCCATGGCGCCCCAGCACAGGAACATGGTGGAGAACACGTGCTCACGGGCCCAGTCCATGATCTCGCAGAGCTCGTCCCAGTAGTCCACCTCGGTGAAGGGCAGGTGCTCGACCGGCGCGCCCGTCACGATGAGGCCGTCGTAGTTCTTGTCGCGGTACGCGTCGAAGGTCTCGTAGAACTTGACCAGGTGGTCGGCCGAGGTGTTCTTGGACTCGTGCGACGAGACGCGCATGAAGTCGATCTCCACCTGGATCGGGCTCTTGGAGATGAGGCGCAGGATCTGGGTCTCGGTCTCGATCTTGGTGGGCATGAGGTTGAGGATGGCCAGGCGCAGCGGCCGAATGCGCTGGTCGGCAGCCACCTCCTCCTCGAGGGCGAAGATGCGCTCCTGCTGGAGGATGGTCTTTGCGGGCAGGCCGTCGGGAATGTTGATGGGCATGGAGGGACTCCTGTTTGCGGATGGGTGGTCAGGGTTGCTGGGTGCGTGCGCCTATGCGCACTTGCACATTCGCACCGACAGCGTCTCTGGCGTCCGTTCCATGCGGCTCCCCCGTAGTTCGTGGCATTGCGGGTCTAAGCATAGCAGCTTGAGGTGCAGAAGGGGTGTTTGTGCCCAAGCCGAAACGTGCAAGCAGGCCAAACTTGGGCCACGGGGTTGCCTGCGACCTCTCGGGCGCCCACGGCCCGACCACGATGCGAGCCCGCCCTCTCCCCTGCGTCACAACTTGACCACAACGAGGGCAAGAGGCATCCATCTGTGACCCGGTTGGCCCATACTGGACCTATGACTACTTCATTTGCCGAGCTCGGGCTAAACGAGCAGATACTGGCCGGGGTCGATGCCCTCGGCTTTTCCGAACCAACCCCCGTTCAGGCACAGGCCATCCCCCTGGTCCTGGCCGGTCGCGACATCGTCGCCTCGGCCCAGACCGGCACCGGCAAGACTGCGGCCTTTGCCCTGCCCGCCCTGCAGCTGATCATGGGGCCCTCCCCACAGGCAGACGAAGCGCAGGCCGAGGCCACCTCGCCCACGCCCACGGCGGAGGATGCGGCACCCGAGGACGCCCCCGCGCCCAAGCCGAGGCGCCGCAGGCGTCGCCGCAGGAAGCCCGCACAGGCTGGAACACCGGCCGCCACCGAGGGCCCGGCGCGGCCGCTGGCCCTGGTCGTCACGCCGACACGCGAGCTCGCCCAGCAGATCGAGCGCGTCGTCACCACCGTCTGCGAGCACACGGGGCAGCGCTCCGTCATCGTGATGGGAGGCGCCAAGTTCGACCGGCAGCTGAAGGCGCTGGCCCGCGGCTGCGACCTGCTGGTCGCAACCCCCGGACGTCTCATCGACCTGATGGAGCACAACCACGTCGACCTGGGGTCGGTGCGGGTGCTGGTGCTGGACGAGGCGGACCGCATGCTGGACATGGGCTTTTGGCCCAGCGTCCGCCGCATCCTGCAGGCCCTGCCCAGCCAGCGCCAGAACCTGCTGTTCTCCGCAACGATCCCGCCCAGCATCAAGGGCACGATCGACGCCGTGCTCACCGACCCCGCCACCGTGGAGATCGCCCGTGTCGGCGAGACGGCCGACACTGTGGAGGAGCACCTCTGCCCCGTCACCCAGGGCCAGAAGACCCAGCTGCTGCAGGCCCTGGTGGAGACCGGCGGCGCGGAGCCGGGCACGCGACCCGAGCGCGTGCTGGTCTTCTGCCGCACCAAGCACCGCGTGGACGACGTCTCCAAGACGCTGAAGTCCGCAGGCCTGCAGGTCGAGGTCATGCATGCGGACCGTCCGCAGCGTGCGCGCGACAAGGCGCTGGAGCGCTTCCGCGAAGGCCAGGTGCAGCTGCTGGTGGCGACCGACGTCATGAGCCGCGGCATCGACGTCAGCGGCATCGACGCCGTGGTCAACTTCGACGTGCCGATGGACCCCGAGGACTACGTGCACCGCATCGGCCGCACGGGCCGCGCCGGGGCGACCGGGCACGCCTACACCTTCGTCGCCCCCGACGAGATAACCCCGCTGCGGGAGATCGAGTACTTCACCAGGAAGCTCGTGCCCCTGTGGGACCTGCCGGGATTCGACTACGACGACGGGCGCATCGTACCCAACCCGACCCGCGCCACCGCGCGCCCCACGCGCACGATGTTCAGCGGCAGCAAGTCGCGCCGGGGCTTTGGCGGCCCCAACAGCGGTCGCTTTGGCAGGCACTATTAGAGACCGCCCGCAAGCCACCCGAACATGTGACGCTTCCCGCCGAGGCGGCCGGAGGCGTCACGACGCACGACCAAAGGAACAACGATGAAGCAGGTCCGCCCCCATCCGCAGGTCATCGTCACGCGCAAGGCGGCCAGGTCGCTTGCGTCCGGCCACCCCTGGGTCTTCGAGGGCGAGGTCCTGCGCATGGCGCCGGCGCCCACCGACGGTCGGGAGGCCACCAACGGCTGCCTGGTGGACGTGCTGGAGGAGAACGGCACCTGGCAGGGAACGGGCCTACTCTCCCAGCGCAGCAAGATACGCGTGCGCATCGTGTCGCGCAACGCAAACGACCGGTTTGACCAGGCCTTCTGGCGCCGTCGCATCGAGTGGGCGTGGCGGCATCGCCGCGTGGCGATGGACGGGCGCTCCCTGCCGGGATGCCCGCCCGACACCGCCTCGTGCCGCGTCGTCTTTTCCGAGGCCGACGGGCTGCCGGGGCTGACGGTCGACCGGTACGGACAGGTGCTGGTGGCCCAGGTCGGCACGGTGGGCATGGAGCTGCTGCGCGCCACGGTCTATCCGCTGCTGCTGGAGGTGCTGCAGGCCGACGGCCAGGACGTGCGGGCCATCTACGAGCGCTGCGACGCGCCGACGCGCGAGAAGGAGGGCCTGCCGCTGCGCAAGGGCTGGTGGGATAGCGCGCCGGTACTCGACACGCGGATCGTCGTCCGCGAGAACGGGCTGGCCTTCGACCTGGACCTGGAGAACTCGCAGAAGACGGGCTTCTTCCTCGACCAGAAGTACAATCGCCGGGCGGTTCGCGAGCTGTCCCGCGACCGGCGCGTCCTGGACTGCTTCTGCCACGTCGGACCCTTTGGCCTCAACGCGGCTGCAGGCGGGGCCCAGCTGGTGCGCTGCGTGGACGTCAGCCAGATGGCGCTCGATTTGGCCGCGCACAACGCCTCGCTCAACGGCCTGGACGACCGCATGGGCTTTACCTGCGCAAACGTGCTGGAATACCTGCCGGCCCTGCGGTCCGACCGTGCCTTTGCACGCGCGGAGGGCGGCCCCTTCGACCTCATCGTGCTCGACCCGCCCGCCTTCACCAAGAGCCGCGCGACGGTGCGCAATGCGGCGCGAGGCTACCGGGAGATCAACTGCGAGGCCCTGCGCCTGTTGCCGCGGGGAGGCTACCTGGCCACGTGCAGCTGCTCGCAGCATATGACGCGCGACCTGTTGGCCCAGGCCATCGCCGAGGCGGCACATGACGCAAACGTCCAGCTGCGGCAGGTCGAGGAGCGCCAGCAGGCCCCCGACCACCCCATCCTGTGGGGCTTCCCGCCCAGCCACTATCTGGACTTCTTCATCTTTCAGGTGGTGTAGCGCCTCGGACGCCCGCAGCCCGGGACGCCCGGCATCCGGAGGTCCCTACTCGTCCTCGTCGTCCTCCTCGTTGAGCACACGCGCAAGCACCCGGCCATCCACGTTGCCACCACTGATGACCAGCGCGACGTCGGTGCCGCCCACAAGCTCGGGATATTCGCGCACGGCAGCCACGACCATCGCGCTTGCGCCTTCAATCATGCACTGCTCCCGCTCGACCATGAAGCGTAGAGCTGCGCGGATGTCGCGCTCGTTCACGATGACCCACTGGTCGACCAGATCGGGCAGCATGTCATAGCCCAGCTGGCCCACGCCGCCCACGACCGCCTCGCAGATAGTGTCACTCTCCACCGGGTAGTTGCGGTAGCACATGTGGTCCTTGATCGACTGGTAGACCGACGGACAGGCAGCCGTCTGAACAGCCACGATGCGTATGTCCTGGTTGATGGCGCGTGCGCCCACGGCCACGCCTGCCATAAGGCCGCCGCGCCCCACCGGACACACGATGGTGTCCACCTTGGGGTGCTGCAAGGCAATCTCGTATCCAATGGTCCCCAGGCCCGCACACACCTGCGTGTCAAGGCAGGCGGGGTCCACATAGAAGAGCTCGTTGCAGTCGAGGTAGTTGATGCCCAGCGCCAGGGCCTCGTTATAGGTACCACCCATGGTCATGACGCGCGCGCCGTAGAAGCGGATGCGGTCGAGCTTGGTGGGGGCCGTCCCGTACGGCACGATCACAATGCAGTTTTCGATGCCCAGCACGTGCGCAGCATAGGCCACGCCGATGGCATGGTTGCCCGTAGAGACCGTACCCACGCCCCGCTTGAGCTGCTCGGGCTTGAGCTGTGCCAGGGTGTTGAGCGCACCGCGAATCTTGCAGCTACGTCCCAGCTGCTGGCTCTCCAGCTTGAACCGATAGCGGCACTCGTCGGAGCTGAGGTAGATGGAGTCCTCCAGCGGCGTGCGTCGGACGCGGTCGCCGATGCGCTCGTAGGCTTCGCGAACGTCCTCTCCGGTAATGTGGCGCGCCATCGTCTCCCCCTGCCCCGCCGTCGATATAGATAATCTAAGCGCATTTGGGAGGCCTGGTATGCCAGAACTGTCACCATGTAACCCACTTCTAAACGTAGGGGCCTTGATGCGGCGCGTGGACGGCGTGAGGCCTACGTCGCCGTCCGTTCCGCGCGTCGGGCGGCCCGGCGCTCGCGGAAGAACGCCCTCAGGACCTCGGCGCATTCGTCGGCCATGACGCCCGGCGTCACCTCGAACTCGTGGTTGAGGCGCGGGTCGTGGCTGACGTCGTAGAGCGTGCCGAGCGCCCCGCCCTTGGGGTCGGAGGCCCCGTACACGCAGCGGTCGACGCGGCCGTTGACCATCAGCCCCGCACACATCAGGCAGGGCTCCAGCGTGACGTACACCGTGCAGCCGGTCAGCCGCCAGCGCCCCAGCACCCGCGAGGCCTCGAGCATCGCCGCGAACTCCGCATGCGCCGAGGGGTCGCGGTCGGTCTCGCGCCGGTTGTGCGCGCGGGCCACCACCTCGCCATCGCAGACGACGACCGCCCCGATGGGCACCTCGCCCTCCGCCGCCGCGGCGCGCGCCTCCTCCAGCGCCAGCCTCATGAATGTCCGATCCGTCGTCTCCATGCGTGACATGGTAGCAGCACAATGCCCGAAACCGGTCCTGATGACGCGGCAATCCGGTCCGCCAGTGCGAACGCCGTTTTCGGCCCATCCCCGCCATGCGGTCACACTACCCTGTTTACCAGCCAAAATCGTGCAAAGTTCACCACTTGTGCGCAAGGGGGGAAGGTCAGCCCACCGCTCCCCGCAAGAGGCTAGCGACTGGACGAATCGCCATCGGTCAGCCCCGTGTCCAACCCGCATACTCAGAGATTAGATATGTCTCACCGAGCGACATCGAAGGGAACGACCATGATTCGTACCGTATGTCTCAACCCCGCCATCGACAAGACGATCCAGGTCCCGGGCTTCAAGATTGACTCCGTCAACCGCGTCACCGAGCTGCGCGCCGACGCCGGTGGCAAGGGCATCAACGTCTCCAAGGTAGTCAAGGAGCTCGGCGGCCAGTCCGTGGCCTACGCCATCCTCGCTGGCGACGCGGGCCGCACGATCAAGAGCATGGTCGAGGCCATGGGCATCGAGGTCAAGGCCGTCGAGGTCGAGGGCGAGACCCGCACCAACACCAAGATCGTCGACCAGGAGCTGCATACCAACACCGACGTCAACGAGCCGGGTCCCGCGACCACCGAGGCCGACTTCAAGGCGCTGCTCGACATCCTCGTCGCCGACATCGACGAGGGCGACACCGTCATCCTCGCCGGCTCCATCCCCGCCGGCGCGGCCGTTGACACGTACGCGACGTGGGTCAAGGCCTGCAAGGAGGCCGGCGCCAAGGTCTTCCTCGATGCCGACGGCAAGGTGCTCGACTACGGCATCAGCGCGGGCCCCACGATGATCAAGCCCAACGACATCGAGCTCTCCGGCATGGTCGGGCGCGACCTCGACACGCTCGAGAAGATCGACGCCGCCGCGCGCGAGATCATGGATCGTGGCGTCGAGTGGGTCACCGTCTCGATGGGTGGCGAGGGCGCCCTGTTCGTGACCCCCGAGAAGACCTACAAGGCCAGCTCGCCGAAGGTCAAGGTCGGCTCGACCGTCGGTGCCGGCGACTCCGTCGTGGCCGCCATCGCCTACGCCCAGGACAACGACCTCGACATCATCGAGACCATCAAGCTGGCCGTCGCCACCGGCGCCGCCAACGTCAGCATGGAGGGCACGCAGGCCGCCCCGCGCACGCTGGTCGACTCGCTCATCGACCAGGTGGGCATCGAAGAGCTGTAACACCCCGCCCATAGCAGCACTTCTGGCAGGCCGCCGTTCATCGGCGGCCTGCTTTCCACACTGGCAGACTTGCAGACGCGAGAGTGGGGTATCATAGCAACATCTGCGGAGGGGTGGCAGAGTGGTTGAATGCAGCGGTCTTGAAAACCGCCGGGCCGAAAGGTCTCGCGGGTTCGAATCCCGCCCCCTCCGCCAGACGTGAGTCACGGGCCGGGGGAGGCTGCCGGCCCGAGCGTGTTGCTGGTGGCGAAGGCGGGGTTCGAACCGCGAGGTCGCGACGCGGCAGCGTCGCGGGCCGAGGAGCGCGAGCGACGAGGCCTGGGAGCGTCGTCGGAGACGACGCGGGAATCCCGCCCCCTCCGCCAGAAGTGGTTATCGGTCGGCCAAGACGCCGACTCAAAGGAAGGAGAGACCGCATGTCCATCGCACTTATCGCCGTTGCCATCATCGTTGCCCTCGGCATCGCCTATATCAACATTCGCAACGGCATCGTCCGCAAGAACAATCGCTGTGACAACGCCTGGCAGACCATCGACGCCCAGCTGCAGCGCCGCAACGACCTCATCCCCAATCTCGTCAACACCGTCAAGGGCTACATGACCCACGAGCGCGAGACCCTCGAGGCCGTCACCAACGCCCGTGCCGCCGTCGCCAGCGCCAGCACCCCCGAGGCCGCCATGGCCGCCTCCGGCCAGCTGACCCAGGCACTGGGCCACCTGTTCGCCGTCGCCGAGTCCTACCCCGAGCTGAAGGCCAACACCAACTTCGCCCAGCTGCAGGCCGACCTGACCGACACCGAGAACAAGATCAGCTACGCCCGCATGAGCTTCAACGACTGCGTGCTGGAGTACAACAACGCGATCCAGACCTTCCCGGGCAACATCGTCGCCGGCTCTGCCTTCCCCAAGCGTCAGGGCTTCGTCGTCGAGGACGCCGCCGCGCGCCAGGCCCCCACGGTCCAGTTCTAGCCTCTTCGCACAAACCAGCCTGACTGGCGCCTCCGCCCATGCGGGGGCGCCTTTTCTGTCAGACGGTCGCCTGCGGCACCGCCCGCGGGTTGGCTGCAGCATCTTCCGTCGCGCGCAATTCTCCGACAGGTCACAATACCTCCATGAACGTTCCTTTCCGTGCCAATTTCGACACTTTAACAATTCATACTTGGGTTCTCTCGTCCTTTCGGATAGCTTGAAGCCCATGGATATCGAACGCAACAAAGTCACCGGAAGTTGCCTGCGCCAGATGCGCAAGGAGGCGGGCCTGACCCAGCTGCAGGTCGCCTTGCGCATGCGCAGGACCCAGTCGTTCGTCAGCAAGGTCGAGAATGCCGACCGCGAGCTTTCCCTGGTCGAGGCCTTCCTCTACGCCGCGGCACTGGACGCAAGCTACGACGACCTGATCGATCGCGTCCATGACGGCCTCGTCGACAGCGGCCTGTACCCCACTCCCGAGGCGATCTGACGCCGCGCGGGGCCACGGGGCCCGGCCATAGACTCATGCTATAACCGTCAACCTGCATTTTCCTTACCTCCCCGCCCGCACAAAGGGATAGACTCTTGCGAAGCATTGGTCCATCAGTCCGTGCAGAAAGGAAAATCCCATGAACAATGCTAGAGATCTGTACCTGTATCGTCGCGAGGGTGGCTACATCCCACGCGTGGCAGCCGTCCACGACCTATGCGGTTACGGCAAGTGCTCGCTGGGTGTCGCCATCCCCGTGCTTTCGGCGGCCGGTTGCGACGTCTGCCCCGTTCCCACCTCGCTCTTTTCCGCGCACACGCGCTTCCCGGTCTTCCATATGCACGACACCACCGACATGCTGGCACCCTACCTGGACGCATGGGTGGCCGAAGGCGTCGAGCTCGATGCCATCTACTCCGGCTTCCTGGGTGCGGCCGAGCAGGTCGGGGCCATCCAGCGCCTCTATCGCGAGCACCAGGGCGCGCTGCGCATCGTCGACCCCGTCATGGGCGACGGCGGCAAGATCTACACCACCTACACCGACGAGCTGTGCGCCGCGATGGGCGAGCTGGTCGACGGGGCCGACGTGCTGACCCCCAACCTGACCGAGGCTTCCATCCTGACCGGCATCCCCTACCAGGGCCAGGACGTGGACGAGGACTACGTGCGCCGCATCGTCGACGCGCTGGTCGAGCAGGGAGCGCGCACCGTCGTGCTGAAGGGCATCGTGCACGAGGGCGAGGCCATCATCCGCAACTACGTGGCGGGAGCGGACCTGGCGTTCGAGGAGGTCTCCAGCGAGCTGCTGCCCTTCATGCTGCATGGCACCGGCGACCTCTATGCCAGCAGTCTGCTGGCGGCCATCATGGCTGGCAAGTCGCTGTACGATGCGGTGGACTTCGCCGGCGGGTTCGTGCGTGACGCGATGCGCATCACGCAGGCTCAGCCCGACTTCGAGGTGCGCGGCGTCAGCTTCGAGTCCGAGCTGGGCAAGATCGCGGCCCTTCTCGGCTAGGGACGGACTCCCCCACAGGCAGAAAGGGACGGGCACCATGGGGATAACCCGTGGTGCCCGTCCTCATAAGAGCGCTCTCTGCCTGGCCGGTGTCGCCTACGCGGGGTTCCTGCGCTTGCGATAGCGCAACGCCGAGCATGCCGCGTCGCTGATCAGCTCGACGGAGGCGTTGCCGTTCAGGCGGCACTCGCCCAGGATGCCCATCGCCACGAACCTGGCACGCTCGGCCAGCGCCTCGTCGCCCACCTTGTTGTAGTCGGTGAGCAGGCCGCGGTCCAGCACGATGGCGCCCAGGCCATCGGCGGCATTGGCCTGCACCAGGTCCTCCGTGTTCATCTCGTCCAGCACATGCCACATCGGGCGGCGTTCGCCCTGCTCGTCATACAGCCACGCATGCACGCACTCGACGATGGCGCGCACCGCATCCTCGCGCGTCTCGACCTGCTCGGTCGCCTGACGCACCTGATCCAGCAGGTCGGTCACATACGTCATCGAGACGGTCTTGCTCAGCTCCTCCTTGCCGCCAAAGTAGTAGTAGAACAGTCCGCGCGTGATGCCCATGACGGACGTGACGTCGGTAATCGAGACCTTGGCCGCATTGCCCTGCTCCGCAAGCTCGCGCGCGCACTGCACCAGACGCTCGCGCTTCGCGTCGTATCGGTTTGACTCATCTGCAAAATTGCGCCGAGTTCTCTCAACTCTCATGGTCGACGCCATTCCAACTCCTCTTTGCCCATGACGATTCCTGTCCAGAACCGCGAGGCCACACAAGCCCCTCGGAACGTCAGCGGCATACGGTCGATCCGTACCTCATGCTGCATTTTTTGATTTTACGGTATTTGTTTAGATAGTTAAACTGTCAATCTTGTTTTTTTGAAAAGGCTGGGAACCTGCAGTTTGTCGGCCTATCTCGGCCAGCTACTGTAAAGTTGATAAAGTTTTAGTTTAAAAGCAGATATCCAATATCCGCGAAGCACGCTAGTCAGCGGTCGTGGCCTCGGTCGCGTCGGGACTTGCGGGCTCCTGTGCGCCGTCGGTGGCGGCCACATCGCCGTCCTGCTTGTCTGACCCCTCCGCCGCGTCCTGTTGCTGCGCCTCCGCCTCGCGTTGGGCCTCCTCGGCCTCGCGCTGGCGCACCGCGTCGAGCATGGACTGGACCCCGTTGGCAACCGACTCGTTGTCACCCGCAGCCACCAGCACGTTCTCGGCCACCAAAGCGCTGTTGTCGCCGATCACGTAGTTGATGATCGTCGCGGGGGTCGACTTCGACGTGATGGCGTCGTGCAGGCTCTCCTGCGTCGCGTTGTCCATACCCGTGATCGAGCAGTCGAACCGGACGCCGCTCTCGTCGGTCGTCTTGGTCCAGACGAACGTCATGAAGGGGGTCGCGGCACCCGTCGGCCTCAGGAAGCCGAAGAAGGTCGACTTCTGGAAGCGCCCGTCGTCGGAGCGGCGCACCTTGACGTGGTAGACGACCGTGTCGATGTTGGGGTTGAGCAGGGCGTTGACCGACAGGGCCGAGGCCTGGACCTGGGCCGTAGCGAAGGCGTCCAGCTCGTTGGACGAGGCTGTGTCGGTGACGGTGACCTCGATGTGGTGCGTGCGCTCGTCCGCCTCCTGCACCGTGAACTCGGAGGGGAACTGCGTGAAGCCGCCGCCCCACTCCACGCCCATGTTGAGCGCCGAGACCACCGAGCGCATGCTGGCGTCCTCCGCCAGGGTTGCGGTCGTCACGCGGCGCACGTACCCCCATCCCACCTGCAGGATGACGACGGCCACGATGAAGATCGAGACGAAGGCGACCGCCGTCCGTGTGATGATCCGGTCGGTGTTGGCGCCGGAGGGGTCCTCGCCCGAAAGGGGGTCCACCTCGACGACGGCGGCACCCTCGATGCGCATGGCGCGCTGCTTCTTTGCGGTCTCCTCGTTGGTGTGGCCCGTCTCGTCGACGGCCGAGAACAGCTCCTCGGCCTCGTCGCCCGAAAGCGCACCGCGCGTGGTACGGGTGACCTCGACGTTTCTAGCCATGCGCTCTCTTTCTCGGTTGGGCCGCAGGGATGCCGCCAGCCGGCGACCCCTGCCAGCTGGTGGGTCCTAAGTATAGTCAGATGGCAGCGACAGCGTTGCCGCGCGCCCCCATTTCATGGGCATCCCACGAGCCTGCGGACGGTTCGTGCGACGGCCGGGAACGGGTCGCCGATGGCAACGCGCCCGTCCGACGGAGCCCCATCGGACGGGCGCGGGACCGTACCTGCGCAATGTCAGGGTCCGCTACTCCTCGGGCTGCAACCGATGGCCCACCGAATCGCAGATTAGCGCGCCTACGACGGTCTTTACGTCCTCGATGCGCCCGTCCAGCACGGCGTCGATCAGCTCGGGCAGCGGCACCAGGTCGACGTTGATGAACTCGTCGGCATCGGGGTCGCTCTCCGCGAACGACAGGCCCGTCGCCATGTAGAGGTGGATCAGCTCGTCACAGAAGCCCACGCTGGTGGCGATGGTCGTGAGGAAGGCCATCTGGGCCGCCTTCATACCAGTCTCCTCCAGCAGCTCGCGATGGGCGCACTCCAGCGGGTCCTCGCCAGGGTCGAGCTTGCCGGCCGGCACCTCCACCGTCACGCGCCCCAGGGAGCCGCGATACTGACGCACCAGGCAGATGCGCCCGTCGTCGGTCAGGGCCACGATGGCCACCGCGCCCGGATGGCGCAGCACGTCGCGCAGGCCCTCGCGCCCGTCGGGCATCTGCACCCTCAGGCGGCTCACGTCGAAGATGAGTCCCTGCCAGACCGTGTCCTCGGACAGCACCCGCTCGCGCAGGTCCGCGTCACGCGGGTCGTTGTCGCCCAGCACCAGGCCCCGGCGCAGCGGCTCCCCGGACTGGTGGCCCGTCTCGCTGCGGTCGCCATCGAAGGTGTAGGCCTGCACCGCCTCGCTCATCGTGTCGATGGCCCCGTCGAGCTCCTCGCTCACGTCCACCGCCGCCTCGGCCTCGCGCGTCTCCCCCAGGTCCTCCATGCGTGCCTCCTAGAGGTTCTCGCGGCCCAGGATCGCCTTCAGGCCGATGTCGGTGCGGAACTGCTTGCCGTCGAAGTCGATGAGCTCGCACGCCGCGTAGGCGTTGGCGCGGGCCGCCTCGAAGGTCGGCGCGACGGCCGTCACGTCCAGCACGCGGCCGCCCGCGGTGACGATCTTGCCATAGCCGTCCAGTGCGGTGCCGGCATGGTAGACCGTCACGCCCGGACGCGCCTCGGCCTCGTCGATGCCGTGGATTACCTTGCCCTTCTCGTAGCTGCCGGGGTAGCCGGCGCTGGCCAGCACCACCGACACGGCCCAGTCGTCGCCCCAGCCGACCATGTCGGCGGACAGGGTGCCGTTGTCGCAGGCCAAGAAGGCCTCGACCAGGTCGGCGTGCATGCGCGGCAGCACGACCTGGGTCTCCGGGTCGCCAAAGCGTGCGTTGAACTCCAGCACCTTGGGGCCGTCCTTGGTCAGCATGAAGCCGCCGTACAGGCAGCCGCTGTAGGTGATGCCGTCGGCGCGCAGCTGGTCCACGACCTTCTGCTCGATCTCGACCATGCGCTCCAGCTCGCCGTCCAGCAGGATGGGAACGGGGCTGTAGACGCCCATGCCACCGGTGTTGGGACCCTTGTCGCCGTCGTAGGCACGCTTGTGGTCCTGCGAGGTGGCCAGCGGCACGACGGTCGTGCCGTCGGTAAGGGCCAGCAGGCTGCACTCGGGGCCTTCCAGCATCTCCTCGACCACCACGGTCGCGCCGGCATCGCCAAAGGCGCCGGAGAAGCACTCGTCCACGCCGGCAAGGGCCTCCTCGGTGGTCTGGGCGACGATCACGCCCTTGCCCGCGGCCAGGCCGTCGGCCTTCACCACGATGGGGCCGCCGACCTCGCGCACGTAGGCCTCGCAGGCCTCGCGCTCGGTGAAGCTGCGGTATGCTGCGGTCGGCACGCCCGCACGCGCCATGACCTGCTTGGCGAACTCCTTGGAGCCCTCCATCTGGGCCGCGTCGGCGTTGGGGCCAAAGCATGCGATGCCAGCGGCGCGCACGGCGTCAGCCACGCCGACAACCAGCGGCGCCTCGGGACCGATGACGACCAGCCCGATGCCGTTCTCCTTCGCCCATGCGGCGACCTCGGTAGGGTTCTCCTGGTTGACGGGGGCGGCGTCGGCAATCTGGAGCATGCCTCCGTTGCCTGGCGCGACGAACAGGCGCCCGGCACGCGGGGACTCGGCAAGCTTCATCAGCAGGGCGTGCTCGCGTCCGCCCGCCCCAAGCAGCAGGATGTCAATCTTCTCGGAAGCCATGTGTTCTCCAATCGCAGGAGGGTCATTCAGCCTATTAGCATAGCGCAGGCTCGCAGACTCCCCGTAGACGGCACAGACTTGCAACGTCGCGGACGCAGACACGAGCTGGGACCTGCCTTTCCTAGGCCTGTCTAGGCTGGCGCCAACCGCTTCGGGCGGTCCCTTGTCACATTGTCTGCGTTTCGCAAACAGGAGGGGTTTTAGCTACGCAGAGAAGGCTGTATTCTGCGCAATTCAAAGCGCAGACAACGCAAGCCACCCGCCGAGGGAGTCACAAAGCGCAGACAACAGCCCGCTCTAAGCGAAAAGCCTTCTGAAAAGCGCAGACAACGCCGCGGAGGACTTGCGCGCTGTGCTCAGGCAGACCCGGCTCTGGGATGGCAATCAATTCGTCACGGTTGTTTGCGCTTTTTCCTGCTGCCGGATTGAGCTACAGCCCACCACCGCGCACCAACTGCCTCCGACCCTGTTGCGGCTGCGCGTTGTCTGCGCTCTTCTTCCTGTGAAGGCAACTTTTTTTGCCTGTTGTCTGTGTTTCCATCAACCCCAACAGACCCGTTTTGATCGCGTGCCGAACGTTGGTGTCAGGGCCGCTTTGATATGAGAGCGGCCGTCGCCTAGAATCGCTTGTTTGCGGAACATTCGATTCGAGAGAAAGGCA
>CACYWP010000012.1 GCA_902778135.1 uncultured Coriobacteriaceae bacterium
GACGAGCTCGTGGCTGTGGTTGACTCCCTCGCCGACGGCGATGACGTGGTCTTCTGCCATGGTGAGACACCCGGCCCGCACGACTGGTTCTTCGCGCGGCGTGCCGACATCGTCTACGTGGATGCGACCTTCCTGGAGTCGGCCTACTGCTTCTTGGCATACGCTGCCTTGCGAGCGGCGTTTGACGCGGCGTAGCGACCGACGGAGGTAGCCCCTTTCGCCTCTGCTGGGAGGTCCTCCGCACGTCATACTGGTGGGTGATGTAAATACGACCGAGGGAGCGAGTCATGGCTCTGGGCAAAGGCATAGGCGTGCGGTTCTCCGAGCTCAGGGACAACCACGAGAGTGCGCCATATTGGGTGTGGAACAGGCGGGACGTAAGGACGTACACCCGCTTCGGCGTGCTCCCCAACGGTAGGAGCTTCGGTGTGGCGCATACTCCCACGCAGGCGAACTCCTATGCGCGCGATACCGTGATCATTGCCGAGGACGGCGAGATTCTCGCCACCGGATGGGGTTCCCCCTTAGGGGGAGCCGGCGAGCATTATCCGGAGCCCGAAGTGATGCTCGCCTCGCCATCTGCGAGGACAATCGTCTGGCTCGGAGGCGGCGAGCTCTGGGCCTGGCGCCAGGACGACGAGCTACAGCGTTTTATCACGGGCCTCATCAGGCGGATTCGCATCCCGGACGACCGTGCCGTGCTCGACGCCCGCATGAACGAGGACGACAAGCTGGACCTGTGGTGTGAGGATGGCGCGCGCCATGTCTATTCCTGCGACGGGGACGTCCTTGTGCCCGGTCACCACGCGGCCGAGCTGTGCTGGTCGGCCTACGGGGGAATCATCGTCCCAGTGACGCATGCGGCCGAGGCTCATCCGGAGGGCATCCGTGGCTACATGGACTCCTGGTTGTATGCGTCCTGCGGCGTGGACGGCTTTCTCGTTGGGGGCGATGTCACGCTGGGAGGCTGGAATCTCTGCGGTGTCGTCGCCCGAGAGCTACGCTTTGCGTCGGATCTGGAGTGCATCGAGGCGGGGGCGTTCTCCATGCTGGGCGAGCTCGAGCGGGTGGTCATTCCGGCAACCGTGCGCATGGTCGGTGACTGCGCCTTCCAGTACTGTGACAAGCTGACCGACCTCGTCATCGAGGGTGACCTCTCCCGCATCGCTGGCTGGCACGAGCATGCGTTCGAGGAGTGCCCCTGCGAAGCCGCATACCTGGAGCTGCGTCGTAAGGCTGCGGCGGGTGAGCTGTAGCGCGTCACCCGCCCGTTGCTTGAGTGACGTTATGTTTGACCGCTCCGTCAAGCATAGCGGCACATGGTCGCATTTCTGTCATGCTATGCCGATGAGGCGAGACGGAGCAAACGGAGCGTGAATCATGTGGTATCTGGACTACTACGACTATCCGGAATACCTTCACACGACTCCCGCCTACATGGAGGGCTGGGAGACGCATCCCGTTCCCAAAAGCGTTTGGCACGTCACCCGCGGTGGCGTGGTCATGGGACCCCTCAGGGGCCGCGAGGTCCCGTTCAAGATCCTGCCGCCTCTGGAGGCTGGCTGGCGGCGCGAGCACCGGCTTGTGGCCGTCTCGCAGTCCAACGACTTCAGCATGGGGCTCTGCTCGTGTGGCAAGGTGTTCATCGACGGTTACCTCTACTGGTCCGACTACGAGCGCAAGAGCGAGATGGTCGGCTGGAAGGATGTGGCCGCCCTCGCTACCGGTCCCGAAACGGTGTTGGCCTTGCGCAAGGACGGGAGGGTGCTGGCTCCCGGCTACAAGAAGAGCGCACCGTTCTTCTCTTGGTGCAATATCGTGCAGCTCTCAGTGGGGGAGTCGGCCAAGCTGGGCCTTTGCGAGGACGGAACGGTACGGGCCGTGGGGGACGAATGCATCGAGCGAGAGGTTGCATCCTGGCACGACATCGTTCAGGTCTCGGCTGGGGACAAGTACGTGCTGGGCGTCCGAAGTGACGGCACCGTGGCCTATGCGGACGTGGGGTATGAGGAGTATGCCTGCGACGTGAGCGGCTGGACCGACATCGTGCAGGTGTCCGCCGGTCCCTACCATGTGGCCGGCCTGCGCCGCGACGGGACCGTGGTCGTGGCGGAGTGCGAGATGTACTGGGAGTTCATGGAGGACGTCGCGTGTCTGGACGTGGGCGAGTGGCAAGACGTCACGCAGGTTTGTGCGGGCAACGGCATCACCGCCGCGCTGCGCGCGGACGGGTGGGTGCTCGTTGCGGTCAGTGCGGGAGAGCATGCAGGGGAGCGGGTGGAGGTGCCCTTTGGCGCGGTGGCCATCTCCGTTAACCGCCACTACGAGGGAAACGACGAGGTTCTCGCGCTCGATGCGCAGGGCCATGCGTTCAGCGGCCTGGTCTCTTTTGAGGGGCTCCCCTGGGACAACTGGAACGCAGAGTAGCGTACGGGCAGGCAGGGCCGCGCATGACATGGACGGGGCGGGTTCCCGTGACTACGAGGGAGGCGCCGTGCAGACCGCCCCGAATGCCTCGCGCCTGCGCGAGGAATATGCCACTCGGGCAACCGTCTGGGATTCTTGTACGAAACACATTGGTAACACGCTACGATGGATGTGAACAACAATCGCATACCACCGGATGACGGGGTCGGGAGAGATCGCAGCTGCGGCGCCGAAGGGGAGGCAGAAACTCTCAGGCAAAAGGACCGGTCCTCGACGGAACCTTGGAAAGGCCTCTGCGCAGGCCACCGAAGAAGCAATCCGGGATCCCGGAGAATCTTTCAGGTTAAGGACAAGGGCACAAGGGCGCGTTCGGCGCCGCGTGTCCCTTGTCTTTTTTCATGCGCCGCGAGACCCCGAGGAGGCATGTCCGATGGAGCGAAAGACCCCCCTGTACGACATCCATGTGGAGGAAGGCGGCAAGATCGTCCCGTTTGCGGGCTACCTGCTGCCTGTCCAGTATGGCACCGGCATCATCGCCGAGCACGAGGCGGTGCGCACCAAGGTCGGCCTGTTTGACGTCTCGCACATGGGAGAGGTCCAGTTCGGTGGCCCTGGCGCGCTGGCCACCATCAACCACCTCTTCACCAACGACTACACCGGCATGCCGCTGGGCAAGGTCCGCTACGGCGTCATGTGCAACGAGCGCGGTGGCTGCATCGACGACCTCATCGTCTACAAGTTTGGCGACGAGGAGTACTTCGTGGTGGTGAATGCCTCCAACCGCGAGAAGGACGTCGCCCATATGCGGGCCAACCTGCTGCCCGACACGCAGTTCGAGGACCTCTCCGATGGCATCGCCGAGCTGGCCCTGCAGGGACCGCTCGCCAAGGACGTGCTGGCCAAGCTCTGCGACGTGGAGCAGCTTCCGCAGCGCTACTACACGGCCGTGCGTCACGTCGAGGTGGCGGGCATCGACTGCATGGTCTCGCGCACGGGCTACACCGGCGAGTTCGGCTATGAGCTTTACTGTGCACCGGCCGATGCGGCTGCGCTCTGGCGGGCGTTGCGCGAGGCAGGGGAGGAGTTCGGTCTCATCCCCTGCGGTCTCGGTGCCCGCGACACGCTGCGCCTCGAGGCCTCGATGCCGCTCTACGGCCACGAGATGGACGAGGACACCACACCGCTCGAAGCTGGGCTGCAGCTGGGCGTGCGCATGGAGAAGCCAGAGTTCATCGGGCGTGAGGCCATCCTTGCCGCCGGCAAGCCTGCCCGAGTCCGCGTGGGCCTTGTGGCCAAGGGCCGCGGCATCCTGCGCGAGCACATGGACGTCTATGCGGGCGACACGCTCGTCGGCCACACCACCTCCGGCACCTTCGCGCCGCACCTCAAGCAGGCCATCGCCATGGCCCGCATCGACGTCTCCCACGCGGGCGTGGGCACCGAGCTTGCAGTCGAGGTGCGCGGGCGTCGCGTTGCTGCGGAGGTCGTCCCCATGCCCTTCTACCGGCATGCATAACGCAAGGCAAGCGACACGGATCGTCATCAACGGAACGCCAAGAGAGAGGAAGCGTCATGTCTACCATTCCTGAAGAGCTCAGCTACACCACCTCCCACGAGTGGGTCAGCAACGAGGACGACGTCTACACCATCGGTCTGACCGACTTCGCCCAGGACGCCCTCGGCGACCTCGTCTTTGTCAACCTCCCGCAGGTGGATGACGAGGTCGTGGCAGGCGAGGCCTTCGCCGACGTCGAGTCGGTCAAGGCGGTCTCCGACGTGTTCAGCCCGGTGACCGGTGTGGTCGTCGAGGTCAACGAGGACCTGCTCGATGCCCCCGAGTCCATCAACGAGGACCCGTACGGCGCCTGGTTCGTGCGTGTGGGCGAGGTCACCGAGGTCGGCGAGCTCCTCGATGCCGAGGCCTATGCCGCGCATTGCGAGCAGGAGGCGTAGGGCGTCATGGGCAGCTACATCCCCGAGACCCGCGAGGGTCGCGCGGACATGCTCGACGCGATTGTCCTCCAGAGCCCCGAGGACCTCTATGCGGTCGTCCCCGAGGGGGTCCGCTGTGGCACGCTGGACCTGCCCGAGGGCCTCTCCGAGATGGAGGTCGTCGCACGCCTGGAAGGTCTCGCGAGCGAGAACGTCCGCTTCGGCACGGTGCTGCGCGGCGCCGGTGCCTATCGTCACCACATCCCGGCCATCGTGAGGACGGTTACCTCCAAGGAGGAGTTCCTCACGGCCTACACGCCCTACCAGGCCGAGATCAGCCAGGGCGTGCTGCAGTCCATCTTCGAGTACCAGACGCAGATCTGCGAGCTCACCGGCATGGACGTCTCCAACGCGAGCGTCTATGACGGGGCTACGGCAGCGGCCGAGGCCGTGCTGATGCTGCGCGACCGCAGGCGGAGCGAGGTCGTGGTCGCCGAGACCGTCAATCCCGACGTCATGGCCGTCATCAGGACCTACTGCGCCAGCCGCGACGTGCCCGTCGTGACCGTGCCGGCAGCCGATGACCTGGGCGTCGACCTCGATGCCCTGCGCGCGGCGGTCGGTTCCGCAACCGCGGCCGTCTACGTCCAGAGCCCCAACTACCTGGGCATCATCGAGGACATGGATGGCGTCGTGGAGTGCGCCCATGCCTCGGGTGCCAAGGTTGTCATGGGCTTCAACCCCATATCGCTCGGCATCCTGCGCTCTCCCGGCGAGTATGGCGCCGACGTCGCGGTGGCCGAGGGCCAGCCTCTCGGTCTGCCGCTCGGCTTTGGTGGCCCGTACCTGGGCATCATGGCTACCACCAAGGCGCTCATGCGCAAACTTCCCGGGCGTATCGTGGGCGAGACCACCGATGCCGAGGGCCGGCGTGCCTTCGTGCTCACCCTCCAGGCGCGCGAGCAGCACATCCGTCGCGAGAAGGCCTCGTCCAACATCTGCTCCAACGAGGCGCTCTGCGCCATGACCGCGTCGGTGTACCTGGCTGCCGTGGGGCCCGAGGGCCTGGCGCAGGCAGCACGCCTCTCCGCGGGCCACGCGCACTACCTGGCCGAGCGGCTGGGCGAGCTGGGATTTGCGCTCAGAAGCGACCGGTCCTTCTTCAACGAGTTCCTCACCACCTGTCCCGTGGATGCGGACCAGCTGGTGGATGCCCTTGCCAGGCATGGCATCCTCGCCGGGCTTCCCACCCATGACGGCATCCTGTGGTGCGCCACCGAGCTCAACACGCGCGCTGACATCGACCGTGCCGTGCGCGTCCTCAAGGAGGTGTGTGACCGATGAAGCTTCTCTTCGAGCGCAGCGTTCCCGGTCGCAAGCAGGCCATCTTCCCCGAGCTGGATGTGCCCGAGGTCGCCTTTGACGAGGGCCTCCTCCGCCAGAAGGCTCCCCGTCTGCCCCAGATGGCCGAGGTCGACCTGGGGCGCCACTATACCGAGCTGGCCAAGCAGACCCATGGCGTGAACGACGGCTTCTATCCGCTCGGCTCGTGCACGATGAAGTACAACCCGCGGGTGAACGAGCAGGTTGCGGCCCTGCCCGGCTTCACCGACATCCATCCGCTCCAGCCGGAGGCGACCGTCCAGGGCTGCCTGCGTGCCATGCACCAGCTGGAGGGCATGCTTGCGGAGATATGCGGCATGGATGCCATGACGCTGCAGCCTGCGGCGGGTGCCCATGGCGAGTACACGGGCCTGCTGCTCATCCGCGCCTATCACCAGCATCGCGGTGATACGGCCCGTACCAAGATCATCGTTCCGGACTCTGCGCACGGCACCAATCCTGCGAGCGCGGTCATGGCTGGCTTCACGGTGGTGGCCGTTCCGAGCAACGCAGAGGGAGGCGTTGACCTCGACGCGCTACGTGCTGCCGCAGGTCCCGACACCGCAGGCCTCATGCTCACCAACCCCAACACGTTGGGCCTCTTTGACCCCAGCATCGTCGAGATCTGCCGAATCGTGCACGAGGCGGGTGGCCTCTGCTACTACGACGGCGCCAACCTCAACGCCGTGATGGGTCATGCGCGCCCGGGTGACATGGGCTTCGACTGCGTGCACGTGAACCTCCACAAGACCTTCTCCACCCCGCACGGTGGTGGTGGCCCGGGTTCGGGCCCCGTGGGCTGCAAGGAGTTCCTCGCTCCGTACCTCCCCGGTCCGCGCGTGGTCGAAGGGGAGGACGGTGCCTGTGGCTTCGACCAGCCCGAGCAGAGCGTGGGCAAGGTCCGCAGCTTCTATGGCAACTTCCTCGTGGCGGTGCGGGCGCTTGCCTACATCCTCACGCTGGGGCGCGAGGGAATCCCCGAGGCGTCCGCGAGCGCGGTGCTCAACGCCAACTACCTGGCGCATATGCTTGCCGAGGCGGGCTACACGCTCCCGTACGGCGAGCGCTGCATGCACGAGTTCGTCATCGACTGCGGGCCGCTCAAGGCGGAGACGGGCGTCTCGGCCATGGACGTGGCCAAGCGCCTGCTCGACTTCGGCATCCATCCGCCCACCATGTACTTCCCGCTCATCGTGCACGAGGCCCTCATGGTCGAGCCCACCGAGACCGAGGGTCGCGAGACCTTGGACGAGTTCGTGAGCATGATGGAACGCATCCTCGACGAGGCGCACACCGAGGGCGAGAAGCTCCACGGTGCCCCGTTCGACTGTCCCATCGGCAGGCCTGACGAGGTCACGGCAGCCCGCAAGCCCCACCTGCGCTACGAGTTCGGGCAGGAGGGCTGATGGCCGTAGCCCCGCGCTGCATCGAGAGCCGCTCGACGGACCCGTACACCAACCTCGCCATCGAGGCATGTCTCATGCGTTCTGCCAGGGAAGGGGAGCCCATCCTCTATCTCTGGCAGAACGAGCGGACCGTGGTTGTCGGACGCAACCAGTGCGCGTCGGCAGAGTGCGACATCGAGTGCCTCGAACGCGACGGGGGACATCTGGCGCGCAGGCGCTCCGGTGGTGGGGCCGTCTATCACGACCTGGGCAACCTGTGCTTCACGTTTGTCACGGTGCCGGGCGAGTACGACCAGGTGGCGCAGACCGAGGCCATCCTGCGTGCCGTCCGGTCCCTGGGGATAAGCGCGGAGCTCACGGGGCGCAACGACCTCGTGGTCGAGGGTGGCCTCAAGTTCTCGGGCCACGCCTACCAGCATACGGGCAAGGCCGGCTGCCACCACGGCACCATCATGGTGGCGGTCGATGTGGACGCGCTCTCCCGCTACCTCACGGTGAGCCCCCTCAAACTGCAGGCCAAGGGGGTCCGCTCCGTGCGCTCGCGGGTCACCAACCTGCAGGCCTTGAGGCCGGAAACGACGATCGCGGAGCTGAAGGATGCCCTGCGGACGGCGTTTGCCCATGTGGCGGGCAGTCCTGTCACGGAGATGGAGCTCAGCGAGATCGATCCGGTCGAGCTCGAGCGCGAGCGGGGCGCCTTCGCCTCACGCGAGTGGCTCTTCCGAGGGGAGCGGATGCTGGACCAGAGCCGTCAGGCACGGTTCGGCTGGGGGAGCGTGCGGGTCGACCTCACGCGACGTGACGGCACCATCCGTGACCTCGTGGTCTTCTCGGATGCCCTCGACGTGGCGCATGTCGAGGCCATCGCGGGCCTGCTCATTGGTGCGCCAGACGATGTGGAAGCGCTTGAGGCGCGGCTGCGGGCCGGTGGCTTTGCCAGCGACAGGGCTGCAGAGATCGCGCACCTCATGCTGGATTGAGAGGACGAGACCATGACCTATGACATCGCCATCGTGGGTGGAGGCCCGGGAGGCTACACCGCGGCCGAGGAGGCCGCCGCGCGCGGCTGCTCGGTCGTGCTGTTCGAGCGCGACCTCGTGGGCGGCACCTGCCTCAACCGTGGGTGCATCCCCACCAAGGCGCTCCTCCACGACGCGGCGCCCGGCGCCTCCTTCGAAGCCATCCACACGCGCAAGCAGGCCGTGGTCGCGCAGCTGCGCGAGGGCATCGAGAGGCTGCTCAAGCAGCGCAAGGTTGCGGTCGTGCGGGGGAGGGCGACCATCACCGCACCAGGTGTCGTGGAGTGCGACGGCAAGGCCTACGAGGCGCGCGACATCGTTGTCGCCACTGGGTCGCTCCCGGCGACGATTCCCGTACCCGGCATCGACCTGCCTGGCGTCTACACCTCGAACGACCTGCTGGAGGGGGAGGGGGTGCCGCTCTCGTCCATCGCCATCATCGGCGGCGGTGTCATCGGGGTAGAGTTTGCCACCATGTATGCGCAGCTCGGGGCACAGGTGACCGTGCTCGAGGCCACCCCGCGCATACTGCCGCCCCTGGACCGCGAGATAGCCCAGCGCGTGAGCATGCACCTCAAGAAGCGCGGTGTGACGGTGGAGGCATCGGCCCGCGTCAGCGGCATCGAGGGCGAGCCCGGTGCCCTGCAGGTGCGCTACGCCGACCGGCGTGGCAACGAGAGGGTGGTCGAGGCCGAGGGGGTGCTGGTGGCATGTGGCAGGCGCGCCAATACCGAAGGGCTCTTCTCGACCGAGGCGAGGCTGGAGCTCTCGCGTGGCGCCTTGGTATGCGACGAGGCCGGACGCACGAGCGTGGAGCACCTCTGGGCCATTGGCGACGTGGTGGCGGGCAACATCCAGCTTGCCCATGTGGCGGAGGCGCAGGGACGAAACGTCGTCGCCTCGATCTGCGGCGACGAGCCGGCGGTGGAGATGCGCGTCGTTCCCTCCTGCGTCTATACCTCGCCCGAGGTCGCCTCCGTCGGTATCACTGAGGACGAGGCGAGGGCCCGGGGCATCGCAGTGCGCACGGGCAAGGCGCTTACCGGCGCCAATGGCAAGTGCCTGGTAGAGGAGTCCGAGAGCGGCTACGTCAAGCTCGTCGCCGATGCGGAGACAGGAGCCATCCTGGGGGCGCAGCTGGTGTGTCCCCGGGCGACCGACCTCGTGGCGGAACTCGCGCTCGCCATCTCGCTTGGTTGCACGACCGCACAGCTTGCGCGCGTCATCCATCCGCACCCAACGGTGAGCGAGCTGGTCTCGTCGGCGGCGCGGGCGCTGGCGCGCTAGGAACCGAGGACTGGTGGCTATCCCGCCGAGCCCATGATGTCGGACACGACGTTCCGGTAGGCGAACAAGTCGGTGTCGTAGGAGAACACGTGCCCGTCCGAGCGCGTGTAGCTGACGATGGTCCCATCCACCTTCGTCCCATCGGACTCGTTGATCGTCGTAGGAAAGAGCCGCAGCACGCTCCCGTCACCGAAGGAGAGGGCCAGCGCCCCCTCGTCGGGCGTCTCGCCGAGGGGCGACCCCATGCCCATGTCGGAGATGAGCCGATAGAGCCTTTCGGCCTGCTCCATCTGTCCCGGCTGCGTCTCGCCGTCGATGGCGATCTCGAGCGTCCCGTGCTCGCGCGCGTACAGGAGGCTCTCGCCAAGGTCCTGGACGAAGCGATGGTAGCGGCCCATGAGGGACAGGGCGCAGCCGACGGGGACCGCGATGGCGATGAGCAGCGAGATGGCTCCCGTCACCGCTACCACCAGCAGTCCGTCGAATCGGTGTCGCTTGGGCGTGTCGTTCTTCTTCATGGGCCTGTTCCTTCGAAGGGTCGTGTCGTCGCTACAGCGTCTCGTTGCGGACGAAGAAGTCGTGTGCGTTGTCCCAGAACATGCGGTTGGCGAGATCCTGTCCGAAGCGTTCGACGATGCGTTCGTGGAACGGGACGACCTTCTCGCAGGCGTCCAGCCACTCCGGCGTCTCGCTGCCGTCAAAGTCGCTGCCCAGGGCGATGGTCCCCTCGCCTCCCAGGTCGAGGAAGCGCTCCACGTGTGCGGCCAGCTCGTCGAAGGTGACCTCGCCGTCGGCTGGCGCGTCGAAGCCGGTCGCGCGGTCGGACAGGAAGCCGCGGAAGTAGTTGATGCCCACCACGCCGCCCGCGTCCACGATTGCGCGGAACTGGTCGTCGGTCAGGTTGCGCTCGTGCCCGCAGATGCTGCGGGCGTTGGAGTGGCTGGCAACGAAGGGGCGCCGCGCGGCGTGCGCCACGTCCCAGAAGCTCTCGTCGTTGAGGTGGCTGACGTCTGCCACGATGCGCCGGTCCTCCATCGCACGCAGCACCTCGTGCCCGTAGCTGGTCAGGCCACCGGTCGCCTGGCTGCCCGAGGCGATGGGGTTGGCGGCATTCCAGGTGAGCGTGACCATCTTGACCCCGTCACCAGCGATCTCGTCGACCATGTCGAGGCTGATCAGCGGCGAGCCGTTCTCGATGGTCAGCAGTGCCGCGACCCCACCCGCCGAAACCGTGGCGTCGACGTCGCGTGCGTCGCGCACCTGGCTGACCGGGCCCTGCGGGGAGGTGTGGCCATAGAACCAGTCGCGGGCGCTGCGATAGAACTCGGGAGCCGTCATGCCCAGGCTGTCCAGCTCGTCGGGCACCCAGACGGCGTAGCACTGGCACCAGGGACAGGGCATGCGGTCCGCCGAGAGCTGGACGTCGTTCCGGGCGAGGTCCCCACCCTGCTTGTCGCGCATGAACTCGGCGAAGTAGCCGTAGTCGGAGAAGGCGAGGGAATCGATGGTGTCGCAGTGCAGGTCGAACACGCGCATGGCAGTCCTTCTGTGGGGTTCGAGGCGGGTGACGCGACCGGCGTGGAATGATCCCACGGCTCGTGGCGGGCGTGCACGTCACCGGACAGGGCTGGCAGGGAGACGGGCTGGCCGCACCCCCCGCCTACATCTGCGGGGCCCTGGAGAAGTCGTCAATCCATTTTGCCAGGTCGAACCTGCCGCCGCTGACCAGCTCGAGCTGGTCGTCGGTGAGCTCGACGCCCTCGTCCTTGGCGAGTTCCAGCAGGTCCTCGGGGGTTGCGCAGTCCTTGAGCATCTCCTGCTGGCGTTCGGTAAGGTCGCTGTAGTTCATGGGGCACCCCATCTCACGTGCTTCTTGTCGTGGCACCCTTTATACCTCAGCCATTCTCGTTTCGCCTTGCGGAGGGCCTGCATCGACATGGACTCCAGATACGATGCCCGGTCCGTTCCCACCCACGCACAACGTAGAATGACGATAGGGCGGCCGACGTGACGAGGAGATTCCATGAAGGCGCATCCCGACATCAAGCTCATCCTTTCCGACATCGATGGGACCATGCTGCCGTATGGGCAGCGGCTCGTGTCGTCCCGTGTCATCGCCGCCTTCCATGCGGCGCTGGACGCGGGCATCCGCGTGGGACCGGCGAGCGGGCGCGGCATCAGCCATGTGACGCCCACCTTTGGCGGCGACGAATCCTGCGTGGCCACTGCGCTGGCCACCAACGGCATGCAGGTGTACCTGGACGGGGAGCTCATTCACGAGGAGCATCTGCCCCACGAGGCCCTCGAGCGCGTGTGCGAGGTCATCCATGGCATGGCGGGCGTCGGCGCCATCGTCTTTCGGGGAGGCACGCCGCTTCTGGTGGAGGGCCTGCGCGAGGATCTGGCGGAGAGCTTCCCCGTGTATGCCGAGCAGGCGGTCGACCACGAGGGCATCCCGGACTCTCCCGTGGTCAAGCTCAACGTGTTCAACTCCGGGGGCATCGGGCTCACGCGACGGCTGCTGGAGCTGCTGACGCGCGAGGTGCCGGAGCTCGACTTCAACCTGCCCATGCCGGGCTTCCTCAACCTGATACCCCCGGGATACAGCAAGGCATCGGGCATCGACATCCTGTGCGAGGCGCTGGGCATCGGGCTGGACCAGGTGGTCACCTTCGGCGATGGCGGCAACGACCTCGAGATGATTGCCCATGTGCCCAACGGCGTCGCCGTGGAGGGTGCCGTGCCCGAGGTTGCCGAGGCCGCGCGCTGGCATGTGGGCCGCTGCGAGGACGAGGCCGTGCCAGCGGCCATCGAGGCCCTGGTGGCGGGGGAGTGGCCCTTCGTCCGGTAGGGGCTGGCCACGTGCGGCGGCCAGGCACGTGTCGCACCACGTCGGGCGACCCCCACTAGAATGGAGGCGTCCGCATTCCCCTACGTCGAGGAGTTGCCGTGGTCAGGATGACAGGTGAGGTCGGCTATCGCACGGGCAAGGGGCACGAGCCGGGCAAGGGCGCGCGCATTCTCGTGACGGCGCATCCGGACGAGCAGGAGGGCCTGCTCGACCGGGTCGTGGGTCTCCTGCAGGCCCAACAGGACTGCATCGTGTACTACTTCGACGTGCGACAGGGGGAAGCCACCGAGGAGGCGGCCCCCGACCTCACGCAGGAGCGCATCGCCGAGGTCGTGTCGGACATGCAGCTCGTGGTTGCGCTGGTGACGCAGAAGATGCTGCTGCAGCCCAATCCGGCGATGGACGCCATCGTGCCCTATGCCCTCGAGCACAACGTGGCCGTCCTCCCCCTGCTCGTCGAGGACGACCGGGCGCAGGCGTACGCGCGGCGCTTCGGTGACCTGCAGTATCTCGTTCCTGACGACCCCGACCCCACGGCCCTTCCGTTCGACCAGAAGCTTGCCGCCTACCTCTCCGAGGTCCTCGTCAGCGACGAGCTGGCCCAGCGGGTGCGGGACGCCTTCGACGCACTGGTCTTCCTCAGCTATCGCAAGACCAATCGCGCATATGCCGCCGAGCTGATGCGCATGATCCATCGCAACCCTCGCTACCGCGACATCGCCTTCTGGTATGACGAGTTCCTCGTGCCCGGGGAGGACTTCAACGAGGGCATCGGCCGGGCGCTTGCGGAGAGCGACCTCTTTGCACTGGTCGTGACGCCACAGATCCTGGAACGGCCCAACTACGTGATGGACTGCGAGTATCCCGCCGCGCGAGACGCACGCAAGCCGATCCTGCCGGTGGCCATGAGCCGGCTGACGGATGAGGAGGGAAGGGAGCTCAAGCGGCTGTACCGCAGGATACCGGCATGCGTGGACGCGACCGACGGTGCGCTTCCCGACAGCCTCTCGCTGCGCCGTCTGCGGCGGCTCGCGACCGGCACGGGCATGCGCGACCCCCAGCACACCTTCCTCATCGGGCTGGCCTACCTCGACGGCATCAACATGGAGGTCGACCAGCAGCGGGCAGTCGCCCTGATAACCGAGGCCGCCGAGGCGGGGCTCGTCGAGGCGATGCGCAGGCTCGCTGCCCTGTACAAAACGGGCAAGGGCGTTCGCAGGTCGCTCGACACGTCGATCGACTGGCTGGTGAGGGCGCGTGACGCCTCGTGGGACCGCTACGCCGCGGACAAGTCGGACGAGAACCTGCAGGCCCTCATCCAGGACATAGTGACGCTCGGCAACCGTCTGCACCAAGCGAGAAGGGTGCGCGACCTCTATGCGTGCCTCTACGACCAGAGGCAGCGGGAACTCGAGGCGCTCGAGCGGGGACTCGAAGGCGCCCGGCACGACCTTGCCGTGTGCCTGTGCAAGTTCGCCGAGGTGTGCGCGATGGTCGGGCAGACCTGGGAGGGTGTCGGATACTGCTGGGAGGCCGTCGCGCACTTCGAGGAGCTGCTGGTACGGGAGCCGTCCGACCCGGCGCGCCGGGACGCCTACATCGCCTGCAGGACGCTCGCGCAGATCTACGCCCAGAGGCGGGAATGGGCCGATGCGGTGGGGATGTATCGTCTCGCCAGGGAGCGGCTGCGTGCCGTGGAGACTGACGAGTACCGCGACAGCCTGGTCAGGGACCATGCCGCACTCTGGAGGGTCGAGGGCGACGCCCTGATGAGCCTGCGTCAGGCCGACGAGGCGGCTGCGTGCTACGAGCGTGCCCGAGAGGTCTCCGAAACGGCCTATGCCAAGCGTGCCGACACGGTGAGCAGGAGGTCTCTGATCAACACCTACGACAAGCTGGTCAGGCACTATCGGGGCACGGACCGACGTACCGAGGCGCGCGCATACCTGCGACGCGAGCTGGAGCTCGTCGAGGAGGAGCTGGAAGAGGCGACCGATGCCGGGCTCAGGGTCAACGGGCTGCTCTACGAGCTGGGAGGCCTCCACGAGGAGCTGGGGGAAGGGGATGAGGCCATCCGCCGCTATCGCGCCGCCCTCGAGACGCCCGAGGAGGACCCGGACGGCACGCAGAGCCGTGAGACGAAGGTGGGTGCCCTGCGGGCGCTGACGCGCCTTTCGCACGAGGTCGGTCTGGAGGGGCGCTCGGAGGAGTTCTTCTGGCGGATGTGCGACCTGTTGAGGGAGCTCTACGATGCCACGCTTGCGCCAGAGTACCTGGAGGCACTCGGCGACGAGCTGGAGGGGAGGGCCGGCTACGACGACCGGACGACCGACGTCCGCCTCCTCGAGGAGGCCTTCGACGTGCGTCGGCAGCTGGAGGAGGCCTACCACTCCCTGGACCACAAGGCGCGGTGCGAGCTCCTGCGCGAACGTCTCGACCGCATCTACCGGGACCGCCCGGAGACCTTCCGTCCCTGGGCCGTCGTGTGCGACCCCAACGACGATGAGCGCGCTGCGCTCGTTGAGCAGCTTGGGCGGATGGGGCTGCACGTCGCGTTCGCGTCGTCCCAGACCACGGACTTCTACCGGCAGTACGAGGAGACCAGGGCGCACCTGCTGCTGCTCGGCCTGCGGAGGCGTGTCACGGGCGAGCTGGCAGACCTGCGGTTCCTGCTCAGGTCGTTGGACCCGAATGCAAAGGTCATCCTGGTGGCGGACCAGGGCATGGGCGACGTCATGGACGAGGGACTGCGCATCGGGGCCTGCGGTGCGCTTGTCCGCCCGCTCTCGCACGAGCAGCTTGAGAAGCAGGTGCGGGCAGCCCTGCAGGGATGGGGAACGTGAACGACGGCGGGTCTTTCGAGGAAGGCGGCGCTTGCGGCCCAATGCCGTCCCTCATGCGGGTGAGAGTGTGCTACCATGCGCTCCTAGGCGATGACGGAGAGGTTTCGCACTCGCGTGAGGAGCGGACAGAGAGGGCATCCACCGGTTGAGAGATGCCCACGGTCCTCGAGGGCGGGAGTTCACTCCACCAGCTGCGACCTGAACGTGCGGCGGGTCCGCACCAGTAGGCAAGCCGTCCACCCCACGGCACGGGGCACAGGGGCTGCGAGGCCCTGAAGGGGATGCGCGCGAGAGACAACGCGCGTGTCAAGCAAGGTGGTACCGCGGAGACTTCCGTCCTTGTGCTGTCGGCACGAGGACGGTTTTTGTTTTGAAAGGGGAGACACGCATGGCACTGTCCGACGACCTCAAGGCCATTGAGGCTCAGGTTGAGGAGGGCGTGAAGAACGTCCAAGACATGAAGGGGCTCGAGGAGCTGCGCATCAAGGCCCTTGGCAAGAAGGGCCAGCTCACGGCCTTGATGCGCATGATGGGCAAGATTCCGGCCGAGGAGCGCCCGGCGATGGGCCAGCTCGCCAACGCGGTGCGCGCCAACGTCGAGACGGCCATCAAGCTGCGCAAGGAGGAGCTTGCCAAGCAGGCCCTGGCCAAGAAGATGGAGACCGAGGCCGCAGACGTCACCCTGCCCGGTCGCGTTCGCAACCAGGGCACCCAGCACCTCATCACGCAGATTCGCGAGGAGATCGAGGACATCTTCGCCGGCCTTGGCTACATCGTGGCCGACGGTCCCTACGTCGAGACCACCTGGTACAACTTCACCGCCCTGAATGCGCCTGCCGACCATCCCAGCCGCTCCGCGCGCGACTCCTTCTACGTGGTGGACAACGCCCCCGAGGGGAAGGAGCCGCTCGTGCTGGGCGACTCCGACGTGCTGCTGCGCACGCAGACCTCGGGCATGCAGGTGCACTACATGGAGCAGAACAAGCCCCCCATCTACATGATCTGCCCGGGCACGGTCTTCCGTCCCGACACTGCCGACGCCAACCATCTGCCGCAGTTCAACCAGGTGGAGGGCCTCGTGGTGGACGAGGGCATCACCTTCGGCGACCTCAAGGGCACGCTCGACTACTTCACGCGCGAGATCTTCGGCAAGGACCGTGCCACACGCTATCGCCCGCACTTCTTCCCGTTCACCGAGCCCAGCTGCGAGGTCGACGTCTCCTGTGGCGTGTGCCACGGCAAGGGCTGCCGCTTCTGCAAGAACACCGGCTGGCTGGAGATCCTGGGCTGCGGCATGGTGGACCCCAACGTGCTGGAGAACTGCGGCATCGACTCCGAGAGGTATACGGGCTTCGCCTTCGGCATCGGCGTCGAGCGTGTCGCGGCACTGCGCTACGACCTGCCTGACCTGCGCATGCTGATGGAAGGCGACATGCGCTTCCTGCGCCAGTTCTAGGCGGCGCAAGGGGAGTTCGACCGTCTGGGACGGTTCTCCCCGGACGAAAAGCTCGACCAGTTCGACCAGGGAGAACCGTCCCAGATGGACGGACGAAAAGCTCGACCAGTTCGACCAGGGAGAACCGTCCCAGATGGTCGAAATGGATGGAATCGAATCGCGTACAAGAAAGGCTAAGGAAGATGCGCGTCTCATATGAATGGCTCAAGAGCATGGTGGATGTTCCCGCCGATCCGCAGGACCTTGTGGCCGAGTTCGTTCGCACGGGCACCGAGGTCGAGGCCGTGGACCGCCTGGGTGCCGACTTTGACCATGTGGTGACCGGCCAGGTGCTCGCAAAGGAGCCACACCCCGACTCCGACCACATGTGGAAGCTGGCCGTCAGCGTGGGCGACAGGAACGTCGACGCAGACGGCAACCCTGCGCCGCTGCAGATCGTCTGCGGCGCCCAGAACTTCGAGCAGGGCGACCACATCGTGGTGGCCATGATCGGCGCTGTGCTGCCCGGCGGCTTCGAGATCAAGCGGAGCAAGCTGCGCGGCGTGGAGTCCTGCGGCATGTGCTGCTCGTGGCGCGAGCTGGGGCTCTCCGACGACCACTCTGGCATCATCGTGCTGCCAGAGGACGCTCCGCTGGGCATGGACTTCGCCGACTACCAGGGGCTTTCCGACACGGTCATCGACTGCGAGATGACCCCCAACCGCCCGGACTGCCTGTCCATGATGGGCGTGGCCGTTGAGGTCAGTGCCATGCTCGACGAGGACACCCACATCGAGCTGCCGAGCGTCCAGCACGAGGAGGGCCCGGACGCCGCGGAGCTCGTCGACGTGGCCATCGCCGACCCCGCCCTCTGCCCCCGCTACACCGCGCGCGTGGTGCGTGGCGTCAAGATCGGTCCGAGCCCCGAGTGGCTGGCCAACCGCGTCCGCGCTGCCGGCGCCCGCCCCATCAACAACGTGGTCGACGTGACCAACTACGTCATGTTCCTCACCGGGCAGCCGCTGCATGCCTTTGACCTGGGCAAGCTTTCCGAGCGCGATGGCAAGCGTCACATCGTGGTGCGCACGGCGCGAGAGGGCGAGATGCTCACCACGCTGGACGGCCAGGAGCGCAAGCTCACGACCGAGAACCTGCTCATCACCGACGACGGCGAGACGCCCGTGGCACTTGCCGGCGTGATGGGCGGCCTGGACTCCGAGATCACCGACGAGACGGTGGACGTGCTGCTGGAGAGCGCCGCCTTCGCGAGTGGCAACATCAGCCGCACGAGCCGCGTGCTCGATCTCATGAGCGAGGCCTCCATCCGCTTCGAGCGCGTGGTCGACGCCAACGGCTGCGTCAACGTGAGCAACATCGCGGCCGCCCTCTTCGAGAGCTGCTGCGGGGCCACCGTGTGCCCGGGCATCGTCGATGCCTACCCGGTGGAGGTGGAGGCTCCCAAGATGACCTTCCGTCCTGCCCGCGCACGCCTCATCGGTGGTGCCCCCATCGAGGACGACTTCATGGCGAAGCGTCTCGGGCGCCTTGGCTGCATGGTCGAGCGCACGACCGAGGACGCCTGGAACGTCACCGCACCCACCAACCGTCCCGACCTGACGCGCGAGATCGACCTCATCGAGGAGGTCGTGCGCCTGTACGGCGAGGGTGACATCGAGCCCACGCTGCCCGCCGCCAAGAACCACGCCGGCGGCCTGACGCCCGAGCAGATGCGCCTGCGCACCATCGGCCAGACCCTGCGCGCCGCCGGCCTCTCCGAGACGAGCACCTACTGCTTCGCCGACCCGCGTGACCTGGAGCGCCTCGGCATGTCGGACGAGGGCAAGGGCGTGCCGGTCAAGATCATCCGTCCGCTGGTCGCCGACCAGTCCGAGATGCGTCGCGACCTGATTCCCGGCCTCCTGCGCGCCGTCGCATACAACAAGGACCACGGCGTGGCCAACGTGCACCTGTATGAGATCGGCCGCCTGCTCTTTGGCCGCGAGGGCAAGAGCCTGCCCAAGGAGCCCACGTTCGTGGCTGGCGTGCTCTCCGGTAGCTGGGACGACGACGCCTGGAACGCCAAGTACCCCAAGCACGACTTCTTCGACGCCAAGGGCATCGTGGAGGAGCTGCTGCGCACGCTGCGCATCACCAAGGTCAAGTACAAGCCCGTCGACCCCGACAAGTACGGTTGGCTGCAGCCCGGCCTGGGCGCCGAGGTCATTGCCCAGAACCGCACGCTGGGCTGGATCGGCAACATCCATCCCACCTCGCTCGAGCGCTTTGGCGTGAGCGATGCCGTGGTGGCCTTCGAGCTGTCGGTCGACGTGCTGCAGGCTCTGGCGCAGAAGCAGCTGCCCTACCAGGACGTTCCGACACTGCCGGGTGTCGACGTCGACCTGGCCATCGTCGTGGACGAGTCGGTCACCTACGAGATGCTGGTCCAGCGCATCACCTCTGCGGGCGGGAAGCTGCTGAAGGACGTGCGCCTGTTCGACGTGTACCGCGACCCCGTGCGCGTGGGGACCGGCAAGAAGTCGATGGCGTTCTCGCTGACCTATCGTGCCGATGACCACACGCTGACGTCGGCGGAGGTCGAGAAGGCCCATGCGAAGCTGGTGACCAAGGTCATGAAGAGCACCGGCGGCGAGGTCCGTTCGTAGGCTTGCTGGCATAGCTGGTCGAAAGGGGCGGGGTCGCACCTCCACAAGACGAGGGGTGCGGCCCCGCTCCTCTACGTGTCGGCGCCAAGGCGGGAACGGCCATCTGGCATGCGGGCCGCCGTGCTACCATGGACGCCATGCCGAGCTGGAACATACATACCGCGCACGTCGAGCGCCTCCTGGCGAAGGAGGATGCTGCCGCGCTGGGCATCCGTGACGTGAACGGCTTCCTGATGGGCAATCTCGTCCCCGACATCTACGTGGGCTGGATGGTGCCTGACGTCACGCGCAAGATCGACTATCGCAAGACGCACTTTGCCGGCCTCGGGCATGTCCCAGAGCCCAACTACGGGACCTTCTTCAAGCGATTTGCCGCGCCGAATGCCGATGACGGCGGACGGGTGTCCGACGTGGTGCTGGGGGCATGGACCCACCTGCTGGCCGACCACATCTACAACGCCCACTTCAACAGGCTGCTCACTCGCCTGCACCTGTTGCCGAGCCCCCAGATACGCGAGCGCAAGCAGGCGGACTTCGACACGTACGGCCGTACGCTGGAAATCTCCACCGTGCCCCAACCGACCCCGCAGCTCGTGGCCGCATGCGGTGCGTTTCCCCAGTATGCCATCGCGGAGTCCGACGTGCGCGCGACCTGCGAGGTGATGGAGCGCATCGTGGCCGACAACGCGAGGCTCCATGTCGACGACCCTGCCTACGACCTGCTGAGCGATGACTACTTCGCATGCGTCTCCGCCGAGGTCGACGCCACGATGCGCACGGCTCTGCACGAGTACGCGTCCGGCCGCCGGGATTGGGGCAGGTTGCGCAGATGACGCCGTTGCAGAGGGGCGGCGGAGGGCCGCTGCACGCGCAGGTGGCAGACTACGTGCGCGAACGCATCTACTCCAAGCGATGGGGCGTCGACGAGCCCATTCCCTCCGAGCACGAGCTGATGGAGATGCTGGGCCTCTCCCGCGGGACGGTGCAGAAGGGCATCCGCCAGCTGGTTGACGAGGGGCTGCTGGTGCAGCAGCGCGGCCGTGGCACCTTCGTCACGCGACCGGTCATGGCCCGGCCCACCTCCGGTCACCTGCTGTCCTTCGCCGAGGCGATGGGCGAGCAGGGTATAGACCACGAGACGCGGGTCATCACCCACGAGGTGCGCGAGGCGTCGGGGCTGTGCGCCCGCAGCCTGGGCATCGGGGTGGGGGAGCGCTTCCTGTACCTGGAGCGCGTGCGCAGCGTGGACGGCAATCCGGTCATGTACATCGAGAGCCACCTCAACCTGCGGGTCTGCCCGGGGCTGGAGGAGGCCGACTTCCAGAGCGAGTCGGTGTTTCGGGCCATGGAGCGCACGAGCGGGCACGGCATCGGCGGGTCGCAGGTCACCTACAGCGCGCGCGTTGCCGGACGTCGGCGCGGCCAGCTGCTGGACTGCGACGAGCATGCACCGGTGCTGCAGATGGAGCAGCTGGTCAGCCTGGATGACGGCACGCCCGTCGAGTGGGGCAGCGTGTGGCTGCCCGCCAACCGCTGCGTCATAAAGGGCGAGGCCAGCAGGTAGGGGACGGTATTCCGCGGTTGCCGGATGCGGCACGTGCAGTCCATCGCTTACACTGGGAGCATAGACCGAACGAGAGGGGATTCCCATGTCCGACTATCGCATCGAACACGACTCCATGGGCGAGATGCGTGTGCCCGCCGATGCCCTCTGGGGCGCCCAGACCCAGCGTTCCTACGAGAACTTCCGTATCGGTACCGAGACCCAACCCGAAGGCATCATCCGTGCGTTTGCCCTGCTCAAGAAGGCAGCGGCCCAGGCAAACGTCAGCTTGGGGACCCTATCCGCCCAGATGGGGGAGCTCATCTGCGATGCCTGTGACGAGGTGTATGCGGGCGTGTGGGACGACGAGTTCCCCCTGAAGGTCTGGCAGACCGGGTCGGGGACCCAGTCCAACATGAACGTCAACGAGGTCGTCGCGACGCGCGCCAACCAGCTGGCTGCCGAGCGTGGCATCGACCTGCCCACGCCCATCCATCCCAACGACCACGTCAACCGCTCCCAGAGCTCCAACGACACCTTCCCCACGGCCATGCACGTGGCGGCGGTCGTCGCGGTGCGCGAGCAGCTGATTCCTGCCGCAAGGCAGCTGGTGGGGACCTTCCGGCGCCTCGAGCGCGAGAACGAGGGCGTGGTGAAGAGCGGCCGCACCCACCTGCAGGACGCGGTGCCCATCTCCTTCCCGCAGGAGATCTCCGGCTGGCGAGGCCTGGTGGAGTGTGGCATCGAGATGCTGGAGGCGTCGCTGGCGCCGCAGTGCCGGCTGGCCCTGGGAGGCACGGCCGTGGGGACGGGCCTGAACGCCCCCGATGGCTTCGACGTGCTGGTCGCGGAACGCCTGGCCGAGCTGACCGGGCAGCCCTTCGTTACCGACCCCAACAAGTTCCATGCCCTGACGAGCAAGGATGCACTGGTCTTTGGGCATGGTGCGGTGAAGGCGCTGGCCGCCAACATGATGAAGATCGCCAACGACGTGCGATGGCTGGCCAGCGGGCCACGACTGGGGCTGGGCGAGATTCGCATCCCCGAGAACGAGCCCGGCAGCTCCATCATGCCCGGCAAGGTCAACCCCACCCAATGCGAGGCCGTCACGATGGTCGCAGTGCAGGTGATGGGCAACGACGCCGCCATCGGCTTCGCGGCAAGCCAGGGCAACTTCGAGCTGAACGTGTTCATGCCGGTCATCGCCTACGACTACCTGCAGTCGGTGCGCCTGCTGGCGGATGCGATCCGCTCGTTCGACGAGCACTGCGCGACGGGCATCGTCGCAGACCGCGAGCGCATGCACCACAACCTGCACGATTCGCTGATGCTGGTGACCTGCCTGAACCCGCACATCGGGTACGAGAATGCGGCACGCGTCGCGCACAAGGCCTATGGGGAGGGCATCAGCCTGCGCGAGGCCTGCGTCGGGCTGGGCTACCTCACGAAGGAGCAGTTCGACGCGGTGTTCAGGCCGGAGGAGATGGTCTAGGCGGAGCCCGTCCGGCGTGGTCAGCCTCGCCTGTCGGTCCGTGACCGGTCGACCGCCTCGACCCGTTCCCGTCTTTGGAGGGAGACGCACATGGATGAGATCAGTGCCCGCAGCCTGGCGTTGCACGAACGCCTGCATGGCAAGATAGAGGTCGTCTCGCGCGCAGGCGTCCAGACCAGCGACGACCTGAGCGTGCTTTACACGCCGGGCGTCGCTCAGCCATGCCGCGAGATCGAGGCGGACTACCAGAAGTCTTGGGAGCTGACGCGTCGCGGCAACCTGGTCGCCGTCATCACCGACGGGACGGCGGTCCTTGGGCTGGGCGACATCGGTCCCGCCGCGGGCATGCCTGTCATGGAGGGCAAGTGCGTGCTGTTCAAGGAGTTTGGTGGGGTGGATGCGATACCGCTGTGCATCGACACCCATGACGTCGACGAGGCCGTGCGCACCATCTACCTCATCTCGAAGAGCTTCGGTGGCATCAACCTCGAGGACATCGCAGCGCCACGCTGCTTCGAGATCGAGCAGCGCCTGAGGGAGCTGTGCGACATCCCGGTCTTCCATGACGACCAGCACGGCACTGCCGTCGTCACGGCGGCCGGCCTGCTCAATGCCGTGCGTCTGACGGGCAAGCGGATGGGTCAGCTGAAGATCGTCATCTGTGGTGCCGGTGCCGCGGGCCTGGCCATCGGGGAGCTGCTGATACGCATGGGCTTCGGCAACGTCATCGCCTGCGACCGGCAGGGGGCCATCTACCGGGGTCGCCCAGGACTGAACGACGCAAAGCAGGGGTTCTCCCTCATCTCGAACGTCGATGACGAGCGGGGGACGATGGCCGACGTGCTGGCAGGGGCGGACGTCTTCGTGGGCGTCTCGCGTCCAGGCCTCTTGACGGGTGAGATGGTCGCCACGATGAGGGAGGGCATCGTCTTCGCCATGGCCAACCCCATTCCGGAGATCATGCCCGAGGAGGCGCTGGCGGGTGGGGCACGTGTGGTCGCCACGGGACGCTCCGACTATCCCAACCAGGTGAACAACGTGCTGGTGTTCCCCGGAATCTTCAAGGGTGCGCTGGCCTCCCGTGCGCCGCAGATCACCGGTGAGATGGAGGTCAAGGCGGCCTATGCAATCGCCAACCACATACCGCCCGAGCAGTTGCGTGCCGACTACATCATTCCCTCGGCGTTGGACAGGACCGTGGCCGACGTGGTTGCGCGGGCGGTCGCCAGCTGCGTCTGACGGGTTTTGCTCCCTCCATCCGAAGGGATGTCAGGCACGCCCCCGGTTCCGGCAGGCCGGGAGCGTGCCCATGTCAGCTCACGGCATGCGACAACCTACCAACAACGGTCGAATAACGGGCAAAAACACGCATGTGGTTGGTTATGGACTGAAATTGGTTGAAAATGACTGATAGAAGATGAGACCTCAGACCAATTTCGAACCTCTTTGACGAAATTGGTTGAAAATACTATGAATAGTTGATAGAATGTTCATTATGATTCATAAGCAGTCAAAATCTATCAGGAGAGGTCAACCATGATAGCGGAGGAACGGCGTGCCCGTATCGTCGATACCGTCAATACCTATGGTGCGGTGTCCGTGACCGATCTGATGGAGTCGCTTGACGCGTCAGAGTCGACTGTCCGCCGCGATCTCTCGGTTCTGCACAAGGCAGGGCTGCTCAAGCGCGTTCATGGTGGCGCAACGAGGCTATCGTCGTTCGAGTTCGTCATATCCGACCAGACCATCGAGCAGCGCCTGACCATTCACCTCCCTGAGAAGCGCGCCATCGGCGCCTATGCCGCCGGCCTCATCGGTCCCGACGACTTCGTGTTCGTCGATGGCGGATCGACGGCAGACTGCCTCGTCGATGCCATCACGGAGACGCATGCGACCTACTTCACCAACTCGATGCCGTTGGCCCAGAAGCTGCACGCGAAGGGCTGCCGCGTGTTCATGCCCGGTGGGGAGGTCAGCCCGCTCTCCGAGGTGCTGGTGGGCACCGAGACGGTTGACCGCATCCGCCGTTGTCACTTCACCATCGGCTTCTGGGGGACAAACGGGGCCGATCCCGACAATGGGTTCACGACCCAGGGCTATGGGGAGGCGGCCGTCAAGCAGGTCTCGATGCGCCAGACGCTGCGCCCCTACGTCATCACCGACTCAAGCAAGTTCAAGCAGCTCTCTCTGATCACGTTTGCCGACTTCTCCGACGCAACCATCATCACCGATCGCGTCGAACAGCCGGGATATCGCGAGGCGGGCGATATCGTTGAAGTCATGACTCAGACAACGCTTGCCTAGTTTTGGGCATTCCTCGAAGCCAACCGCTCCGAAAAGTCATAGCATGTTCTATTGGTCGTAGCAGGGAAGGTTAGATATTGGGAAAGGAGAGCGGTCTATGAAGATAACAGACTTGCTCAAGCCCGAGGGCATCAAGGTGGGCGCTTCGGCGGCCAGCCAGATGGATGCCATCGACCAGCTCGTCGCCCTTCAGGACGCGAGCGGTAACATCAAGGACAAGGCAGGCTACAAGGAGGGCATCCTCGCGCGCGAGGCCGAGTTCTCCACTGCGGTTGGCGACGGCATCGCCATTCCGCATGCCAAGGTCGCGGCGGTCGCCCGTCCGGGCCTGGCAGCCATGACCGTGCCTGGTGGCGTCGAGTGGAACGCCCCCGACGGCGCACCGGCAGACCTCATGTTCATGATCGCGGCTCCCGAGGGTGAGGCCAACACGCATCTGGAGATGCTGGCCAACCTCTCCGCCATGCTCATGCATGCCGACTTCGCCAACGCGCTGCGCGCCGCCAAGACCCCGCAGGAGTTCCTCAAGGTCATCGACGACGCCGAGGCCGCACGTGACGCCGAGCAGGCCCAGAAGGCCGCCGCTGCCTCCCAGGCCGCCGATGCCGGCAACTGGCCCAAGATCCTGGCCATCACCGCTTGCCCGACTGGCATCGCCCACACCTACATGGCCGCCGAGAACCTCGAGAAGAAGGCCCAGGAGATGGGCTTCGTCCTGAAGGCGGAGACCCAGGGCTCCGCAGGCGCCAAGAACGTCCTGACCGCCGAGGAGATCGCGCACGCCGAGGGCATCATCATCGCCGCCGACAAGAACGTCGACCGCGCCCGCTTCGCCGGCAAGCAGGTCTACAGCACCAACGTGTCCGCGGGCATCAACGACCCCGAGCGTCTGATCAACATCATCCTCAACCATGAGGCTCCCGTGCAGGAGGGTACCGTCGTCGAGGCCTCTGCTGCTGCCGAGACCGAGTCCATGGGCTCCCAGATCTACAAGCACCTCATGAACGGCGTCAGCCACATGCTCCCGTTCGTCATCGGCGGCGGCATCCTGACCGCCCTTGCGTTCCTGTTCGACATGGGCAACGCCGGTACCGGCATCTATGGCTCCGGCACCTTCATCGCCGCCTTCTTCAAGAAGGTTGGCGAGGAGGCCTTCGGCATGATGCTGCCGATCCTCGCCGGCTACATCGCCATGTCCATCGCCGACCGCCCGGGCCTTGCCCCTGGCGTCGTGGGCGGCCTCATGGCCAAGTCCGGCATCAGCCTTGCATTCCTGCAGTCCGCGCCCAACTTTGACGTCGAGTGCGTCTCCGGTGGCTTCCTCGCCGCCCTCGCCGCCGGCTTCATCGCGGGCTACCTGACCAACTCCGTCAAGAAGGCCTGCGACAGGCTTCCCGAGTCCCTCGAGGGCATCAAGCCCATCCTGCTGTACCCGGTCCTGGGCATCCTGTCCACCGGTGCCATGATGTACCTCCTCAACCCGGTCTTTGGTGCCATCAACTCCGCCATCAACAACTTCCTGGGCGGCATGCAGGGTGCCAACATCGTCCTGCTCGGCGCCATCGTCGGCGGCATGATGTCCATCGACTTCGGCGGCCCCTTCAACAAGGCCTCCTACGTCTTCTCCACCGGCCTGCTTGCCGACGCCGCCCTGGGTGGCCCCGGCCAGGTCGTCATGGCTGCCTGCATGGCTGGCGGCATGGTGCCTCCCATCGTCGTGGCCCTCTCCACCACCTTCTTCAAGAACAAGTGGAGCAAGGCTGACCGTGACGCCGGTCTGGTCAACTACATCATGGGCCTGTCCTTCATCTCCGAGGGCGCCATTCCGTTCGCCGCTGCCGACCCCGGCCACATCATCCCGACCTGCGTGATCGGCTCCGCCGTCGCCGGTGGCCTCTCCGCGATGTTCGGTTGCTACAGCCCCGCTCCTCACGGTGGCGCGTGGGTGCTGCCCGTCATCGGCAACCCCATCATGTGGCTCGTCGCCATCATCGCCGGCTCCGTCGTGGGCGCCGTCATCCTGTCCTTCTGGAAGAAGCCCGTCGAGGAGTAAGCCCTACACTCGATGTGGTCCCCTCCCTCCCCTGTGCCCGGGACGACTTCGGTCGTCCCGGGCACCCCTTTTCTCGAGGCTTCTGGTGGATGAGATCGTCGCCTGCCGGATCGTGGCGGGTGACAGCCGTCCCGGGCTTGCCCCTATGGGAACCGCCAAGGGGCATGCGTTCGGGTATCCTTGTGTGGTCTGCATCTATCAGTTTCGGCAACGAGGAGGACCAATGTCTTGGTTCGAAACGTCCGTGTGCTACCAGATCTATCCCCTTGGCCTCTGTGATGCGCCGTACGAGAACGACGGCGTCCTCGAGCACCGTCTGCTCAAGCTGGAGTCCGATGGCTGGATCGATCACATCAAGCGTCTGGGTGCGACCTGCGTCATCCTCAATCCCGTCTTCCAGAGCCGCACGCACGGCTATGACACGACCGACTACCTGACGGTCGACTGTCGCCTGGGCACGAACGAGGACCTGCGCCATATCGTAGACGTCTTCCATGCCGCCGGCATCAGGGTGCTGCTCGACGCCGTGTTCAACCACGTCGGTCGAGACTTCCCGGCCTTTGTCGACGTGCTGGAGAGCCGTGGCGGCTCTGAGTGCTCCGGGTGGTTCAACATCAGTTGGAGTGGCAACAACGAGTACGGCGACGGCTTCTCATACGAGACGTGGGCGGGCGTTCCCTACCTGGTGAAGCTCAACCACCACAACTTCGACCTGAACAGGTACTGTGCGGACGTCGTGCGCTCCTGGGAGCGCGACTATGACATCGACGGCCTGCGCCTGGACGTCGCGTACTGCCTGGACGACGGCTTCCTCTCCTATCTGCGCGACGTCGCCAACGAGCTCACCGACAAGCGCGGGGAGAAGTTCCTGCTGCTGGGCGAGACGATGTTCGGCGACTACAACCGCTGGATGGGCGAGCAGGTCTGCGACACGGTGACCAACTACGAGGTCTACAAGGGCCTGTGGAGCTCCATGAACTCGGCCAACATGCACGAGGTCGCCTATGCCCTGAAGCGCCAGAGCGGCAGCGACCCGTGGGACCTCTACACGGGCCGTCACCTGCTCAACTTCGCCGACAACCACGACGTGCCGCGCATCGCCACCAGGCTGGACGACAAGCGCCATCTGGTACCGCTCTATGGGGTGCTGTTCGGCATGTGCGGCGTGCCGTGCATCTATTACGGCAGCGAATGGGGCATCGAGGGCGAGCAGCACTTCGGCGACCACGAGCTGCGTCCCGCCCTTGACGCGCCGGAGTGGAACGAGCTGACCGACTACCTCTGCGCGCTCGCGCATGCCAAGACTGCCAGCGAGGCCCTGTGCTGGGGCGACTATCGCGAGATAGCCGTCAGCCCCCAGCAGCTGCTGTTCCAGCGCACCAGCGACCACGAGCGTGTCATCGTCGCCATCAACGCCTCCGATGCGCCGTACACCTTCCACTTCGATGCGGGTTGCGGCAGGGCGGTGGACCTGATCGATGGCAAGGACCACGACTTCGGCGGCGGAAGCGAGGTGGGGCCGTTCTCCGCCCACTTCTGGCTGTGCGAGCGATAGCAACGGGGCGGCATGCGCCTCGCGGGGGCCGTTCCCGTGGGATGTCGCACCGTGTCGGGGCGGTTCTTGCCGCGCTGGCATGGTGATGCGAAGGCCTGTCGCGTACAATCGAGAGATACCTGCCCGCTCGCGAGAGAGAGGACGACCCATGTCACGCCCGCGTCTCCTGAATCGGCTGTGCCTGACCCTGCTGCTGGTTGTGGTCTCATTGCTGGCGGTGCCAACGCCATCCCTCGCCAAGGACTACGAGCTCGAGTCGACCCGCATCTTGGCAATCGTCGAGCCCACGGGCACCGTGGAGGTGACCGAGCGTCGCAAGCTGGACCTGGATGGGCACTTCCACGGCTTCTACTGGGAGCTGGACACCAGTGACGGCGAGATGGGTCCCGTCTCGGTGCAGGTGCAGGAGGCCGGCGAGGTGCGTGGCGACGAGCTGGTGCCCTACACCTTCGCGAACGGCGGCACCGCCGAAGACACCTGGACCCTCGAGCAACGCTCCTCCTACACCCGCGTCGACCTCCATTACGACAAGGCTGACGGGGTGGGCTGGTTCTACGTGAGCTACACGATCGACGGCGTTGCGGTGCGCTGGTCCGACACGGGCGAGCTGTACTGGAAGTTCGTCGGCGACCGCTGGGAGAAGCAGTCCGACGACGTGGCCTGTGCCGTCTACTTCGCGGCGGCTCCCGAGGGCATGACCATCACGGCGGGCGACAACCTGCGCGGCTGGCTGCACAACAAGTCTCTGCTGGGCACGATCGAGGTCGCCTCGGGCACGGTGCTGCCGTGGGACGAGATTGCGGCAGGAGACCCCGGCTCGCTGGTGATGCAGCTGCCTCGTGTCAACAAGGGGGAGTTCGCCGAGGTGAGGGCGGCATTCCCGGCCGAGTGGCTCGCCGAGGCGCCGGTCCGTGACGAGGCGCGCCTGGACAGGATCCTCTCGGAGGAGGCTGGCTGGGCGGAAAGCGCCAACAAGCGATTCGACCGGGCGGTGTTCTGGGCAAACGCCAAGCGCCGGCTGCTCGACGTGGGCATCGTGGCGAACGTGGCAGGCATCATCGCGCTGCTCCTGTCCTTCGTGCGCTCCCATCGGGCGACCTTCGACGACAAGTACTTCCGCGACGTTCCCTCGAACGACCATCCGGCGGTCCTGTACCAGATCTACAAGAACGACATCGGCGACGGCCCCGACTTCACGGCATCGCTCATGCGCCTCTCCGACATGGGTGTCATCACGCTGGAGAAGTGCGTGTACGTCAAGAGCCGGCTGCTGCGCAAGGGCAAGGAGGAAGAGGATTGGCGCCTGACGCTCGACGAGGGCAGGGCTGCCGCGCTCTCCGACCCCATCGACCTCGCGACCATCGACTTCGTGTTCGGCTACGTGGGCGAGCGTGCCCAGACGATCGACGACGAGAACGACCGGCCCGAGGGCACGGTGCGCATGTCCGACTTCAAGCATGTGGCCTCGCGCGACGAGGAGGTCTACACCAAGCACCTCGATATGTGGAAGGACGTCGTCGAGAAGGAGGTGGCCAGGCTCGGGTACGTCGAAAGCCAGACGGGAACCCTGAACAAGCTGCTGGGAATCCTGATGACCGTGGACTTCCTCGCCATCGCTGCGACGATTGCCGACGCGTTCTTCTTCTCCGAGGATGCGTTGGAGCTCGTGGATGCGACCCTCGGGATCATGGGCAGGCTTGCCCTGCTCGTAACGGTGTTCGTGGTCCTGGCGCTGCTGAAGGCGCGGCTGCCCAAGCGCTCTGACGAGGCGGACGAGCTGAAGGCCAAGCTCGAGGCGCTGCGACGCTGGCTGAGCGACTTCACGCGGCTGGAGGAGGCCGTGCCCGCCGATGTCATCCTCTGGAACCGCCTGCTCGTGATGGCCGTGGTCCTTGGGGTGTCCGACAAGGTCATCAAGCAGCTGAGGCTCGCGATGCCGCAGGTCGCAGACGACCGTGCCATGTACCGGACGATGATGTGGTGCGACCCAGGCATGGGCCACCATTCTCCGGCCAACAGCTTCTCCAGCGGGTTTGCCAGCGCGACGAGCGCCGCGAGCTCCAGCGGCTCGGGCGGCGGTGCCTCCGGCGGCGGCGGAGGTGGCGGCGGCGGAGGTGGCGGCGGCGCATACTAGCGTCTCGCCCCGAGGGTCCGGCACTCCGGTCCGCACCCCTGTCGGATGTCCCGACCCAAAGCTAAGGCAAGGCGGGCGCCCGTGGACTCTCCCCACGGGCGCCCGCCCCTTTGGCTTGGCATGGATGCGCGACCGGCAGTGGCCCATGGCCTCCCTATGGCACCTGCGCCACCATCGCCATGTTCGTCGAGGTGATGTAGTCGCCCTGCTGCGGGGACGTCTGTGGGTCGCCAGAGGTGATGACGACGACCTCGCCGGTGTTGACCAGCCCCTCGTCCTTGGCGCGCTGCAGCGACTCGTTCAGCGTCGAGGAGAGCGACCCCTGCTCGGTGGTCTTGTAGGCGAACACGCCCCAGAGGAAGCAGGTCTTGCGGATGGCCTGACGTGAGGGCGACATCGCATAGATGGGCAGGTCGGGGCGGAAGTTGGAGATCAGGCGCGCGGTGCGGCCGGAGTGGGTGGGGCAGATGATGCAGGACGCGCCGACGCGGTCCGCGATCTGGACGCAGGCGAATCCGATGGCGCTGTTGATGTTCCTGATGCCACCGCGGTCGTGGTAGACCTGGCGCTCCTCCAAGTAGCGCTCGGTCTCCTTGCAGATGGCCGACATCGTCTTGACGGCCTCGATGGGGTACTGGCCCGCCGCGGTCTCGCCCGAGAGCATGACGCAGTCCGCGCCATCGTAGACCGCGTTGGCCACGTCGCCCACCTCGGCGCGCGTGGGACGAGGGTTGTGGGTCATGGAGTCCAGCATCTGGGTGGCGACGATGACGGGCTTGTAGGCGTTGCCGCACTTGCCGATGATCGTCTTCTGGATGTGGGGCACCTGCTCGGGCGGCATCTCGACGCCCAGGTCGCCGCGAGCGACCATGATGCCGTCGGAATGCTCCAGGATCTCGTCGAAGTTCTTGACGGCAGTGGCACTCTCGATCTTGGACAGGATGTAGATGCCGCGCATGCCCATCCCGTTGCAGATCTTGCGGATCTCGTCGACCGCGGCGCCGCTGCGGATGAACGAGGCGGCGATGGCGTCGACGCCCAGCTCGCAGCCGAACATGATGTCAGCCTTGTCCTGTTCGGTGACGGAGGGCAGCCCCACGTCGATGTTGGGGACGTTGACGCCCTTGTGCTCGGACAGGACGCCGCCGTTGCGCACGACGCAGTACATGTCGGGGCCCTCGATGCGGTCGACCGTCAGCTCGATGAGGCCGTCGTCGACCAGGATTGTGGAGCCGGGGGAGACCTCGTCGGGAAGGTTCTGGTAGCTGATGGAGAAGCACTCCGCCGATCCCGGCACCTCGCGCGTGGTCACCACGACCCGGGCGTCCTTGCGCAGGGTGACCGGCCGGTGCTGGACCAGCTCACCGGTGCGGATCTCGGGACCCTTGGTGTCCAGCAGGATCGCCACGGGGATGGACAGCTCTTCGGAGATGCGGCGCACGCGGTCGATGTTGCGGCGATGGTACTCGTGGCTGCCATGGGAGAAGTTGAAGCGCGCCACGTTCATGCCATGGAGGATGAGCTGGCGCAGGACCTCGTCGTCCTCGGTTGCCGGTCCCATCGTGCAGATGATCTTGGTCCTCTTCTTGTGTGTAGGCATGTCGCTCCAATGCGTGCATCGGCGGTCGTATCGGTCTGCCTGGCACTGGGTTAGAGACCCCGTTCCAGGTGTGGGCTCGGTTGCCCACCTTCTGGCAACAATGGTAACGCTCGCCGAAAAAGAAGGCACCCTCGCCGACTTTGGAAGCGAAATGGCTACACAAAGTTGGGCGAGGGTGCCGTTGCGTCAGGCGACGCGGACTAGGCGAGGGGCACTAGCAGACGATGCTGCGGAAGACGTACTCGCTGTCGTCGGCCTGGTGGGCGTAGGCGGTGGCGTTGGAGAGCGTCACGCGAGCGATCTCGCCGAGGGCTTCCTCGGTGAAGAAGGCCTGGTGGCTGGTGACGACCACGTTGGGGAAGGAGGTCAGGCGAGCGGTGATGGACTCGTAGATCTCGCCGGAGCGGTTCTTGTAGACGTTCTCGTTCTCCTCCTCGTACACGTCGAGGCCGGCAGCGCCGATCTTGCCGGAGAGGATGCCGCGGATGATGGCCTCGGTGTCGGCAAGGCCGCCACGACCGGTGTTGACGAAGATGACGCCGTCCTTCATCTCGGCGATGGCCTCGTCGTTGATCATGTGATAGCTGTCGGCGTTGAGGAACGCGTGCAGCGAGATGAAGTCTGCCTTGTTGTACAGCGGGACGTAGCTCACGACGCGGTCGCCGAAGCCGACGCCCTCGATCAGGCAGTTGCCCTTCTCGTCGTAGACCACGTTGCCGTCCTTGTCGTAGACGGGCACGTACTCGTCCACGACGCCCTCGTCGACGAGAGCCTTGACGGGACCAAGGTCGGCGCCGATGACATGCATGCCGAAGCCCTTGCAGATGCGGCAGAGGGCGGCGCCGATGCGGCCGGTGCCGATGATGCCGGCGGTGCGGCCCTTGAGGGTGACACCGACGAGGTTGTTGAGGTCGTAGTTGTTCTCGCGAACGCGGTTGTAGCCCTTGACGATGCGGCGGTTGGCGGCAAGGCCGATGGCCATGGCGTGCTCGGCGATGGCCTCGGGGCTGTAGGCCGGCACGTTGCAGACGCGGATGCCCAGCTCCTTCGCCATGGGGATGTTGACGGCATCGAAGCCGGCGCAGCGCATGAGGACGAGCTTGACGCCCATGCCAGCGAGGATCTCGAGGGCCATGGCGTTGACGTTGGCGTTGACAAAGGCGCAGACGGCGTCATAGCCCTTGGCCAGCACGGCGGTACGCCAGGTGAGGTTGGTCTTGGTGAACTCGACCTGGACGTCAGGGTAGTCACCCATCACCTTGGTGAAGGAATCCTTGTCATAGTCCCTGGTGCCAAAGAACAGAAGCTTCATGTTGCATCCTTTCGTCAGGCCATGCGGCCGCTGCCGTCTCTGCAGTATGTCCACAGACAGGGTCAGTTTAACGCAGCGAGGAATCGATTCCATCCGCGAGTGGCTTCAAGTGCGCGATACAGCCTGCCTACGGTTAGTGGACGGGCATTCAAGGCTGTCGCAAGGGCCTGCTTTCGGCCGGCCCTCTGCTTGACGCGCCGCATTCGGGGCAGTCGCCTTTCTAGGACACGGGACGAATCATGGCTCAAGAGGCGTCGGCATACCCGTAAGAGAATCGTCAAATGCGCCGCATGGACGCGTGTGGCGATTTGCGTTGCGTTAGAATAGCAACACGTACGTGGTGGCCTGCTCTGGCAGTCTTGATGAGCCCTTGCCCCTCCTGGGGAATTATGATCGGGAATCATTCTGTCTGGCCGCTTGAGGATTTCAGACCCAGGAGGAAGCCATGAGGGAGTATCTTTCCTCTGCAAGTGACGTGCTTGCCGAGGTAAAGACCGATGCCGACAATGGCATCACCGCCGCCGAGGCCGCATCTCGCCTTGCGACCTACGGCCCCAACAAGCTGAAGGAAGCCGAGAAGGACCCGCTGTGGAAGCGCTTCTTCTCCATGATGGCCGACCCGATGGTCATCATGCTCATCATCGCGGCCGTCATCAGCGCCGTGACGGGCATGGCCCAGGGCGAGGCGGACTTTGCCGACGTCTTCATCATCATGTTCGTCGTCGTGCTCAATTCCGTGCTGGGCGTGGTGCAGGAGTACCAGGCCGAGAACGCCCTTGCTGCCCTGCAGGAGATGAGTGCCGCGCAGTCCAAGGTCATCCGCGACGGCCGCCAGATCACGGTGCCCTCCGCAGAGCTCGTGCCCGGCGACATCGTGGTGCTCGAGGCTGGCGATGCGGTTCCCGCCGACTGCCGCATCATCGAGAGCGCCTCGATGAAGATCGAGGAGAGCGCGCTTACCGGCGAGTCCGTCCCGTCCGACAAGATCGCGCAGATCCTCGGCCTTCCCTCCGGCACCGATGACGTGCCGCTGGGCGACCGCAAGAACATGTGCTACATGGGCTCCACCGTGGTGTACGGCCGCGGCGTGGCCGTGGTAGTCGCCACCGGCATGAAGACCGAGATGGGCAAGATCGCCGACGCCATCGCGCAGGCCTCCGACGAGCTCACCCCGCTTCAGATCAAGCTCAACGAGCTCTCCGGCGTCCTCACCAAGCTGGTCGTGGGCATCTGCGCCATCGTGTTCCTGGTGGGCATGTTCCGCCACGGCGGCCTCGCCTTCTTCAATGACATGGGCGAGGTGCTCAACACCTTCATGGTGGCCGTGTCGCTGGCCGTCGCCGCCATCCCCGAGGGCTTGGTTGCCGTCGTCACCATCGCGCTGTCCATCGGCGTCACCAAGATGAGCAAGCGCAACGCGATCGTCCGCAAGATGAACGCCGTCGAGACCCTGGGCTGCACGCAGGTCATCTGCTCCGACAAGACCGGCACCCTCACCCAGAACAAGATGACCGTCGTGCGTCACTATTCCGAGGACATCGACCGCCTGGTGCGCTGCATGGCCCTGTGCTCTGACGCCAAGTGGGACGTCTCCGCGCAGGAGGCCGTGGGCGAGCCCACCGAGGCCGCCCTCGTGGCCGATGCCGCCAAGCTCGGGTTCCTCTCGGGCGACCTCGACGCCGCCAACCCACGCGTGGGCGAGGCGCCGTTCGACTCGGGCCGCAAGATGATGTCGATCGTCAACCTCTCGCCCGTGGGCGACTACGTGCAGCACACCAAGGGCGGCCCCGACGTGGTGCTGGCCCGCTGCACCAAGTTCCACACCTCCGAGGGCGACGTGCCCATGACCGACGAGCTGCGCGCTAAGATCATGGAGCAGAACAAGGCCATGGCCGACGAGGCCCTGCGCGTCATGGCTGCCGCGCGCGTCAACCACGGCAAGACCGCCCCTGCCAGCTACGCTGCCGAGGACCTCGAGAAGGACATGGTCTTCATCGGCCTCTGCGGCATGATCGACCCCGTCCGTCCCGAGGTCAAGGACGCCATCATGGAGGCCCACGAGGCCGGCATGAACGTCGTCATGATCACGGGCGACCACATCGACACCGCCGTGGCCATTGCCAAGGAGCTTGGCATCGTCCGCAATCGCAACGGTGCCATCACCGGCGCCGAGCTCGACAAGATCTCCGACGATGACTTCTTCACGCGCGTCGAGAACATCAACGTCTATGCCCGCGTCCAGCCCGAGCACAAGACCCGCATCGTTGACACCTGGAAGAAGAAGGGCATGGTCGTCGCCATGACCGGCGACGGCGTCAACGACGCCCCGTCCATCAAGAAGGCCGACATCGGCGTGGGCATGGGCATCACGGGCACCGACGTCACCAAGGGTGTGGCCGACATGGTCCTCGCCGACGACAACTTCGCCACCATCATCGGTGCCGTCGAGGAGGGTCGTCGCATCTACGACAACATCCGCAAGTCCATCCAGTTCCTGCTCTCGTCCAACCTCGCCGAGGTCATTTCGGTGTTCGTGGCGTCCCTCGTCGGCTTCACGATCCTCGAGCCGACGCACCTGCTGTGGATCAACCTCATCACCGACTCGCTGCCGGCGCTGGCCATGTGCATGGAGTCTGCCGAGCCCGACATCATGCATCGCAAGCCGCGCAACTCCAAGGACGGCATCTTTGCCAACGGCATGGGTCTCGACACGCTCGTGCAGGGCGTGGTCATCTCCGTCCTCACGCTCGTGTCGTACTTCATCGGCGTGCGCACTGCCGGCGCGAGCGCCGAGCCCGCGCTCGTGGGCATGACCATGGCCTTCCTGACCCTCTCCATGGTCGAGATGTTCCACTCGCTCAACATGCGCAGCCGTCGTGGCTCGATCTTCTCCCTGCCCACGCAGAACGGTTGGGCATGGGGCGCCTTCGCCCTGTCCCTGGTGCTGACCTACATCGTCATCGAGACTCCGCTCTCCAACCTCTTCAACTTTGCCGAGCTGGACATGACGCACTACGGCATCGCCATGGGCCTCGCGTTCTCGATCATCCCGATCATCGAGGTCTACAAGGCCATCATGCGCTCTGTGGAGAAGTAGGCCTTCTGGCTCCAGCGTGATCCGAACCATGGCCCCCGACGAGTCGTCGGGGGCCTTTCTGGTGGTGGCGACCGTGCGGTGGGGCGACCGTAGGCTTATTGGACGTCATACGGTCGCATCGTCCCACCGCATCGCGCAGGCACCGCAACGGCTGCTTGGCGGCTATCATGGGGAAGACGACCCGCCCCGAACAGAGACGGAGGCCCGCCATGGCAAAGAAGGCGAAGGCCAGAAGGACCAGAGAGGTGCGTGCCGACAGGGCGCTGGACACCCTGCCCGCGCTGGCGACCCTGACCGAGCTGCCAACGTATGCCCAGCTGTCTGCCTGCGAACGGCAGAGGGCGGCGTTCGAGGCGGCGCGAGAGCGGGCGTCCGAGAACGGGGTCGAGCCGGACGAGCTGGCGCTGGGCTGCGTCGTGCGTTTGGACCGCGGCTTTCCCGCCATCGTCACGCAGAACGCGCTCTTCCGGGCGGAGTTTGCCACGCGGCTGACCAAGGGCGACTTCTCGCGCGTCGCGGTGGGCGACTGGGTGTGCGCTCGGCGGCCCCATGGGCATGACATGGGGCTCATCGAGGAGATCCTGCCGCGAGAGAGCGACATCGCCCGCTGGAAGGGCGGCAACCGCGGGGAGCGCCAGACCTTGGCAGCGAACGTGGACCTGGTCATCGTGGTGCAGCAGCTGGGGAGCCAGGAGGTCGACTATGCCCGCGTGGCGCGTTCGGCGGTCATCGTGCGCGACTGCGGGGCCGAGCTTGCGGTGGTCCTCAGCAAGGCCGACCGTGCTGGCGCCGAGGGGGTTGCGCGCGACCTGGACGCGTTGCACGAGGTGCTGGGTGACGAGGTGCGGCTGGTCGTGACGCTTGCCGGAGCAGAGGGCGATGCCGACATCGAGGCAGTGAGGGCGGTCGCGGAGGGCCATGGCGTCGGGTTTGGCGAGGAGGGCGTCCGTGCGCTGGTGCCCGAGGGTACCGTGGCTATCGTCTTGGGCGAGTCGGGGGCTGGCAAGTCGACGCTGCTGAACGCCCTGCTGGGACGGGCGGTGCTGGAGACGGGGGCGGTGCGCGCCTCGGACGACGCGGGCCGTCACACCACGGTCGCACGGCGTATGGTGGCGCTCCCCGGGGCGGGAATCATCGTGGACGAGCCGGGCCTGCGCAGCCTGCCGTTGGTGGGGCACGAGCGAGGTCTGGCCAAGGTGTTTCCCGACATCGCCGAGGAGGCCGTTGCATGTCGCTTCCGCAACTGCACCCATACCCACGAGCCGGGATGTGCCGTGCTGGCGTTTGCAGACGAGAGGGGCTATGCGGGGCGCAGGCTGGAGGCCTACCTCTCTCTGGCCCACGAGATGCGCCAGTCGAAGCAGACCCTCGATCCCGACGTGGTGATATAGGCCAGCATTCGTCCGCGGCCGCACGGCTCTGACGGCCCGAACATGACGTGGTGAGACCCAAAAGGACATGCCCGCACGGCCCACGTTCCGCAGCCGTGCGGGCATTCCGCATGCATCAGTGATGGCATGGGGCCCTAGCTTGGGTTTTGTCTGACAGGTGACATCGGTTGTGGGCGCCCCGTGGAGGCGCCCGATTTCCTCACGGCGCCCTCACTCGCACGGGGCATGCGGAATCATCCGTCTAGCTGTGCGAATCGGTGCGTGCAAGCCAGGTGCGCGCAGCCTGCGACTGGGTGCGTAGCGTAATTCAAACACACGTCGAGGAGGCGGTCTGGCGCTCCGAGAATGGTCGTGTGGGCCGTCCGGTCCACGGGGCTTCTTGGGGAGGTTGGGATGTCGGCACGCTTCAGGATCGTGCTCTCTGCCGCGTTCGCGGTGCTCGGGGTCGTTGCATGCCTTGCCTATGCGGATTCGGTGCGACAGGAGGCCGAACGGGTGCGTTCGGACGCCATCGCGCGGTTCGGTGGCGAGGTGGCCCATCTGGTCGTGGCCAGCCAGCCCATCGAGGTGGGGGATCTGATAACCGATCGCAACGTGCAGCTGCGCGACTGGGTGGCCGACCTCGCCCCCCAGGGGGCCATCGCCACCCTGGACGACGCGATCGGCCGGGAGGTCAGCGTCCCCGTGGCTGCCGGTGCGGTATTGACCGAGCTGAACTTCCGTGACGAGTCGGTAGTGTCCGAGGTGCCTGCAGGCCATGTGGCGGTCAGCGTCCCCGTGACCGAGAAGCTGGGTATCGCACGTGGTGTGACGCGCGGTGCACGCGTCAGTGCCTATGCGGTCTCCCAGGATGTCCCGCAGCTCATCGCCACCGACGTCGAGGTGCTGAGCGAGCTGGCCACCTCCGTCGGCGTGATTGCAACGCAGCAGATAACGATAGCCGTGCTGCCCGATGACGTGCCGGCAGTGCTGGGGGCCAGCGCCTCGGGAGACCTTCGTCTGGTGATACCTGCCGACGACGTGGAGACGGTTGCGGAGCCTGAGCAGGCGGAGGGGCCTGTCGAGGAACAGGTCGAGATGGAGGGAGGCGAGCAGTGATGACCGAGATGTGGCTGGGGTATGCGGAGCGGTCCGGTCGACGCGAGGTGCTGATGGCCCTGCGCAGGATCGCACCGGGATCTGCCGTGGTGTTCGCGCGCAGCGCACAGGAGCTGAGGGAGCGTCTGCGCGAGGAGGAGCCGGGAACCGTGGGGGCCATCGTCGGGCACGCGCAGGAGGGCGTGTCGGAGATGAACCTCGCGGCGGCCCTCGCGCATGACGGGCTGGCAAGCGAGGTCGTGCTGGTTGCGCGTGGTGCCAGTGGGTCCCTGCGCTCGCGTGCAAGGCGTGCGGGGATCTCCCAGGTGGTTGATGCCACCGTGCTTCCCCAGCCGTCCCCGACCTTGCCCGAGGTGCCGCAGGCGGAACCGTCGCAGGCGGTCCCGGACGCATTCGGGGAGCCGGCGTCCCGCATTCCCGCGATCGTGCCTTCCCCGGTGGCGCAGGGGGAGGAGCTGCCCAGCGTCATCGGCACCCGCGAGTCGCCGCACGTGGATGGCGGCCGGCCTGAGGATGGTGCCCCGATCCTGACGGTCACGTCGGGCCGCGGCGGTGTCGGCAAGACGGCTCTGATCGCCCTGATGGCCAGCGTCGCGGCGCGTTGGGGCATGGATGTGGCGGTAGTCGACCTCGACCTGTCTTGCGGCAACCTCTTCAGCTGCTTTGGCGTCACCAAGGGACCAGACCTGGTGCGTATCGCGCCGGAAGGCGCCCCGACGCCCGAGACGATGGGACGTGCGAGCGTGCGCTGCAACGACCACGTGCACCTGTGGGGTCCCTGCGAGCGGCCCGAGATGGCCGAGATCGTGATGCCGCACGTCGCGACCCTGCTGTCCTACCTCTCCACACGGTTCGACCTGGTGCTGGTGGACACCTCGACGACCTTTACCGACGGGGTTGCCCAGGCGGTGCAGTCCTGCGACCGCCTGCTGGTGGTGCATGACGAGCGGGCAGGGGCCATCGCCTCGGCGGCGCGGGTAAGCGCCCTGGCCGTCAGGCTGGGGGTGGCGCGGACGCGCATCGTGCGCGTCATCAACATGGGTGACCCGCGCACCAAGCCCAACGCCTTCGAGGGCCGTGCAGAGGTCGGGCTGGAGACGGCTCGCATGCATCGGGTCATCGATGGGGGCATCGAGGCGGAGGAGCTGCTCACGTCGGGCAAGGTCGACGAGTTGTGTGCGACCGACTCCGACATGGTCATGGGCGTTGCCAGCCTGCTGGCGCACGTCCTTTCCGAGCTGGGTCGACTGCCCGACGACGAGGGGGCCCGCAAGGCGGCGGAATACCGTGGGCAACGACGGCGCCTGCAGCTGTTCGGCAAGCATCGCGAGGCCGTCTGATGTCGGTCCTGGAGCGCGTGCGCGAGCAGGAGGCGCGTGGCGTCACGTACGAGGCGGAGCCGGTTGGGGAGGACCTGTCGGGAACGCTCAAGCGCGAGCTCGTCGGCCGGCTTGGCCTGTCCACCGTTGCGTCGATGGTCAGCAATGCCGACATCGAGCAGGCCCGTGCCGAGCTGCGCGTCACCTGCCAGGCCATCCTCAACGAGGAGCGCTTCTCTCGCCTGCTGCCGGCGGAGCGCGACCGGTTGACGTCACGGGTGCTGGACGAGGTGGTCGGGCTGGGTCCCATCCAGCCCCTGCTTGACGACGAAGGCATCTCCGAGGTGATGGTCAACGGATGTGGGGCCCTGTACTACGAGCGTGACGGTCGCCTGCATCGGTCAGACGTGACGTTCGAGTCCGCAGACCAGATCATGATGGTCATCGACCGCATCCTTGCACCCCTGGGACGTCGCCTGGACAAGAGCTCGCCCCTGGTCAATGCACGTCTTGCCAACGGGGACCGCGTCAATGCCGTGGCCGTGCCGATTGCCATCGACGGGCCCTACATCACCATCAGGAAGTTCTCGAATCGCATAACGTCGCTGGGCCGGCTGGTCGAGCTGGGATCGCTGCCCGAATGGTACGCCACGCTGCTGCGATGGGCGGTTCGCCTGCGCAAGGACATTGCGGTGGCGGGAGGCACGGGGTCGGGCAAGACGACCCTGCTCAACGCCCTGTCCTGCGAGATCGACCATGGCGAGCGCGTCATCACCATAGAGGACTCGGCCGAGCTGCGCTTCGATCCCCGTGCGCATGTGGTGCGCATGGAGGCGCGCGACGCATCGATCGAGGGGACGGGCGAAGTCACGATTCGCGACCTGGTGAAGAACGCGCTCCGGCAGCGGCCCGATCGCATCGTGGTCGGCGAGGTTCGTGGCTCCGAGGCCATAGACATGCTGCAGGCCATGAACACGGGGCATGACGGGTCGTTGACTACGCTATGTAAGGAACAGTGTTAGAAAAACAGGCATTGACCTGCGAAAACGTGAAATCGACCAGTTGAGAGAGGATGAAGAGATGTCGAAATCAGCGCGAAAAATGACGGTAGTGGACTATATCGACGAGCTCGTCGACGCAACTTTGCGCCTGCATGCCATGGGTGATTGTCTCATGGCTCTGGGCTCGTGTTCGGGCGAATTCGACGACGGCACGGTTGTCGAGGTTGGCGAGATCGTGTGCGAGGAGGCCGACCGTCTTGAGACGACCATCGCACGTCTTGGCGACGATATGCGCGTAGCTGTCGTGTGACGCGTGTGGGTCAGGGACGGCGCTATTCTCGCGGCATGTCCCTGTCCCTCGTCGCGTGTCCTGCGCGGCGAGTGGTTGGGTTCAAGAGAAAATAGACCGCTCTGGAGAAGAATTGAACTATGCATGCGAACCATGCATCGGGAGGGGGAAGTTGCAATGGAACGTGAGTCGATGCAGGGTGCTTGGGAGGAACCGGACTATGGCACCATATACCTGCTATATGACGAGGGGGAGGAGCCGTATGCGCTGGGAACATACCTGGATCTCGTGATATTTGCATCACAAAAAGATCCCGAACTATGGCCTCATAACCAGTTTGATGTCGACTCGTTGCTCTGGTCTTTTGACGCATGGGAGACGGGTCGCACAGTAGGAGAGCTTACGGTTGACTCAAGGAGGAGAGGTGAATAAGCGGGAGATCATTCACCCCTATCTGCCATACTGGGCATGACTTTTATGTCCTCGCCCAAGGAGCGTGGTATGTCCGACGCAAAGGAAGCTATTGAACAGTACTTCGATGAGTGGCAGCTCGCTGTCATCAAGGCAAATCCTGCTTCCCGCTCTCGGGTGATAGCTGGCCCAGGCACTGGCAAGACCACTACCCTCGCGGCGAAGGTGGTCTGGATGGTTGACGCATTTGAATTGGACCCCGAGTCAATAGTCGTTTTGAGCTTCACGAGAAAGGCCGTCGCAGGCATTCGCAACAAGGTGAGCGAACGCGTGAGCGAGGAAATAGCCCGAGAGATCAACGCCAACGTGAGGACATTCGACTCCTACTGCACCATGCTGCTCGAGGGGCCTATGGGCGAGCCAAAGGATCGCCTCAAGAAGATGCAGTACGCGAGCCGGATCGAGAGGGTAATACAGGGGCTCATCGATGACGCCTCCCCGCTTGCCGGACTGCGACACCTCATCGTCGACGAGTACCAGGACTTGGTGGGCGTGAGGGCTGACCTTGTGCTGCAGCTCATCGATTCGCTTCCGGAGGAGTGCGGGGTAACACTGCTTGGCGATCCGTGCCAGGCGATCTACAACTACCAGGTGAAGGGCAGCCGTGAGAGGGACTACGAGAGCTTTCGGCTCGCTAACGAGCGGCAGCCGGGATTCATCGAGTTCGAACTAAAAAAGGAGTACAGGACGAAAGGATTCGCCCGACCCGACTGGCTGGTGGATGACCTCGCCGCACTCAGAAGGGCCATCCTTGCGGGGAACGTGTCGGCAGCGGGCGTGGCTGCGTCGATCGCTGCAGAGGATATCGCCGAGCGCTCTGAAAAGATTTGCACCATGCCCGAGGTGAGACGAAGGGGACTCGAAGAGGTCGTCGGCCATGAGGGGGGCACGAGGCGAAGAATTGGGGTCATCGCGAGGACTAACAGGGAGGCACAAAGGGTGTCCCAAGAGCTTCTCGGTGCAGTCCAGAATAAGATCCATGTCGAATTGGCAAAGGATGAGCAATACTCAGGAAACGACGAGAATGCAACAGAGGATGAAGATCCTGGCATTTACGTCTTCACGGTGCACGCCTCAAAGGGTCGGGAGTTCAGCGAGGTCTGGCTTTGCCAGGAGACCATTGACTACCTGATGCGATGCTGCGGGCTGGCCAGACTCGACCAGGCGGAGGAGGCGCGTGTCGCCTACGTTGCCTTCACGAGGACAAAGGGGGGCACCCTCGTGCTGCAGCACCTGACTTCCGGGGCCCATGGGACCGACGATTTCGATTAGTCGGATTCCTTCCGATGCGATTGCGCCTTCGTCCCCCCTCTTCTCCCATTCCTTGTTTTGGTCTTTCTACCATCCTTCGACGTTCGCACTAGCCTTCTTTGCCGGCGGTCCCTGAGTCGTGCGATCCTCGCTCTTCGCTCCGCTGTTCTCCCATTCCGTGTTTCAGTCTTCCTAGTATCCTTCGACGTTCGCATCAGCCTTTTTAGCCGGCGGGCCCTGAGTCTTGCCACTCTCGCTCTTCGCTCCGCCATCGACTTGCGTTCCGACTCTTTCTCCGCCAGTCGCTTTGCCTCGAGCTCTTCCTTCTTTAGCTGCTCCCTCAATCTCTGTTCGCGCTCTCGCTCTCTTAGCTGTCTCTCGAAGTCGCGACTCAGCCGATCCCTTGCGTCCTCGCTTCCCGAGAACGCGTAGGTGGGGTTCACGAGGTGGCACCCGTTGCACAGCTGCACACAGAATGGGGCTGCGAGCCCACAGGCACCCTTGCCTTTGAGCATACGCAAGGCTCGGGTGACGGTCGTCTTGCTGACCTTCTCGCTATCCCTGGAGCCCCAGTGACTTAGCATGTCCTGGGTCGCCACGACTCGGTTGTCGCGGTCCATCCACTCAAGCATGGATGCGACCACGCAGCCTTCGCGACCGGCCAGACTAGCCAGAAGGTCCACCATGCTCTCCCAGTTGCACTTGATCCAATCCTGCCGCTTCTTTTTCTTGCCCTTGCCTTGCTCGTCGTCATCGCTTGGCGGTTGAGCCCCGGTCAGCTCACTGAACCTGCTCGTAAGCTCCTTGCCCTTCGACGTCGACCCCATGTATAGGTACGTCGGATTGATCATGAAGACGCTCGTCCTGACCTTGGCGATGAAGGGGGCCTCCAACTCGCCCTCGCAGGACTTGAGCTTCCTCAGGCAGTCCAACCAGATCGCACGGGATGGGAGCTTCCGTTCCCGCCTTGCGAACCAGTCACCCTCGTTGCGCACTATCCTCCCTGGCGCGAAGACCTCATTGGTCCGGACGTCCATGTTGTCAATAAGCCATGCGGCCACCAACGGCTCGCTGGCTCGCATCGAGCGGAGCAGAGCGATGAGCAGCTTCTTGTCTACCCTGAGCCAGCCGTCCTTAGCTGAAGATCCCCCAGCCATGTTGGCCACCTCCGTTCTTTTTACGCTCGAAAAGCACGTCGGAAAGCGTCTCCGGTGTCAGGCTGCCGTCTGAAAGCCGATGAAAGACACGTCAATTATAGGCGCAGCCAGGACCAAAACGGTACGAATTCTTGACTACAAATGGTACGAGGCATGACTACAAATGGTACGAACTATTGACTACAAACGGTACAAAGTATGACTACAAATGGTACGAACTATTGACTACAAAGGTACAAGGTTTGACTACAAACGGTACGAATCAATGACTATATCTAGTCTCGATTGGAATGGAAAAAGCATTCCATAGCAAGATAAAATATCCTGTTCATTAGGACCTTGAGATAGTTCAGATTCGGACAAAAAAGTAATAAACTTCAGACACAATTCGAGCAAATATAGCCGATTATCAGGCACTTTATGAAGGGCACCTATTCTATTTGAATTAATAATATTCTCAGACGTGGCACATTCGCCATCAGAGGTGTGAGATTGCAACTGTATCAATGTCATGCAATCGAGTTTGCCTACGAGTTGATGATGGCCTAATGCGCCATATGGCCGCATTCTGCGGCCTTCCGCCACTGTATGCGCCGCACGCGTGATGCGTGAGACGAGGTGGCGGAGACGTTCTGCGGACATGAAATCGTCCGAGAGTTGGTCGCGCTGACGCGAGGATATGCCGAAGCAGGCGATGACGAGCGAGAAGCAAGTAATGCGGCCGGATGCGCGTAGCGCCTAGATGACGACTCTATCCGAGAGGCGTGCGAAGCCGCCGGCTCCTTCGAAGCCGACGGCAGACAGAAAAGCCTGCGGCTGAAGAATGAAGAAGCCAAGACGGCGTCGCCGGTTGGCGACATGCGAAGCCGCCGACTCCATCGGAGCCGACGGCAGACAGAAAAGCCTGCGGCGAAAAACACGAGCTTGAAGCATACGGAAAGCGTCATGCGCTCTGCGCACTCATGGAGCGCGCGAAGCGAATGGCACTTGTCCGTTCGAGAAGAGTGTCGAGCACTGGGCTTGGCACGCAGACAGAAAGGAGCACCATCATGGTTGCTACCTCACGAACCCAGCAGATGAGCGCTGGGAGCAACGACGACGTCCTAAGCTGGAACAGCGAGGCGTCGATTACGGACCTCGAGTACACGATTCTCGAGGACGGGCCTGCGATCGGGAAGGTGGTGAGCTTCGGCAAGTCCCGCTTCCAGGGCAGTGCCAAGATCTCACCGTGCCCGATGAGCGTCATTACGGTCGATCTTGCGACCCTTGACGGGCTGAAGGGAGGCGAGTTCGGCGAGCTGCCCGAAGGCGAGAAGCTCACGGGGTTCGAGATCACCTTTCCGCTCAACAAGCGCTTCCTGTCGCGAATCGCCGCGTTCTTCAAGAGCTGCGGTGTCCTTGGCGTCGAGGAGACCGACGTGTCCATGTCGCTGTGGAACGACGTCGTTGGCCACACGTTCGTGTGCGAGACCAAGCAGCGCGAATGGGAGGGCAAGGACGGGTCGATCCGCAAGTCCAACGGCATCGGTCGATTCCTGTACGGGGAGGACGCCGACGCCGTGATCAAGGAGCTCGAGGAGGCTCGCAGGCACGACCACGGCTCCCTCATCTAGGCGGGACCTGTTTTGACTGTCGCGGGGGTGCCCGACACACCGAGGCACCCCCGCGACTGGAAGGAAATGCAATCATGACTACATGTGAAGTCGCCGTCGCTGCTCTCGACTGGATCCCATGCTCTGAGCAGGACTACGGAGACTGGATTCGCGTCGGCATGGGCCTCCACAAGATGGAGCAGGAGCAGGAGAACTACGACTCCTCGGGCAACGTCATCGACGTGCTCTCCGAGTGGACCCGATGGTCCGCATCCGACCCCGACCGGTTCGTTGACGGCGAGTGCGGAGCGAAGTGGGAGACCTTCGGCTGCTCCTCCGGCGAGACGGTCGGCCCGGCAACCATCATTGAGATGGCGAAAGGCTATGGATACGTCCCGGGAGGCGGCATGGCAGACGTCGCCCTGGAGTGGGGCGAGACTGCAGCTATCGATGCGGTCACGCCGCCGCCCGCCGACACGTCGGCTTGGTCCACGTCACCGTCGCAGATGGCCATCGAATACCTCGGTGCGCTCTTCAAACCGAACGAGTACGTGGCCTACACGGTCAAGTTTTCCGAGGATGACAGGCACCCCGGAAAGTGGCGCCCCTATGGGTGCTATTGCGACCGCACGTCCGAGGAGCTTACCGACGAGCTCAAAGAGCTCGCTGCACAGGGCTGCGACGATCTCGGCGCGGTGTTCGGCATTCCCAGCCCGACGGAAGGTGGTGCATGCGTATGCGTCAACCCCACCGACGGCAACGGCCGCACCAGGGAGAGCATCATCGAATATCGCCACGTCGTCGCCGAGTCGGACGAGGATGACAGGGACACCTTCATCCGGGTCACGAGGCAGCTCCGACTGCCCGTGTCGGCGCTGGTAGACAGCGGCAATAAGAGCGTCCACGCGATCGTGCGCGTCGACTGCGGTGATGACGCCAAGTTGTACCGCAAGCGCTTCGAGGCTGTCAGGGCCGCCTACGCGTCATGGGGCATCACCATCGACAAGGCCTGCTCGAACCCAAGTCGCATGTCACGACTGCCAGGCGTCATGCGCGGCAGCCGCATTCAGGCGCTGCTCGCAACCGACATCGGCGCCTTGTCTTGGGGTGAGTGGGAAGCATGGTACCGAGATGCGTGCGACAGGCCCAGGCTCCCCCCGTGGAGGTGCGTGCAGGCGGCGAATCCGCCGCATAGGGCCCCCGTGCTCGTGGAGGGCATCATGCGACGTGGGCACATCGGCCTCATCTCGGCGAAGGCGAAGCAGGGGAAGTCGTGGCTTGCGATCATGCTCTCCGTCGCCGTTGCGACTGGCGGCGAGTGGCTCGGACGCAGGTGCCAGCAGGGGAGGGTGCTGTACATCGACCCTGAGATTGACAGCAGGAGCCTCTCGAACCGCTTCGCAGTCGTATGCGATGCGATGGGCGTGGATCCCGCGCTCGTCGACAGGTCGGTGTACAAGTGGTCGCTGCGTGGCGCCCTCACTGCGGAGGGCAAGCCTTCCGTCATGGACGACCTTGCCCACGACGTGGTCCTGAGCGGCGAGGACCTCGCATTGGTGGTCATCGACTCCTGCAGCTGCTTCATTGGCGCAGACGGCGACGAGAACTCATCCGTTGCGGTGCGCGGCCTCATTGCGCACGTCCATCGCATCTGCAGCTCAACCGGCGCGGGCGTGCTGCTCGTGCACCATCATGGCAAGGGGCTTTCGGGCGACCGCGAGGCCTCCGACCGTGCTCGGGGCTCCTCGGTCTGGGTGGATGCGCCTGACGTGGTGCTTACGCTCACGGAAATCGTGCCGGCAAGCGGCGAGGCGGCGGAATACATCGGGGCCGGAGCCCATGCGATGGTCCTTGAGGACGCCGGGCTGCGCGAGTTTCCGGCAACCGAGCCCACGCACCTGATCTTCAAGTACCCCGTACACCGCGTGGACGAGGATGGGATCACGGCTGACTGGAAGCCTCGGAGCAGCTCTCAGAGAGGCGGAAAGGCCGCCGCGTCCATCAACAAGGCGAAGGCGGGCATGCGCGCTGACATGTGCGCAGCAGTGCTGTCCGCGCACTTCGCGGCAGACGAGTCCGTCGACGAGCTCTCTGGGACTGACGCCGCGGCGATCTGCCAGAACGCCCTGGGCGAGAAGGTCTCGACACAGACGCTCAAGGGCTACCTCTCAGACAGGGACCTCAGTGGAATCGCCGTACGGCAGACCTCGGCCAAACGCTGGCATGTGGTGCGCGACGACGTTACCGAAGAAACGAAATAGCCGAGTGCCCTTCTAAAGGCACGTACACGTTATTGGCCATATGGCGCATATGGCTTGGGTGCGCGACGCAGCGCAACCCAAGCCCATTGCGTCATGGGCCGAGAGGAGTATTCAGCATGCACACAGGCAAGCAAGCGAACACCAATCTCACGGATGCCGACACTACGGGATTCGGCGCAATCGGGGAGCCGCAAGGCATCGACCGCATGATCGACAGCGCGATGCAGGCGGCCTACGAGATGGGCCACAGCGACGCGTTTCCCAACGACGGAGGCGACCGTATCCACTTGGTCAAACAGGTGGCGTCGTATGTCAGAAAGTCGATATGGGCCGCGCTCTACGAGGCAGAACGCCGAGGCCGGGCTATCGGTCGGCTCGAGGAAGTCGACCTGAAGGGCCTGCCAAGAGCCTCCGAGGACGAACGCTGGCGGATCGTCGATATCTGCAACGACGCGGCGGCGGAGTACTGCGAGTTGCTCGGACAGCCTTTCCGCGTCGAGGGCACCGGCATCTGCGCGGACATCTTCATGGAGGTTGCCGGCGGCTACGAGATAGAGGTCATGAACTACGTGATTCACGTCAATGACGGGTCGAACGTGGTGCAGGTGAACCTCTGGCACTTCCCCGATCCCGGTGACCGCCTGAGAGGCACACAGGTCGTGCGCGTCAACTGGGTTCCCAACGACCCGGGGGCCGTGCACGACGTGGCACGACGGCTGATCGGCGCGCGCGATGCCCTCGGCACGCGACCCTTCGCCATCGACTGCTTCCACAGCCGGCTCGACGAGGCCCTCGCCCCATACGAAGCGGAGTAGGAGAGACGTGGTGGCGGGGTCCACACACCTGGTCTTCAGGCGTTTTGGGCCCCGACACTGCGCTGGTCCGTCCATGCGACGCCCCAACACGCAGAGACAGGCGATTCTCCTCGACACATTAGCCATGCGCGCATCGCCCGCATGGCCGACAGAAGAAAAGGGCGAATGGGACATCAAAGAAGGAGAGGAGTGCCATGGGCACAGCATGCGCTTATCGCAAGGCATCTCGCGACCCGCCAACCGAACCGGCGGGCTGACAGAACCAAGCGGCCGGACGTACCGACCGCAGAAACGCTAGGCGACAAGATGTCGCAGAAAGGGTCGAACATGACGACCACCACCAAGGACCTGACGGGCGCTGGGAAGCAAGTCCATGCCAGGTCCGCAAACAACTGGAGTGACCCCGCATTTCCGAAGAGCGGTTGGGTCATCGAAGATGTCGCAGACCTCAAGCTCGAAACCGACTCGGGCATCGGCGTGTGCGATCACTACAAGAACTGCGAGATGTGCGGGCACGAGCACATACGTTACGCAGCCGCTCTCTTCCATCCCGAGAAGGGCCTCGAGCTCCTTGCCGGGCGTCGCTGCACCGGGCGCCTCACCGGCATTCCCGACGATGTCGAATCGCTCTTCAGGGCGATGAGACTGCGAGGCCAGCGTTACGACCGCTTCAAGAAGAAGGCGTGGCAGAGCCTGCCAGAGGGCATCGAGCTCAGCCTACGGGATGCCACCATCAGCGTGAGGCCGCGCAGGGGGATGTGGGATGTCATCTGCACCCCCAAGGCCAAGGACAAGGCAGAGCGTCTGGGTGGTGCCGACACGCTCGAAGAGGCAAAGAAGGTCGCGTTCGATCTCTACGAGGTCATGAAGGGCCGATGGTAGCCACCGTGCGCATGCATGGATGGCACACCTGCGGTGTGCCATCCATGCAAGGGACTGAAATGACAGAAGTCATCACGAACGAAAGGACGATCCCATCATGATGACGAGACAACAGATGAAGAGCAGGTCCAGGATACTTTTCGAGACCGGAGAGTGGTCGCGATTGCCCGGCAATGCAGAGCATGCGACGTACTGGGCAATCTGGCAACTGAACGCCGAGCTCCGCACCCGAGACACCCTCAGCGAGACCCAGCGCATGCTCGGCGTTGCCGACACGCGCATAGACGGACAGGAGCTCGTCGACTTCGTGAGCGGGAACCTCGACGATATCGCGGAGCGCGCGTACTCGCTGCTCTTCGATGACGGGCCCGAGGTTCGCCAGATGGTTACGGCCACGCTCGCGAAGGTCATCGCACCAAGCAAGTAGGTATCAATCTTTTCGGGATGCGTGCGCCATACGTGGCGTGCGCACTCCCGAGCGAAGAGAAAGTGTATGTGTCATGCAGGATATCGATGTGTTGGCTAGGTCTGAAAGAACATGCCTTATGCCGGATAAGAACGTGTTGGCTGAGGCCAGGTGCCTTTTGCCAAACATGAAGACTCTGGTTATTACCAATGAGTTACTGGCGAACCCACGATCCGAGGACGAGTCGAAGACCGAATGGGTCTATGAGCTGATATGGCTCTGGAGCAAGCGTTTCGAGGTCGGTGATGCTACGGACTCGGAACTCGCATGGCTCTCGGTAATGGACCGTCTGATTAGTGTTTCGACAGAGTGCCATGTTAGCGAGGACTGCCCAATCTTCGCCGCCTGCGACGAAGATTGGGGCCGGATCATCAAGGACCATGCCGACGAGCTCATTTCGACGGCATGCAAGCTGGCTTCGGGTCAAGATCCCGCAATCGAATGCGGGTACCCGTTCGCGTATAGAAGCGTTCTCGCCATGGCCGAGCAGATGCTCTCGTAGCACGCTCCGGCAGGAATCGTTCCGCCGCAGTCGCTCCGTGACAGGATGTCAGCTGCGACGACCGTGTAGTAATTAATGGTTTTCGGGGTGCGTGCGCCATGGGTGGCGCGCGCACGCCCGAACGTATGGAAAGGTATTCCTTATGCGCAAGATTATCAACGGCAAGACGTACGACACTGAGACCGCCAAGGAGGTAGCCATCTTGATACGTTCGTGCGAACGTGACTACTTCGAGGAGACGCTCTTCTTGAAGAGGACTGGTGAGTTCTTCCTGTACGGCGAGCCCGGACCCCTTCATATCTGGTTGGGCGATCAGGCATATGCCATGGCACCCTATGGCCGGGGCATCACACCACTCACCGTGGAAGAGGCCAGCAAATGGGCTGAGGAAGGCATGATGCCCAAGGCGCGCGAAGCACTTTTCGGAAAGGTCGAGGAGTAGTACCGATTGCTTCCGCATGACAGCGGCCTTGGGAAGAAGGCGCTGCCCGAGGGGGACCTGGCATGGTGCCAGGTCCCCCTTACACTCTGAAGGTTCGAATACGGAACAGTAATCCTAATCGAGCGAAACGGAGAGGGCGATTCTCCGCCAGGCGATCAAGCGGAGCGTCAAACGGGGTGCGAAGCGTCGTGGACAGAAAGGGGGCATCCAGCACATGAGAATGTGCCGGGTGCCCCCTATTCGCTTGGACCACGCGGCTCCGCAGAGCGTGGGTCAACAGAGATGGTCGAACTAGATGAGCGAGTCGGCAATGGCTTTGTTGAGCACGCCACCTGCGACGTCGTCCCAGGTCTCGAGGCTTGCGAGCCAGATGATGAATCGGTCATGGATGAACCAGTCGACGCCTCCGATGCGGGCTCTCTTGAAGCCCGGCACAATCTCCGGGTCAATTCCGGGATGGAACATGTCGGGCGCCGGCATGACGTAGGGCTGCGTTCCTGTGGCGTCGAAGAGCCCGTTGCATGCGATGCGGAAGTGCTTCCAGTCCGAGTCGAAGTCGTCACGATGGTCGCGAAAGCACTTCACGAAGGCCTCGTCGAATGCGTGGTTCACCTCGGTGGGCTTCCCATCCCTGTCGTAGCGCACGAGCTCGTCACGGCTCAGGACGCCCGCATAGCGTCTGTTGCCGTCGTCGTCATTGTCGTCATGACGCCAGTGCATGACGTCCGGCATCTCGGTACCATACTTTGATAGCGCTACAAGCGCAACCTGCGAAGGTTGCATGTAGCGGTTGTCGAGCCAGAGCTCACCCGCCTCCTCGGCACGAGCCTTCTCGCGGGCGTAGGCGCCATCGCTCATGCGCCCCATGCGCGAGTCGGGCTTGAGGTGGCTGTTTTCGTCCATGTTGTCCTTGAACTCATCGTTGAACGCCTTCGCGGGGTGCTGCAGAGGCTCGATGCTCGTGCCACCACTGGTGAGGTAGGCGAGAAGACAGAACACCATACGCTCGCTTGTGTTGGGGAACCAATCGCATACGGTTGGGTGGTCGGTGTAGAGATCGATCCGGCCATTCTCGGCGCCAGGCGTGGCGCGATTGTAAAGGTTGTCAAGCTCGACGACGAGGTCGTCTGGGATGGGTTCGGCGCAGCGTTTGGCGATGATGTCACGCGTGCGCTTCTCGACGTCGCGAAGACCGCCTGCGCGGAATGCCTCGACGAGCGCGAGACGCAGGCAGGCGACATGCTCGATTTGGCGAGGGTCAGGGCACATAGGGGCTCCTTTCATGAGTATGTACGTGTACGGCCTACGCGAGGGCGGGCTATTCAGAGCCGACATGCCACGGCATCATCTGCTCGATGTCGTCCCACGAGTAGCGGTTCTGGTCGGGGAAGTCTTGGCATAGATCGACATAGCCGTCATCGCCGAGGGCGACGTTCGCGGACCATGCACGACCGAAGTCCTCAAGGTCGAAGTAGTCCGACACGCCATTCGCGCCGAGTGCATCCCACCATGAGGTCCCTTGTGCCAACTGGTAGCCGTATTTCTCCTCGGGCGAGTCGTTGGCGCAAAAATCAGGCACGTCATAGACGTAGTACGGAAGCCGATCTGCCTCTATCAGCCAATTGGCGATGCCTAGGATGTCGTCAGGTTCCTCGCCGGACGTCTCGATGAATGCGGTCAGCGTCTCGCACTCAAGCGGAAGCATGTCCATCAGCTGCGCGAGCATATTGAGGTGTTCGAGAGGTGTGTGCTCGTTGAGGATCGTGCCAAAGTCAAGGCCCAGAATCGGCAGCTCGTAGTCACTTATATATATCTCTTCTCTGGTTGGATCCCAGAGACGATGCTTGATGAGCCATGGCTTGATCGTTGCCGGGTCAACGGGAAGGTCGATCCATGTGTCATGGATCTCGCCTTCGAGATACCAGCCATACGAACCCACGCAAACCGACATGGTCGACATGCATTCAGCCTTTCTCTCGATCTTCCCACTCCTGGATGACTTCGGCGAGGTTTTCGAGGAAGACGCTGTAGCTCATCTCATCACAGTCCCAGAACTCTTCTCGCGAACCATCGGGCCAGACGAGTCCATAGACGCAGTCCTCTTCGCCATAGAGTTCTGCCCTTGGGTCACAGGCGAGGGAGATGATGCGATGCCACGCGTCACTTCCAGAGACGCTGTCGGTACAGACTTCCTCTTCGTTCTCTGCAAACGAGACTGCTTGAATCAACGCATCTGTGCCGAGCCTCCAATCGCACATCGTGAAGTTGCGATGCCTCTCTGTGAGCTCTTGCCTATATGGCACGGCAACAGGGATGGCGCGAAGCTCCGCGGGCTCTGGCGTGACGAAGCCTGTGACCTCATGGTGTTGGTTGGTGAGCGGCGTCATGTCCTCGCCCTCGAGGAAGAGTTCGCTGGCAGCTTCTAGATATGCGACAGCGTCGACACCGCTGAGCCAGGCGATCTCGACGCGGCGCGACGCTGGGCGGTAATCAGCGACGGCAATGGTGCGAGATTCAGGCCAGGACGGAAGCATGATTGCGCCGGACCCGACGCGGTAGATGCTCATAGCGGCACGTCCTCGTCTTCGGTCCATTCCTCGGGCCAGTCCTCGAGCATCTCCGTAACCCACTCAGGGTCAGGCCGCGTAGATATGAACTCGGGCAGGTTGACGTGCGCAATGTTGTGATGCTCGACGATGCGGATGCGCTCCGGCGTCAAGATGACGTCGACGATGACGCCTTCGATATGCTCAGGATCCTTGTGCAGCGAGAAGACGAACGGGTCGTCGTTGGCGAACTCCGTCACGATCTGCTTGAGACGTGCGACGAGATTGCTGTCGAGCGATGGGTCGTGCCGTGCCGCGACGAGCGCCGCGTCACCGTCGTTTTCGGCGTCGTAGGTGCGCACGATGACGAGCAGGATCTCTTCGTGACTCTGCGCGATGAAGTCGAGCTCTTGTGCATGTGGGTTGGACCATTCGCTTAGGTCGAGCGGTTCGAAGTATCTAATGATGAGCGAATCAGCGACCAGGAGCCGTGCGCGCTTTCGGTCGAGCTTCTGTGCGTCGCTGTCGTGAATGGTGAGCACGTCATGGCTCACGATGCTGAGGACTGCGTCGCTCATAGGCGGACTCCAATCTGTGACGGATTGGGAATGCTTGCACAAGGCATCCCTGTCTGCGCCATGCTGTTTTCAGCGTGGCGCACGACCTGCTTTGAGATGGGGATGCCAGGTTTTTCAATGCCTTCGTGCAAGTGGAGGGACCTTACATAGTCCCGTAACGCAGCGCGGGGTGTTGGAAAACCGCGAGTGCGTGATGGCTGAAAAGACGCTACAGTGGCGAATTCTGACATCACGCTTTCGGCGCGAAAGTGGCAGAACCGCGTGCGGTTCGTTGTCACGTCGCGACGTTTTCCGCGTGCGGGAATGCTTGCATTCATCGTGACGCGGTTGCAAGAAACAGACACTAGATGCAAGCATGGCTTGCTTCGTTTGTGGCGATTCTTGCATCGACGGACTGCGCGAACGAGAGGCAAAACTAGGTACAAGTTTTGTCACGAAGTACGGCGCAGGACGGAGCGGACGAGTCGCAGGAATGCTCACGCGGAGCGTGGCCAAACTGTGCGACGAGTCGATGCGCGAGCGAAACCAGATGACACACATGGAGCATAAGCGGGATGTGTGTCTGAGGGTGGAACGAGCGTTAGCCGGAGGATCCAAGGGGCGCGCAGCGGGCCCCTGGCAAGTGTTACGCTGAATAGTCACGAGGCGCAGCCCGTGTACGTATTCCGCGTCTACTTGCTTTATTTCTTGAGGCAGCATCGTGCCGGGACAGGACACGCACCCGCGACAAGTGGCTCTACCACTTTTGGGGGCGGATCCTGGCGTGGCCGAGGGCGGTATCGGCACCTTGTGAGTGGCGATGCCGAGCGGAGCGGACGTGTGCGAAATGGCCGTTTCGTGGCTGTGCCACGAAGGCCATGGAGCACACGGCAGCGAAGCGTCCCGAAGAGATGTTGCCCGATCCTCTTCGGTATTCCGAAGAGGACAATGCCCTTAACCTCCGGCGGGGTGAGCGTGCTCGCCCCGACGTGCAATCGTGCCTTGGCAAGACGTCCGTTTGCTTCGCTTTGTGCCTTTGGATTCTTGCGTCACGTGTCGTGACTCACGCTCTGAACTGCGTCGATATGGATGCTTTTGCTTGTGTTCGCGGCACCTTTAAGTGATGCGCGGTATGTGTCGTACTTCGCTTGCATGCGCAAGCGCGATGTGCAACGATTTTGCTGTGCGGATGCTGTTCGTCAGCATCGCACCATCGCTACCGAGGCGGGACTGGCGACCCCCACAGCCTACGACATCAATCGTTGCGCGTGTGGGAGGTGCCGCGCCATGGGTGAGCCAAGAAGCAATCAAAAGAAGACGGACGCGACCATTCCGCAGATTCCTGCGGAGGTCGTGGCCGGATTCTTGGGTGGTGAGAACGAGCGCAAGAGCCAGCGCTTCGAGGTGCGCCTGAGCGAGAGCCAGGTCGCGGCGCTGACCTACATATCGAGTCAGTTCGGCATCACGCCGAGCGAAGTCTTGCGCCGCGCAACCTTCGCGCCGGAGCGCTTGAGTCAGATGGTCACGAGGCGCGAGTGGGAGCTTGCCGGTGACTATGTCGCGTACCGCAATGCCGTCATCGACCTGAAGGCGGAACTTGTCGAGGTTCACCGTCAGATCGCAAAGCTCGGTGTGAACGTGAACCAAATAGCACGGCGTCTTAATGTCGGCGGCGACGGTATGACCAAGCTTGAGATGCAAAGCATCAAGATCGACTTCGATTACATCCGTGACCGTTGTGACAAGCTCAACGCCAAAGCTGACCGTCTGCTCGAGAACTACGAGTCCTTGCTTCCGTTTGAGAGTGAGTAGTCATGCCGACCACCTACGTCGAACCGCTGCCACATCTGCGCGGACGACTTAATTATGTGGTGTACGGTTCCGGCCCAGAGGGCACCAAGAACCGTCGCGAGCACAACGCAGTGCGTCCCCTTGCGCAGTGGTGTAGCTTCGCAGACATAGAGACCATGGGTACTTATGCGCGCCGGGTTCGTGAGCGCTCTGGCAATCGCCGATATGAGGGCCATGAGATAAGGGTCAGCTGGAGCATCAATGAGCTGAACCCAGAAAGCGAGGAGGACGTCCTTCGTGCGATGGAGTTTGGCCACGCGCTCGTCGCCGAGTTGTTTCCCGAGAGCCCGTATTCGATCGTCGCGCATGGCGACGGCGTCGGCGGCTGCTTGCATCTGCACATCGACATAGTCAACGTCACCGACACGACCACATGCCGTGCGATCCGTGGCTTCGGTCGCACCAACTGGCAGATACGGGCGATCACGGACGTGCTCTGTCGCGAGCGTCAGATGCGCGTCGTGCGTCCCGCGCAGCATGCGAGCGAGTGGGCCGAGCGTGCGCAGGAGCTTGAGTCGAAGATAGACGCGACGATGGAACAGCTGGGCGATGGCGACAGGTGGACGCACTCGCTTCGCGACAATGTAGTCGCGCTAAGAATCGGCACCATCATAGACCGTGTCATCACGCGCCATGCAAAAGAGATTCATAGCGTCGAGGACCTGGAGCGACACCTTCGGGGATACGGCGTTGGCATCAAGCGCAAGGCGCTCGCCGACGGCAGTGAGGGCTGGACCTACACATCTGAAGTCGAACTTGAGGGCAAGTCACGCGTGAGGCGGTGCAAGGCTTCGAAGATTCTGGCAGGCTATGCCGCCAATCGCATCATGGACACTGTTACTGAAGAGCGTGAACGCCAGGAGCAAGCCGAGCGCGAGCGCATCGAGGCGCAACAGGCCGAGGAGCAGGCGAGGCAGGAGGCTGCCGAGAGGTGGCGTGCCGAGCGTGCGCGACGGAAGGCCGAGCAAAGGGGGCGGGCGGAGGCGGCGCGTCTCGAGCGTGAGCGTCAGGAAGAGGAGAGACGACTCAAGGCCGAACGGGATGCACGTGATACGGACTTGCGCGAGCGGAGGCTGCGGGAGATTCGCGAGGATCGTGAGCGCGAGCAGCGGTCGATGCTCGATGCCATGGGCGACCGCGCACAGGCACGTGATCGCGACCTGAGCCGTGCGGTGCGCGTCGACTATTCGCGCGACGGCAACGACGGACGCGTGGCGGTCAACGCTGCCATGATCGGCGCTCTTGAGAGCCCTTGGAGCATCGTCGTGAAGAACGACACCGTCAGGACCTATGCCGATGCCGCTCTGGCCGAGATGTCGCGCCATGGGAGCCCGACGCTTCGTCGTGAGCTGCAATCGTGGCGCGACGGTTCAGACGACGAGCTCATGTGCGGCACGCCCGCCAGGCGCGTGGCTGACGCGCTCGGCGAGCAGATGCGGCTTGGAGTGCGCGGCAGGTGGGAAGACGAGATGCCGATGGACAAATATGCCGGCTTTGCCTGCGGCTTCAGGTTGGCGATGGAGGCGAGCAAGCGAGATGGCGTCGCAAGTGCCATGTCTGTGATCTGTGGCATGTACGCGCTTGCATGCGAGCAGGTGGAGGGAGTGCGAACGAGGATTCGCGACCGTGCCAGGCAGGTCCTGACGCAGCTTGGCGTGATGCCGAAGGCGCGTCAGGGGGAGATGTCGCAGGCACGTGCGCAGGCATATGAGCCATGGGTCGAGGGAGGTTCGGGTGGATTGTCCCGTAAGAACGAATCGGAATATGGAGGACATCAATGGAAGGGAGAGCTGACGCGATGAGGGACGGCGGTATTGTGCTGAGCGAGGAGTCAATCCTCAAGTATTTGGAAGGCGTGGGAGGCATCGGAAAGGAGGCCGACACGTTCCGACCAGACAAGACTGAGTCGGACATGCAAGACGGTGAATCCAGGCGAATCTCGGCAAGGAGCGCGGCGAGCGTGCAAAGGCAAGGCAATCGCGGAAACTATGCCGTGTGCGTTGGGAGGTGTGGCGATACGATCTGGAAGGCGACGATACGACCGGACGACATCGAGTCGTATGCGCTTGCCGCCCTTGATGTTCTACCGGACCATGCGGGTGACGATTTGCGCGCCGAACTCAGGTGGCTGGCAAGAGCAAGGGCCAACATGAGCGTCCACACTGTGGTTGCAAAACGCTTGGCAACGATCCTGCGGGACGCCTGCAAGGCGGGCTTGGACGGCGAATGGACGGACGAGGTGCCTGACGACAGCGAGCGGTTCTTTGTGGCTGCGTTCAAGGCTGCGGCGAGAAGGGATGGAATCGTCCGCGTCACTGGCGAGTCAATCGTGCTGCGGATGATGGCGACGGATTGGGATGAGGGGCACGGTGGCAAGACGAGCACGGAGGAGAAGGCCCTCGTTGCGTTGAGGGAGGCGGGACTCTTGCTCGAACGCAGCTCTGACGAGGATATGTATATGCAAATGGTTTCCATGTTGCCCGGCTTTGCCGATGGGCACGATTCGTAGGGGAGCGCTTGAGAAAAAGGCAAAGGCGTCATGCCCCCACATGGGGAGGGCATGACGCCTTTGTGCGTCCACGGCTAAGCATGGGAGATCGCCGTCGCGGGTTTTTTGCCAATGGGTTCCACTGGCAGGCAATGGCGAGCGATTGTCGCTTCCGTCTGCGTCGAGCAATGCGTGCAGGCGCTCAGGAACGCCCCTGAGCCTGCTCTCCGTAGCATGGGGTCATTGCGAGGGCGTGGCGTCACCACGCAATCTAGCTCTGGCGCGCCTTGAGCCGTGCCTCGGTCACGCTCTTGGGCTCGAGCAGGTCGACACCGGTGATACGCAGCGTGATGTCGAAGTGCCGCTGGCCAGCCTTGTCGACGTAGTTGTCGTTGCGCAATTCGTAGCTCACGCTCACGAGGTCGCCCTCGTGCATCATCGAGTAGACGTCGCCCTTGGCGTCGGCGGGGACGAAGCCAGTGAGGTCGACGAACTGCGCGCCGGTCTCGCCGTCGGCGCCCTTGAAGCTGTCGCGCAGCGCGAGGTTGACCACGACCTTCTTGCTGCCGTCCTTGTTTTCGAACGTGGTCGGATCCTTGGTGAGGCGTCCCGTGGCGAATCCGTGGTTGCGTGCGTTGATGGTTGGCATTGTCGGGTGTCCTTTCACGTGATGGTATATGGCCCATCCTGAGACTGTGATGCAGGACACGAGATGTGCCCTGCATGGGTTTGGCCTACAGGAACGCGGCAGCGTTGATGATGAGGAGCAGCGCGCAGAGCGCGAAAGCTGCGATTGCGGTCATGGACACGTCCTTTCCTAGAGCTCGTCGTCGCTGACGCAGGAGTCGAGGAATGGCTGAGCGAAGCGGCCTTCCGGGTAGAGGCAGAAGCCTGACGTCTTCGCGACGCCGGTCAGCTCGACGAGGCCGTTGGCGACCAGCCATTCGATGAGGTGGCGCGAATTGTTGGCGTCGAGGAATGCGCAACGCCCGTCTTCGAGCGGGTACGAGGGCAGGTTCACGGTCACGCTTGCGTAGGGCTCCCACCAAGGCCCTTCGTCATCCTCATCCACGAGGCAGACGGCCTTCAGGGCGATTCCGTTGCCAAAGACGTAGCTGGTACGTATGAAGGCGAGCTGGTGGTCGGCGCCCCACTCGTCGGTGTAGTCGTACGTGGTCATCGAGTAACCTCCCTAGGCGGCCTGCGGATCGAGGGCAACGTCGACGACGAGCTTGCCGTCATCGTCTGTTCCGATGTCGACGTCAGACACGCCGAACAGCTCCTCGAGCACGGCGATGGCTTCGTGGATCCACTCGGATTCGGGAGCGATGAACTCCTCGAACGTGCTCTCAGGCATGATGTGCTCCTCTTACGGTCGGCTTTGCCTCTCTTCAAGAGAGGAACTGTCGCAAGCCATCGCCATGCGATGGCGCGCCGTGCCCTTTGATGGTGGGCGCACGGACGCTCAGAGGTCTATGCCGTCGCCTTCGTATCGTGGTCGACCGTTGTCGTGGCACTCTTCCTGAAACCAGATGGCGGGGGAACGGTACGGCGTGAGCTCGATGGAGATGACCGGCGCATAGTCGTGTCTTATGCCGGCCTCGTCAACGTCGGTCGGATGCACGTCGAGCGCGATGCCGTCCGCTCCGAGGGCGTCACGCAGTGCGTCGAGGATGCTGCGAAGACGCCCCGTGAGCGCCAGGACCACGCCGTAGGCGGTGTCGAAGTCATCGAACGACGCATGGTCATGGGGCTCGTCGAAGACGCGCTCGTCGCGTTCTGCGAACGTGGTGGTGGCGAGGACGTAGCGGATCACAGGCGTACTTCCTCGAAGCCGAGGCCGGCGATTGGGCCGAGCAGCCTTTCAGCGGGCGTCTTGGTGTCGCGGGTGGTGGCGACGGTGAGTGACGGCACGGCAGGCATGTGCCATGTGCCCTCGACACGGACGACTCGGACCTCACGGTCGCGAAGGGCGACACGTAAGGACGCGAGCACGCCACGGTCGAAGCGTTCGATGTCGGACAGGAGAAGGAGGCCGTGGCTGGCGAGCGTGACCTCGCCTGGAAGGACGGGCCTGCCGCCGCCGATCATGCCTGCCTGCGAGATCGCATGGTGCGGGCATCGGAACGGGGGCTCGCCCTCGAACGGCGCCGAACATGCGCTGTGGATGCGACGCGCTTCGTCGCACTGGCCCTGCGTCAAGGTGGGTATCGAACGCTGTAGAGCGATTACGGAGCTCGATACGGGACCGTCTGCACCACGAAGGAGCAGAACTCGATTGGTGCCCAAACATGCCCTTAAAACGGCTCTCAGAGCCTCTGAGAGGCATTGTAGCTGTGGGTGGACAGGCGTAAGACGGGAGGTCGTGCGACGGCTCCAATCGACAGCGGGAAGACCGCCGAGAGTGTCCAGGGGCACATGGGAGATGTGGTCCGATGACTTGGGGCAGAGGAGCGTGAGCCCATGGTCTGTGCAGTAGTCGCTATAGCATGCCAGCCCGCGAACGGGTAGCACTCGCCCGTCGAGCGAGAGTTCGCCGACGAGCAGAGGGTCATCCAGAGGGACGGTCACCTGTTGCGATGCGACGAGGATTGCGACGGCGATTGCGAGATCAAGCTGGGTACCGCGCGGGCGGGCCTCGGCGGGAGAGACTTGCACGACGACGCGCTGCCTGGGTACCTCGAAGCCGGACGCCTTGAAGGCGCAACGCACGCGCGAGATTGCCTCGTGGGCGACGATGTCGCCGACACCGACGAGCGTCAGTTGGGGCGGGCCGGGCGTGATGTCGACGTCGATGGTGAGTGGGGTCACGTCGAGCCCCGCGAGCATGGCGGAGCGTACGGTGGCGGTTTGTTGCATGGACGGGAATCCTTTCGCGTATATCCGGCATATGGAAGTGCCGAGAGGGAAGGGAGAAGCATCTCGGCTTTGCTCGATGCTTCGCCCTTGGCAGTGGAATCCACGGTCTTTTTTCTGAGGGGCCGAGTGGTTATCTGGCGCGCCGCACACGGTCGGCAAAGCGCGCTTGCATGTCGATCAATATCTTGGAATGGTGCAATGAGTCGGTGCCAATCAACGCCGCGACGATCTCGCGGACGACGTCCTCTGCGCTCTCTGCGTCCTCGTCGCCTTCATATGAGACGTGCCCCATCAGCTTCAGGACGGAACCGTCTCTGATGAGCATCTCCCAGAGGTCGTCCGCCTCCTCTCCCGAGACACGGACCTCGCCGGTGACGTCGCGCACGATGGCCTGCGTGTGGAGCCAGTCGACGAGGAGCTTCAAGTCGGACTCACAGTCGTACCACTTCTCGTAGAGCGAGATGGCGGCACTGACGACGGTGTCATTTGCGGTTGCGTCCGAGATGAACCAGTACGCCTCGTTGCGAGACATGAGGACTTCCACAAGGGCCTCGGCAGCGGTCGACGTCGTGCACGTGATGTCGATGGCGCCTTCGAAATCTGAGCGGTAACCTATGTCGAAGACCCTTTCTGTGATGCGCTAGAAGACTTTGCGCGCACGTTGGTAGAGCAGATGTCCGAGGCCGCAAGCCACGTCACGGTCGTCATGGTAATGGCCGAACCACCAAGCTTCGAGCGATTCGCATGCGTCAAGCACGTCCTCGAGCCATTCCTCCATCGTGGCGTCACTGACAGGCACGACTTCTACGGGAATGAGTCGGTCATAAAGCTCTAGTGACATCCAATCAAACGGGCACGTGTGCGAAAAGATGTGCTCGATGCTGTGTGTCTCGGCGAGGCGGAGCAGGTCGTCGCGCTCGCTCCTCGTGAGTTGCTCCTCAGGCTCCCACGGGAGTCCCGTCTTGCGTCGGTACCTACCGTCGATTGACCATGCGCCAGGGATGAAGAGGCAAACATGATTGTCGATGGTGACGAGGTCGCCACCATCGTGCACGTAGAGCGTGTTTGGATAGCGACGGTCACGCATGAAGGCGGAGCCGGACCAGTCGACCATCTCGGCATGACCCGATGCTAGGGTGCCGAGCTGCATGTCACGCCAATAGCGTGTGTCATGGTTGCCGCGCATGACGAGGACGCGACATGGGAGGTCTGAGAAGTAGCGCCGCAGGTCGTCGTGGACGTGGTCGCCGTAGGCGATTCCGACGTCTCCGAGACAGACGATCACGTCATCAGGCGTGAGTTCTGATGCTATCGGTTCGACGATGCGTTTTGCGTTCTCGGCGCTACCGTGGATGTCGCCGACTGCGTACAGGTGCATGGGCGGTTCCCTCGCTTGTCAATACAGGTCGTTACTACTGAGGGCGGTAACCGTGATGCGGTCGTCGTGCTTCTTGACATCGTACCAGTAGTGGTCACCGAGAGTGTCGCGCACGTATGCCGCAAGCTTGTCAGGGGCGAAGCGCTTGTCGCACGTCGTCGGGTTGCGGTACGCGAGACCGACGGTGAGGAATGCCGACACGTCGTCGGCCAGGCTCTCGCAGAGCGCCACGACGTGCCTCGCGTTGACGAAGCCGAACGTTGCGGGCTCGCCCCAGGAGCCGTCCTTCTTGAGCTGCTTGAGCATGGGGGTTGGTCCTTTCATATATGGGAGCCGAGTGGCAAGAACGGATGCGACTGCTGGTTAAGACCATTTGCCGATGTTGTCGAAGCGGTTCGCGTCATCGCCTGGGCACAAATGCGTATCGGCCGTCGGGCAGGCGTTGGACCTTGCCGTCGACCTCATATGCGGCGAGCTTGCGCAGCACGTCGAGCGGCTGCGCATCAAGCGAGCGGGCAAGGTCGTCGGCACGCATCGGCGTCGCGACGAGCGCCGCGAGGAACGGGTCGTTCTCGCGCACGACGTCAGTGACACGGCTGCTCATGCGGTCCAACTTGTTGGCTAGGTGAATGGTCGACGTGAGCATCGTCGCGCCTCCATGCGCGATGATGCCATTGCATCCCTCCGATGTTGGGCTGAAGACGCTGCCGGGATACACGAAGACGGACTTGCCGAGTTCGAGCACATCGTCCGCGAGCGCGAGCGAGCCTGAGCGCAGGCCAGACTCGCACAGGACGAGCGAGTCGACGAGGTCAGGGATGACGCTGTCACGGGCGCGGAACGCAATGATCGTCGCTGGTGCATCAGGTCCGCCTAGCGACATGACGAGGTTGGCACGCTCGAAGACGTCACGCGAGGTGGCGGGGTAAGGGTTGTTGCAGCCGGTGGCTGACATGACGACGACCTCGCCGCCTGCGTCGAGGGCGGCACGGGCTGCGGCGACGGAGCATCCCATCGCGGCTGTGGTGAGCAGTGTGTGCCCAGTGTCCGCGAGGATGCGACCAGACTCTTCGGCGAGAGCGAGACCGTATGGAGTCGCACGGCGGGCGCCTGTCACACAAACCATAGGGCGGTCGAGGTCGAAGTTGCGATCGCCGGCGCAGTGGAAAGTGTGGCCAGAATGGGTGATGTCAAAGGTCGGTCGATTGAGCATCCTCGCTCCTTCCGGCATAGAGGTAATCAAAGATGCGAATCGGTTTGCCGCTGCCACGTGGGATGAGAAAGCGCTGGTCCTTTGGTCGCTTGGCCTGCGTTCGCAGCACGTCGACCAGGTGGTGGATCGACAAGTGCTTTGTCTTGTGGTTGACGCAGACGGACGCAACGTCGAGGCACGCGTCGCCAACCTCTCGCATGAGCGATTCGCGGTCGTTGCCCTCGCTCAGCAGCGACTGCACGTAGTCGTCGAGCTCGTGGACGGTGAGGTCGTAGCGAGGGTGGTCGAGCAGGAGGACGAGCACGATGTGGCGGACGCCACGGCACGAGCATTCTATTGCTGGACCGAGCGCGTCGTCGCCCGAGATGGCGAAATCGTCGTACTCGGCACAGCGTAACGCGTCGATCAGACAGCTGAAGGCATGGACGGTATGCCCAGCAGGGAAACCGTCTGTCTGCTCGGCGATTTCCCGCACGAGCAAGGTGGGTTGTGCCATTGTCGAGGCCTCGCTTACGCGTTGACGACGCTCGCGAGGGCGAACGGGGCCTGGCGAAGCTCTTCCGGGCACTCGTCCGCGGGAATCGGCACGTCCGCACCGGCTGGGATGAAGAAGTGGACCGGATTGTCATGGACGGCACCGGTCTCGAGAAGGTCCTGCGGATGGTGGATGCGGCAGCGCCCGTTGACTGGGTCGAAGCAGACGGACGCGATGTCGAGCAGGGCTCCGTCGAGCGCTCGGGCGAGGTCGTCGAGGTGGTCGTCGGACTCTATGAGCGTGTGCGCGAGTTCCTGGATGGCATCGTCGGTGGTCTCGTAGAGTTCAGGCGAGAGGATGAGCACTAGGACGATATGGTGCTGCGCGTCGCGGTCGCACTCCAAGGCAACGCCGAACTGAGGGTTTTCGCTGACCTCCACGTTTGAGAAGCCCGCGTGCCCGAGCGTGAAGCCGAGCGCCCCGACGCAGTTGTCGACGTGGGCGGACGGGTAGGAGAGTGTTGCTGCGGTCAGAGTCTGCACGAGCAGGGATGTCGGAATGTCCACGATGGCTCCTCTCGGTTGTGGGGCTGGTCTCGCCACTGTCCCTGTCGCCGCACGTGTCCAGGACACGTGCGAGGCTATATGACGCCAACTGCCATCGCATGGCGGGTGGCGCGAATCGACCAACCGAATGATCGAGAGCACTTATTAAGGTACCTATTCATTATTGGTCCATGACGCAGATGGCTTGGAGCGCCTTGCAGCGCGCTCCAAGCGCATTGCGGCAGTCATCGGTTGGGCTGAGTAACCTCCGAAACGCGAGAAGGATTTTGTGTATGGCGAGCATGTGGCATTGAGGCCATACGTGTCGCGCCTTTGCTATGAGGTTTCTTATCGCCTAGCGTCTGCTGGCAGACTCCTTTGGTCTGGCGTCTACAATCATGAGTTCGATTGATTCCCGCACCGTTTGAGGAAAGTCCTGGTAGTACTGGATGAGTTCGTCCACTCGTTTGTCGTTGCCTGTCTGCACGAGGAGGTATATGGCGTGGTTGGAGCCCTCCGCCTCCATGTAGGCAGGTATCTGCTTGTCGATGCAGTGATGCAGCTGCTTCGATGAGCTCATCTTGAGCTCGACGATGCATTTGCCGCCCTTCCCATGGGAAAGCTTGAAGTCCACAGGCCCGTTGCCCGAGTCTGGTTCCGGGCTTATGTCGATGTCGTAAGCGTCGCAGTAGGCGGACGCGACCACATGGAAGAGCTTCTGGGAGTATTTCTCTGGGCGCGGCTTCGTCCCCTGTGCGTCGTATAGAAGCTTCCAAGCGCCGTTGCACTCGACGGCGTGCTTGAACTGCGCGCAAATGGCCCGTGCGACCAGAATCGGGCTGGCCATGATGGCGTCCTCCACGGGCAGGGGATTGTCTGCTGCCAGGCGTCTGCCCGCCAGGTACCAGGACGTCTCGCTCTTGGCGTCTCGTCCGAAGTCGTAGGGGCGTCTCGGGACACCTTCATATGCTTCGATGATTGCCATCGCGAAATCCGGATGACCGAGCATAAGTTCCTTGATCTGCTCCTTCGAGGGGCTGCGGCGCTCCTCATCCCACGGGAAATACTCGTTGACAACGCTTCGCACCCTCTCGTTTACCGAGCACACGTAGTCGATGTCGCCCATCCCCATCGCAATGGGCAACGGGCTGAGGATGTCTTTCGGCAAAAGGAGAATCGGCTCGTTCCTGCCTGGACGTTTGGGGACGAGATGGCCCTCGTACGCAAGGGTTCGAGAGGTGTAGCCTGCTTGCCTTGCGACCCGCTCCGTGTGACGCGCGATAGTTTCCCTCAATATGAAGGTGACGAGGTCGCTGATTCGGTCGGCCCCCACGCCTGACTCGAACACCCCAAGCAGCTCGAAGATGGTGGGGTTGCTCACGCCGATATCGATGAGCGTGCTGACCGATTCGAGGATGTCGTCCCTAAACCGTGGACCGATGCCGGCGCCGGTGTTGCCCTCGGCACAGTAGCCGAGGCAGGTACCCCTGATCTCGGAGAAGGTGAGAAGGCGATCTGCTCGCTTCCAGTTGGCGTCGCCCTTTGCTCGGGAGCGGCTGAGCAGCTCGATTATCACGCCAAAATACTTCTCGACGCGATCCCGTGCGTCAGTGAACTCCGGAGCCCTGCACTGCTCTAGAAGCGCGGGGTCGATGAAGAGGCGGGAGTCTATACCGATGACGGGGTCGAACGCGCCCGTCGCCTCGAACGCTCGGCTATCGATGCCGAACGTGTCAGTGAACGAGAGAATTGCTGCCATGGCTCCTCGACTGTGATCGACGCCGGTGTTCGGATTATATGCTGCCGCCACGAAAGGCATATCAGCACAAATGATTGTCCAAGGAGGATGACACAAAATCTTGTATATAACAAGAGCAGAAAACACAATATATTGTTGATAAGTTGTTGAAACGATGTCGAATGCACAAGCCGAACCAGTTTATACCCGCTCCAGTCGCGTTGCCCGCTGCACATATGCTCGAGTGATGCGTTTCGTGCGAACAACGCTTGAACAACCCACGACGTGATGTGAGGCCGCTTGCTGGGTCGTGCTATGGCTCGCTGTTGTCCGTGCCGTATCATTAGGCGGTTAGAGACACGCCGCTTGATATTAATGTCTGGCGCATGTGATACCAATTGAAGGACGTGTGCCTCTCTTTTTTGCGAAGGAGTTCGCTTATGGCTGACATGACGAGGGACCAGCAGCGCGCGGAGCTGCACCGCACCATCTGGGGCATCGCGGACGACGTGCGCGGCTCGGTCGACGCGTGGGACTTCAAGCAGTACGTGCTCATCACGCTGTTCTACCGCTACATCTCGGAGGACCTGGAGCGCTTCGTCAACGACTGGGAGCGCGCCAACGGCAACCCGAGTCCCGACTACGCAAGGATGGCGGACGCCGACGCCGAGGTGGCGCGCGAGGCCATCGTCAACGCGCGTGGCTACTACATCGCGCCGTCGATGCTGTTCAAGAACGTCCTCGCTCGTGCCGAGAAGGACAAGGACCTCAACGAGACCATCGAGCGCGTCTTCAGGGCAATCGAGGCATCCACGGTCGGCCACGAGTCTGAGAAGGACTTCCGTGGCCTCTTCGCCGACTTCGACCCGAACTCCAACCGCCTCGGCGGCACGGTGGCCGACCGCAACAAGAGGATGGTCGCAATACTTCGCGGCGTGGACTCCATGAAGCTGGGCGACATCACCGACAACAAGATCGACCTCTTCGGCGATGCCTACGAGTACCTGATGACCATGTACGCTGCCGGTGCTGGCAAGTCTGGTGGCGAGTTCTTCACCCCGCAGGAGGTCTCCCGCCTGCTGGCGCTTCTCGCCACGGAGGGCAAGAGCGAGGTCAACAAGGTCTACGACCCGTGCTGCGGCAGCGCGGGCCTCTTGCTGCAGGCGGCCAAGATTCTCGGTGACGACAAGGTGCGTCTCGGCTACTTCGGCCAGGAGATCAACCCCACGACCTACAACCTCGCGCGCATCAACATGTTCCTCCACGGCATCGAGTACGGTAAGTTCGACATCGCGCTCGGCGACACCCTGCTCGACCCGCAGCATTGGGACTTCGAGCCCTTCGACGTCATCGTCTCCAACCCGCCCTACTCGGTGAAGTGGACCGGCCCGGACAGCCCCACGACCATCAACGACCAGCGCTTCGCGCCCGCGGGCGTGCTTGCGCCCAAGAGCCGCGCCGACTGGGCGTTCCTGATGCACATGCTGGCATGGCTCTCCGAGCAGGGAACGGCCGCCGTGGTCGTGTTCCCTGGCATCCTCTACCGTGGCGGCGCCGAGGGCAGGATCCGCCAGTACATGGTGGACCACAACTTCGTCGACGCGGTCATCCAGCTGCCGACGAACCTCTTCTTCGGCACGACCATCCAGACCTGCGTCATGGTCCTGCGCAAGAACAAGCCCGACACGGACATCCTCTTCGTCAACGCCGAGCGCGGCTTCGGCCACGAGGGCAACAAGAACAAGCTCCGCGAGGAGGACATCCAGCAGGTCGTGGCATGGCACACGGCTCGCGAGGACGTGGACTACACGGTACACCGCGCCACCTACGACGAGGTCGTGGGGAACGACTACGTGCTCTCGGTGGGTAGCTACGTCGAGGAGGAGGACACGTCCGAGCACCTGACGCTGCCCGAGGTGCGCGAGCGCATCGCCGCGTGCGTGAAGCGAGAGAACGAGCTGAGGGCGCAGATTGACGCGATCCTGGACGAGGTGATGGGCTCATGAGCAGGCTGCAGGAGCTGATAGCAGAGCTCTGCCCCGATGGGGTGGAGTACAAGGCGTTGGGTGAGCTTGGTGCTTTCTATGGCGGCCTGACCGGAAAGTCTAAGAAGGACTTTGGTGATGGCGCTAAGTTCGTCACATATAACAACGTGTACGGAAACCCCGCCGTCAACCTCGAAGAATACGGGTTGGTGAACGTTGGACCAGACGAGAGGCAGAACACGGTCGAGCTTGGTGACGTTCTCTTCACCATCTCGTCCGAGAACCGCGGGGAAGCTGGCCTTACCTCGGTCATGACGGTCGATCCAGGCGAGCCTTGGTATCTGAACAGCTTCTGTACCGGTTGGCGGCTTCATGACAAGTCGATACTGCTGCCTGACTTCTTGAAGCACGTTTTGCGAGGTCCGGAGGTTCGCGAAGCCATCTCGAAAACCGCCAATGGTGTTACGAGGTTCAACATCTCGAAGCCCAGGCTGGCAAAGGTCCGCATTCCCGTCCCGCCCATCGAAATCCAGCGCGAGATAGTGCGCATCCTCGACGAGTACACGGCAGCGCATGACGAGCTGGTGAGGCAGCTCGAGGATGAAATTACAACTAGGATTTCTGAGCGCACAACGATCATTCGCGAAGAGTTTGCTGTCAGGTTTGGTGACCCGTGTTCTAAAGAAAGCACGTTTGATAGGCTTGGTAATCACTGCCGTGTGGTTACAGGCAATACGCCATCACGTTCTCATCCAGAGTATTTCGGTAAAGGAATTGATTGGATAAAGTCAGACAATATTCATCCCAACGCTAGAATGCTCGATACGGCGAAGGAGCAGTTGACCGCAGAAGGTGAGGCTGCGGCGCGTGTGGCCGAGCCGGGATGGCTTCTCATGATCTGTATTGCTGGAAGCCCGAATACTATTGGCAACACCTCCATGGTTGACAGGAGGGTTGCCTACAACCAGCAAATCAACGGAATAGACCCTTTAGATGTCAATCCGCGATACCTGCAATGTGCTCTTACGCTGGCAAAACAAAAGATCGAGAAAACTCTAAAACCCGCTGTTACCTGTATCCTTAACAAACGTGAGCTTGAGTCGTTGCTTCTTCCGTTCCCCCCTAGAGAACTGCAGGATGAGTTTGCAATGATACTCGAGAAGCTTGATTTGGCAGGGTTCGCAGAGTATCTCGATGCACTGCAAGAAGAGCTAACGCTAAGAGAGTGTCAGCTTACCCTCGTCCGCAACCAACTCCTGTCGTTCCCAGAGAAGGTGGCATGACCATGGCGCGCGGCTCCATATGCGTCATGAAGACGATTGCCCCCGGCCTCGTGAAGACTGGCAAGAGGACCAACTTCGAGACACATATGCACCGGCTCGAGCACATCGATGACATCAATACCGTTGGCTTTACGCATGTTTTCACCATAGTGAATTGCGGGTATATAGAGGTGATGGTCTCATGAGCAGGCTGCAGGAGCTGATAGCAGAGCTTTGCCCCGATGGGGTGGAGTACGTCACTCTTGATGAGTCGTGCTTTTATCCACGTGAGCGCATGAGCAGCGATGGCTTGGATGAAGGAACTTATGTATCTGTCGAGAACCTTGCGCAGGATTTCGGCGGTCTTACCGGAGAAATAGCCACGACGAAACCTGGCACAGCAGTCATATGCTTCCGTGAAGGCGATGTTCTGGTTGGGAACATCCGTCCATATCTCAAGAAGGTCTGGTTGGCCGACTTTGATGGCGGTACGAATGGTGATGTGCTGGTTTTCAGGATCAAAGACTCGTATGGGGAGCGGCTGCTTCCGGAATTCGTATATATGCAGCTGGCATCCGAGAGCTTCATTGACTTCGATATGAAGTATGCAAAGGGTGCCAAGATGCCTCGTGGGGATAAGAAGGCTGTTCTTCGCTACCGCATCCCCGTCCCGCCCATCGAGGTCCAGCGCGAGGTCGTGCGCATCCTCGACGAGTACACGGTGGCGCATGACGAGCTGGTGAGGCAGCTCGAGGAGGAGCTGGAGCTGAGAGGCGTCTGTGCCTCATTGTTCGAAGATGCCTTGCTTGCTGAGATGGGCTTCGCTGATTCCCGAAGAGTAAACCTCGAGGATCTATGTGATTTCGTGACAGTGGGAATAGCAAATTCAACGACGCATGCGCAAAGGTCTTCTGGTGTCGCAATGCTTAGAAATCAGAACATCACAGAGCATGGTCTAGATGATAAAGAACTGGTGTTTATCGAGAAGTCATTTGCAGACAAGTACAAAAAGAAAGCGTTGCTCCCTGGTGATGTTTTGGTTACACGAACTGGATATCCAGGTCGAGCTTGTGTTGTACCTGAAAAGTACAGAGGTGCACAAACATTCACTACTTTGATTGCTCGACTTAGGACGGATTCCGGAGTCACTCCAGAATATGTTTGCTGTTATATCAACTCTGCTCTTGGGAAAGAGTATGTGAGTCGCCATAAGGCAGGGGCTGCTCAAGAAAACTTTGGCGCAAAGGCTCTTGCAAAAATGCCGATACTGGTATTCCCTATGCAACTTCAGAGGCGATTTGTTGATGAAATAAGTGGCTATTCATCAGTTAGCCAGGACATCGCTGAGGCTATCAGGACCGAACAGTCTTTATTGGAACAGCGACTCATGCACGTCCGCAACCAGCTCCTGTCGTTCCCAGAGAAGGTGGCTTAGCCATGGCACGCGGCATCATCTACGTCATGAAGACCGTCGTCCCCGGCCTCGTGAAGATCGGCAAGACGGGCCTCACCAACTTCGACGCGCGCATGTACCAGCTCGAGCACAACGGCTACTTCAACGTGGCCGGGCTCAAGAGGGTCTTCGCCATAGAGGTCGAGGACTACGACGAGAAGGAGTCCATGCTGGACGACATCTTCTCGCGCTCGCGCGTGCCCAACTCGGAGCTCTTCGCCCTCGACATAGACCTCGTGGTGCAGCTGCTCTCGTCCTTCGAAGGTAAGCAGGTGTACCCGGCGCCCAAGACACAGACCAAGGCAAAGGTGTTCCAGACGGCGACCACGGCGGTCCAGTCGAACCAGCACCAGGGCATCGTGCCCGACGGCACGTACCACATGGCGCGCAAGAACAAGGCGACTGACAAGATGCAGAAGAAAACGATGAACGTCGTCGGCGGAAAGTTCATCGTGCCTGCGGGCACCGTCGTGACGCTCCAGGAGGGCGCGGGCCTCAGCGCGGGCGTGAAGCAGCTCCGCGACCTCTACGTCGACGACAACGGCGTGTCGACCGAGGACGTCGAGTTCTCCAGCCCGTCGAGCGCCGGCTCGTTCGTGATCGGCGCGTACTGCAACGGCTGGGACACGTGGAAGGCCGCCGACGGTAAGCCCATAAGCACGTTCAGGCAAGGTGATGACTGATGGTAGAGACGCAGAAGCAGTCCACATACCAGGTTCTCGTCAACTCAGACGATGCGTGCGTTCTGTCGTCCTACGAGCCCGTGCCCAAGGACGAGGCCAACTACCAGAGCGAGGCCGCGCTCGAGAACAGGCTCATCCACCTGCTCGGCACGCAGGGCACGGCGCACCTGCCCATCACGAGCGAGGCCGAGCTCGTGGCGAACCTGCGTCGGTGCATGGAGGAGCTGAACAACGTCTCGTTCTCCGACTCCGAATGGGACACGTTCTTCAAGGGATTCATCGCCAACGGCGGCGACGGCGTGCCCGAGAAGACCGAGAAGTTCCAGCGCAACTGGCGCTACCCGCTCAAGCGCGACGACGGCACGACCAAGAACGTGGAGATCGTTGACAAGGACAACATCAACCGAAACCGCGTGCAGGTCATCAACCAGTACGTGCCGGGCGGCGGGACCTACGAGAACCGCTACGACGTGACGATACTGGTCAACGGCCTTCCCCTCGTGCACATCGAGCTCAAGAGACGCGGCGGCTCCATCCGCGAGGCGTTCAACCAGATCGAGCGCTATGGGCGCGAGTCGTTCTGGGCGGACTCGGCGCTGTTCGAGTGGGTGCAGCTCTTCGTCATCTCCAACGGGACGCTGACCAAGTACTACTCGAACACGACCCGTGCCACGCACGTGGCGAAGCAGGCCGAGACCAAGGGCGCGACGAGGCGCAGGCAGTCCGGCTCCTTCAAGTTCACGAGCTACTGGGCCGACGCGAGGAACGACCTCATCACCGACCTCGAGGACTTCGCGCGGACCTTCCTGACCAAGCGGACGCTGCTCGCCATCCTCACGCGCTACTGCGTGCTCACGGTGGACGGCGACCTGATGGTCATGCGGCCCTACCAGATCGCGGCGACCGAGGCGGTACTCTCGCGCGTGCTGATCGGCGAGTCGAATCCGAGGCTGCTCGGCACGACGGCCGCGGGCGGCTACGTCTGGCACACCACGGGCTCGGGCAAGACCCTGACCTCGTTCAAATGCGCGCAGCTGGCGAGCGCGATGGAGGGCGTGGACAAGGTGCTCTTCGTCGTGGACCGCAAGGACCTCGACTACCAGACGATGCGCGAGTACGAGAAGTTCGAGAAGGGCGCCGTGAACGGCTCGACGTCCTCCAGGGTGCTCGAGGAGCACCTCTCGGACCCAACCAAGCGCATCCACGTGACGACGATCCAGAAGCTCGACGCGTTCATCCGCAAGTACCCGAAGCACGCGGTGTACGGCCAGCACGTGGTCATCATCTTCGACGAGTGCCACCGCAGCCAGTTCGGCGACATGCACGTGGCCATCACGAAGAAGTTCAAGAGGTATCACCTCTTCGGTTTCACGGGCACGCCCATCTTCGCGGCCAACGCCGGTGCCGCCAGGCACGCCAACCTCACGACCACGCAGCAGGCCTTCGGCGACTGCCTGCACCAGTACACCATCGTCGACGCCATCCGCGACGAGAACGTGCTTCCCTTCCGCGTGAGCTACGTGAACACGGTGCGTCGCAAGGCGGGCACCAAGACCCACGACGTCGAGGGCATCGACACCGAGGAGGCCATGCTCACGCCCGCGCGCATCGAGCTCGTCTCCCGCTACGTCCTCGAGCACTTCGACCAGGCCACCAAGAGGGGCGGCAAGTCCTTCACCATCAAGTACGAGGACGGCTCGGGCCGCGCCATGAGCCGGCGCGTGAGGGGCTTCAACGGCATACTCGCCACGCAGTCCATCCCCTTCGCGAAGGCCTACTACGCCAAGATCCGCGAGCTGCAGAAGGAGCTGGGCACCGACTATCGCGTGGCGCTCATCTACAGCTGGGCGGCCAACCCCGAGACCGACGACTTCACCGCCGACGAGGAGATGGACGCAAGCGGGCTCTCCAAGTCCGACCGCGAGTTCCTCGACTCGGCCATCGCCGACTATAACGAGGTGTTCGGTACCAGCTTCTCCACGCAGGGCAAGGGCGGGAAGTCAGGCGAGGGCTTCGACAACTACTACAAGGATCTCTCGATGCGCATGAAGAGCCGCGAAGTGGACCTGCTCATCGTGGTCAACATGTTCCTCACCGGCTTCGACGCGAAGTGCCTGAACACTCTCTTCGTCGACAAGCGCCTCAAGCAGCACGGCCTCATACAGGCCTTCAGCCGCACGAACCGCATCCTGAACAGCGTAAAGAGCTTCGGCAACATCATCTGCTTCCGCAACCTAGAGCAGGAGGTCGACGACGCGCTGGCGCTATTCGGGGACAAGGACGCCTCTGGCATCGTCGTGCTCAAGCCCTACGCGGAGTGGATGGCGGACTACAACCAGGCCGTCGACGCGCTGCACGACATGCTCGCGGCAGGGCAGCTGCCATTGGGCGAGTCTGCGGAGAAGGCGTTCATCAAGGCGTGGGGCCTCATCCTGCGCCTGCGCAACATCCTCTCGGCCTTCGACGAGTTCCAGGGCAACGACCTGCTCGGGACGCGCGAGGTGCAGGACTACCAGAGCGTCTACAACACGCTCTGGGAGAAGTACCGCAAGGCGAAGAAGGCGCAGCTCGAGTCCATCGTCGACGACATAGAGTTCGAGATGGAGCTTGTGAAGCAGGTGGAGGTCGGCATCGACTACATCCTCATGCTGGTCGCCAAGTACCACGAGTCCAACTGCGAGGACAAGGAGATCCGCGCCGACATCGACCGCGCCATCGCGGCGGCACCGACCCTGCGCGACAAGAAGGAGCTCATCGACAAGTTCATCGACGGCATCAACGTCACGGGCACGTCCCGCGAGGCGTGGGTGGCCTTCGTCGAGGGCGAGCGTGACCGCGAGCTCGGCGAGATCATCGCCGACGAGCGCCTGGACGAGGACAAGACCGTCTCGCTCATGCGCCGCGCGTGGGACGAGGGTTACGTCCGCGAGACCGGCACCGCCGTGATGGGGATACTGCCCAAGGGTGGCGGAGGGTCGCTGTTCAGCAAGGCGCCGACGGGACTCGCGGCGAACCTCGAGCGCGTGGTGGAGAAGCTGAAGGCGTTCTTCGAGCGCTTCCACGAGATTGTCGGCATGCCCGGGGAGTAGCTCCGGATTGATTGGATCGACACGGAGACTGCGCGATATCGCCACCAACACAGGGGTAAAAAGGACAAAAGTATGGCGGATGGCAATAAGTACACTTGGATACCAGCCTACGAGGCCATAGCCACGAAGTTGCTGGACTACGAACATGACCAGGAGAGACTCTACGAGATTGCGCATGATGTCCTGGGAGAGTCCTTCACCCAAATGGACCCGCTCACGTTCTTCTCGATGTTCAACGGCAAGCTACAAAGGGAGGACCGTCGCATCGAGGCCGTAAAGAAAGTAATCGAAGGCCTCGGGCTCAACGTAACGCCGGCACTGGACTTCTGGGCCATACCCATCACGGACGCACGGAGGTGGCGCTTCTGGGGAGGCGAGCCGAACCAGTTGGAGTACAACTGGGGCGTGTTCAGGGCTGCCCTGTCCCTGGCGGACGATCCATCCGCTGAGTCGAGGGCGAACTTCATCGAGCGCTTTGACACAGCACGATCCCATAGGAACGTGGGTGATGCCAATCTCACGATGGCGCTCTATTGGGTCCGTCCTGACGCCTACCTGCCCCTCGACGGGAATACGAGGACCTACATCAGGAACCGCTACGACATCGTTGCACCCGCCCCGGTGACCGGTGAGAATTACCTGCAGCTCATCGAGCTGGTGCGGTCCACGGCGAGGCTGCCCTTCACGGACCTCTCCTACGCGGCATGGGAACTGGGGGGCTGGATTCCCGCGCCGAGTGAGTGGGAGCCCGGCGTGGATACCGACCAGTGGGAGGAGATCCTGAAGGATTCTTCAGTCGCGGATTCGGCCTCGCTCATTTCGCTCAAGTGCCTGGCCGAGCATCCGAAGGGCGCGACCTGCGCGGAGCTCGCAGGTGAGTACAGAAGGGGTCCTAGCTTCTACTCGAACGCCGTCACGAACCTTGGCAGGAGGGTCGTCGAGCGCCTCGGGATCGAGCCTCGCGAAGTAGAGAAGGGGAAGTACTGGCCTGTCGCGTGCGTTGGCAACTACGTAGCAAAGCGCCGCAAGGGAACGTTCGAATGGAGGTTGCGCAGAGAGGTGCTCGAGGCTCTGGAGCGACTTGACTTGACTGGCGTCTCGGCTTACGAGCTGGAAGGGGCGACACCATGGTTCGACGAGGGGCGTCTGCGCAAGCTCATAGCATTGTACAAGGAGGACTTCGGAAGGTTCCGAGGTGACAATGCGCCGAAGGGGGACCAGGAGGCCTACAAATGGGACCGCGTCGCAAACTTTCAGGAGAACTGGAGGATCGACGCTGAGGATTTCTCCGCGAGCGTGGTCGCCGCGCTCAAGCCGGCCGCGCAGGGGGAAGGCCAGCTGCTTGGCAGCGGGCATGAATACTCCTTCGACCGGCTGGTGAAGCTGCTCGGATTCGACCAGGAAGGCGTCCGCGAGGCATTCAGGACTCTGTACGATACGACCACGGATCTCGCAAGCTTGTATGAGTCCTTCACGAGGGGCGTGGACGACCTCGTGAGGCGCTACAACGAGGCTTTCCCGGACGCCTCCATGGACGATGCCTACCAGAACGCGAAGGCGGCGAGCGTCTACCTGTTCTTCAGGTATCCCGAGCGCTACCACTACTACAAGCCGACGGTCGCCGACTCGCTCTGCACTGCCGTGGGAAGCGTCCTTCCGGGGGACCCCACCGCGCGTTTCATCGCGTATGAGGCCCTCTGCGACGCCATGATGCCCGCGGTGATGTCAGACGCGGAGCTCGTCGCCATGAGCGACTCCGTGCTCGACGACCGCAAGTTGGCAGCTGACCCAGCCCATCACCTGCTCCTGCAGGACATCGGCTACTACTGCGACGTGTACATGAAGGAATGGCACCCGGACTGGGAGGGCCTGCTCGAGGGTGCCGAGGAAACGGAAGTCAGCGGGCGGGAGGCACCCATGAACGCACAGGCATACCCGAAGAACCTCATCCTCTACGGCCCTCCCGGCACGGGCAAGACGTACCAGACAAAGGCATACGCCGTCGCCATCTGCGATGGAAAAAAGCTTGAAGACGTCTTGCAGACGATGTCGACGAAAGAGGGCTACGACTCTGTGACGAGTCGCTACAAGGAGCTCGTTGACGTTGGCCGCATCGGCTTCACCACCTTCCACCAGTCGTACAGCTACGAGGACTTCATCGAGGGAATAAGGCCCGAGACGGACGCCGAGGGAAGAATCAGCTATGCGGTCAGGAGGGGAATCTTCCGGACCTTCTGTGACAACGCGTCCGACATGGTGTCAGCCGCCTCCGAAGCGGGCAGCTTCAGGCAATTTCCCGAGAACCCGAGCCCGACCGTCTGGAAGATGGGACTCTCGACCCCAGAGATGAAGGACCTCTACCAACGGTGCAAGACAGAGGGCTCGATCCGTCTCGGGTGGGATACCGTCAATCCAGAGGAGGTCGACGAGTCTACCGAGCTCGGAGAAAAGTCCAAGCGTAGCATCTCTGCGTTCCAGGATGAGATGGAACCCGGTGACTTCGTCATCCTGACGAGCGGCCCCGACCCCGATTACTACGGGGTGGCAGTGGTGACGGGAGACTTCGAGTGGCACTCAGGTGATGAAGGTGCGAAGCGCTTCCGCTCGGCTCAGTGGCTGCCGGACATCGAAAGGACAAAGGCGGTTGCCCTTAACAAGGGCTATCAGCTGAAGCCTCCTGCAATTTACCAGCTAGGCCGCTTCACTGCCTCCCAGCTCGTCGAGGCGATGGGGCTTGCTCCCAACTCTGAGGTGGAAAGACGTGAGAAGCTACCCTACGTCTTCATAATCGACGAGATTAATCGAGGCAACGTGTCGAGGGTGCTGGGAGAGCTCATTACCCTGCTCGAGCCAAAGAAGCGCAAAGGAGGTTCGGAGGAGCTAACGGCGACGCTCCCGTACTCTGGTGACGAGTTCTCGGTGCCGTCAAACGTCTACATCGTCGGCACCATGAACACGGCGGACCGGTCCATTGCACTCATGGACACCGCCCTGCGTCGTAGGTTCAGCTTCGTCGAGGTCGCGCCAGATTCATCGATCCTCGAGGGGTTTAATGTCAGTGGCGTGGACATCGCGCGGATGCTGTCCGCCATGAACGACCGTATTGAGGTCCTATACGACCGGGAGCACATGCTTGGGCATGCGTACCTCCTAGGTCTGAGGGACACTCCCACGGTAGAGTGCCTGCGCGACATCTTCCGAGAGAGGATCATCCCCCTGCTGCAGGAGTACTTCTTCGAGGACTACGGGAAGATCCGCTCCGTTCTTGGCGCGGCTGCCGACGACTTCATCGAACGCCGAGACGGCGCGGGCGTCTTCTGGGAGGGCGACACGGGGAGGTACGACGCGCGCGAGACCTATCGGCTCAGGGAGACACCGACAGACCCAGACGCCTATGCAAGGATCTACCAAACTGGAGTCGGGGCGTAGTTGCGCAGGACGGACGACATAACGATTCGCGAGTTTGAGTACCTCACGGCCTCGACAGTGAGGCGCGGGGACTGCAAGCACGTCTCAGAGAGGCAGTTCAATGCGCTGAGGGAGTTCGTGCTCACAAACCGAGAGGGGGAGAGCCCGCTCGAGCTCATGCGCCTCTGCTCGCCGCCCCGCGTCGGCGAGGCGATCCAGGCCCAGAACTACGTGGGCGTCATCCAGCTGAGCGACGGGCTCCAGATAGAGGTCCTGCCGAAGATCGACATGTCGTCAGATTCCGATTGCAGTGACAGGGAGGTCTTCCTGGAGATGCTCAGGGATCTGGGCGGCGACGTCCCGTTCAGGCCGTTCGACATGGCGCACGTCGAGACGTCGCGGCTGCCGTTGCTGGAGATCTTCATCGCGATGTTCCTCGCTGACGCGAGCGACCTCGTTAGGAGGGGCCTTCGCTCGGCGTACGTCATAGTCGAGTCCGAGGAGAGGTTCGTGCGGGGCAAGATTGACTTCTCTCGTGAGTCGAGGAGCAACCCCGCGCACGCCGAGCGGTTCAACGTGGTTTATAACGAGTTCCTGCTCGACCGCGCCGAGAACCGTCTCATCAAGACAACTCTGGAGAGGTTGCGACGCATTTCGAGAAACAGCGAGAACGTCAGGGCGGCGTCTAGGCTCCTGAGCGCCTTCGATGGGGTGGGGACCTCGCGCAACGTGGACGCAGACCTCGCGCGCTGCGTGAGCGATCGCTCGACCGTGCGCTACGGTACCCTGATCGCTTGGTGTCGCGTTTTCCTGAAGGGGCAGAGCTTCACGATGTTCAGGGGGCAAAACGTCGCCAACGCGCTTCTCTTCCCCATGGAGCGTGTGTTCGAGGACTACGTTGGGAAGATGTTGAGGCGCATCTCCGTCCCACATGGACTGAGGCAGGTCGAGTTGCAAGCGCAGACGGAATGGCTTTTCGAGGGACACAAGGTCAGCTTACGTCCCGATATTCTCTGCACGTGTCACGACGGCAGGAGGGTGGTGCTCGATACCAAGTGGAAGCGCGTCTACGGCGCCCGCGACGTCGCGACGAGCGACATGCACCAGATGTACGCCTATGGGCAACGCTACACGACAGCCGGGGAAAAGATGCAGCATGTGCTGCTGCTTTATCCCTGGCATGAGGGCGTTAAGCCTGGAGTTATGCGCGAGGAGAGGTTTGTAAGCAAGGACAACGTGCAGGTCGACCTCTTCTTCGTCGATTTGGCGAACGCGCGGCACAGCCTGAGAGAGCTTGCTGAGCTCATCTCGGATCCGTCGAGCTTGGAGTGGTGAGCGTTCATGGAAAACGATGAGGCGCGGCTGAATCTCGGTGCGACGATTCGCGAGCTATACGCGATAGTGGCAAAGCTGGAGACGGCATACCCAGGCCGCCACTTCACACCCGACGGTCACCTAGTTGGGAGCCTCGGCGAGGTCTACGCTTCTGAGCGGTACGGCATCCATCTTTTCGAAGCCTCTCACGAGACGCATGACGGCTATTGGCCAGACTCCGATGACGATGCCAGACGGAGGCTCGTCCAGATTAAGGTGACGCAGAGGAACCGCGTCGCACTGAGTGACTGCCCTGATTACCTGATAGTTCTCTTGCTCTCGAAAGAGGGTGCGTTCAGGGAGGTCTACAACGGTCCCGGCGAGCCCGTTTGGAAGATGAGGGGGAAGCCTCAGAAGACGAGCCAATTCCAGATCTCCGTGCGAAAACTGGAGAGGGTCTCTCAAGACGTGACAGATGAGGATAGGATTCCTCCAATCGGATAGATGCCCGCTTCTCAGCTCTTAAATACGCTGGCATGCTTGCCGAGGATTGCCTGGAATGCCTCGAGGGTGGGCGAGGGCTCGCCGACGGGCTGTCCGAAGTATGCGTTAGCTTCTACCCCCTTCGTGTCGTAGGGAATTTGGGACTTCCTATTTGGTGCGGAGCCATCCGGTGTGTGGTCCTTGCCAAAGATGGCATCATCCGAGTGAGTTACTGGGTCCGCCCAGTCCGCCTTGGCGCGCACCCAGCGGGCGTCGTCATGCTGGCCGTTCTCATTCAGGGCATCGGCATATCGCCTAAGACGTTCGGCACGCTCATGCGCCTTGGCGAGCTTGAGTGCCTCCTCGTAGCGGTCGACCTCTTGGTTGAACTCCTTGCGTCTCTCGTTCTCGGCGGCAATCGATGCCTGCTTCGCGGCATACCGAGCCCTTGTCTCGACGATTGCCTCGAGCGCGTCCCGCCTGTCCTTTGCCCTGTACGCGGCATTAACGCAGAGGTTCGCGAACGCCCTCGGTACATCTTGTTCGAGCGTCTTCTTGCGGTAGTCTTTGTATACGCCGCAACCGACGTACATCGTGAGCAGACCGTTGTATGTGCGGCTGGGTGTCTGTCCCTTGCGGTGCTTTCCGAGATGCTCGGAGAAGCTGACATGGACTATCTCTCCGAAGATGTCGAACCCGCTTTCGTCGTAGGTGCCACCTAGGCGCTCGGCTGCCTTGCCCATTGCCTCGAGGATTGAGCAAATTCTCGCGACGGAGTCGGGTGAGGCGTACCGCCAGAGGCAGCGGCATGAGACCTCGTTCTCCGAGAGCCACTGCTCGAGGGATCGCTTGTTCCTGCAGACATCTCTCTGCCACCTCAGGTGCGGCCTGAGCTTCGCCTCAGGGTCGACGACTATGCCCTTCGCGGCCTGAATGATGAGGTCGACGGTGCCATCGCCGAGCAGGCCGTCTATTGTTGCAAGTGGGTCGTCCTCGGCTGTCCTCCTGTCGTCGACCGCCTCCTCTGCGGCGCCGGTGGTCCCACGCGGTCCTGGCCTATGCTTGGTCAGGGGCGGCCTTGTCGGGTGCATGCCTGCAGCCACCTTCATCCAGTAGCCCTCGTCTGGGATGGGGATGCCCCTGTTGGCGCAGCTTCTCCAGATCGAGTCTACGGATACGCTCATGCGTTCCGCGAGCACTTCGGTCGGGATGCCCCAAACGAAGGAGTAGAGCATCTCGCGGTCGATGTGTGCTAGGATTTCGAGCTCACTCATGGACATGGTTGCCTCCACGCTGTCGATTGACCAATGCTGATCTCATTGTCAATCCGAGATGTGGCGTCGGTTTATTGGTCCCATGTCAATGGTTGCAACTCCTTGGTATGTATCGTTTCGTTTCGTGTGGTCCTACGTGGTAAGACAACGTCTATCTGCTGAATCTGTTCGTCGAATGCTGTTCTATGGGCATTCAAACATTATTAGCTGCATGGCGCAAATGGTCTCCGTGCGCCTAACGTGCGCACGGAGACCATTGCAGCGGCATAAGGTTGAGTTACGCTATATGGCGTTAGCCTGGATAAACCAGCGTCCCGCAGAGAACAAGCCTCAACAAAACTCAGAAACACGGGGCATCCAAGCTGCTCGACGGCCGCCAGAGGATGTTCGACAGGCATCGTGAGCTCGCGACCAGGTATCCCGATCAGGTCAAGGCGTTCGACAGCATCGATGACGTCGTCGTCGAGATACACACGAACGACCCGCACCTCATGGACGGCGTCGACACCCGCGGCGTCAAGTACCGCATCGTCACGGGAGGTGACGAGAGCGCGCACTCTGCCGACGACATCGAGCTCGGCTAGCGGTACAGATGCCTCTTCACGAGTTCGTCGGCCTCCTCGAAGGAGATGTGCGGATACTCGGGCATCGAGGCACAGAGTTCATCGTAGAGTTCCTTGGCTGACTTTCGCTTGCGCTTCTGTTCCGGAATCGAGCGTGTCTGCGGCAGCGGGTGGGTCTTCTCGAGATAGTTGAGGAAGTGCCTCCACGACAGGTATTCCGGGCCCTCGGGGTCCGGCGACTCGTCGGTCGCCGCGACGAACGTCATCTCCCAGACCGAGTCGTGGATGTCCTTGGCGAGATTGAGCGTGTCCTCGAGGCTCGCCGTCGCTGGGATGTGCTCATATGGCTCGTTGTCGGTCTCGTAGATGTACATGCCGAGCACGTTCGCGTTGTTCTCGAGCGCCTCGCATGCGTCCGTGAAGTGGGCCTTGAATCCGAGCGCCCTCAGCGTGGCGCCGAGCGCGGCGGCGCCTGGCGAGTGCATGGTGGCATATTCTGCCGCCGACGAGCACCATATGGCGATGTCCACTATCTGCCTCGCGTCGTATATGGCATCGTAGACGAGCCTGCACTGCTTTGCCTGGTCCTCTGCGTCGAGCGTCTCTACGATGCTCATGAACATGGCGCACCACGACTTGAAGTCGAAGTGGTGACGTTCGTTGTCTGGTATCGTCCTTTGCATGGCTATCTCTCCAATTGTCGGCTTGGACTTACGGCTTCTTGCTTTTTAGCATAGTTGTTGAGTATTTACCAATTTACGCAGTTACTCTGCCCATCGAATTGCCCCAGTGCGTTCTGGTCCGTTGGGTGCTAACTTGCGGACACCAAATGATCACTCAGCGTATGAGCAGATGGTCTCGAGTGTCGGGAACGCACGCTAACAATTGTGGCGACATGTGACTGGAATGAGTTGTGAGGTAGAAATACTCAAATTAACCAGCGGAATCGGCATAGATGCCTTTACCTTCGAGCGCGTTGTAAAGGGTCGTTCGCGAGACACCGAATTCGCGGGCGACCTGAGTTTTCGGCACGCCAAGCTCAATCTTTTCGCGAGCTTCGTCGATCTGTTCGCCAGTGAGCCGGGGCTTACGCTGGTACTTGCCCTTCGCCTTCGCGATGGCGATTCCCTCCGCCTGACGCTCAAGAATCATGGCACGCTCGAACTCTGCGAAAGCGGCCATTATCGTGAGGATGAGCCTACCGCGCGCGTCGGTGATGTTGAGCTCGGGATTGTCCACAAACTCAAGGGCGATACCTCGGCTAGTGAGGTCTTCCGCTATCTCGAGCAAGTCGCGAGTATTGCGTGCAAGTCGGCTCGGGCTCTTTACGACGAGCGTGTCACCCTCTCGAAGCGTGTTGTGCAGGAGGATGTCGAGTTGTGGGCGATGGCGTTTAGAGCCGGAGACCTTGTCGACAAAGACATGGCTATCGGGCAGCGTTTGGAACGTTAAGAGCTGTCTCGCAGGGTTCTGGTCCGCTGACGATACCCGAATGTATGCAAAGACGAAGCGCTCGTCCTTATCTTGCCAACTCATGTCTAAACCTCCTGTACATATATGTTCAATCATATTGAATTATACCATGATGTACACATATTTGCGCAGGTATGGGGCGGGTTTTCGAGGTGTAAAACGAGCGTACTTGTGTTGGCAATAAGCAATACTCGCCCACGTGCCAGAAGACACTTGATTATCTCTACAGTGCGCAGTTGCCGACTACGGCTCATATGCTAGAGCTCAGGTAAACCTGCTGCCATGGGCTTGAAACGGTAGAATCATTACAAGCTCCAAAAGCATGACAAACTGTTATTTTGCGAAGCAGTCAAAGGGGCGAGAACGTGAAAGATGCATATTCCTCGCATAGCGACAATCAAATAGTCGCCATCTTTGATCTGGATGCCTGCGATGACGGCTTCGGTTTCGGCCAGAGCATCTCGCGGGCGATGAAGGACGCGGAAGCTGAGCTGGAAAGCGTCGAGAAAAGACTTGAGGAGTCAGCCACCACCCTCAATTCGCTTACGCCGCAATGCGACAAGATCGACTATGCGCTTTCGGTTGCGAGCGGCGCTCTCTGTGGGGTGCTAGACGTGTTCCTCGTCGGAAAGCCCGGGGAGTCGCCCGTGGGGGAAGTGACTGACCAGTGGTTTGGCGAGCGGGTAAAAGGCTTCGCCAGGCTTTGCGGTTGGGACGGCCAGGACGATAGGCTCCCGTCGGCAATCCTCTATCTTGGGAGGAAATTCAGGGTTCCCTACGACCAGCGCGGGGCGGGGGATGCCGCGAGCGAAATCTTCGACCTTAAACCCAGCAACCACCACTTCAAGTCGCTCGCGCACAACCCTAGCCTGCTGGGGCTGTTCTTTTCTGTCCTCGATCAGTTCGACAACTCATCGCATTTTGTCTCCGAGGGACAGCTCATCTCCATAGAGGATGTGGACGGGGGGTTCGAACTGCGCGGGCGCGACGTGCCGAGCAAGCTGTTTTGCGCCTTCGCGAACTGGCTCGGCCACCTTCTTTCCGACGTGTCAGGATCCGAGTCGAGCAAGGGTCGCGGCATGGGCATACCGTCCCCGATATGGAGCTGGACAAACGACGTTGTTGCGCTAAAGCAAAAGCTGCGCATCCCAGTCTCGGACTTCAATGTCTCAATGAACGAGCTCGCCCTTAAGATTTACGAAAAAGGCTTCGACGCGAGGTTCCAGACGGCTCAGGCCATTCCCGTCCTCATAAACGAACTCCTCGTACGGCTGATGTACAGCATAAGGCGCGCGATCAAGTACCTCTCTGAGATTGGGAGGGAGAACCGCTCGCCTGAAGGGATGTGGAGGGCATGCGAGCCTTTCTCGAATGCCACGGTGAAGAGGATGCTGACGGTCGCACACGGGTCGTTCTGCCTGGTCGACATGGGGGACGCGGCAATACGCGGGCTTGCCGAGGGCGGCGGCGCCTTCAATGTGGTCGAGTTCGCCATGAGGCTAAACGTCGTCGGCATTGGGAGGCTCACTATCTCCCTATATGGCGAGGCGACTCGAGGTCTCGGGCGCGCCGAAGCACAGGAGGAAGTATACTTCCTGAGGCGCAGGAGACTCATCGTGGACGACTACATTGAGGCTCTCAACACGCTGGCTGACCTCTACGACGACAGGCAGCTCCTGACCTTTGTCGACGACCTGAAGGGCAGCAGTGCGTACAAAGCCGCCTTCCAAAAGTCCGTGAGGCTAGCCGAGAAGAGGAAGGTCCCGGAAGAGCGGATCCTCAGGACAAAAGACGACATAGACGCGTACTTCTTGGGAGAAGACCATGGGTAAGAAGTCGGAGCTGGAGCGCGTGAGCGATAGGGCGGAGGGGCTCGTTCGCGTAACAAACGTTAGGATCAGGGAGCTTGGACGAGAGGTCGAGGGGCTGCACGCCGCCCTTGGCGAGATTCAGGCCACCTTCGACAGAATTCGGAACGTCCCCACCGAGGAGGTCCTCGAGTGCCAGAGGCTCAAGGAGGTCAGGCTGGAGTGGAGGCGCCAGGCCGAAAGGATAGAGAGGGACTTCAAGACCGCTCGCGCAAGGAACGTTGGCCAAGGCATGGCTGGCGCCGGGCTGGGAGTAGCGGTCGCCGCAATGGGACCGACTGTTGCCATGGGCGTGGCCACGACCTTTGGCGTGGCATCAACCGGCACCGCAATCTCTGCCCTGAGCGGCGCCGCAGCCACAAACGCTGCGCTCGCGTGGCTCGGCGGCGGTGCCCTAGCAATCGGCGGTGGGGGCATGGCCGCGGGAGAGGCATTTCTCGCAATGGCCGGGCCTGCGGGCTGGGCCATAGCCGGAGCCGCCCTGGTAGGCAGCGCCGCACTCTTTCTCAAGAGCAGGGGCGAGAGGAAGCGTCTGAACCGCATATTTGTGCTGGTTGGCGAACGTGACATAAAGTCTTACAAGCTCGCTATTGTCGAGATCGAGGAGCGAATCAAGCGTATCTGGAGCGAGACGCGATTGCTCCGTAACGCAAACGTGGACATTCAGGCCTTCGGAACTGACTACGAGACCATGTCCGAGCTTCAGCAGTATGCGCTCGGCTCCTACGTAAACCTGATGAACTCGTCGACGCAGCTGCTCGTGAATCCAATTCTCGGACTGCAGCCCAAGTACACTGAGGATGACTTCGAGATGTTCGTCGCTGGCATATCCGATGAGCGTCGTATTGCTCATTATCGCAAGTGTCGCCGGCTCATAGTGATGCTGGCGAACTTGCTGTACCGGGTATACATCAACGAGTCGGACAGGAAGCTCCTTTGGAAATCGCTCAAGTGCAACGACGAGCTGTTGTATGCGTGTGGGCTCGAGAAGAGGGACTTCGACCTTGCTGTTGTAAATGCAGCTATAGCAGGGCTCAGCCACAAGTACAGGCGATGACAGATGAAAAAGGAGATGAACTCGGCGTTCATCGGTGCAGCATCGTGGCATCGTGGAGCAGCGCACTGGCGTAGCGTGGAATCATGAACGACCAAGTGCCAAGTGCGCAATCGTACGACGCGCATGGCTTTGGAGCACCTCTATGCTCTCCAAGGTCATTGCGCGGTATTTGGCTTATTATGCGTTATGAGGTAATAGCATCTGTCTTTGATTGATGTAAACGTACGAGGTGGTCGCTTGGGCGTTGTCTTGCGCCTATCGTCGTACAAGGATTTTCAGAGGTCGATTCTTGTCCCGAAGTCCCGCGACTTAATCATCAATCTGGGTCTTAAGAGTTGGCGAAGTTGATACCAAGCTGCTCAGATTGCCTTGGGCCCGCATTCTGACGTGACGTCGTTTCGTATCCGACTAGGTCGACAAAAGAATCGATGTCAAACAGGGCGTCATCAATCAGATTCCTCTTCGTTAAGCTTACGAAGATCGCGCAGCTTCTGGCTTGCGTGTTGTACTTGCGCCTCTTGCCCGTGCCTGGGTTGAACATGATGTCCGTGAAAACCCGATAGTCACAGAGCCGCTCCGCTAGGCCGGTGTTTCTCTCCTGATATAGGGCCTTTGCGTAGAGGTAGTCATAGAAGCAGCTTCTTGGGATGAGGGGGAACTCCTTTCCCCACAGCTCGAACCTCACGAGGCTGGCGTTTTGAATCTCTGACTGTATTCTTTGGAATAGCTCATCGCCTTCATATTGACGTGCGGTTTTGCTGTCGAGGAAGGTGTTGAGGTAACGCTTTGGAGTCTTTACGGTGAGGAGCTCGCCATACGGTCCGAACTCTTGCCCATCCCTTTCATAGACCTTTGCGGACTGGAACCAGCTCTCCACGCTAAAGATCCGGCCAGTCTCGGGGTCCTCGTACATGAGGTTGATTGCCGACAGGGCCTTTCCCGTCTCATAGTCATCCGATGCGGTCGAAACCTCGAGGATGTCCTGTAGTGTCAGCCCGGCGTTTCCGTAACGCCTGATTATGGCTTCGGCCAAGCACTTGCTTGAGCGCTGCCGAACCTGCCAGCTGAGGCCGCTGTGCCAGTCGAACTCGATGCTTTCCTCGACAAAGGCGCACCCAGGCTTTCTCGATGCGCCGAAGAAGGGACGCACCGCCCGCTTACCAGGCTGCATGTTTGGCTCGCTCCTTTCCAAAGCCCTTTTGGGTGTTGCGGTCGATGCGACCTATGACTTCCTCCATGATATCGAAGCGCTTTGTCAACTCTGCGTCGCGCTGGGCAGACTCCTCCCTCAGCGATTCGAGGGATCTGAGCAGCTCTGCGCAAGTGCTCTCTATGCCATCAAGTCGTTCGACAACACGCTGCGCCGAATCCTCTGCTCTCGTGACGAGTTCGACCGAGGTTTTGCAGAGGTCTTCGGCCTTGCGTGCGTCATCCCTTGCCAAGTTGGCTAGGCATCCCACGTCATCGATCTTCGAGTTGAGGTGGTCGATGTCTTCCGTCAGCGTACTGTGCTGCAGCAGGTCGATAGTGTCTGCAAGCCTGTCTGATGTGGACGAGAGCGCTGATGCCAAGGCGAGAAGGGCCTCCTTGCCCTGCTCAAGCTGGTCGCCCATCCTCCTCTGGCGTTCTGTCTCGCTCTCGAGGGTGGCGAGGGTGGCGACGATTGCACGCGCCTTTTCCTCTAGGGTTCTCAACTCGCTTGCGTCCATCGTATTCCCTCCATCGCAATACTAGATATGTCGTAGAGCGTGTCAATTTCCTTCAGCATTGTCGCCTGCGCAGATGTCAGAAGCGATAGCATTTCGTCTTCGGTGCAGTCGAAGCACTCGCTCATTATCGGTAACAGAATCTCGATTTTCTCCGCCTGCAGATCCTTGGCTGCAGGACTGTTTATGAAGGCAACGAAATTGGACTTGCACTCGTCTCGTCCGAGCCCGTAGTTACTGATTCCGAAGTCAGTCATGGCGCGAAGCGAGGATCCGAAGCGGTTTGTGTCTCCATTGAGGGCATAGGCGGCTGCCTGTATGAAGTGGAGTCCATAGTGCTCGGGATAGTCCTCTAGGAGGCGAGCTGCCTGGCCAAGGAGGTCTGATCGTTCGTCTTGCTGGAGGGTTTCCAAGATGAGGCCGAGGTCCGTGGCGTCGTTCAGCAAGGCGCGTATTCCCTGCCTCTTGCCGTCATGCCCGCTTATTGACAGGTAGGCGAGCATCTGCCTTCTGAGCTCGCGATCGGTGGCTTCTTCACTGCCAGCGTCAGCCGCGATGTTCGCGGCATCGAGCATGGTCTTGGTGGCTCGTCTGCGACCCTCCTCGAGGACCTTGTATACAAAGCTGCCGAGGAGGTGTCTCATCGCACGCATGATGAAGTCCCGGTCGTTGACGGCGCCGTCCACTGCCGCAAGCACGTTCCTCTTTGCGGTGCGCATATAAGCCTCGTCGGACTGGTATGCCCTGATGTATTCGAGGTAGCTCTCTATGATGTGGCTGCGCAGCGCGTCGCCCCGGTATCCACTCGGCTTGATGACGAAAGTGCCGCCACATCTGCTGTAGTCGATTGCGTAGCCCTCGAAGACGCCGAGGAGCCTGAACCGGTAGATTGCCCGTTCCATGCTCTCTTTTTCCGTGCTGGAGAATGGCACGTACCACTGGCTATCGTGGTAGTTGTCGCGGCCACATGCGCCGAGGACCCCATTTGCGGCCTGTAGTTCGCAGTCCACACCTTCGAAGGTGTTCGAGTGGAAGAATGCGACCCTACTCACGTCGTCGCCGTTCCACTTCCCCTTTCTAGAGTCACTCTTCGTCATCATCTCGGTAATGGGTGTCCTCGAGGGGTCGAGAAGTTCCTCGTTTAGGTCGTGGAAGTCGTCGGACAGGAGCAGGTAGGCGTATGCGACCTTCCGGTCCCTTGCGGCGCGACCGACCTCCTGGTAGTAGGACTCGAGGCTCCCAGGCATGCCGTAGTGCACTACCCAGCGCACGTTGGGTTTGTCTATCCCCATGCCAAAGGCCTTGGTTGCAACCATAATGGTCTTCACGTTGCCTTTGAACATCGAGGCCTGCGCCCTTTTCTCGGCGTTCCACTTGGAATCGCCCATGCCCATGCGCTTTGGTGCGGATCCAGAGTAGTAGCCGCACAGTCCTGGCAGCCGGCTTTCCATGTAGTCCCACACCCCCGGGTGCCCGGCGGCTAGAGCTCTGTCGCTTGCCATCAGTCCGAAGCTTCCGCTTGCGTGGGGGCAGAAGACTATTCCACAATTTGATGCGTCGCCGTTCGGGATGTAGAAGAAGGACGAATCGGAGCTAAAGTCTCTTGGGATGAGCTCGTCTAACACCTTTCCCAGGGCATAGAGTTTCTGGTTGCTGGGCACCCGTATCACGCGGTAGTGAATCTCCGGCCTATCGAAGCTCCTGGGCTGTATCACCGCATACTCGTCTTTTATCTCAAGGTCGTTCATCATGTCGGTGAGCACACTGGTGGAAGCGGTTCCGGTGAGGGCGAGCAGCGGAGGGGTTGCATCGCCCGTGCTGCACACCTCTCTGCACGTTCGGGCGAGTCCGAGATAGGCGGTCCTAAAGTCATGGCCCCACTCGCTCACGCAGTGTGCCTCGTCTACGGCTACGGTTGAAATGAGGTTGGTTGAAGCGTAGCGCCTTACATTTGCATTGAACCGTCTGTTCTGGAAGCGCTCCGGTGCCACATAACAGACCAAGTACTGTCCGGTGGTTATTCCTTCGAGTACGGTGCTTTGCGACTCGGAATCCATGGCGCTCGATAGCCCCATGGCACGGTCTATCCCACGCTTCCGCAGGTTTGTTATCTGGTCCTCTATAAGTGAGATGATGGGGCAGACGACGAAAGCGATTCCGGGGGTTATCAGCGAGAGCAGCTGGAACACGACGGACTTTCCGCTGCCGGTGGGGAGCAGGACGATGGTGTCCTGCCTGCGCAGTCCTCTGCGGATAGCCTCGACCTGTCCCTCGCGGAAGTCCTCGAACCGGAAGATGTAGTTCAGAAGGAAGCGTAACGTCCTGATGTCGAACTTGATGGGGACTGGCTCAACGACCCTTGTGAAGTCGAAGGCTACGGCGCCTGGTGCCTCCCTGAACCCCGAAAGCTTGAATTCGCCTGCGCCGAGCGTCCCGGGGTCATCTGACCAGTTGGCTACGAGGTTGGCGTCTCGGACGTTGTTGACGACATCGATGCCTTCCATAAGGTCATCGCAACCATACATCCTGCAAACGTTTGACGAGAGGTCCTGCAGGTCTTGCAGCGCCAGCCGGAAGACCCTTCCGAGGCGACTATGCTTTTTCCCGCAACGCTTTGCCACAATTCGGTCGCCGGCTCCCAGTGCCTGGTGTTTGACCATCTCGACGATGGCGCACTGTGCCTGGTGGGCGAATGCGATCTCTTCATCTGATCCAAGCCTCTGTTCAAGCCATGGTGACAGCCTTGTCCTTCTACCCCTATTCGTGATTTTCTCTATGACCGCGAAGGCGCTCAGCTGTGCATTGCTTCGCTCGGCGGGCTCTGCGGGAACGCGGTATTTCAAACTCCATGCGGCATCTGGCATAACGTCCCTGTCAGGCTGGGTTTTTTCACCGTCGAGTATGCGGGCTGCATAGGCCATGGAGTCGAATAGCTTCTCTCGTTCGATGAGTCTGATGGCTTCTGCCGAAGTGACAGCGGCCTGCTCATCCACTGACCAGGAAACGAAGTAGGATTTATACTGCTTCTTCGGCTCCAGCTGTCCGAGGAGCGACTTGTTGTAGTCGAAGTGTCTCTCGCTGAACAGCACGCTGCAACGGAGGCCGAGCTTCCTAGCCAAGGCAGCCGTTCTCTCTGCGAGGTCGATTGCACGCTGGTCGCGAGAGGCGCTGTAAGGGAACTGAATCGTCTTGATGTACCTCGGGTTAATGGAGCCTCGGACGAGCAGCTCGGCCTGATTGTCAGTCGGCCAGTTGGGCTCGAAGAAGCTCGGTCTGTCTCCCGCGAATACCTCCTCGACGTTGCAAGGCTGGGAGAAGCGGCTAGCAGCGTTCGTTGCGCGGAAGGAATAGATTCCCTCCGCCTCAAGGAGTAGTGAGGGGTCGAGGGTCAGAACTGCGAAAACTTGATTTGGATGCTCTTTTCGTTTGCCATAGAACATCCCGATGTTTGGGTTGGTAATCGAGAGGTTAACAACATCCCTGCCTTCCAGCCGGAGATTGTCCGTGCTGGTAAAAGACGTACCGATACCCTCTAGGAATGACCTCGGCGCGAGCCCGCTATTGAGTATCCCCTCGAGGTTGTCGGCGGATGTAAAGTGCACGAAGTCAGACACTCTCCTACGATTAAGGTAGGCGAGATCTTGGGACGAATTGCTGGACTGTTCGTACGCGTAGCGCGCTTCCATCCGACCCTGCTATTCCCATCTCCGAGACTGAAGCGATTGCGATTGCACAACTACTCATCATGACATATCTGAGGTTGGATTGTCGGATATTTCGTTTGGCTTCGGCTTGTCGCTCCCATTTATTCTCGATGTGACTTCCTTTCAATAATTCGGCAATTCAATACGGGGGCATGGGTGCCTTCATTCTGTAGACAGATGTAGAGTGTGCATAATTGCGATGTGATACTCTGGGCTCAAGTACTCAATTATAAGTTCGAGAGGGCCAACATGGAGTCTAGACAGCATGTGGCAAGAATAGAGAAACTCGAGGAAGAGCTTGGCTCTGTGCGCGCCGAACATGAGCGACTGATTGACATAATAGGAGAATACTATGGACGAGCGGCTCGCAGCGAGTGCATCCCAATGGAAGGCGACGCTGTTGTCTCGTTGAGCGTAATTGACGAATGGTGTTATGAATACACTGATCATCATCTTGTCGAAGCGAGCGACTACTTGGATGCCGTGGGAATCCAGAGCAGTTCATCGGATCCATACCACGTATCGTTTGCCGATGCCTCGATTCTGGCGCGCAAGCTGTGGGCATATGTGAGCAGCTTTATGAACGGCGGTCACGATTATCTCTTCGACAGCGCAAAAGTGTATCTTCAGCGTGCGTTAAGAGAGCGCCTACGTAGCGAACAATGGATTGAACAACGTCAGCAGGCTCTTGAGCAACTGCTGAAACTGGAGAGTCAATTCATCGCGATGGCTAATATCAATGCATCACTTCCTGCAAACGATGCAGATCTTTATCTGTGCGTTGCTGAAGAAATGCTCTTGGATGCAAATAGCAAAACTGCCTACGACGTGGAGTATAGGATTGACGTAATCCAAGAGATTGAGTTCTTAATAACCATATTGGAAGGGGTAATCAATAGAGCTGCTTGCGCAATCAATGCTTTCAATCAAGGAATGCTTTCAGCCGCAATGGCTGGCAATTCCTTGATCGGCACCGAGTTCGTTGACTTCTCCGTGCTTCAGGATCTGGGAATATCAGCAGAGCTTCCTTCTGAATGAGGAAATATGAGGCTTCGGTAGTTTGTGTGACAAGGGGCTAGCCTAGGCAGCAACGCTCTTCGCTCCCTTCACGCCCTTCTTCCTCGCCTTCACCGGGCGACCCGGGA